>CAYXTW010000104.1:0-2618 GCA_964467955.1 uncultured Ignavibacteriaceae bacterium | reverse complement strand
TATTTCCAGTCAACTGCACTGGCAACCAATCCGGCCTTAACAGGATTATTATGAATATAATCCATTTTAATCTTTAACAACTTTTCCGTCGTGATTATCAAATCATCAAAACGTGGTTTCCAAAGCCTGTAATCATTCTCTTTTAGCTCCGGAATTTTTAAGATTTTTACTTGGGGCAGACGGGGGCGTCTGCCGCCCACGAAAAAAAGCCCCGCCGAAGGCGCGGGGCTTAAGTCGCATGATGGAGTTGCAGAATTTATTATCGGGGGGCAGACGAGGGCGTCTGCGGCCCACAAATTATATATAGTTTATTCCTCGCGGGATCGTTTAATCTCCGCAATAACTTTCTCGGTAATGTCGCGCGGGACTTCCTCATAATGCGAAAAAGTCCGCGAGTAAACACCCTGGCCCGAGGTCATCGATCTCAGATCAACCGAGTAGTTATACAATTCGGCCTGAGGGACCGTCGCCCGGATACGGGTGTATCGTCCCTCGGGATCCATTCCGGCGATTTTGCCGCGACGGGAAGAGAGGTCACCCATGACGTCGCCGGTGAAATCTTCCGGAACCAGAATTTCGACTTTGCTGATCGGCTCGAGCAAAACCGGATTACACTGCAAAAAACCCTCCTTGAAAGCCATCGACGCGGCCATCTTGAAGGCCATATCGGAGGAGTCGACGGCGTGATAAGAGCCGTAAAAAACAGCCGCCTTAATATCGACCACCGGCGAGCCGGACAGGCCGCCCGCTTGCATCGACTCAACGATGCCTTTTTCGACGGAGGGTATATACTTGCTGGGGATGACGCCGCCCTTGATTTCGTCGGAGAATATGAATCCCTCACCGCGTTTGGTCGGTTCCAGCCGGAGGTGAACGTCACCATATTGGCCGCGTCCGCCGCTTTGCTTCTTATATCGATGCTGGATTTCGGTTTTGCCTTTTATCGTCTCGCGATAGGGGATACGCGGTTTAAAGAGATCGACCTCAACGCCGTAACGCGCCTTAAGTTTGCCCATGATGATTTCGGTATGCGTCGAACCCTGGGCGAACAATACCGTTTGCCGGAGGGCCGGATCAATGACCAATTTGAAAGAGGGATCTTCGCCCATGATTTTCTGCAATCCAGTCGACATCTTTTCCTCATCGCCTTTGGCCTTCGGTTTCAATCCGATATCCATGACCGGCTCGGGGAATTCCATTTGCGGGACGACCAGCGGATTATCTTTGGCGCTCAGAGTGTGCCCGGTAGCCGATCCCTTCAATTTGACCAGCGCCGCGATATCACCGGCGTTGGCCGCGTCGATTTCAGTCCGTTCCTTGCCGGTAACAGAAAAAACCTGGCCGATCCGCTCGGGAACATTCTTGGAATGATTATAAAGTTCCAATCCCTGATTGATTTTGCCTGAAATTACTTTTATGAGCGAAATCTCACCAATATGCGATTCGGAAAGAGATTTGAATATGAATGCTATCGGTTTACCCGAGGCGTTAACATCAACGTTGACAAGCTCCTCGGTTCCGGCTTTGAATAGATTCTGCTCGGGACGCATATCGGGCGAGGGGAGAAAATCGCCGGCGAAATCAAGTAATGTCGAGACGCCGGCATTTCTTTCAGCTGAGCCGAATAAAATGGGAAACACAGCCTGTTCGTTTATCGCCTTTTTCAACCCGCCGAGGATTTCCTGAGGTGACAGTTCGCCCTTGTCGAAAAACTTCTCCAATAGAGCGTCATCGGTTTCGGCGACCGCTTCGACTAATTTTTGTTTGGCTTCTTCCGCGGTCGCTTTCAGATTTTCGGGAATATCGGCTGGGGTCGCTTTGCCCTTGTCGTCAAAAGTAAATCCCTTCATCTTGATAAGGTCAATAATGCCCTTGAAATCGGGACCTTCACCTAAAGGAATCTGGACCGGTATCGCTTTCAAGCCATATCGTTTTTGAAGTTGAGCGACGATATCGGCCGTTTTGACATGCTCTTTTTCTACCTTGTTGATGAAGAAAATTCGGGGCAGGTTGGATTTTTTCACATATTGATATTGAATTTCCGTGCCCACCTCGATTCCGGCGTTGGCATTTAGAACCATGACGGCCGTTTCGGCGACAGTCAAGCCGGCGATAAGCTCGCCGATAAAGTCGGGATTGCCGGGCAGGTCGAGGACGTTAATTTTGCTGTTTTTTCCGGGGCAAATGAGGATCGATAAGCCGATTGAAGTTTTCCGGTTGATTTCTTCGTCGGTAAAATCCGATATCGAGGTTCCGTCATCAACCTTTCCCAGCCTGTTTGTTATGCCGGATGAAAAAGCGATAGCGTCAGCCAGGCTGGTCTTTCCGCAGCCGCGCTGGCCAATCAAGGCAATATTTCTGATCTGTTCGGTGTCGTAAACCTTCACCCGAAAATCCTCCTGTTCAATAAAATCGTATTTTTATAAGCCGCGTATTATACTTTACCCGGTCGGCTTTGTCAAATCATTTCGGGTGGTTTTTTGTTTTTCTGTGGCGGTTTCTTCTGAAAAGGTGGAGTGGCAGTAATCGGTCGATTATTTAAGATAAGCCCAATCCGGCGAATAGCAGTTTGTGAATTATTTCACGATATTATGATAATGGGTTAAAGTTTATGCATT
>CAYXTW010000103.1:1257-2761 GCA_964467955.1 uncultured Ignavibacteriaceae bacterium | reverse complement strand
TGCTCGCGCTCGACTTCTTCATCAATTTTCAAAATCGGTATCTCGATTTTCTCGTTCTCCATAACATAATCATTTACACCGACAATAATCCGCTCCTTTTTTTCAATCTCCTTCTGGTAGCGGTACGCGGCGTTGGCGATTTCCCGCTGAAGGTAGCCATCCTCGATACATTTCACGACCCCGCCGCGACGCTCAATTTCATCGAGATATTTCTCGGCGTCGGCTTCCATTTTGTCAGTCAGTGATTCAACGAAATATGACCCGGCCAGCGGGTCGATCGTATTCGCCACGCCGGTTTCATGGGCGATAATCTGCTGTGTCCGAAGAGCCAGTAAAGCCGCTTTTTCCGAAGGCAGCGCCAGGGTCTCATCCATCGAATTGGTATGCAGCGATTGTGTCCCGCCCAGCACACCGGACAGTGCCTCGAAAGCGGTGCGGATAAGATTATTCTCCGGCTGCTGCGCGGTCAGCGAACACCCGGCAGTCTGGGTATGAAAACGTAGCAACCAGCTTCGCTCTTTTTTGGCCTTATATTTTTCCTTCATCCGGCGCGCATATATCCGCCGCGCCGCCCGATATTTGGCGATTTCCTCGAAAAAATCCTGATGGGCATTGAAGAAAAACGATAATCTCGGCGCGAAGGCGTCGACATCCTGACCGTCTTTTATCGCCGCCTCAATATAGGCGAAACCGTCAGCCAGCGTAAACGCCAACTCCTGCGCCGCGGTCGAGCCGGCTTCACGAATATGATACCCGGAAATCGAAATCGTATTCCACTGCGGCACATGGTCGGTGCAGAACGCCATCAGGTCGGTGATTAACCGAATCGACGGCTCCGGCGGAAATATCCATTCTTTCTGCGCGATATATTCTTTTAAAATATCATTTTGTAGTGTCCCCCGAACCTGATCGAACGGTACCTCGTTTTTCTCAGCCACTGCCAGATACATCGCCAACAGAATCGACGCCGGCGAATTTATTGTCATTGACGTCGACACATCGCGCGGATTGATTCCGTCAAAAAGTATCTCCATATCGGCCAGCGAATCGACCGCCACCCCGCATTTGCCGACTTCTCCGAGTGAGCGGGCATGATCGGAGTCATAACCCATCAGAGTCGGTAAATCGAAAGCAACCGACAGGCCGGTCTGACCGTTGTCCAGAAGATAGTGATAGCGCTCATTGGTCTGCGTTGGCGTGCCCATCCCGGAAAATTGACGCATCGTCCATAAACGACTGCGGTACATCGTGTGATGAACACCGCGGGTATACGGATATTCGCCGGGAAAGCCGACTTTTTCGAAAAAACGGGAGCCGTTGACATCTGACGGCGTATACAGTTCTTTGATTTCTTCGCCGGAGACGGTTATAAATCGGGATCGGGATTTTTTTCCGCGAAATTTCTCGGCATCTTTATCCCACTTCTTTTTTCTATTATTTGATTCCTCGATAAATTTTTTATCAAACATGGTTTTCTCCGAGTTTAAATAACTAAATATATTAA
>CAYXTW010000103.1:0-1157 GCA_964467955.1 uncultured Ignavibacteriaceae bacterium | reverse complement strand
AATGACGGAGTCAATCGATAAAGTCAGGCTGATTCATGAGAAAACCGGCTTTAATAATCTCTTCATCGATACCGGTGACCTGGCTTCAATACCACCGGTCGCCGACATGTTTCCTGCGAAGTTAGAATCTCACGTAGCGTGCGGATCAACATGTTCGATTCCAGGAATGCAGCCCTTAAGTGGCTTAAAAATTAAAACCCGGTTCATACGATTTCTTCAGGGATAAACCGCCGATAAAAATGTTTACGCCTTATAATAGAAATATGACTTTTCCCGATAAACTGAATATGCATACGGATTATAAAAATATAATTAATGTCGAATATCTTATTATTTGAGAGGATGGCGAAGGAGGTGTCAAAATGGTTACCAGACGTTCAACCGAGTATACGCCGGGAACCGGTACCATAAACCGCTATCGGACGCGAAAATACACAGTTCCCTTTAACAACATCAATGAACCCGGCACATACTATTTCCATCCGACCGGAATGCTGGTCAGAATTCCGCCCAATGCCGTCATTCCAGGCCACAGCCCGACTATTAATTTATGCTGGGTGGAGGAAACTTACTGTACGAAGATTTCCGATGATCCCTGGATGCCGCTTGGCAAAGCTCGGGAAACCTGTGCCAATTGGGATTTGGAAGTCAACTTTTAAAACACTCACCTAAACCCGCACGCGCCCTTCCGCACCGGGGCGGGATTTCTATTGTCACCGATGACTTTCAATCCCGTAATTAGGCTTTTCTCTATGGATTAATTTCCGAAATTATCAGGTTATGGTTGTGGTCTTTGACAATAACTCACAAATCATATTGCCGAATCATCTCGGTGCATGCCTGCGGAGCCGTTTTAGAACGATTCTCAGCCGATTATAACGATAAAGACCGACGAAAAAAGTCATAATTCCAATCGGCATAAATATCCACCCGATAATTTCAATTAGAGTTAATTCGAAGAACCGCACGAATGTCACTCCCGCCACAAAAAGAGTCAATGCCGTCCTGACATAGGCCAGAAAAGTGTTCTGATTCGACAACGTCGTCCGATCGGCGGCCAGATGGTCACGAAGTATCATTCTTGATACGTCATATCCAGAATAGATATTGCTCTCATGATCGCTGATATATCCGAATATTTTCATATTTCCTCCGTG
>CAYXTW010000102.1:0-2950 GCA_964467955.1 uncultured Ignavibacteriaceae bacterium | reverse complement strand
TCCGAGAAGGTGGTCGGACGGTCGGCGCCGGTGTCATCGCGGAAATTTTGGAGTAGAATCATTTCAGGAAGAATACTTAAATGCCCAGAGATAAAATAATACTGGCTTGCGGCGAATGTAAAAATCGCAATTACTATTTGACGAAGAACAAGAGGTTGCATCCGGAGAGGGTCGAATACAAAAAATACTGCCCCTTCTGCAATAAGCACACGAAACACAAGGAAACAAGATAACGCGGCAAAAAGTTGACAGGCCAGTAGCTCTAATGGCTAGAGCGCCGGTCTCCAAAACCGGATGTTGGGGGTTCGAGTCCCTCCTGGCCTGCATAAAAATAAATAATGAAAAAGGCTGGTAATGTTTGGTAAGATTGTAAAATTTTTAAAAGAAGTCAAAGCCGAATTGAAAAAGGTTACATGGCCGACAAAACGGGAACTAATCGGCTCGACGATAGTTACTATCGTGGTGACGTTAATTTTGTCCATATTTATCGGGATTGTGGACCGGCTTCTATCGCTGGCTACAAAGTATATTTTTGGATGAGGTTGCTTAACTAATGGCAATGCACTGGTACGCAGTTCATACCTATTCCGGTCACGAGCAGAAGGCCAAAAAGTATCTGGAGTCGGCCATCGCCACCGCCGGATTGGAAAAGGAATTCGGTCAGATTTTAATCCCGACCGAGCAGGTAACCGAGATGAAACAGGGCAAAAGGTCAACCTCGACCAAAAAATTCCTGCCCAGCTATATTCTGGTGGAGATGTCACTCAGTCAGGTGACACAGAATCTTGTTGTTTCGGCGCCGAGTATAACCAATTTTGTCGGTGCCGGCGGAAAGCCCCAGCCGCTTAGGGAAAGCGAAGTCGAAAGGATTCTGGGGCAAGTTGATCGTTCGCGCACGGCCGAACCAGCCGACGTTCCCTATAAGGCAGGCGATTCGGTGAAGGTAATCGACGGTCCTTTCGCCGATTTTTCGGGATTCGTCAGCGAAGTCAATATGGAGCGCAAAAAGATAAAAGTCATGGTATCCATATTCGGCCGACCCACCCCGGTCGAGCTCGATTTTCTGCAAATTGAACCGGTTAAACAAAAAGTCTGATTACGGAAATCAATTATTGGAGATATAAATTGGCTAAGAAAGTAGAAACGACGATTAAACTGCAGATTCCCGCCGGCGGAGCTAATCCGGCCCCGCCAGTCGGACCGGCGCTGGGACAGCACGGTGTCAATATAATGGAATTCTGCAAGGCTTTTAACGCAAAAACGCAGAACCTGGGGGGTATTATTACGCCCGTGGTTATAACGGTATATGTTGATAAGTCATTTACCTTTATAACCAAAACGCCGCCCGCCTCGGTGCTGCTGAAAAAGGCGGCCAATCTGCCGAAAGCATCGAGCGAACCCAACCGCGAGAAAGCGGGGACGGTAAATTCGAAACAAATTCGGGAAATCGCAGAGTTGAAAATGGTCGATTTGAATGCCTCGTCGGTCGAGACAGCGATGTCGATGATCATCGGGACAGCCAATTCGATGGGTATTGAAGTAGTAGATTAACATATTAATTCGATTGCACCTGCATTGCCCGGCGCATTGCGGGGAGAGTGAAAGATTATGAAACATTCCAAAAGGTATCGGACTAATCGGGAGAAGGTGGATCGCAAAAAAGCGTACCTCCTCGATGAGGCTCTGAATTTTATCAAGGGAAACAGTAACTGCAAGTTCGACGAAACCATCGAGATGGTTGCACGATTGGGAGTTGATCCCAAACACGCCGACCAGATGGTCCGCGGGACAGTTGCCCTGCCGAACGGGACCGGGAAGAAAGTTCGGGTTCTGGTTTTTGCCATGGGTGAAAAAGAGACGGAGGCCAAAGAGGCCGGGGCCGATTTTGTCGGCTCTCAGGATTTGGTCGAAAAAATCCAGGGCGGATGGCTTGACTTTGATGTCGCCGTGGCGACGCCGGATATGATGCGGGTTATCGGCCGACTGGGGAAAATTCTGGGAACGCGAGGACTTATGCCGAATCCGAAATCGGGAACGGTGACGATGGATATCGGTCGAACGGTGAAAGAATTAAAAGCGGGGCGGATCGAATATCGGGTTGATCGCCAGGCCAATGTAGCGGTCCCGGTCGGAAAGGCATCATTCCCCGTCGAGCAACTGGCCGAAAATGTCAATGCCTTTGTCGACGCTTTGGTCAAAGCCAGGCCGGCCGCGGCAAAGGGGACATATATGAAAGGTCTCTCAGTCTGTTCGACGATGGGTGTCGGATTAAAACTTGATCACCAGGCGCTGCTGGCGGATCTGAAAAAGTAAAGGGTAACGATATGCCAAAACCGGAAAAAATAAATGCCGTAAAGGATATAAAGAACTATCTGGAGCAGGCCAGGTCCGTCTTTATTACCGACTATTCGGGTTTGAACGTTGCCGATATAACAGTTCTGCGAAAAAATCTGCGGAAAAATTCTGTAAAATATCTGGTGGCCAAAAATACGTTGATGAGAATCGCCGCTGAAGATGCCGGTCTGAAAAATATAATTGAATATCTGGAAGGGCCGACGGCGCTGGCTTTCGGGGCCGGCGATCCGGCAGTGGCCGCGAAAATTCTGTACGATTCTTATAAAGATAAAGAAAAGCCGGTCATCAAAGCGTTTGTCATGGATAAACAGCTTTTCGGCGGAGTCGAAATAAAGAAATTGGCCAGCCTGCCGTCACGGGAGATTTTATTGGCGCAGTTAGTATCGGCGATTGAGTCTCCATTCACTTCAATACTCGGTTCGATGGAGGCGATTGCCAGAGAACTGGTATCCACAATTGATGCCCTGGCGGCATCGAAGAAATAGGAAATTTGCATTATTAAAAGGGAAACAACAAAATATAATAAGTTGAAAGGGTTATTAAAATGGCAGACAATGCAGTGATTGATGAAATCGTCGAGAAGATAGCTGCTCTA
>CAYXTW010000101.1:0-3005 GCA_964467955.1 uncultured Ignavibacteriaceae bacterium | reverse complement strand
TCGTGCCGACATTTACATGCGGCTTCGTCCTGACAAATTTCTCCTTCGCCATCGGCACTAACCTCCGCAAAAATTTTTAACAGCCCAAGACCGGGATTGAACCGGTGACCTCATCCTTACCAAGGATGTGCTCTACCGACTGAGCTACTTGGGCATGCACTTTTTCATTCCCATAAATGGGCATACCTCACCAAATTTTGGCAAGCCACTAATATATACAGACCATTTTGGCTGTCAAGAAATATTTTTATAAATATTATAGATTTTTTTTGTTTAATTGAAAAATAAATTGCGCCCTCCGGGTTCCCTTATTCCTCCAGCTTAACTTTATATAATTCGGCAGTTTGCGGAAAAGCTTTAACAAAATGTTTGATAATTATACAATTTCCCCCGAATAAATAAATATCGAAAAATTTCCCCCGCTAAAAGACGGTTTTGGCACGAAAAAAAATTCAGCTTTCGGCCATCATTTTGATAAATCGCTCGGCCGTCGTAGGCGAATGACCCGAATAATGATTGTTAAAATAAGCGTAAACGTCCTCTTTCTGCTCGATCAGGGTATTGATAAACTCCCGCCACTCGATTAACTCCTGCTTCCTGTCTCTGCGTTCATGACTGAAATTATCGGGAATCGATTTTCGGTCACCGAGAAATCTAAGATAGACAAAATTCGAGGTTTTCACCGATGTTTTGGGCATCCATGGGTGATCCAATATGGCCAATCCGATATTATTCTCGCGCAGTTTATCATAAAACGAATCGCCGAGCCATTTTTTATTACGGACCTCGATGGCAAAATTGAATTCGGCGGGAAGTAACTTTAGAAATTTATAAAGATTTTCCGCCATATCCGGTTTGAACGAATATGGAAACTGAATCAAAAGCGGCCCGAGCTTTTCTTTTAAAGCCGTCATGGTCGACAGAAATCCGGACAAAACATCTTCGATATTGGTCAAATCCGACTCATGGGTAATCAACCGCGGGAATTTGGCGGCGAATTTGAAATCTCTTGGCGTGTTATCATACCATTTTTCCACCGTTGATTTTCGCGGGATGGCATAAAATGTCGCATCGATTTCGACCGTATTAAACCGTCGTGCATAAATCGACAAATAATCTGCCGGCCGGCAGTCTTCGGGGTAGAAATTCCCCAGCCAATCTTTATAGCTCCACCCCTGCGTCCCAGTTCTTATCATGGAAGTAAAAATAATATAAATGCCGCCAAATGAATAATAAATATCGTGACGGGATTCAAAACTACTTCAGCAGTATCATCTTCCTGGCTGCAATAAAATCTCCGGCCTGAAGACGGTAGAAATAAATCCCGGTAGGAACAGGACGGCCATACGAATCTCTGCCATCCCATTCCATGGAGTAAGTGCCGGCCGGCATTTGCCGGTCTGCCAAAGCAGATACTCGTTGGCCGAGAACATTAAAAATAGAAAGACTCACTTGCGAACGATTCGGCAAAGTAAACTCGATCGTCGTTATGGGATTAAAGGGATTCGGATAATTCTGTTCAAGCGCAAATCCCGAAGGCAAAATGCCATTATCTTCAATCTCAACAGCGGTCGGCGAACTGTTTTCAATATCGAACGAATCAAGCGCAAAAGGAATATAATCGACAAATGGTACCGAGGAAGTGTCGGCATTATGAAAAATCATATCTTCGATTTCCGCCGAATCAATCGTGCCCCAATAATTATCGGTCGCGTCAATTATTGTCAAAGAATCGTTTTCGGATACGACTTTCATCGCCTTATCGGCATTGTTCAGAATGTTACAACCCTGCACCGAACCCTTCGGCGCCCCTTCCGGCCCTCAGCCGCAGGTATGGACATAGATTCCATATAGAAGATTGTCACGAATATCGCAATCAACCACATGAAAACGCGGAGCCGTTGGACCGCTGGAATTGATGTCGGTACCCACTTGACAATTGTACACATGGCATCCGGATATAATAATATCAGAATATTCATAAACATAAATCCCGGTTCCGCTGCCTATAAGATCGACATCATCCTGACGAGCCACACATCGTTCCAGAATAGTCGGTGTTTGCTTATCGGTACCTCCGTCAATGTAAAATCCCCTATCCGAGAAATTTCCGGTCAAACAGTCATAAATTTCGACCGGTGCGGCAAAAGTCTGAACGCAATTTATGGCATAGCGAAAATGGCAATATCTCAACACCCCGGAACTGTTCAGGTAAAATTGAAGGCCCGTCCAGCTTCCGGCTGACGGTGTCCCGCCGTACGCCTCGATTACCGAGGTGAACATGATACTGTCTGTCTCTTCGCCTTCGGCATACAGCTGCCCCCAGACCCACAGACCGGCACCATCGCCGAACAAAATTACCGTCCCGGGTTGGATGGTAAGTTGAGCGGTTGAATCGACAATTACCGTGTTGGTTACGTAAACCGTATCGACGTCAGTCCAGGTTGTATCGTTATGAATAAAACCGTCGACCTCAATCATTGCCGAAAAGGATACCGGCACAGCCAATAAAAATATCAATAATATGGTAAAAAACGCTCGCCTTCGAAAAGCCAACTTTCTACCCCATCCAATTAACATTCTTATTTAATATACGAAATAAATCCGGACTTTTTTTGTATTAATTTAAAAAACCTGAAAACCTAATATAACGTCGTGGCAGGTCTTGATTTCGCCTTTGGCGGAATTGTGACCTGCCACGCCTAAAACAATTTTATCTATTCATTCCGATAACATAAAAATATTATTTTGATATTAAAAAGCGGGAGACGGGGCTCGAACCCGCGACCAACAGCTTGGAAGGCTGTGACTCTACCAGCTGAGTTACTCCCGCTATCGTCGGCGTTCTAACGAATCAAATCGTAGGTCAGGAGCCCTGCGCTCCTGACGCTGTTCGTGTCCGGCAGATGTCCACATCTGCTGGTTCATACGCCACACGAATTTACTGTTTATGGCAAATTTGTGCAAGCGGAAATTACGATTTGAATATGGCAGGTCGGAATGCC
>CAYXTW010000100.1:0-3102 GCA_964467955.1 uncultured Ignavibacteriaceae bacterium | reverse complement strand
TACATGGATAAAAAACGAATTATAAAACTGGACAAGCAGGTTCGGGCAATTGCAGAAAAGGGTGCTAATAATAAGATGCAGGCGCAGGTCCGCGTCGGTATGCGTCGCCTTCCGGTATCGGCAACCGAAGCCAGTCTGGAGTTTTTCGAAAAGGTCAAATTACTCGCGAAGAGACTTGAAGTGCGAATAAATAAGGCACACCGTGAAGCATCATCCGACACCTGCTACGTCCCCCCCGAAGTTCCGGTCCTGGGTGGCTTCGGACCTATAGGCGGCAATCGCTTATCGCCCCATGAATTTATTGTGCGTGACAGTCTGATTGACCGCTCTGCTCTTCTGGCCCTGGTCATTCACGATTCCCAGACATAAGATATCGACTGCATGGGGTCAGACTATCTGTGAAAAAATAATAAAATCTTTTATTATGAACAGCCAATCCCTGTCTATAAACCAACTTCACATGGCCGGCTTTATCCAATCTCCGACACCTGACTGAAAATTTCCTCCAAAACACCCATATCCACTATTTATAATTTATAAAGATAGAATTTTCTATATAAGCCGATGATTTAAAGCCGGCACAAATATAACACCGGCGATTTTTTTTGATTTTGTAATTATGGTACCACAACGACTTAAGAAAAATAGCGGTGCAGAGATTGGAACCCCGGATTTGCGAAATCCCTTTTTACAAGTCCTGAAGCACAGCCGATTACCCCGCCCGTATAGAAGGCTATTCGACTATTTCGGGATTATCCGGCAATTCGTTGATATCATCTGACTCCCGCGGAAAATATATAGCCAGCTCGACCGCGATTGTTTCGATTGCCTGAATAATTCCTTCGACATGCCGCCCCTTGCTCATGGCTTTGGCAATCATTGCCTGAGGTGCATGCCAGTAGTCGGGCGGGACTTTGGAGGCGATGGCCGTGTCGGCCACAATTGCGGCCTGTTCTTCCTCAAGCGAGACAAAAATCAAGACTCCGGTATGACCGCGCGTGGGGGTCAGCCGATGAAAGCGATTCAGCGCATGTTTCCAGACAGCCCGGCGCCGTCTTTCGGTTCGCCTGAGAAATCGCCCCCAGCCGAAATAGGCAATCACGAAACCGATAGCTCCCCAAAGTATCGCCTGGGTCGTGTTATAATAGATCCCCCAATTAACTTCACGAGTAAAATAAAGAGCCGATACCGTACAAATAAGAGCAAACACCAGGCTATGAATAAGTCGTTCTTTAATCCAATTTCGGGAATGCGATGATAATTCAACGGCCAGCTCGCCGCTGGTGGACATTTCGGCTTTTTCAACGGCTGTTGTAATGGCGTCTAAGTCGATCTGCGAAAAATATTTATCTATAAGTGATACCATAATCAATCCATTCTATCAGTTACTGCCGTTTACCGGCCACCGCCGGTTACCAGCCGCCGCTGGCTCCGCCTCCTCCCGATGAACCTCCTCCAAAGCTGAAACCACCGCCACCGCCGCCACCACTTATACCGCCTCCGAATCCACCAAAAAATGGTCCTCCAAAGCCCCGGCGCGAGGACCTTTTTCGGCGTAAAGCCGAAATTATTATAAAAAATATAATAAACAGCGGGACGGAGATAATCCTTTTGGTGTCGTTGCCGTTATCTTTTGTTTCCGGTGGATTATAATCGCCACCGATGGCCTGCACGATACCATCCAAAACTGCCCCGGTCCCGGCGGCGTATTTGCCCTGGCGAAAATATTGCGCCATCGGCGAGTTCCGGCCGACCAGTCGCCCCGATTCGAGATCGGTTAATTTTGCTTCGAGTCCATAGCCGACTTCGATCCGTGCTTTTCTTTCTTGAATCGCGGCCACAAATAAAACGCCATTGTCTTTGTCCTTCTTACCGATACCCCAGGCGTTAAATACGTCATGAGCGTAATCCTCAAGAGATTTATGACCCAGCGTCGGGACAATCAAGACGCCGATTTCGCTGCCCGTCTGTTCACGATAGGCGATAGCTTTGGCTTCGAGTCTTTTGACAGCCGTTGGATTGAGCACACCGGCGAGATCGTTAATTGGTCCTTTATAGGCGGGAAGCTGCGACTGGGCAAAAAGCACCGTCGCTGCCAAAAGAAGCACCAATCCGAAAATATATTTTCTCACCGCGTCTAATCCGCCTATTTGTTGTTGAAAGCATCCTTAACGCTCGGCGCCGTCTGCGCCTCCGGCTGCGCCGCAAAAAATTCTTTCTCATAAGGAAAACCGAAAATAGAACCGGCAATCAGAGCCTTGATTCCCTTCTGACGATACGTATTGTATTCCCGCACCGAGGTGTTAAAGGAGCGCCGCTCCTGGGCAATACGATTCTCCGTTCCTTCCAGTTGGTTCATCAAATCGGAGTACAACTGATCCCCTTTTATCTCCGGATATCTTTCCACCACCACATTAATGAAAGAATTCAATTGGCGCGACAATGCGCCCGACAACGAATCCAGCATCGCCGGATTCTGGCTCTTGAGAGCATTCTCGGCTTCACCCTTAAGTTCAATCACCCGCTGTCGCATCGATATCACTTCGGTGAGTGTCGCCTGCTGCCGCTGCATGAAGTTGTCCACACTGGCCACCAGATTAGGCACCAGATCGAACCGGCGCTGATAGACATTCTGTACCTGCGCCCATTGCTCATCGACCTTTTGCGAACGGTCAATCAAACCGCCGCGCCCCATCCAGATCCATCCACCGATGATTACAATTATCAAAACAAGAACACCGATTACAATTCCGACTATTTTCATCACTCTCTCCTTCCTAAAATCCTCAGGCAAAAAACATAACTCGCTCCGGCAATAATGTAATTATCCTTTCAAGGAAATCCCGGAACTTGTTTAATATACTCAATCGATCGATTCGTATTCAATAAAAATCGGATTTAGCAATTAAGCGGGCTGTAAATATCCACCCCTGCCCCCAATATTGAATTTCCTTTATCAATCAAACACAGACAATTTCTTGGAATATAATCCGACAGAAAAACAGCCGATCTGATACAAAAAAAATAGCGGTGCAGGGACTTGAACCCCGGACACGCGGATTATGATTCCGCTGCTCTAACCAGCTGAGCTACACCGCCATT
>CAYXTW010000099.1:0-3354 GCA_964467955.1 uncultured Ignavibacteriaceae bacterium | reverse complement strand
GGCATCGCCAACAGTGGAACCATTGTTGCCATTATCACCGGCATCAACAATATTACTTCCGGTACCGGCATCAAGATGCCACAGACCCATCGTAAAGCCTGTTTCATTTATTAATCTCTGAGCGTCCCAATTATAATTGATACCTTGCGTTCCCAGATCACCTTCCTCTACATAAAGAAGGTCGGATGGATCAGGATCGGTACCTCCATACACCCAAATTTCAGAAGGCGTTTCGTCATATACTGACGCCTCAAGTTCAATATAGTTATCATTTGTGGCATATCCATCATTGGGTGAAACCAGTGTAATAACCGGAGGAATGGTATCCGGACCACTGGCTACAAGAGTAAATTGCCGTGTTTCCGAAACTGTCAAGGCTTTACTACCATCTTCTGCTTCCGCTCGCCAGTAATAATTTTCTACACCCAGTTTATAGTTGTTTGCAATTTCCGCAGATTCTCGCACAGTATTGGATATCCGAACCTCATCCATCAAACCGGGAACGGCTTTCCTCGCATAAACCGAACAACCGATTCTGAGAGGTTCCCATGTTATGGGGCCGACGGCAACGCTGTCAGGATATATTTCCCACAATACGCCATTTTTATAGAATCGAAGCTCCCCATCTTCAGCGAGAGTTACGGCAATATATTGCCACTCGCCTGCCGTAAGGGACAAGCTATCGCATTGATGAAGAGTACCGTCGTAAAATCCCAACGTTTGTGTATTTTGCAGGAGGTATATTTCGTAATTGGCCGGCCCCCCACTGTTCATTGAGTCCGCCGGATCACTATGCGGCCCTTTCGATACCAGACCCATATGTCGATCGGCCGGAATATAGTCAGGTTTTATCCAAAACTCTATTGAAATAGGATCACCAGCCGTAAAATTAAGTTCCGGAGCATCCGGAACCTCAACCCAGTCAGCGTTGCATGTATCCTGACCTCCCAGGCGTAAGCCATAGAAGTGAAGAGCGTAACCGAATGCGGCGTCTGTAGTCCAGGCCGAATCAAGGGTTGAATCACACCACCAGAATCCATCAAGACCGTTCGACGATGCGTCATATATGATGTTTCCCGAGCCTTCATCGAAATGATATAATGCAACGGTATTAGCATCAGCCTTCAATGTTTGTGCGCTCCAGTTACATACAACATAAGAACCGGCCTCAACATCTTCTTCGCAGTACAGCAGTTCGGTAGCGTCAAGGGTAGTCCCACCGTAGAATGATATATTCAGGAGATCAAGATCATTGTCGTCGAACCAGGCACTCAAACCAACCTCGGTTCCAACTATCTGGGCACCATTAGAAGGCGCATCCAGCGTTATGTATGGATTCCCCAGGGGAATAAGTGAATAATTAATGTCGAGAGGTGTGTCACCATCATTCTCGCTAACTCGCGCGCTGAATCCATAATCTCCATAGGTATTTTTAATTTTAACCAGGAGCCTATTCTCCCCGGCAATTAAATCGACTGGAATACTCTGTTCAACCAATGACCAGCTCCCGGTACTACCATTGCTATAAACAACAGATCCATTGAGCCAGATTTTTATTCCGTCATCACTACCGAAACGCAGATTCACCGTTTTGGCGGTATCAGAAATTATCCGGGTAAACGCATAACTGATACAACTCGAAGGACCACCATAATGGTCTGACAAATCTATATAATCAATGACACCATTAATCACTTCCCAACCGGGATCACCTATAACCGGCGATGCTAACGGTTCATCACCAAGGTAGTCGAAATCAATATCGATCCCGCTAAAAGTACCATTAAGCAACCAGTTTCGACAACAACGTCCGTCAAATATAGTTTTAGCGAATTCATACCTGATATCGTCCAGCGAAGGTCCGATAATATCGATATAATCTAGATCATTGTTACCGAATCCTTTATTGTGAGCCCAGTGTAGATGATCAATATCCCAGGGATTCATCCCCATGGCATAAGCCGAGGCGGCATCTACAGCGACATTATCATTTCCCGCCAGGACAACATTCCGCTTTATGGCGCTGCCCCCCAGCGGACCTCCCCCCTGAGTTCCCCAGATACATTCGACAATACCGAAATCAGGCGGATGATAGGATACAAGATCAATGATTGTTCGCTCCAGTGTGTCTCCGTGGGGAACGCCTTTATGATTAAACGGATGAGAATTACCATATACCGTGGCCGGCGAAGTCCCAATAAATAATTTATTGGTAAGTGTAACGCGGGCCGAGGTATGGTCCTTCATAACTGCCACCGCAATCAATTTGTCACAATTCAGGATAGCATCCGGGATGGTGTAATAGTCCCGGGACAATCCACCTCCCGGTACCGGGACATCGACCGTGTATGGTGGGTAATCAAGATCAATGTAATCAATCTGAATACCGGGATTGGCAGTATCCAAGTCGTACAGCATGTCGTGATATGATAAGTTACCGTAATGTGGCCAGTGGTAGGTCCAGCCATCATAAGTTTGATCAACCGGGGTACCGACCGAATCAACCATGCGCCATGTTTTACCTTCGGCGACAGTGATCCGCGTGGCATCACCTTCTTCAATAAGTTGCTCAATAACCGATTTAATTACCCTTAAATCAGTGACGGTACCCTTGTGATGCCAGGTCATACACTCAATACCGGGGCATGCCAATATATTAGGCTTTATAACCACCCAGTCACCGGGCTGGATTACATTCTCAAGTCCTCCGCCGCGCTGGACAGCCAGGCGCGTTATGGAATCCACCTGAGCGGTACTTAACACTGCGTCAAGATCGGCCGGAGAAGGTAGCGCAGGGTCGGTAGACCGACAAATACCGACAATAGAATTCTGTTTCGGAGCAGATTCGCAACTTCTGTCGATCAAGATGGGATTTATATAATCACTCCGTTTTTGTGCCAGACTAATAGAAATATCCAGGACCACACAAAGTGCCAGCGTAAGCAGCACGATGGCCTTTATTAGCCTGCGCCCCACTCCATGACTCATACTAAATTGTCTCCTCATTTATAGTTAATTAGCAGTACATGCATCAATCCAATCCTGACCGTTACAAGGTGCTGGACCATCCAGATATAGAAATGTTATTAAATGCGTTATATCGAATATGTTAACACTACAGTCACAATTTGGATCACCTGAGCATCTCTCATAGGGAACCGGAGGGGGACCACCCAGATATAAGAAGCTTATCAGATAAGTAATATCAAAAATGTTTATTGGCTCGATTCCATTGGCTTCACCGGGGATACAGTCGAATCCACCAGCTATCGTGAATGTCTGTGTTGTAGAAATCCCCGAATTATTCTCGCTGTCCTCGGCAACAACTTTCCAATAATAGTCGCCGGTACCAAG
>CAYXTW010000098.1:0-3462 GCA_964467955.1 uncultured Ignavibacteriaceae bacterium | reverse complement strand
TCACCTATGAAAAGGCCGAAGTCAAACATTTTCTTCGGTTATTTTTAAATTTTTCATTCTGTATGTCTCAATCGGATTGTTCTGGTCACCTATTCGAGCTCTTCATATAGAAGGCCCACGATACTGTTCATATGGAACGATTGCCCACTCACAAGAACGGATTCTTCTCGATCCAGCCCAAATTTCCGAACTGATCACTCATATTCAATTCCGATTTGCTATTTTTATCAAGCTGTTTCCATTTTAAATGATTCATTACGATTTAGCATAGCATATATTATAACAGCCAATTTCCTGGCAACAGCAACCCTCGCCTTCTGAATATTACTCCGATAAAGGATACGATGATACATGCGGCTCAAGTCCGATGATTTTCTAATAACGTTAATTGATGCTTCCACCAAAGCATGACGTAACGGCTTGGATCCATATCGCGTAATACCACCGGTCCAGATAGAATCCCCCGATGATCTAACTGTTGGGGTCAATCCGGTATAGCTGGCCAAGGCTTTGGAACTATGAAACCGGGCAACATTACCCACCTCGGCATAGACCACAGCCGAGCGTATCTTTCCAATACCAGGGATTGTCTGGAGTAGTTCTACGGTTGGATTGTCTTTGACACATTCCCAGATTTTTTTACTGATTTCCTTTATTTGGTCATCAAGCAAGGCGATGATCTTAAGGCACTGATCTATGGTCTCTCGGGTGATATCAGGTAAACACAAGTGTTGAATCTCCAACCTGGCTCTCGGCGAAGCGATATTAAACACTTTGAGGTCTATACCGTATTGAAACAGCAGATGTCGAATACGGTTTTTGTTCATGACCATACTTTTAACCAGATGATATCGCTGGCGGATTAACCCCCGTAACAAGCGAATCTCTGATGGCGGAACCCAGGATTCGGGCAAGAAATTGGTCCTTAATAATTCTGCCAACATGCGGGAATCATATTTGTCAGTCTTCGATTTTGATTCCGCTATTACTCTGACTTTAAATGGCGTCGCGACATGAACTGAACCGACATAAGGTTCAAACTGATCTAATAACCATAAATAATTGAGAACTGGTTCCAAGACCAAGTGAATCTTGGAATTGAGTGAACTGGCAAAGGTCGATACTTCTTCTAAAGTGTTGCGAAACCTGCTTTGACTCATTACCTTCCCCGTAGAATCGATCTGTGTATAAACACACCATTTTTTATGGACATCGATTCCCAAATAATTTTGTGACATGGCCGCTCCTTTCTGGCTACGAATTGACTACAATTTAAAAAATAGCCAATCCGAGCGGCCTTTTCATATAATATCACAAAAAATTAGTGGGCTGTGACAGCTTCTGCCCTTAAACAACAATTTGAAAAGCGCAATTAAAAAATTGAAACAATATGTAGGCACCTACGTAAATGATATGCATCAGCGAAATTCTGAAATGGATTAGATTTATGGATTATTTAAAAAATCTAGATTCGCTGGCTTTGGCATCCAGGCTTCGTCGAGTGCTTGATGAGCTTCAAAGACAAGGCAGAAAAGTCTATTCTGAACTGGGCATCAATTTTGAAATACGATGGTTTTCCGTTTTTCATTTTATAGCAAATAATCCGGATTCAGCAATAACTGATATCGCCAATTCACTTAGCCTTCGCCACCCTTCGGTTATACAAGTAGTAAATGAGATGATCGATAAAGGATTACTACAATCTAAATCAGATTCCAGGGACAGGCGTTACAGACAGGCTTCACTGACGACCAAAGGACAAAGACTATTTAGAAAATTGCAGCCTATCTGGGAAGCTTTTGAGGTTGCCGGCAGAGAAATCGTGAAGGAAACGGATAACAATTTAATTGAAGCTATAACTAAATTCGAATCCGCGCTTGCCAGACAATCTTTATACGATCGAATTCTGATTAAACTAAAATCAAATGAAGGAGGTAATTAGCATGCCGTTAAAAAATTCTAAAAGTTTAATTTTCAGCAGGCGATTGAAGGTTTTAATTGTCTGCCTGATTTGTATTTGTGCTTATTTGGTCTGGAATTCAGTTACACCAAGCCACGCTGATCCGCTGACCGGTCAAGATCGAGCAGAGATGATAGACTCGGTAGCTTCAATATTTGTTGATCGATATGTTTATCCTGAGATAGGAATACAAATGGATTCGATGCTCAAGAGTAATTTGACTAATGGTGTTTATGATAATGACAGCTCATTGTCAGATTTTACGAAGTCGCTTAGCGATGACTTGCGAGCGTTTAGTAATGATCTTCACATCTGGATTGATCCTATTCCGAAAAATCGCTCTTATGTTTTAGAAGGTGAGAAAATAACACAAGAGCAAATATTTCTGAAAAGTCTTGAAAACTTCGGTTGGGAGAAATTGGAATGGCTGCCCGGAGCGATTGGATATATCAAAGTTAATAAGTTCGAAGATACTTCCTATGCCCGTGAAACAGCGGAAGCTGCATTGAGCTTTTTGGCTAATAGTCAGGCTATTATATTTGACTTACGTGATCATCACGGCGGTCATGAAAATATGCAGCAATTGGTAGCCAGCTATTTCTTCGATGAGCCAACTCAGCTAAGTAGCCTGTACTGGACCTATCTTGATTCCCTTGAGGAAGCATGGACCCACACTAATATACAAGGACCATCATTGGCCGGGAAGGATTTATATATACTTATTAGTAATGAAACTGCCTCCGGCGCTGAAGCCTTTGCCTACAATATGAAACATTTGGGAAATGCAACCATAGTGGGGGAAAATTCAGCCGGGGCGGCTCACTGGTCGGACTGGTATGAATTTCCGAAACTCGGCCTGGTCGCACATGTACCTGTCGCTCGACCGATCAATCCTGTAACTCAAACAAGTTGGGAGGGAACAGGAGTTATCCCGGACATCGCGGTTCCCGCGGATAAAGCATTTGACAAGGCCTATCTGGAAGCTGTTCTTAGCTTGGAAAAGAAATTTACGGATAAAAAAATAAAGCGCCATCTTAATTGGCTGATACCATCGATTGAGGCCCGGCTTAATCCGGCTCATCTTGATAATGATTTAGCCTCTAAATATGTCGGTACATATCTTTTCTCTGACGGAGAAAAAGAATGCAATATAAGTTACGAAAATGGAAATTTGGTTTATATTAATAGCATTGGAGAAAAAGACAATCTCATTCCAATGATAGAAAATCTTTTCAGGCTAGAGAAAGAACATGAAGAATATGGTGAAATGCGAATCAAGTTTATTTTGGATGAGTCCGGGAATGTTACGGAATTTCACTGCCTTGATATAATAGGATTTATGGATAAGAGAACTAGGATCGTTGAGTAAATGGTTTGATATAATACGTATTTGATCAATTTTGAAATGAAAAATACATTTGTGTGGAGGTGTATCCACCGAATCATAAATCACGGTAAGTTTTTGTATAGCAATAGATTGTGTCAATTGGAGGTGGGGGGAA
>CAYXTW010000097.1:0-3465 GCA_964467955.1 uncultured Ignavibacteriaceae bacterium | reverse complement strand
CCTCGACTAAATATATAATAAATCTTTTACACAGCCAAAAGCCCCTCGATTGTGAGGGGCTTTTGGTACTAAAAAGTCCTGAAGTATGCTGGTTAAGGCATTACTTGAGGAGGACCATCTTTTTGGTCGCAGCGAATTTACCGGCTTCGGCTTTGTAGAAATAGAGGCCGGAGGCGGCGCCTTCGGCGTTCCATTCCACTTTAACGACGCCGGCATCACTGTGGCCGGAGTAATCGGCAATCCGCTGACCGGTGACATTGTAGATGGTAATGGTCCAGTCGGAGGCGGCCGGAAGTTCCATCTCAATGGTCGTGGTCGGGTTAAACGGATTGGGATAGTTCTGCTTCAGAGCGAAGTCGGTCGGCAGAACGTCATAGACGGTCTTCATGGTTGCGCCGCGGTATTCGGCCGCTTGGACGCTGACCAGATTGGCTTCGCCGTCGGTGTAGAGCAGGTTACCGCTCGTGATGGCGTCGCCCTTCTCATAGCTGTAGACGAAGACCCGCGTGCTGTTGCCGTCCTGATGGTAGACCATATCCATGTGGCTGGCGTCGGTCGCCAGCGTCGGCGTGATCATACCATTGAAGACTAACAGAGCCGCGCCCATATCGACATTGGTCTCGACACTGATCGTATTGCCCTGGGTGATAAACTTGGCCAGAGCGTCAGGATTAACCTTCATGGCCGGCAGCGGCAGAGCGTCACCGACAATAATACGAACCAGATAAACCAGGTCGGCAACCGTCAACGGAACGCCGTCACCGTTGATCTCCGTGGCCGCTTTCTGACCCTCGAAGTTAAGCGAGAAGGCCGCCGGGCCATAGATGAAGTAGTTGGTGAAAACAACCGCGTCGGCGATTTCGTTGGGAACACCGTTCAGGTTGACGTCACCGCGATCGTCGAGAACCGGGATCGGAATGATGTCAACACCGCCATTACGATAAATAACGGCCGGTATCGGGGCATTCTTGAAGGTCTCGTCACTGTAATAAGTGGTGTCGTAGCAGTAATCCTCGGGACCACTGTAACCGAATATCTCCGCCGGATCGGTGTGATCGTCACCCTCGAAGTTATAAACCTTCAAGGCCATATAGAGCCAGTTACCCGACTCATCCGAAAGAGTGTTGTCACCGCAGTCAATCCAGTAGAACTGAATCGGAACAAACTGACCGGCATAGTTGTAATTGCCCGAAACGAGAAAATGCATCACGGCCAACTCGCCCGGCCCCGTCAGATGATACGGATTGATAACACCGTCATTCTGCTCACGCATCGAAACAATCCGCAGCAAGCCGGACGGACAGCCGTCACCGCAGTTGCCGAAAGGACCGAAACGATAGGTGAAGTATTCGAACTTGCCGTTGTCAATCAAGGCACCCGGATCAACACTCATAGCGGTCAAAGCCGAGGGATCATAGGCAACCAGGAAGTCGAAACCACCCAAAAGGTCGCAGCAGAATTGATCCGGCATATAGGTCGAGTCAATATAGATGGAAACATCGGCGAAGTGACCCTGAAGCTGGTTGTGGACCTTCTCGATCGTAATCGAGAAACCGGTTATATTGATATTATAACAGGAGGTGTCGGCATTCGAGGGGCTGCAGCCAGGTTCCACGTTGGCGCCGTCGGTAACAACCGCACAGAGCTCGAAATTGCCCAGATATTCGTTATCTTCGGCAATATCCCAGCACCATTCGCCGGTCGCCGGATCCATCGTCAAACCGTTGCCAAACCAGGTCGGACCGTCAAAGCTCAGAATCGTGTAAAGCAGGCTGTTACACCCACCATCCGGATCAAAAGCCTCAACTTGATCGCACAAGGTTATGCACCAGACACTATAAAGAGTATCTGACGGATCGTTCCCATTCGTTATCACCGGCGGATCGTTATAGACGCAGATAACCCGAGAACAGGTGTCGGCGTCACCGCACTTGTCCATAACTTCCACGCCAACCGTATTGTAACCAACGTCAGGACAATCCGTTTGCCAGTCAAACGTGGCCGTGCCGTCACCCGTCTTGGTCATGGCGCCCGGACCGGAGACAACCGTAAAGGTCAGATCCTCACAGCCGGTGCCCAGATCGGGATCGGTCGCTTCAACGTCAAAGGTGGCATTATCACCCCAGTGGAAAACCAATGTGTCCGCCGGGCAGTCGACAAAAGCAACATCCTGGTTCTCAATCATAATCTGGCCGGGAACGACTGTCGTCGGCATCTCGCCGACCGGGCAGTCGATCAACGCGGTATAGGCATCCGGCACGCAGCAGGCCGTGCTGGGAACCATCGCCCCGACAACTTCAATAACGCCGGTGCAGACATCCGCCGTGTGGAACATGATGTCGCCAACCACGACACCGCCCGGAGCGGTAACGTCCAGACAGGCATCGTCGTTATCCTTAAATGCCGAAAGACGGTAAACACCGCCGCCGACATCAATCGGACCAACACGAGTTTCTAAACCGGAAAAACCAGAAAAGTCGACCGTCGGACTACCGGAAAAATCACCAGAAACCTGAAAGATAATATCAAATGCGGAGATGGAGACAGGAGCTGAGACGGTAATATTCATCGTCACATCTTCACAGCGCGGCGCTGTCTGTGACGAAAAGGTCACCGTCTGACCGAAAGCAGACGTAAAACCGAAAATCAGTAAGCACGAAACCAGCAGAAAAGATAAATACAATGTTCTTTTTTGCATCATTATAATGCTCCTTTAAATAATTTAAAGGTTCATTAAAAGTAACAGGAAACTTTATACTTTGACAAGTATCAAAGTCGTTACCTTTCTTATTCCGAACTTTAGCTATTTCGGGTGTTCGGAAACCCACAACCACTTCCCAAAAGAGATGATAGATGTCGAAGAACTTTCAAGATAGGTAATTCGAGCTGTCTTTTGAAAAGCGTTGTTTGCAGAGTTTTTGGAAATCTTACTCGGGTATAGAACGTATTTACCCGACTAATATCTATTGAATCTCTTCTAAGGTCTTTCAATAAGAGCTTTTTTGAAGCAACATCAAGTCTAACTTAATATTGCAAGGTGCCGTAACTCTCTTAACAGAAGCGTTTGTTCAACACAACTATTCCCTGGACATCCCCAGTATAACCAAATAATTCCCCTTGTCAAGCCCTTTTTTTGAAAAAATGTAAAATACTATTATGCGTAGTTATAATAAAACGTCAAATCCACCAAAACCACCCCCAAAACAAACAGAACCAAATACTCCTCCATCAACCCGCCAAACTTAAAAACCAAGCCCGTTATCAATCCTCCAACCAGAAAATCAACCACCTTTTTACATCATCGATAACCCTCAAAAGACTTCTCATTCCAATCCCCAAACCAACCACAAATCAATACCACCAAAATCAGTAACTTTGTGAATCTGTTCACATACTCCACACAAAAACCAAATGCATAAACTTTAACCCATTATCATAATATCGTGAAATAATTCACAAACTGCT
>CAYXTW010000096.1:0-3470 GCA_964467955.1 uncultured Ignavibacteriaceae bacterium | reverse complement strand
ATTTTCAAGGCCAGCAATCTAATATATTATCGGCGATTGTCAAGAAAATTGAGCGCCATCTGTCCCTTGATTGCCTGTTAATATGCAAATCGCCGCCCGCTTCGGGAACCTCTTGCCGCCAAGAGTGTTATGCTAATAGAAATAAAACGCTTGCCCCGAGGCGGCAATTATATATATTGAGCGACGGAAGAGAAAGGAAATTCCCTGTTCAGTTTTTGAGCAGATTGACGATATAATAAAGTGTAGGAGGAGAGATTGAATACTCTTCTGTTGTTTTTTATGAGTAATCCGGATGCCGGCGGTGGCGGCGGCGGATTTCTTGCCACCTGGGGGATGCTGATACCGCTGTTTCTGATAATGTATTTGCTGCTTATCAGACCCCAGCGAAAAAGGCAAAAGGAGCATGAAAAATTGCTTACCGAACTGAAAAAAGGCGATAAGGTCGTAACCAACAGCGGCATGTACGGCACGATTTTCGCCATATACGATGAAAAAAATATGGTCGTCCTGAAAATAACGGACGAAGTGAAAGTGGAATTTTTAAAGTCCTCCATCGCAGCAAAGGTGGACTGAAAGTTAAGGAGCTTTCGTGGCAGTCAGGCCGATAGTATTATACGGCGACCCGGTTTTGCGGGAGATTAGCAAGCCGGTCGAGAAAATCGACCAGGCAACAAAAGATTTGGTGGCCGATTTAATCGCCACCCTTAAAAACGCCCGGGGACTCGGATTGGCCGCGCCTCAAATAGGCGAAGCGGTCAGGATATTTATCGTCGACTTGTCAGCTATTGATCTGACGGAGTCGGTGCGAGTCTTTATCAATCCCGAAATATTAGAAACCTCGGGCGAGATTTTACTTGAAGAGGGATGCCTCTCCTTTCCGGAAATCTACCAGAAAGTTGTCAGACCGGAAAGAGTGAAAATGAGGGCAACCGATCTTGATGGCAACGAATTTACGTTTGAAGCCTCGGGGATGCTGGCTCGAGCCGTGCTTCACGAGTACGACCATCTTGAAGGCAAGTTATTTATTGATTATTTTTCGACGCTCTCCCGTTCGTTGATTAAAGGCAAGCTGAATAAGCTTAAGAAAATGGCCGCTGCGTCATAATTACGGTCTTTACGCCACGACCTGTTACAAATGAAGATAGCTTTTATGGGCACGCCGGTGTTTGCCCGGCGCCCGCTGGAGTATTTGGTAAAAAATACCCGGCACGATGTATTGGCGGTCGTAACCGGCCCGGATAAGCCGGCTGGACGCGGCCGCAAACTCAAACCGACGGCGGTAAAATCAGCGGCCATCGATTTTAATCTGCCGGTTTTCACGCCTGATTCATTAAAAGATGAAATTTTTATAAATCAGATGAAAAAAATCGGGGCCGATATATTTATTGTCGTCGCGTTTCGAATTTTACCGGAAAAATTGTTCACCATCCCCGAATCCGGTTCAATCAACCTGCATGGTTCGCTTTTGCCCAAATACCGCGGTGCCGCTCCGATTAACTGGGCGATAATCAACGGCGAAACCGAAACCGGCCTGACGACCTTTTTTCTCAAAAAGAAAGTCGATACCGGCGACATAATTTATCAGGAAAAAACAGAGATTGCACCGGATGAGACTTTCGATGATCTCTACCTGAGATTATCCGAGATGGCTGGACCGGTAATCGAAAAAACTCTTGATTTAATCGAGTCGGGAACAATCAAAGAAATCGCGCAGGATAATTCTCTGGCCACGCCGGCACCGAAAATAAAACCGGAAGATTGCCTGATCGACTGGACATTACCGGCAACAAAATGTGTTAACTTTATCCGAGGGATGTCCTCGATTCCGGGCGCATTCACGTTTTTCCGCGGCAAAAAACTAAAAATTTTCAAAGCTGTAAAGTCCGGGCAAAACGAAAGTGGTCACTGCCGCCCCGGACAGATTATCGGCGATAAAAAGCGACTGATTGTCGCCACTCCGGACGGGAACATCGAGATATTGCAGCTCCTGCCGGAAGGAAAATCCAAAATCACCGGCGGCGAGTTTAAAAGAGGGTATCAACCCAAAGACGGCGAGTTTCTGGGTGAGACTGACACAAAAGATATGGAACAGACATGAAAAAAGAGATACTGATTAACAGTTCGGAATACGAAACAAGAATTGCCATTCTGGAAGATGACAAGCTGGTCGAGTTATATACCGAACGTCCACAGGCCGAACGACTGGTCGGCAACATTTACAAGGGCATAATCAAGACCGTACTGCCGGGTATGCAGGCGGCCTTTATTGACATCGGTATGGAAAAAGCAGCCTTTTTGCACGCCTCCGATATCGGCGATCTATCAACCCATGAACATCGCTTTGAATCAGAGACCGTCGATGAAGAACCATCGACCGAAATCGTCCGCAAAAGCCGTCGGGCCGGAATCGAAACGGTTCTCAAAGAGGGGCAGGATGTGTTGATTCAGGTTATCAAGGAACCGATATCGACCAAAGGCCCACGCGTTACGACCGAAATATCGATTCCCGGACGATATTTAGTCCTGATTCCGGATGACGACCATGTTCGCGTCTCGAAAAAGATTTCCAGCTGGAATGAAAAACGACGCCTGAAAAAGACGGTCTACCCGCTGCGGCCCGAGGGCTTCGGCCTTATTGTCCGCACTGAGGGAGAGGGTAAAGAGGAAGCCGACTTTCGCGCCGATATCAAACGGTTGCAAAAATTGTGGAGTCTGCTTAAAAAACAGGTCGAGGCGGTCAAATCGCCGGTTTTGATCCACAAGGAAGAAGAAATGACGACTTCTATCCTGCGCGACATTTTTACCGACGATGTCGAGCGGCTTCTGGTTGACAGCCGGTCCGATTACAAACGCATTATGTCGTACACACGCCAGGTCATGCCGCATCTTAAAAATCGAATAGAAATTTATAAGGGTGACACCCCGATTTTTGACCTCTACAAACTCGAGCCGGAAATCGAACGAATGCTCGACCGCAAGGTCTGGATAAAGAAAGGCTCATATCTGATAATCGATCAGACGGAGGCGATGGTCACTATCGATATCAATACCGGGCGATTCGTCGGTAAGGGCGACCAGGAATCGACGATTCTGAAAACCAATCTCGAGGCGGCGCGGGAGATTGCGCGACAGATTCGTCTCCGTGATATTGGCGGCCTGATTGTCTGCGATTTTATCGATATGAACAGATTCGAGAATAAGCGGCATCTGAACGAGGAATTCAAAAGAGCTTTCAGCACCGACCGCGCTAAACGCTCGATACTCCCGGTGAACGAATTCGGCCTGATTCAAATGACTCGTGAAAGAATCCGCGCTTCGTTTATGTACAGATTCTCCGAACCTTGCCCCAATTGTCGCGGTATTGGACGCATTATCTCACGCGAGACGGCCGCGACCCAGATCGAGCGATGGTTCAATCGTGCCAAGGTCGACGGAAAGTTTAAAAAATATAACTTAATCGTCAATCCGCT
>CAYXTW010000095.1:0-3536 GCA_964467955.1 uncultured Ignavibacteriaceae bacterium | reverse complement strand
AAGGGTAAATGAAAATATGTCTTCCGGTCATTGCTGTAGATGTCAGGTATTTCGCCTTGAGGCGATAACCGGACAGCCGCCGGGCACTTTGAAATTTAAGGCAAATTCCTTCGCTAATATCCGGCGGGGAAATTTTTATCTTCCTTCAGACAATTGAGCCAGTAATCAATACCGCGATCGCGGACGAGTTTTCTGACACGCCGGAAACCGTCGCCGTATTTTTCATCCTTGTCATTTTCCAGATTATACAGCAGGTACCTGGCGTATTCTTTGTTCGGGTGGTTTTTCAGGATAAGATACGATGCATAATTGCAGCTGCCCTCGCAAAAGGCTGGGTCATTTCCGAGCATGCCGTGAAGATACTGCCAGACATGCATCAATTCATGGGCGGCGATGGCAAAGAAATAAATCTCCGGCATGCCGTAAAGAATATTTATATCGAGTGATTTCATTATGGTGACGTTTTCGTAGGTCGAGTATTCATATTCGACAAATCCCATCTCGCCGCCGTTTTTGGTACCCTGTATTTTCTGCAACTCGTCTCTCGAAACAAGATGCAACCCGATTTTATCGTAATCGATGACAATCCCCATATGCACCAGTTGAGCCTTGACCTCATTCAGCAAGCTTTTCGCTCTGTTCAGGTCGGTGACGGCGCTCTTCAGGCACAACCCGCATATATGCCGCCCGTCGCCGTACTCGTATCCGCCCTGTGTAAGTTTATCGGATATGTACCGCCCGCAGTAATCGCATCGGGGCGTTTCATTTTCATGACTGGAGCAATATTTATTGCCCCAGAAATCGGTCTGGTATGGGCCTTTGATAATTTCGCCGCAAAGACTGCATCTGATGGCGACGAATTTATCATAACAATCTTCATGGTAATTTTTGCCGTCGACAACAATATATTGGCTATCCAGGATTCCGTTGCAGTAAGCGCATCTCGGCGCGAATAGTTTTTTGTAGCATTTCTCGCAATAATATTTGCCGTCCTTTTTGAAATACTTTAAATCGAGAATGGGATTGCCGCAATTGGCACAAAGAAAATGAATCGGATGATAATGCTTGCCGTCGACTTCGACGTACTGGGTCTTTATCTCTTCCTTGCAATAATCGCAAATAACCTTCTTGCCGACAATGGTCGCATAAGCGCTCAGACCGGTAAGCATAAATATTAAAAAAATTATTATAGCTGAATTCTTATTGACTTTAAACATAGTCTAGTTTTCGGGCGGTATCGTCTTTATCTTAATATATTATACGTTTCAGGTTTCAGATGTCAACTACTCCTCTTTAACAATCACGTTATTGACTTAAAGGAATTTTCGCCGTAGTTTCCGTTTATGAAACAGATCGGCGATTATTCGATTGCGGCTCAGGTCTGGGCGTTAAGGCATTACGGCGAGGCGGGACCACGAACTTTCCGGGCGCTGCTGGCGACTTTCGGGCGGCTGGAGACGATTCACGATGCCCACATAGACGACTTGAAAACCATTGAAGGACTTGGGGATAAGCGGTCAAAAAAAATACATGAGGCCTCTAAGGCGCTTGAGGAATCGGAAAACTTCATCAATTCACTGACCGGGAGGAACATTAAATTTTGCACACTCTTTGACAAAGAATTTCCGGCTCTTTTTATGGAACTCAACGACCCGCCGCCGATTATTTTTTATGTGGGTGACATACCCAAAAAAAATGAAAAAACGGTAGCCATTGTCGGTTCGCGTAAAGCCAGCGAAATCGGGATAAGTCTGGCCGTCGATCTGGCCGCCGGACTGGCCGAAAAATCGATTTCTGTCATATCCGGCCTGGCCAAAGGAATCGATACCGCCGGCCATATCGGCGCTTTGAAAGGCCGCGGGCGAACTTATGCGGTGCTGGGCGCCGGATTCGATAATATTTATAAGAGCGAAAGCCGAACTCTCGCGGCCGAGATGATTAAAAACGGCGGGCTGATTTCCGAATATTCCCCCGATGCCGGATATTCCGCCGGCGGCCTGATGGCACGCAATCGGCTGATTGTCGGCCTGTCCCAGGCGGTAATCATCGGTGAAGTCCTGCCCGATTCGGTCGGCACCCTGGATACCGCGACGTTCTGTCATCAGGTGGGCAAAATAATGTTTATTATGATCGATGGCTGTGAAGCTCCCGGACGGGATAATTCAGTGGTCGAAAAAATCATCGCCATGGGGGCCATCCCTTTCCGTCTCAGCGATGGTGTCGATATAATTGTCAAATCTCTGGTCTGATCCATGACGAATATTCCGGATAGCTATTACACGATTGCGGCTGAATCGGAAATAGAAATCAAAATAAAGGGCTCCAAATTTTTCGGGCGCGCTTTTCCCTGCACCGATGAAACGGAGGCCGAAGATATTTTGAAAAGTATCCAGAAAAAATATTATGATGCTTCCCATCATTGTTTCGCTTACCGGGTCGGTCATGGCGCTGAGATTAAATTCCGTTATTCCGATGCCGGCGAGCCGTCCGGCACCGCCGGCCGGCCGATTTTCGACCGGATCGAAGGAAAAAATTTAACTAATATAATAATAATCGTGACGCGATATTTCGGGGGTACGAAATTAGGTACCGGCGGTTTGACTCACGCTTATTCCGAAACGGCGGCAAAAGCCATCGAAAAAGCGGGTGTGGTCGAAAAATATTTGACACAGAGATTCTCGATGGTTGTCAATTTTTCCGATTATAATAATGTCGAGAGGTTATTTAACAAATATGATGTCGATATAACGCGCCGGGATTTCACCGATATCGTGGAGTTGACCGTTGAGATTAGATTATCGTCAATCGACAAAATAAAAGGTGAATTGATCGAGCTGACTTCCGGGAGGATAATTTTTGGTGAAGTTATTTAATTGCTTCGAGCCGGATATTCCCCCGACGGAAACTTTTACGGAAATCCAAAAAATTCCGCAACCCGATACCGGGATTGATACCGCGGGATCAACCTGTCTGCATTCCGGCACTGCGGTAAATGCAATCGTCTATGATAAAACAGGTGTATCGTCATGATTGAAATTATTGCCTGGCTGGCCGGAATCGATAAAGCTGTTTTTATTTTCATCAATACGACTATCGCCAATCCGGTGACCGATTTTATCATGCCGCTGATCACGCTTGATTTACATTTGAAAATTTTCTACGGTGTCTGTCTGGCCGGTTTACTCTGGAAAGGTGACCGTCGTTTGCGTTTCGCAGTTTTATTTTCGCTGATAACAGTGGCGATCAGTGACCAACTTTCAAGTGCCGTGATAAAGCCGTTGATTGAACGTCTTCGTCCCTGCTGGACTATGGAAGTCCACCTGCTGGTCAACTGCGGCGCCGGTTTTTCGATGCCGTCGTCGCACGCCGCTAATTTTTTCGGGCAGGCGTATTTTTTCAAAAAGGTTGCACCATCATTTACGAAATTTCTGATTCCTCTGGCGATACTGGTGGCATTGTCACGGGTTTTTGTCGGCGTCCATTACCCCTCCGATATTATCATCGGTGCGGCATTGGGGACATTGGTAGGCTATAGT
>CAYXTW010000094.1:0-3667 GCA_964467955.1 uncultured Ignavibacteriaceae bacterium | reverse complement strand
TCATTATTGGTAATAATTGTCTGAAGCGGACCCTCGATTGATTTAACGACAATTCGTTTGCCGTTGAAATTCAAAAATTCGGTATAAGTCCCCGGTTCAACAAGAATTGTATCGCCACCACCGGCCGCATCAATACCTGCCTGAATTGTAGTATAATCCGCCGGAATATAGATATATGTTCCGGATTGGGTAATAAAAGATTCCGCCAATGTCCAGGGTGAATATTCATATCCGTCAAAGGCGCGTGTTTGCCAAAAGTATTCTGTTTCTCCGAGTAAACCGAGAAAGTACCCGGAACTTGTGCTGTCAAATTGCTCGGCAACTCCATATCGACTTGCGACAAGATTAGATAGCGTAGGGTCGTCATAGATTTTAAAATCATACGTTATGTCATCGACCTCGGGATCATCGGAATTATCGACTATTAAATGAACGCTGCCGACTCTCACCGCCTCGTGCGAAACCGGATAGAGTGGTATGGGCAATGACGGTGCCGTATTCATTCTGAATATTATATCTCGCCAATCTCCCCAGGTTATTCCATTATTCAGCCTTATTCGACAATAGTATACAGTTCCGTCAACAAGTTCTTCTCCGGCATATACGCAAAATGTATCAGGTGAATAAACCTCTCCTGTGGACCACATTTCCGCGACTGCCCAATCATTGTCGGTTCCGACCTCTATCTCATAGCTGTTCTGACTACCCGTGGTATCGTAAAATGTCCAGTAAATCGTCGGAGTATGACTTATAACATGCAAACGAAATTCATCTCCCAGGTTGATAGCTATTGGAATCGGAAGATTGCCCAACAAAAGGCCACCGTAAGGGAAAGCTCCCATATCATTCCTTGTACCATCAGGATCATTATACTCGGGGTCAGGATTACCGGCGTCGATGCAGGGGGAGGTCAATTGTAATGTGAAATCATGGGTTGATGTATCAGTTAAAAGCGGATCTAATGATATTCCATTTACGCTCGGGTCATTTGCAGAACCATTACCCCATATATCATTATAATTAAAGGAGGCTGCCTCCGGAACGATACCTTCGTACAGATTGGAAGTAATAATATTATTAAGAATCGAAATTCCCGAACCATCGAGGATTGTTATACCGCGCGAATTCGCAACGATCGTATTATTTATAACTTCGCAATCAAAACCATTGATATATATACCACCTGATTGAGCGGTGCCCCCAAAATTGCCGTATATCAAATTGTAGGTTATCTTTACATTTGCGGCGCCAGGGCATCCGATTCCGGGACCGCCACCGCTTGTATTGCCGTATATATCATTATATGATATTTCTACTCCCTCTGATCCTTTGGCACATATTCCGCCGCCGGATTTGTCATCACGCCCCTCATTATCATGAATACGGTTATATCGTATTTTAGCCGCGGAATTATAACAATAAATACCACAACCATCCCTTTTGTTATAACAGAAACTTACATCGCAGTTCTGAATAATCGGACTCGCACTGATGCAATAAATGCCGCGACTCATTGATAGTCCGTTTATCGTGAATCCATCGAGAACACTGGTCGTATCTTCTGAATTTTCGAAGGTAACGACATTACCGCTATCAGAGGCCGGTTCGATTATCGTCACATCGCGGCCGCTCAGAGACAAGAGAGTAATTGCCTTGCCCTCGAAATTAATATCCTCGGTAAATGTCCCCGGCGCGACCAATATCACATCACCGTCGCCGGAGACATTAATCCCGGCTTGTATTTTTAAATATTCCCCCGGAATATTAATCGTGGTGGGAAGACGAGTAACGAAGGATTCCGCCATCGACCATTCCGAATACTCGAATTCATCAAAAGAACGTGCTCTCCAGTAATAAGTTTCTCCAGCCGATAAGCCTGTAAAATAACCGGTAACAGTACTATCTTCCTGCTCAGCTATATCATATTCATAAGCGACCAGATTAGTTAATGAAAAGTCATCGTAAATTTCAAAATCATAGGTTTTATTATCGTACTCGCGGTCGTAGGAATTGTCCACGACTAATATAAATCCATTTACGTTAACCTCCATACCCGATAGGGGGTAATTATGATCAGGTGCTTCGGGAGCGGTGTTCATCCTGAATGTGTAAAAACGCCATTCGCCCCGGGAGACACCGTTATAAAGCCTTATACGAGAATAATATATTTCGCCGTCAAGGAGTTCATCTCCGGCATATAGACAAAATGTATCCGACGAATAAATTTCGCCCGGAGCCCACATCTCCGCAACCGTCCAATCGTTGTCGGTTCCAACTTCAATCTCATAGGCAACCTGACCGCTCGTCGTGGTATCGTAAAACGTCCAATGAATTGTCGGTATTTGAGAAACGACATTCTTTCTATAATCGGGATTCATATTTATATTTATCGCGGCGGGCGGAGTGATAACACCATTTAGCGGAAATGCACCGACATCATTTCTTGTTCCGTCGGGGTCAATATATTCGTGGTCGGGGTCACCCGCGTCTACGCATGGTGATTGATCTGATAAATTATATATGGCGGAATCGGGATTTATAAATAAAGGATCAGCCGAAAAATCATTTGCGCCAGGCTCCAGACCATCATAATTGGGATCATTATTCCATACATCGTTATAATCCAATTCCGTAAAGAAACCGTTACCCTCGGCAATACCATAATCGGTAGAATTGGAAATAATGTTGTTTTTGGCGATACCGGCGCCATGCGTAAAAAATCCCCGGGCATTGCTGTCAAAAGTATTGTTTAATATATTTGCCGAACCGGAATATATCCCAATGCAACTGATGCCGCCGTTTCCGTAAAACAGATTATTTCTAAAGGTCGGATTTGCATTCTCGCAGCCAATAGTAACCTCGCCGCTCGAACCAGTAAAAATGTTATCGCTTATAGTCGGTGTGGCATAATTATATATAACCATAACAATTGTGTTAATATCCCCCAAAACAGCAAATCCGGAAAATTGGGTATTGGAATTTTCACCCCATCCAATAGTCACAGTATAGCCTCCCGAGGCTCCGGACTGTAAAGTGGTAAATTCGGCCCCGTCGGAACTTATCACCACAATGCTTTTTCCGGAAAAGTTGATATTTTCAACATATAGTCCCGGCGCCACCAAGACCGTATCCCCATTAACTGAAGCATCAATCCCCGCTTGAATAGTGGAATAATCATCCGGGACATTGATGGTTGCGGAAAATAAAGGATTTGCACAGGATAGAACTATAGCCGCCAAAATTGAAAAAAATACGCCTCGTATCATCACCTGCCCTCCGGCCGGGGAAATTATTTATTAAAGTTGTAGAATCAAGCTGTTAAACCCCTAACTATACGCGAAAGATAGTAAAAAAGCCGGTTTTGTCAATAAAGTATTATATTTTCTGGTTTAGCGGTTTTTCTTATTTTCTATATCAACGATCGATGATTCGAATTAGTAATCATCATCAAAAATATTTGATTTTTTATCTTGAATATTTGTCTTTTATATTGGGGAGTGTACAAACGAAGTGATTAAACAAAAATGTGACTATGATGATATAGGAGATTGAATATTTCATCTCGAAACTCAAATATAATTCACCTAACTATGTGTGTGATAAGTGCTTACAAAAGTATGCTCCCCCGGCAAGACTCGAACTTGCGACCCGGTGGTTAACAGCCACC
>CAYXTW010000093.1:0-4406 GCA_964467955.1 uncultured Ignavibacteriaceae bacterium | reverse complement strand
CTTACAACGGTATATTCCCATGTTTCTTCGGCGGGTTACTGTCTTTCTTCGTTTCCAGCATCTCAAAGGCGCGGATCAGTCGCGGACGGGTCGTTTTCGGCTCGATAATATCATCCAGATAACCCCGCCCCGCGGCAATAAACGGATTGGCGAACTTATCGCGGTACTCCTCGGTCTTCTTTTCAATCTCTTTTTCCGGATCTTTAACACCGGCAATTTCCTTTCGGAAAATAATTTCGACCGCACCCTTCGGCCCCATCACCGCGATCTCTGCCGTCGGCCAGGCATAATTCATATCGCCGCGAATATGTTTGGAGTTCATAACGTCGTACGCCCCCCCGTACGCCTTGCGCGTAATAACCGTCACCTTCGGTACTGTCGCTTCACAGTACGCATACAAAAGTTTCGCGCCGTTTTTAATAATCCCGCCGTGCTCCTGATCGGTGCCCGGTAAAAATCCGGGGACATCCTCGAAAGTCAGAAGCGGAATATTAAAAGCATCGCAAAAGCGAATAAACCGCGCCGCCTTATTCGAGGAATTAATATCCAGACAACCGGCCAGCACCGCCGGCTGATTGGCGATAATCCCGATCGACCGCCCGCCCAAGCGCGCAAAACCGACCACGATATTGGTCGCAAAATCGGCATGCACCTCCAGAAACTCACCATGATCGATAACATGATGAATAACATCCTTGATATCGTACGATTTATTCGGATTATCCGGCACGATCGTATTAAGTGCCTCGTCGGTCCGGTCAATCGGATCATCGGTTTCGATAAACGGCGGATCCTCGAGATTATTCTGCGGAAAATAACTGATTAATTTACGAAGCGTCGTAATCGCATCGGCTTCGTTTTCACATGCAAAGTGCGCCACACCCGATTTGGTTGCATGCGCCATGGCGCCGCCGAGTTCCTCGGAAGTGACTTTTTCATGCGTCACCGTCTTGACCACATTCGGCCCGGTGACAAACATGTACGATGTCTTTTTAACCATTATCGTAAAATCGGTGATAGCCGGACTGTACACCGCCCCGCCGGCGCAGGGGCCTAAAATAACGGAAACCTGCGGTACCACGCCCGAGGCCAGCGTATTGCGCAGAAAAATATCGGCGTAACCGCCCAGAGAAACGACCCCTTCCTGAATCCGCGCTCCGCCCGAGTCATTAAGACCGATTACCGGCGCGCCGACTTTCATCGCCATATCCATTATCTTGCAAATTTTTTCGGCATGAGCACCGGAGAGCGAGCCGCCGAACACGGTGAAATCCTGCGAAAAAACGAATATCTTGCGGCCGTCAATCGTACCACAGCCGGTGACGACACCGTCGCCGAAAATCCGTTTTTCGGCCAGTCCGAAATCATGACTGCGGTGAGTGACAAACATATCGAATTCTTCAAAAGAATCTTTATCGAGAAGTAATTCCAGCCTCTCGCGGGCGGCAAGTTTTCCCTTCTGATGCTGGGCTTCGATTTTCTCTTCGCCCCCACCCAGCCGCGCCTTTTGGCGCATCTCATTTAGCTTTTTTAATCTTTCTTCAAGTTCCATAAGCCTTGAAAATGAATATAATTAATATACAATTTGTAGGGGCGGGGCTTGCCCCCGCCCTCCGTTTACGAGGGCGACCGCAAGGGTCGCCCCTACATTATTTTCTCAATCGCCACAGTACCTTCCGTCTGCGTCAGTTTCCCAATTTTAATATTTATATCATGATCAAAAACGATTGCATGGTCCTGTTTCAATAACTTTGCGTACAGCCGTCGTTTGACATCCATCGTACGCGTCGGATCAAGATCAAGTCCCGACACATAAGCTATTTTCAGGAAGTACGATGACGGTAATATATCGGCATAATACACAACCTTGATGCCATCCGAAACCGCCTCGATCGCCTGATGACCCGGCGTATGTCCGCCGGTCACGACGGCTCTAATATCGGGCATAATTTCCACATCGCCGTCGATTAACTCCAGTTGACCGGATTGCTCAAGCGCCGACAATCGCTGCGGAATGTACACTGCCGCCGTTCGTTCGTTGGGATTCATGGCATCATGCCATTCCCTTTTCTGCACGATGTATTGGGCCTTGCCGAATCTTGGTACGTACTCACCACTAACATTTGTTACCGCACCGCCGCAATGGTCAGTATGTAAATGACTTAAAAAAACGATATCGATATCATCCGGCTCCAGACCGATTTCTTTCAGGCCGGTTTCCATCGCCGTATCGCCTTTCACCGCATATATTTTCTTTTCCCTTTCACTCAGACAATCACCCAGACCGGTATCGAATAGAATACTTTTACCGTGTGCTTTCAAAACAAACAGGTTCGTCTCCATAGCAATCAGATTATTTTCGTCGGCCTCGGTAAAGCGGCTCCAGATTTTCTTGGGGACGATCCCGAACATGGACCCACCGTCGAGCCGGAACTGCCGCTCGACAAAAGGCCTGATTTCAAACTCGCCGAATTTCATAAGTTATCGCAAATAATTACCGGCAATCACGAGCCTTTGCACTTCTGAGGTTCCTTCATATATCTCAAGCACGCGCTGGTCACGGTACAGCTTCTCGATTACCGAAAATTCACCGATATATCCGTAGCCGGAATGAATCTGCATCGCGCGATCGACACAGAAACCGGCTGTCTCGGACGCGAACAGCTTCGCCTGGGCCGCCTCGAGCGAGAAACGAATCCCGGCGTCTTGCATCTGCGCCGCCTTGTAAGTCAGCACCCGCGCCGCCTCGAGTTTTGTCCCCATATCGGCAATCATCCATTGAATCGCCTGCAATTTGGCAATCGGCGCTCCGAATGCAATCCTGCTTTTGGCGTACTTAACCGACTCATCCAGCGCCCGCTGGGCAACGCCGAGAGCCTGCGCCGCCACACCGATACGCGCCCCGTCAAGCGTATTCATGGCAATCTTGAAACCTTTGCCGGTCTCTCCCAGTTGCTGTGAGGTCGGTACCCGGACAGCTTTTAACTCGATCCGTCCCGTTGTCGCCAGACGCATCCCCATTTTATGCTTTAATGTAAAACTATTCCAGCCCGGCGTCTTGGTTTCGACCAGAATTGTCGAAACTTTCGGACGACCCTCGCCCGACTCGCCGATGCGACAGAACAGCACCGCCAGGTCGGCGGCATCGCCATGCATGATAAAAATCTTCTCGCCGTTGATTACGAAATCATCCCCGTCAATCAGCGCCACTGTCTTCTGATTGGCCGCATCCGATCCGGCATTACGTTCGGTCAATGCAAAACAGGGAATAATCTCGCCGGTGGCGCACCCGGGAACATATTTCTTCTTCTGCTCCTCTGTGCCGAACATAAATATCGGATAGGTCGCCAGTTCAGGCACCGCCGCCAGCAATGCCGTCGGGGCATCATAGTACGCCAGCTCCTCGATCAGCGTGATATATTCAAGATTGGAATAACCGCCGCCGCCGTACTCTTTCGGCATCATAAAACCGACCAGACCGGCCCCGGCTAACTTTTTATAAAAATCGTGCGGGAACGATTCCTCTTTACGATCCATCTCCTGACAGACCGGGAGAATCTCCTTTTCCCCAAACTCTTTGACACGATCCCGAACCGCCTGCTGTCTTTCATCTACGTTATAGGGCATCTCTCCTCCTGAGAAAAGAATTTATCGCCGCCGATTGCACTATAAAAAATTAAGTCCAATCGAAGCCGCTACATTATTTTTTCATCTTTTTTTCGTCCGGCCACCGCCTCACGCACGTATTGTACCGTCTCCTCGGTCGTCGCACCCGGCGTGAACAGCTTATTTATACCCATCTTTTCCAGCGCTTTGATATCCTCGTCGGGGATAATCCCCCCGCCAAAAAGGATAATATTGTCCGCATTTTTCTCGTCCAGCAGTTTCCGAATGGCGGGAAAAAGCGTCATATGCGCCCCGGAGAGGATCGACACCCCCACGGCGTCAACGTCTTCCTGAATCGCGGCGTTGACAATCATCTCGGGAGTCTGTCTCAGACCGGTATAAATAACCTCGAAACCGGCGTCACGGAAAGCCGACGCGATAACTTTGATACCGCGATCATGTCCATCCAGTCCCGGTTTGGCCAGCAAAACTCTGATTTTTTCCGACATACAATCTCTGTATTAAAAAATATATTAATATCTATATTATCGGCGGCTCGATGTACTCACCGAAAATCGGGCGCAGCGCGTCGACAATCTCACCCTCGGTGGCATACACCCGCACGCAATCCAGTATCGCCTTCAATGTATTACCGTCACCTTTGGCCGCCGTCCTTAAATCCTCCAGCGTCCGTTTAACCTTATCGTTATCCCGTCTTTCTCGAACCGATTTCACCGCCGCCGTTTGCTCGCGCTCGACTTCTTCATCAATTTTCAAAATCGGTATCTCGATTTTCTCGT
>CAYXTW010000092.1:0-4448 GCA_964467955.1 uncultured Ignavibacteriaceae bacterium | reverse complement strand
GAAATCGTAATCTGGGATAAGAATCAATTTTTGAGAAATATAAAAGAGCTTCTCGACCAGATAGAATATTATGTAAGCAATTCGGTCGCGGGAAACAGGGATAAGTTAAGACAAATTATTGCTCGACCTGTCTACCGTCGACCCGAACAGGCGGTTTATGAAAAAAGCCAGCAGCTTGATAATCTTCGGCGGCTGTTCGAAATTGCCGGAAAAAACGTCTTTGAAAAGAAGTTAAATCTTTTATCTTTATGTTGGTCGCGGCTGGAATCGTTGTCACCGTTGGCCATTTTAGGCCGGGGATATGCGGTTATCAGGGATATTTCGACTCAGAAACCGATTAAATCGGTGACCGGCCTGAAAAAGGGCGATTTGATCGAAGCGGTATTGAGCGACGGTTCGGCGACGGCGACGGTGAAAAAAACGAAGAAGAATAAATAGGCAAAAATGGCGGAAAAGAAGAAATTCAAGGATTTCGAAACGGCTATAGCGCGCTTGGAAGAAATTACCGATCAACTCGAGTCGGGCGAGATTAAACTCGAGGAGTCGATTGCGCTTTATACCGAGGGGGTCGAAATAGCCGAGTTTTGTAATAAGAAAATTTCCGAGGCGGAAAAGAAAATCACGAAGCTGAAAGAACAGAATAAGGAGTTGGTCGAAGTTCCTTTTGATGAGGATGCAGAGAATGATGACTGATCAGGCGCTGTCCGGGCTGGAATATCTCAGGCAGAAGCAAAAATTGGTTGATAGGTTGCTCGACGAATATCTTCCGCCCGAAGAGCAATATCCGCAGACGCTGCATAAGGCAATCAGGTATTCGGTTCTGGCCGGCGGTAAACGACTGCGGCCGATTCTGGCATTGACATCGTACGAGTGCTTTGGCGGCACCGATGACAGTGTCATTAATCCGGCCGCCTGCGCTCTGGAGTTGATACATACCTATTCGTTAATTCATGATGACCTGCCGTGCATGGACGATGACGACCTTCGCCGGGGAAATCCGACCTTGCATAAGAAATTCGATGAAGCGACGGCGGTGCTGGCCGGGGATGCTTTGCATGACCTGGCTTTCGGGCTGATTGCGCGGACCGGGTCGACACGAGTCGTCGCCGAGCTGGCCGATGCCATCGGGACTTCGGGTATGCTGGGCGGGCAGATGGCGGATGTGCAGGCGGAGGGTAAAAAAATCAATCGCAACGATATTAATTATATCCATTCGCATAAAACCGGCGCGCTGATTAACGCCTCGGTAAAAATCGGGGCGATTCTGGCCGTTGTCAATGATTCGATACTGGATAAGATTTCCATATATGGTGAGAAAATAGGCTTTGCGTTTCAGATTATAGATGATATTCTGGATATTGAAGGCGATCAGAAAAAACTTGGCAAAGAAGTGGGCTCTGATTGTAAAAACTTTAAAGCGACCTATCCGGGAACGGTCGGTATGGATCAGGCCCGGACGGACGCGGCGAAACTTATCGATGAGGCGATTGAGGTCAGTCATCAATTTGGAGTCGAATGCGAACATTTCGAATTTATCGCGCGTTACATCGGTCGGAGAGAAAACTGATTAATGAGTCTGCTTGACAAAATAAAAGAATCATCCGATTTAAAGAAGCTTGACGAAAAGCAGTTGATCGAACTGGCTGAAGAAATCAGGCAGGAGATAATTTTGGTTGTTTCGACCAATGGCGGTCATCTGGCTTCGAATCTCGGTGTGGTCGAGCTAACGCTGGCGCTGCATTATTGTTTCGATATACCGATCGATAAAATTGTCTGGGATGTCGGGCATCAGAGTTATGTTCATAAAATATTGACAGGTCGGCGCGATAAATTAAAGACCATCAGACAGTACGACGGTCTGTCCGGTTTTCCGAAAAGAGATGAGTCGCCGGCCGATGCGTACGGTGCCGGTCATGCCTCGACCGCGATATCATCATCGCTCGGCCTTGCCGCCGCGAGAGATCAACTGGGATTGAAGCATAAAATCGTCGCGGTCGTCGGTGATGGTGCTCTTACCGGTGGGCTCTCTTTCGAGGGATTGAACAACGCGGGCACATCGAAAAAAGATATACTGGTCATACTTAATGATAACGAAATGTCGATCTCGCGTAATGTCGGAGCGCTATCGAAGTACCTGACGACGATGATGACCGATAAAAGATACAATAAACTCCGCAACGATATCTGGGAGTTGACCGGCAAGTTCAAACGACGCGACAAAATCAGAGCCACCGTCGCCGATATCGAGCGTTCGGTCAAAGCGCTTTTTGTGCCGGGATATTTATTCGATAAATTGGGTTTTCGTTATTTCGGGCCGATTGACGGTCACGATGTACCGCTTTTAATAAAAACTCTGACCCAGATTAAAGATATCCCGGTACCTAAGCTTTTGCATGTCGTTACGGTGAAGGGCAAAGGCTTCCGACCGGCCGAAACGGACGCGACCAAATTTCACGGGATCGGCGCCTTTGATAAAGTGACGGGGAAATCGAATTCCAAATCGGGACTGCCGTCGTATACCTCGGTGTTCGGTGACACCATGATTGAACTGGCGGAAAAGAATGACAACATGGTCGCGATTACCGCGGCGATGTGTTCCGGAACCGGTTTGACGCGATTTTCCGAAATATTTCCGGATCGTTTTTTCGATGTCGGTATTGCCGAGGGGCATGCGACCTGTTTTGCGGCCGGTATGGCGGCAGGGGGAGTGCGGCCATACGTGGCAATTTATTCGACCTTCCTGCAGCGCGCTTATGATCAGATAATTCATGACATCGCCCTGCAAAACCTGCCGGTTGTATTCTGTCTTGATCGTGCCGGACTGGTCGGCGAGGACGGCCCGACGCATCATGGAGCCTTTGACCTTTCTTATCTTTCCGTGGTTCCGGATATGACCATAATGGTGCCGGCTGACGGTGGCGAACTGCGCAGTATGCTTTATATAGTGCAAAAGAGAGAACTTAATGGTCCGTGCGCTATCAGATTCCCGCGCGCGGCGATTCCCAAGCCGATGACCGATGAGATTGAAGAAATCGAATGGGGCAAATGGAAAGAGATATTTGCAGGCGGCGATACGGTCGTTATTGCGACGGGAACAATGGTCGATAACGCCATACATGCACATGAACTGCTTGAGGGGGAAATTGATTTTACTTTAATCAATGCCCGTTTTATAAAACCGCTTGATGTGGAAAAACTCGAATCGTGCAGGACCGGGTATAAGAATATTATTGTGGTCGAAGAGAATATCGCGACCGGCGGATTGGGACAGATGATCGGGAGTTATTTAAGCAAGAACGGATATAGAGGCGATTTCGCATCGCTCGCGATTCCGGATAAATTCGTGACGCACGGTAAACGGGATTTATTGCTTAAAGAAATCGGTCTGGATACGGACAGTCTGGTAAGGAAGATAAGGGAGATGCATTCGGGACAGGTAGTATCGAAAAAAAAGATAATTATCAACAAACCGGAAGATAAAAAAGTTATGGCGGCGGCACATAACCATAGCGAAAAACGGTAGGACAGTGACGGGGAGAGGTATGCGTTTCGGGGTGATTGCCAATTTTGATCGACCGGATGCCGAGAAGGCGATTGATGCCATCGTGCAATGGTGCCGTAAGAACCGGCATGATGTTTTCATCCATAAAGGTATCACAGCTGGTGACCAGCCGTACATTCCGGCGTTGCCTCAGGGTCAGTTAGGCGATAATACCGATATAATTATTTCGCTGGGCGGCGATGGTACGATGCTGGCCACGGCCCGGATATTGCGCGATAAAGATATTCCGATACTCGGTATCAATCTCGGTTCACTCGGATTCTTGACGCAACTTACGCCGGATCACCTGGAGCGGTCGTTGATTCGATTGAGTGAGGGTGATTACAGAATCGAAAAACGATTGATATTAAAGACTGAGATTATCGACGGTCCGGCGCTGGAGTCGCCGTACGCTTTGAATGATATCGTGATCGATAAAGGTAATGTCAGCCGGGTGATAAATTTAAGTTTGTACGCCGATGGTGAGTACATCTGTTCATACACCGGCGACGGTCTGATAATCGCAACGCCGACCGGCTCGACCGCCTATTCGCTGGCGGTCGGCGGTCCGATTCTTAATCCCGATATGGAGGCGTTCATCGCCTCGCCGATATCACCGTTTTCATTAACCAGCCGGCCGATAGTTTTTCCGCCCGATCGTACTCTGGAAGTGAAAGTGCGTTCCGAGCATGGTGATGCATCGTTGACGATCGACGGTCAGGTGACGGCGAAAGTTACGCCGCAGGGTGCGGTTAAAATCACCCGCGCGGGGCATTCGTTAAAAATGGTCACCTTTGCCGATAATTCCTTTTATTCTATTCTCCGCCGCAAATTGCACTGGGGCAAATTACCGGTGGTCGATTTCACCAAATCGGATCTGCTGGAAAAGGATTCGGAAGAGGAATAA
>CAYXTW010000091.1:0-5661 GCA_964467955.1 uncultured Ignavibacteriaceae bacterium | reverse complement strand
GCCATCGACATCACTCCCGAGCCACCCCCAACATCCAGCACCGAGTGATAGCCTGGCAGGTCGAGGTTTTCTGCCAGCGCTTTCGCGTGTGGCAGATGGTCATAGTATAGCATGTGCGTAAAATCATTGGCATAGTCTTGATCTCTCTTCATCTCGCCGACATAATCCTGGCTCTCTTTACCAAGAATCGATGCGTAGCTTTTTCCGGTCGTAAGCATCTCTTCCAGAACCGAGAAGGCCTGATACTCCTGCATACACGCCGCCGAGAACAACCTTGTCCAGTAGATGGAACGTTCCCGAACAAAGTATTCGTTGGCCAAAGCCGTATTACTGTACAGCTTTCCCCTTTTCTTCAGCAAACCAACAGAGGTAAGAGCGGCCAGGAAGGCTTCCGCACGCCAACCGCGGACCCCGATCCTCCTGCCTACGGCAGCTGCAGATAGCTTTTTGCCTTTCAGTTTACGGAATACCTGCAATCTCTCAGCCGCTACAATACATCTCGATATCATGAAAGCGGTTTGAAAATCTATCCTGGAAAGTATCTCCCTGGGTAATTTATCCAACGTAAATTCGGTCAAAACGCCATCCTCCTTCTCATTGTCATTATCTTCTTGTCCGGTTGCTCATTTTGGCGGAACAACTTTCACCATAGTATACGGGCGGAAATCCTTACGGTTTCCTTATCCTTTGAGAACAGAAATGCAAATACATTAACCCGATGTAATGGTCACTGATTTCTGAGCTTTTATAAGTGTTATTTTAGAGACGAATGCGTCCGGCCGTATAGTCTTTATTCCTTTGTATTAGCCCTTTCTTGGACAAACATTTTGGGATAGTCGATAGACGAAGGCCTTTCCATCTTCCCGGCCTTCTGAGACATAAGACCGAGCAAGTACTCGTTGGCGTCGATGACAGGCGGACCGCTCAATCCGGGCATAATGTTGTCAGCCAGTTCGTTAGTAGTTATAAGAAAAGGACCTTCTTCTGCTTGTATAAGATTCCCCTCATAGACAAGAGGTGTCCCTTTTATAGCAATCTATTAGGGCCTTTCAACAATAAAAGCGCCTCTGGTAAAGGGGCTGAAATTCATGCGGGCGTATTGTTCGTGCCCGCCGACGCAATAGCAGGCAGGATTGATGTTACCGTACACAGAACTTTTGAGCTTACCTTCGCCCTTGAGTGATAATACGCGGCCCCAATATCATTCTCAGCGGACTTTTATTGAGTTCACATTCTTCATACGATTGCAATATGTTAAAATTTGCGGAAGATGTTGGAAGAGAATTGATTATGTTTAGAAAGTTATCTGCCAACGCCGATTGTCAGAATCCTCAGCTTCTGATCAGCAAAACTGCCCAGGTTCGGACGAATTTCGGATAGTCAATCACTGACAGTCCGGCCTTCTTAGCTGCCGACTCGACAGCCTCACAGTAGCTGGCCGATGCGTGGTGGCTGGGTTCTACAATCAGGAACTTCCCTCCCGGCTTCAACGCATTTTGCGTTCCGGTCATAAGAGCGGGGATATCCGCCGCATGGTGGACTACGAAAAAAGCAAGCGAGAAGTCAATCTGATCAGTCAAATCGTCGATTGCAAGATTGGAATCACTACAGATTCGTGGGTCGATCCGTTCGGCCAGTCCATTATCAGCGGCCTGGAGCTTCAGGGATTCAATTTTATCGTGTGCAGTCTCAACACATATAACCTGACCGTGCGGACCCACCAATCGTGCCATCTCGAGGCTGAAATAACCGTTTCCGAAGCCAATATCGAGAACGGTCATTCCCGGCTTGATAAAACCCGCTAGAATCCTCCTGGGATTGTGAAATAATTTTCTCAATGTACAACAGAAAATGTGGTCAAGCCAGTAAGAGTAGAATCTAATGGACATATTACCCTCCTTTTCCCAACTACATAAGAATTCAAATATTTTATTTGGGCCGCTTCGATATTACGAAAAACTCAAGAATACTAATACCAAAAACAACGGCAACCAAAATCCATAAAATAAAATGACCCCGAAAGGGAATACTCAAATCTCCAAAAAGCATAAGAATCAGAAGCGCCATTCCAGCGCAAAGATTAATACTGATAGCGCCACCCAAACCCAAGCCGATGAATCTTGAAGATTCCCTTAACCTTTCAATAAGTAAAGCGATACCAATACCAATAAGTACACCTCCCAGTACGATTGGATAAAATGAGCTTTTTACCAACGGGATACCTATGATTTTTCCCATTCCTATGGGGTATAATATTAATATACAGCCTATAATAAGATTGATAATTGCATCAGCCAGGAGTAATATAGGTTTATTCATCGTTTTCATTCCATTTATTTTTTACACATGTCTAAATGACCAATTTCAGAATAGAAAATTCGTTGATTGAATGCAAGCCTGATAATTAGAGGATTTTTCGCTTGGACTACCAAGAATATCAGATTCATAAAGAGGAAATCACCAAAAATAATGCATGTAAGTTTTTGTAATGCAATGGCTTATAAAATCTCCCCCAATTAGACGAATTTTGTAACTTTTTAATTGACCAATCAGCTCAACTATTCGTTGCACAGCTGAATGATTTGACTGCAATCCAATCACTTAGGTAGATCCTATGCTGAATGGAATACCTTTTAGAAGGTCATCGAAATTATCTATTGCCAATTGCCTTGAATTCAGCATTGATCTGTATTACTCTTAACTTAGAGACCGGTAAAAAATTATGTCTAAACAAATGCAATGGCTTAAGAGTAGACTTTTAGGCCAATTTTAAGAGTTTGTATAGCTTATATGGTTAAGTGGGTGGATTTGTATATTATTTTAACTTGTTCTGCTGATAAAATCGAAATATAATCACTGATCACTCAAAAACCAAGGAAATCAAAGTTGCTTAAATTGAAAAATAGGTGTAAATTCTCACTGAAAATGGATCAAAGGTGGGGGTAAGCACAAATAGACGTAATTTCTAACCGAAATCGGCCCAAAGATGGGGAGCAGTCCACAGATTTTCATTCCAAGCCATTGGTATGGATTATAATAGAGGGTCTGATAATTATGATCAACTCATTGTTGTATCTGTTATGTTTCGTATCTTTTCAGTGAGGAATTAACCGGTCAGTCAAGCTCCGATAAGGCAAACCGCAACGATTCTTTAAATAAGGGACTATCAATTAGCTGTTTTATTTTCGTAAGATTATCCTTAGTTATATTATGGAATAAGAAGCCTGTTTCGAATATTTCAGGATTATCGTTCTTTTTACACCACCTGCTCTGGGCATCGACCAAAATAGCCTTTGTATCGTTTATCTTAATTATTAGCCGAAATACAGAGCCGGAGTTAATAGATTTATTTCCCATTAATCTCATGCCCTCAGCCGTTAAATCCACCAGGCACCCCAAATGTTCTTCAGTATCCCCGTTGACGACTAATATGTATCTGGTGGAACGCTTTCTTTCGTGCTTTCGCCGCTCCGACATATTACCTCCCTCTAAATCCCTTCATCCAAGAAATCAATGGACACGTCATTTATCTTGACATTTTAGTGATAATGATAATCACCAATCATTTTCTTATATATCGGTATAAAGATACAAATTATTAATAAAACTGGCTAAAAACCTTAGAGAAGCCAATCAAATAACAAAGGGTCAGCCAAAGTGACCGACCCTATTGTAAATCCCCCCATACAGGGTTAGGAGTTATTTTTATAATGTTTGACAGCATTCGGCCAACCAGCTGCGAACTGCGGGAATCTACTGCCGGTTATAGAAAACGATTCCGGACGAGTCTTATATTCCTGTTTTCCGCATATTGATCAGCAATCCAAGTATCGGGCGTGTTGAAATATGTTAATTATAATTATCGAGTATACGTCCTTTGTTAAATCAATTAATATAAAAATTTCTGTGCGTCACATGTCCACATGTATCGCGTTTCAAAGTACTTCTCGCCGACATTTCTTTTTCAACACGCCCTATCGTTTTGTACGACTCATTTCAATAATACCATTTTTCGAACCGCCTTAAATCCGCCAGATGTCATCTGGTAAAAATAAATGCCGCTGGAAACTTCACGGCCGGTATCACTTCTGCCATCCCACAGAATCCTGTGACTCCCGGCCGGCATGAGCCCATTCACCAGCGTCCGGACTATTCGCCCCTGAATATTATAAACTTTCAAGGTGACCACTCCAGCCACGGGAAGCTGATATAAAATCTGTGTCTGCATATTAAATGGATTGGGATAGTTCCGGCCAAGTTCATAACGCGAAGGGATAGTGGAGATAACTTCACTTTCATTTCCATCCTGCTCCGTTAGCAACTTGCGGTTCTCACCATCCCGCAAATCAATCAGGTCAAAATCTAATAGTACCTCACCGGCTTTCAACAGCCTAAAGGTTATCGTGGATATCTCTCCCGAACCGCCGATGGTCATATCTCCGCCTAATACTGCCAGACTCACATCCGCATGGCGATCCATAACCCGCCCATTAAATAAAATCGGATAAGGAACATCCTCAAGTTGACGGCTCCTGGAAACTCCAACAAGTTCAAGATGTTCGGGATCGTATGGAATCTTAAAGTGAATACCCTTTACCCTTCCAGGATTGTTCCGCAATATTACACGCACCGAAAATTCTTCACCAATCTCCAACTCACCGGGCGGCAACTCGAGGGAAAGACTCAATGGACCCAATACTCTATCATCGGCAAAGACAGGAGCGATTTTCATATCGGGATCAACCGCAAAGAAATTAATGGCAAAAATGACCAGATCCTCGAAGTCGATTTCGTCATCAGTTGTCGGGATATCAAACGGTCCCCCGCTGTATGTCGGGCCAATGTCAAAGAAAGAATTATAATTGCCATCACCTTCAGACGTCCAGTACGTATTCGAAAAATACGTCAGATCCTCGAAGTAAACATTACCGTCACCCGTCACATCACCCAGCCAGTAGTTCGTGGCGCGATCCTGCTGGGCCGACGTGGCCGCCGAGAAGTTCCCCGCTGAATCATACGAGAAGATGCTGTAATAATATACATTCCGGGGCATTGTTCCCGTATCGCTGGAATCCCGATAACTCTCGGCAGAACCCTGATAAACTAAATCGCCTTCAGTCTCATCCGCCGGATATCCAATTGCAGCACCATTATCATCATATTCAGGGTAGGCGTCAACATCCCAAGGATTGCGGCGGATAATAACTCCAGCAAAATCAATATCAGTCGGATTGGTCCAACTTATTTTGCATTTTTCATGACCAGGTTCGGCTGCAAAACCGGACGGAGGAGAAGGAGGCTCAGTATCCACTGTGAACGAAAATGGTGTGGCCTGATAGCCACTGGAGCCGGCGTCATTATGTGCCTGCACATGCCAGTACCAGTCACCTTCCGCCAGCTCGTTACCGGAGCCCGGTGCATAAACGGTATCAGCCAAATCGGCAACAGTTACCAAACCGATTGTGAAAGAAGCATCCTGAGCGTATTCAAGGGTATAAGTTCCACCGCTACCGGCCGTGCTTTCCCATTCAAAAGTTGGTAGGTTCGTGGTAACGTAGGTTCCATTGGCGGGAGCATATAGGTCAGGAACATCCGGAGGCAGAAGATCACTCACTGTAAATGTCCATGTCGCGGAAGTCCCCGAATTATTCTCGCTGTCCT
>CAYXTW010000090.1:0-5705 GCA_964467955.1 uncultured Ignavibacteriaceae bacterium | reverse complement strand
CGAACAATAAAGCAAACAAATGGTGCGAATGTCTTTAAATTTTATTATTCATAAATAGAACATTTGGCCAGTATCGAGAAAGATTAAAATGACAGATCCGAATCAAATCGATATTATCGGCCGCGTTTTTGCAAACGGCCTTAAAGATATTCTCGGCGAGAAGTTGTACGGTATTTATATCTTCGGCGCCGCCGCCTTCCCCGGAACGTTTCCACTGGGAGATATCGATGTCCACGTTATTCTTGGAAGCGAACTGACATCGGACGAAAAAATCCGGCTGGAAAAGTTTCATGAAGAATTGGACAGAGAATATGCCACGTATGAAGAACTGTTCGACGGCTATTATATTCTTCTTGCGGATGCCCGAAAAAAATCCCCGCCGCAAAGTCAGATGTGGCAGTTGGCCGTCGATAGTGCATGGGCGCTGCATCGGGCGCATATTCTGGCGGGACGGCAGATCACTCTTTACGGACCGGAACCGGAGGAAATATATCTCCCCGCCACCTGGCCGGAGCTTGAGTCCGCTCTCTTGGGCGAATTGGATTTCGTCGAAAAACATCTGAATCGATATCCGGGGTATTGTTTTCTCAATCTCTGCCGCCTTATCTACAGTTTCGAAAACAAAGATGTCGTCATCTCAAAAGAACAGGCATCCGATTGGGCTCAAAAAAATCTGCCGCAATGGAAAAAACATGTCGAATTAGCCGGGAAGTCATACTCACAGCAGGCGACGCCGGAAGATGATAAATTCCTGCTTGCCAACATCAATAATTTCCTGGCGTTCACCAAGGAACGCATTAAACATTCGGGGCATTAGCAAAGAGCGGATTGCCTTAAAGCTTGCTATGGAATCATAACGACTCGATATAAAACATCCAATTACTCCCTCCGATTTCAATTTCCTCTCTAAACCAATGTTGATTCTGTCTTCGGGCGGTTATATAGATGCGAGATTCAGAAACGAATAAATTTATGGTAATAAAAGCAGGTCAAATCTCGCCGAGATTTGACGTCAAGCCTCAGCGAGGCTTGACCTACTATTGTATTATCGTGCAACCGCTTACGCGATTATCGGCAAGAAAACAGCAAAAAAAGGATTCCTTAAATATGCGAAACGAAGCCATTTTTAGGAAGGTACATTTGATTTCAATCGTAGGGGCGAACCCATGTGTTCGCCCTCGATGGATTAAGATGGGCAGATACGCGGGTCTGCCCCTACCACCACGATTTAGAAAAAAACTAAAATCGGAAACGAAGCCATTTGGATTTTTATGACTGAGCCGCCCTACCACCACTTAATCAGCTTCGGGATGCATTGATGAATAAGATTCTCATTATGCGGCAAAATCCGCGCGGCAATCCCGAACCGCCCCGACGCGCGACAGATAACTTCCGCCGTATATACATACTGGCCACCGGCTCCGCTTTCATTCCGGCGCTGGGCTATTACCGGATGGTAATTATTCATCTGTTCCAGCGAATTCAGATTTCCCGAAATCACTTCAACATGCACATCATCGGGCGATATATCACCAAGACTGACCTTCAACGTCACCGGAATCTTATCACCGACCTTGGGCGATTCCTCCATCGTCGGCGTTTCGACGTCATCGACACTGACCCGCTTCCAGTTATCGCGCAGGAAAATCTTCCACCGCGCGACTTCTTTGGCGATTTTGTAATCCTCCGCGGCATAACGCTGCGAAGCCTGCATGGCCGGGACATAAAACATATTGGCGTAATCTTTCACCATCCGCTGCGCGCTGAAATTCCGACTGGTTGCGGCAATCGAATTCTTCATAATCTTCACCCATTCGTACGGAAATTTAGCGGCATTCCTTTTATAGAAAAGCGGGATGACTTCGCGCTCAAGAACATCGTACAAAATCTGGCTTTCGATATTATCCTGATTGTCGAGATTTTCATATTCCTCGCCGTTGCCGATTTTAAAACCGACCTCAGGGCTGTAATTCTCGCACCACCAGCCGTCAAGAATCGAAACATTGACCGCCCCGTTAAAAGCCGCCTTCATACCGCTTGTCCCCGAGGCTTCCTGCGGCCGACGCGGATTATTCAGCCAGACATCGATCCCCTGCACCAGATACCGCGCGACGTTGATATCGTAATCTTCAAGAAATACGATGCGTCGCCGGAAATCTTCCTTCGAGGAAGTTTGCAAAATATTCTTTATTATTTCTTTGCCGGGATTATCCAGCGGATGAGCCTTTCCGGCCATAATAATCTGGGCCGGCATATCCGGATTGGACAGAATCGATTTCAATCGCTCGACGTCTTTGAAAAGCAGCGCCGCTCTTTTATATGCCGAAAACCGTCGGGCGAAACCGATCGTCATTATCTGCGGATCAAGGACTTCATCGGCGATTTTTGTCTCATGAGCCGAGGCTCCCCTATGCACCAGTTGCTGGCGGAGCCTTTTGCGGGCAAAAAATATCAACCTCTCGCGCCGCCGCTGATGAACCCGCCATAATTCGGCATCCGGTATCTTATGAATGCTGTCCCAACCCTCAAAAACGCGCGGCTGATCGGTAAATTTGGGACCAAAATATGTATCGAAGAGGTCCTTCATATCATGGCTCAGCCACGAACTGATATGCGCGCCGTTGGTAATCGATGTGATCGGCACTTCCGCCGTCGGAAGATTCGGCCAGATATTATGCCACATTTTGCGGGTGGTCTCACCATGCAGTTTGGAAACTCCGTTGGCAAATGACGACAATTTCAGCGCCGCCGCGGTCATATTGAACGGCTCGCTTTCGGTTTCGATGACTCGACCGATAGACAGAAAGGCATTCCAGGTCAGGCCGATCGACTCGATATATCCTTTCAGATATGTCTCCAGCAGCTTCGGATCGAATTGCTCGTTACCGGCCGCGACCGGCGTATGCGTCGTAAAAATGGTTGTCGACCTAACGATCTGCAGCGCCTCGTCGAAACTCAGTTTGTCGTTATTAATAAGAGTCCTGATGCGCTCCAGAAGCAAAAACATCGAGTGCCCTTCATTGATATGGTACACCTGCGGATAAATCCCCAGCGCGTGCAGCGCCTTAACGCCGCCGATTCCGAGAAGTATCTCCTGTTTCAGCCGTGTATCTTTATCGCCGCTATACAGCACCGACGTAATTTCGCGGTATTTCGAAGGATTTTCCGGAATGTTGGTATCCAGCAGATACAACGGCGTGATCCCGACCATCACGCGCCAGATCTGCACATGCACCGGCGTATCCGCATAATTCAACGAAAATCTTATCGGGTTGCCATCACTATCTTTTTCCAGCACGACCGGCATATGATACCAGTCGTTTTCTTCATACCGCTCCTGCTGCCAGCCGTCGGACGAAAGAAACTGACGAAAATACCCATATCTGTACAGAAGACCGATAGCCACCAGCGGAATCCCCAGGTCGCTGGAAGATTTCAGATGATCGCCGGAAAGAATCCCGAGGCCACCCGAATAAATCGGAAGTCCGGTGTCGATTCCATATTCACACGAAAAATAGCCGATCCTGGCGTCTTTAAAATCCGCATGCTGCTTACTGAACCATCTTTTGGCTTTGAGATAATCCTGAAAATCGTTGTACACCCGATCCAGCGTGGCCAAAAAAGCCTCATCCTGGGCCACTTCTTCCAACTTTTCCTGCGGAAGATACGCCAGCATTTCAATCGGATTCTGGTAAGATTTTTCCCACATCTCCGAGTCGATGCGGATAAACAGCTTGACAATATCCCAGTTCCACGAAAACCAGAGATTCATCGCCAGTTCCCGAAGTTTATTGATTCTCTCGGGAAGATTGGGCAGGACCAAAAATTGCTTTATTCTCATATTCGCCTTAATTTTATATTATTTCCTAATTACCCAAAAAACACCGGCCTCTTTATTTTAATCTCGACATTATACCATTTGAATTTATCAAAAGCAAAATGATTATTCAAGCCGGAATAGAAGAATACTCGATAAAGCCCGGAAATTTCATAAAGCCGCCCGAATTTGAAACCGAGAAAAATACGGCGAGAATACAAGAAAGCTTGCTGATAGTATTAAAATAGACTATTTTAGAAAAAACAGCGAAACGACGAAAAATTTTCCTTTATGATAGGGACTAAATTATGTCGGAAAAAATGAAAATAGGTGTTCTCACCGGCGGCGGCGATTGCCCGGGTTTGAATGCGGTTATACGCGCGGTAGTCAAAACGGCCATCAATGATTATGAAATGGAAGTTGTTGGGTTTTTCGACGGCTACGACGGATTGGTCGTCAATCGTTATCGAGAATTGGATTCCGGCGATGTCTCCGGTATATTAACGCTCGGCGGTACCATCCTGGGGACATCCAATCGCGCCGATCCGTTCAATTTCCCGGTTTTGCAGGGGGATGAATATATTTATATCGACCGATCCTCGCAGGCGTTGCAGAATTTCGAAAATCTCGGCCTGGATGCTTTGATAGCCATCGGCGGGGACGGCACCATGGCGGCTTCGCACGGCATGGCGGAAAAAGGTATAAACATTATAGGCGTTCCCAAAACCATCGATAATGATTTATGGGGAACCGATCAAACGTTCGGATTCGATTCGGCCGTTACTTCAGCGGTCGATGCCATTGACAAAATTCATTCCACAGCACAGTCACATCACCGCGCGATGATTGTCGAGGTGATGGGACGTTACGCGGGCTGGCTGGCCCTGGCATCCGGTATTGCCGGGGGTGGCGATGCCATTCTGATACCCGAAATTCCGTATCAAATCGATGTTATCTGCGATATGATAAAAACCCGAAATCGTAAAGGTAGAAATTTCAGCATAATCATAATCGGCGAGGGGGCTAAACCTGAGGGCGGCGATGTCGTCGTTAAACGAATGGTAAAAAACAGCCCGGATCAGATTCGTCTCGGAGGAATCTCGAATCAGCTGGCTGCACAAATTGAAGGTATTACCACTCTCGAGACGCGTGTAACCATTCTCGGCCATCTTCTGCGCGGCGGCACGCCGACCGCCTATGACCGCATTTTGGCCAGTCGTTTCGGAATTGAGGCGGTTCGCCTGGCGGCGGAGAAAAAATATGGCCGCATGGTTGCCCTGAAGGGCAGCGAAATCGATTCGGTTCCGATTCAGGAGGTCGCCGGTCGGATACGGAAAGTTACGATTGATTCGGCACTTTTAAAAACGGCTGTTTCTCTCCACACCTGCCTCGGCGCCAATGACTTAAGCGTTCTCGAAGAAACGCCGGTCGCGATAGAATAAATTTATATATAGTCTTTTATGGAGGTTCGGCTATGGATAATTACGGCACCATCATTTTGGGTAATGTGTCTGCCATGCGGGCGATGTGGTTTACAAATCCCTGGTTTGTCGGACTCCGGCCGACGCGAAACCTCGCATTAATCAAAAATCCTCATGAGGTTTATACGGAAATTCATAAAGTCATGGAATCATTCGCAAAACATGGCCCGGTGGCATGCCCGTCTATTTGATATACACAACCTCTACTTCCAGCCATACTTCTTGAAATCTATCCTGTCATTGTCTCCGAACTTTACTCCCTCATTTTCCAGAAGCGATTTCTGCAGTTCGTAACCCGAGCCCGGTTTTAACGATATCTTGCCCTGGGAGTTGATTACGCGAAACCAGGGAAGCTTTTCCTTTTCCCAATAGATATTAAGTATCCTGACCACCTGCCGTGCCGCCTG
>CAYXTW010000089.1:0-5743 GCA_964467955.1 uncultured Ignavibacteriaceae bacterium | reverse complement strand
GGGCCGGCGCCGGATTGCCCCTGAGTCGCTTTTCCATTGACAAAAACGACTATAATGCCTATATTAATAATGGCTTTAATTTTGGTCTGATGGCAATGTGGAAATAATTTTTTCTATTTATTTTCAAACCACAGGAGGTGGCTGTGAAACGCTTTAGTCTGTTACTTGGAGTAACCTGCCTGTTTGTTCTTCTGCCAATTCTATCATTTTCCGCCATAATCAACGTTCCTGCCGTCCAGCCGACGATTCAGGCCGGTGTCGATGCCGCCGCGGAGTACGGCGATACTGTATTGGTTGCCCCGGGCGCCTATAATGGCGACGGCAACTGGGATATCGATTTTCACGGTAAAGGGATATATTTAATCTCGGAAAATGGCCCGGAAGTAACTATTATCGATTGTTTAGTTCGCGATACGCTCGCCCATCGCGGTTTTTATTTACACGATCTTCTCCCGAATTGGGCAACAATTGACGGTTTTACTATTCAGAATGGTGCCGATCCGACACCCGGTTCCCCCGGCGGCGGAATGTATATTAAGAATACGCCTCTCAGGATAAAAAATTGTATTTTCTATAATAATGGCGGCTGGCTCGGTGGGGCGCTATGTTTAAAAGGTGATACCCATTTTGCGACCGTGAATATCGAGCATTGTATGTTTATACGTAATATAGCGGGTTATGGTGCCGCCATCTTTGCCGACAATATGAAAGTGATCGGTCAGAATTGTACTTTTTACGATAATGGAGCGTTACACGGCTCGCATCTATATACCGTATCATCCGGCTCGGAATTTTCGAATTGTATTTTCGCTTTTGTCGGTGGCGGTGGCGCTTTTGTCAGCGACACTAATTACCTTACTATAAGCAAATCCGATATTTATGGCAATGTCGGTGGTGACGATCATGAAAATCTCTCCTGCCATATCGGTGAATGCGGAAACTTTTCGCTGGATCCGTTATTCTGCGATACATCGGCTCTCGATTTGCATCTGGCGGCCAATTCCCCCTGTCTGGCAGACAATAACGACATCAAGGAACTGATCGGCTATTACGATCTGGGCTGTAATGCTATCTATCCATGCGGCGATTTTGACCATGACGGATTTGTTAATATATTTGACGTTACATTTTTTATAGATTGTTTGTATCGCCTTGGTCCGTGTCCAGACAATCTCGATGAAATGAATATAAACGGTGACAGCAGCGTAAATATATTCGACGCCGTTTATTTGATATCATTCCTATATTTGGGCGGTCCGGCGCCGATTTGCGAGTAGACCTTTTCAATTGGATAGATTATTGACAATCGAGGATGCTTCGATATGAATAACTCGGGTTGCGCCGACGGAAGCGAAAGCAAGATATTGACATTAAAAACTGCGATTTTGCTAATACTGCTGTTCGCAAATAATATTATGATATCGGCCGCAGATTCTGATAACAGGATGGATGGTATTCGCGACAGCGATACGATTGTATTTACCGCCAACCAGGGATTCTATTCGCGGATATATCTTATGAGTGCGGACGGCACTGTCTTGACCCATTATGAATATGAGAATTTTCATTTTGTCGATTTGGAGGTTGTCAATGGCGAGGTGTACGCCGCCGAGGCCTTCGCACCGCGATTGGATAAAGTCAATCTCGGCACCGGAGAGCTCGAGGTTATAGTCGATGACTGGTCGTTATATTATTTTTACGGTGTCGCATTTGATGGGACATATTTCTATCTCGATGAGTGGGATTTGAATCGGTACGACATCAATGGTGACAAAATGGGGACAGCTTCGCTTGATGAGTTTATCGGTGGGGCAGCCTGGGACGGGAATTATTACTGGACGCTCGATGATGAAAACCATATTAAATGCTGGGATTTAAGTGGCTGGCCGACGTTAACTCAGGTTTCCGAAAATAGTTTCACACCACCATCGCCGAATTGCCGGGGATTGTGGTTTGACGGGCAACATTTTTGGACGGCTGAGAGTTATGATGAGGCGCTTGGTTATATTTATCAATTCGATTACGATGGGACGATAATCAACCAATGGTTGGAACCGGCCTGGAGTGGCTGGGGTGTCTGCAAGGTGGAGGGTAACCGGCCGCCGGGCCTGCCGGAAAATCCCGACCCTATGCATGAAGCCAATGACGTTCAGATTGATGTCAATCTGTACTGGGGGTGCACTGACCCGGATGATGACTCGATTCTATATGATGTCTATTTCGATACAATGTCTCCACCGGCGGTTGTTAGTACAATGCAATCAGAAAGCTTTTATGATCCCCCGACCGATTTTCAATTCAATACGACCTATTATTGGCGAGTAATCGCATGGGATAGTCACGGTGATTCGGCAGCCGGACGGGAATGGTATTTTACGACTCTCGACGGCTGGCTGTGCGGCGATGCTAACGGCGATATGACACTCAATATTTTTGATGCAACTTACTTAATCAACTATCTTTATATAGACGGCCCGCCGCCGGTTCCGATTCAATCGGCCGACGTAAATCAAGACGGCGCGGTCAATATTTTTGATATAACCTACTTGATCGCTTACCTGTATCTCGACGGCCCGGAGCCGGACTGTTCGTAAGCCGTAAAATCGAGTCAATAGTCGCATAATTAGCTTGTGTAATTCGGATATTTCCTTATCTTATAAAGTAGCAAAAAACAACCGGATAAGGTCTTACCAGCGAGGTGATTATGCGGTATATTCTAATAGCTATTATAATAGTCTCGGTATCTTTTCTGGGCTATATGTGGCTAAAATCACCGGATACCGGGAAAAGCCATAAATTTAACGATCCGATTTACTCACAATTAAAAAAAGAAGGCAAGGTTGTCGGCGCCAAGCAGTTACCCAATGACTGGTTTACCATGCAGCGCGCATATCCGGTCGGCGAGGTGCCTCAGGATGAGTACATCCGGGCGCAAAAGGACGCGGTCAGTCTGGCTCAAAATGTCGCCAAAGACAGCCGCGACAATTTCACCTGGGAGCCGATCGGCCCGTCGAATATCCCCGGACGTATAACCGACTTTGCCGTCGATCCGATCGATCGCGGTATCTGTTATGCCGCCACCGGTTCAGGCGGGATATTTAAAACGACTGATACCGGTTATACGTGGACGGCAATTTTCAATGGTGTCGGCTCGCAGGCGATCGGGGCGCTGGCAGTAAGGCCGGATAGTCCCAATGTTATTTTCGCCGGAACCGGCGAAGCCAACGCTGCGCGATGTATGTACGAGGGCACCGGTATTTATAAAAGCGAAGACGGGGGAGAGACGTGGGCTTCCAAAGGATTGACGGAAAGTTACAATACCGGTCGGATTATTATCGTGCCGGATCGCCCCGATACTATATTTGTTGCGGTGTGCGGTAAGCTATTCGGTTTTAATTCCGAGCGCGGCGTGTATCGTTCGATCGACGGCGGGGGAAACTGGGAGCAGGTTTTATACGTCGATGATACTACCGGCTGCATTGATCTGGCGATTCATCCCGACAGCGGTGTCATTCTGGCGGCCATGTGGCAACGCTGGCGAACACCGGAAGAGCGGGTCATGGGTGGCCGTGGAAGCGGGATATTCAGGTCGACCGATTACGGCGATAGCTGGACCAGATTGGGGACGATTAACGGACTGCCCGGGCAATCAACCACGGTTGGCCGTATCGGCGTGACGATCGATCCTTTTTCGGAAACAGCCTACGCCTTCTATAATTATGATGTCAGCTATATGATTCGCGTGTACCGCAGCGATGATCTCGGGCTGACCTGGAACTTGAGAAACAGCAGCGATCTTGACGGAAATTATTCCAGCTATGGCTGGTATTTCGGTCAGATTCGTGTCGTCCCCGGCAATCCTGATATTGTTTTTGCGCTGGGTATTTATCAGTTCCGATCGACCAATGGCGGCAATGCCTGGTATTATGCCGATGGTAATCTGCATGTCGATCATCATGCCATGTATATTGACCCCGACAATCCCAATTTTATCTATAACGGCAATGACGGCGGAGTCGGAGTGTCCAATAATATGGGAAATAACTGGCGTCAATGTGTCAATATGCTCAATACACAATTTTATGAAATCAGTATCGGCTATCAAAATCCAATCAAGATTACCGGCGGCACTCAGGACAATGGAACCTTGATGAGAACAGGTGAGGCTGATAACGCCTGGGTCAATATTCTGGGCGGAGACGGTTTTTTTACGCTGATCGATTATACCGATACCAATATTGTTTTCGCTGAGTATCAGTATGGTAATTTATATAAGTCATTATCGGCCGGATATGGTTTCAGCTGGGCCATGTCCGGGATAGACTATAGCTCGGAGCGGCAAAACTGGAACACGCCGGTCGTGATGGACCCGGTTAACCATAACAAGTTGTACTATGGCTCCAATCGGTTGTACCGTACGACCAACAGCGCCGGCTACTGGCAGGCGATCAGCAATGACCTGACCAACGGCCCGGGGGGCGGTTATATGACGTACGGTACTATAACCACAATCGGTTTGACACCGGCCGATACGCAGGTTATTTATATCGGGACCGATGACGGTAATGTCTGGGTCAGTCCGAATGGTGGCAGGGGGTACACGAATATCAGCGGCAGTTTGCCCAACCGATGGGTAACCCGCGTTGCCGCCGACCCGCATGATGCTTCGATTGCTTATGTTACCCTTTCGGGATATAAGTGGGGCGAGCCGATGGCTCACGTTTACCGGACAGAAGATTATGGTGCCAATTGGACGCCCATCGAATCCAATCTTCCCGATGCCCCGGTGAATAATATTATAGTCGATCCCGATTATGATTCGGTTCTGTACGTTACCAGTGATGTCGGCGTGTATATCTCCCATGATCTGGGTGGCGACTGGGAACCGCTCGGTACCGGGCTGCCGACACCGATCGTGGCGCTCGATATGGAACTGCATCGGCCGACACGAATGCTGGTGGTTGGGACGTACGGTCAGTCGATGTACAGAACGTACGTAAATTGTCTTGGACCCGACCTTGATGGTGACGATATCGCCGAAGAATGTGACAATTGTCCGGGCCTGTCCAATCCCGATCAGGAAGACAGCGATAATGACAATGTCGGAGATTTGTGCGATAATTGCCCCGATTCGAGTAATACCAATCAAATCAATTCGGATAATGACAGTTTCGGCGACGTGTGCGATAACTGCCCGTATGTCGACAATGAAGACCAGCTTGACACGGATGGCGATGGTATCGGCGACGCCTGCGATTTTATCTGCGGCGACATAAACGGCGATTTGGTTATCAATATTTTCGATGCGACATCTTTGATTTCATATCTGTACATAGGTGGTGAACCACCAGTCTCGATGAACGAAGCCGATGTCAACAGCGATAGTGCGGTCAATATTTTCGATGTTACGTTCCTGATTACTTATCTCTATCTTGAGGGCCCGGCACCGGATTGTCCATGAGGAAATAAAGAAATTGGTAACTACTCTGCGGGACCTCGGATCGACAAAAATTGACCGGGACGTTTATAGAAAAATATATATTTAAATCTGTAAAACAACTCAAAATATCGGATTAAAAAATATTTCGCGAATAGGCGATTTTTCGTTGACAATCCGGCTGTTTATTCGTTATTCTGTTGCGGGAAGGATAGACTCATAATATTTGGCACCAATCCCGGAAAATAGAAACGGTTATGTCTAAAAAGGGCATTAGAATAATAAAAGATTGGACTGATTTAAGAC
>CAYXTW010000088.1:0-6410 GCA_964467955.1 uncultured Ignavibacteriaceae bacterium | reverse complement strand
TTTTCGATAGCGACGGCGACCGACGGCTGGTACGACATAAACGGCATATCGGCTATTACCAGCGCCCGGGTCGTACCCTTCGCCACGGCTCTGACATGCCCCAGCATGATGTCCATCGTCATCGGAAGCGTACTCTTCTCACCGTACAGCACCATCCCGACCGAATCGCCAACCAAGAGGGCATCGACTCCGGCGCGGTCAAGAAATTTAGCGGTGAAATAATCATAAGCGGTCAGGACCGCGATTTTTTCGCCCTTGCTTTTCTTTTTTATGAAAGCGGAGATGGTAATTTTCTTTTTGTTGTTATCAACCATAATATTCAAACATTTTCATCCGGCGATGGTTGAGGGAACGTAGTACTTTTTGCCGGAAATTGGCCTTTGTATCATGTCAACCAAACCATCGAAATCATTTTGATTTTCGACGAAATCTATCTCATCGGTTTTTATCACCAGAAGTGGCGAATCCTCATAATGAAAGAAATAATAATTGAAAGCATCGTTAAGCTGCTGGATATAATCGGTGTCAATCGTCCGCTCGAAATTGAAATTTCTTTTTTTAATTCTGCCCAACAGGACCGGGGTCGAGGTTTGCAGATAGATGGTCAGATCCGGTCTGGGAATATCGGCCTTCAACAGGGGCAATATTTTTTCATAGAGCGTCAATTCGCGGGGGCTCAAATTAATAGTGGCAAAAACATGATCGCGGGCGAAAGAATAATCGGCCACGATCCTTTGATCGAACAGGTCGCGTGTCAATAATGACAATTGCTGTTGATAGCGGGTTAGCAGAAAGAAAAGCTGGGTAGTGAAAGCATGGCGCTTGACATCCTTGTAGAAATCGACCAGAAACGGATTATTCATGGCGTCATCCAATAACAACCGGGCGCCGATTTTCTCCGCCAGCATCCGGGCCAGAGTCGTTTTGCCGGCACCGATAACGCCCTCAATGGCGATATAGTTTGCGTCAGACATGATCGCGGACAGATTCCCGGTATAAAATCAGGCCGTCAACCTCCTTTTGTTTAAGATAGCTTTCGAGCTTTTTGCCGCTGACCGGATGTACCAGATCGGGCTCGATTTGCAGAAGCGGCACCAGGACAAAGGCGCGTTTGGTCAGACGTGGATGCGGGATCATTAAACGTTTGGTTTTGACTACATCGTCACCAAAAAGCAGGATGTCAATATCAATAGGACGCGGCTTTTTATCGCCCTTACCCTCGCGCCCCAGCTTCTTTTCTATATTTTCTATATTTTGCAGAAGCTCCAGCGGCGTGAATGAAAACTGCCCTTTGATAACCATATTTAAAAATGTGGGCGAACCCGGTTCCATGTCGACCGGCTGGGTGACATAAATCGACGAGGCGTTTATCCACTCAAAGCCCTCCGATATCGTCAGCATCTCACAGGCTTTCTTGAGGTTACGCTCGCGATCGCCCAGATTCGACCCCAGTGACAAAAAGATCGTATTTGACATGATTTTCTCCTTTTTATTCTTCATTATCGGACAAAATCTTGGCAGCATCAGGCTGTCGCCGCGTAACTTCGATTTCTATATTGCTGATGTTTCCGGCAATCGGAGGGATAACTTTTCTGACTCTGATGGTTGTTCTGAAAACCGGGAATTCTTTCAAAATTTCATCGGCCAGAGTAGTCGCCAGTTTTTCAATCAAAGAGAAGGCTCGCCCCTCAACAATATCTCTGATTTTTTGAAAAACGGCCACATAATCAACCGTATCGCCCAGCGAATCCGAGCTTCCCGGTGTGGCCAGATCGACTTCCAGTTCGCAGTCGACCTCAAATCGCCGTCCGGTTTCTTTTTCGGCCGAAGATACGCCGTGGTAGCCGTAAAAGGACATGTTTTGAAGCCGAATAACATCCATATCTGATTATTCCCCCTTTTTTTGCCGAAGCTGCAACCTTCGCGATAGCCGCGAAATCGCCTCGGTATAATCTTGCGGTGTGGCGGTCAAAGATAATCTTAAAAATCCTTCGCCGGTTTCACCAAAAGCCACTCCCGGCAGAGTCAGAATTCGTCTCCGCCTGAAAATAGTCGCAGCATAAGCCGAAGAGCCTTTTCGCTCCGGTATGGTTGTCCATAAAAAAGGCGAAGATTTGCCGCCGACGCTCTTCCAGTTCATTTTTTCGGCCAATAGTTCGGCTTTCTGCCGGGATAAACCGATATTTTTTTTGATTTCTTTCAGCCCCGGCGACGGGTGGTTTTTAATCGCCTCGATAACCGGCTCCAGCCAGGATTTCGGAATATAGGCGCCAATTGTCTTTCCTATAATCTCCAGACCGTTTATTATTTCGGGCGGCCCGATAGCAAAGCCAAACGGCATATATCCGAGGCCAAAGGCAAAAGCGAATGAAAAAATCTCCAGTCCCACCTTCCGCCCCCCCGGAACGGTACGCAAGAGTGGATGTTTTTCCTCGGCCAGCGAGCAGAAGGCGGCATCATTGACGATGAATAAATTCCGTTTCGAGGCCGCCCGCACAAAATCAGCCAGTTCGTGCTCATCCATTATCGTACCGGTAGGATTATGAGGGCTGTTAAGGATTAAGACCTTAGCGGATTTGCCCAAATTGTCGGGTAATCTCGAAAAGGACGGCTTGTAATCGGTCTTTGAAGAAATGGAATAGCTGACCGGAACGCCGCCGGCGGAAATCACAAATCGCCGATAGAAGGGCATCCCCGGTTCGGGACAAAGGACAATATCACCGTATTCAACGAAGGCCAGACAAAAATCAAAAATAATCCGGTGGATTCCCTGACCGATATGAACCTCTTTTCGAGGATCTATCTTGATTCGGTATTCATTATCCATCCATTCAGCGATAACCTCTTTAAGTCTAAACAGATCATTACCCGAAGTTGCCTGATCAGGAGATTTATTCATTGATTCCATTAAATCTTTTTTCGGCCAGCGGAAATGTCCCAGATCGATAATTGGCTCCTTTGTTTCACCGGCCGCAATTGTCCGCTTCGGGAAGAACTCCTCGATGTCAAAAGGAAAATGATAAATCCGATCGGCCTTATCCAATACAATCTTTTTTATCACCGACTGTCTTCCCCAATATAATCGCGCCTGATTTTTTTCAGCCGCGCCACTTCGTTTTTTTCAAGGAAATCAATTTTCCCCGCACGTTTGGCAATATATGTAATTTTCGCCAGATGTTCAACTGTTTCCATTCGATAATATGCTTCCTTCATATCTCGACCAAGTGTTAAAACACCGTGGTTCTTTAAAATAAATGCGTCAAAACGTTTTATACAGTTTTCCATTGCTCTGGGAACGGCCTCGGTTCCCGGCGAAGCATACTCAACTTGTGCGATATCGCCAAGAGTCAGGATCGCCTCGGGATGAATATCACAACGCAATTCCTGATCGGTTAGCGAAAAAGCGGTTGCATATGGTGGGTGGGCATGGCAGCAGGCCCTGATATCCGGACGATTCTGATAAACGAAGATATGCATTAATTTCTCCGATGAAGGTGCGTGCATGCCCTCGATTTTTTCGCCTTTATTATTAATCGCGATCAAGTCCCTGTTTTCTAAAAATCCGAGGGACAATCCGGAGGGAGTAATCAGCAACCGGTTTTTGACCCGAATAGATATATTCCCGCCGGTTCCGGACGTAAGACCTTTCTCGAATAAAAGTCGCCCGTAGGCAACTATTTCGTACCTTTGAGACGTATAAGTCATGGTAACTTAATATATTAATGTTTTGGCATAAAAATGTCAATTGAGACAAATGAGATTTTTGAATCGAAAAGGGTTAGAAACCCATTTGAATTACAATTACCGCAATAGCTTACAGTAATTAGCGCAATCGGGGGCAAAAAACGAAACCTTATTATACAGTATTAAGTATAAAAAAACAAGTAAGTTGAGGGGATTGGCTTGTTGAGATGAACAAAATAATACTTGACAAATTAATATCTTTTTCTTATAATAAAAAGCTGTATTGTTTGGAGGTTGAGAGTTGAGAGGGAGATCGCATTTAGGTTTTTCCGGGAATTTCAGACCTTTATCAGTGGGCCTGTTTGCTGTCGTATGCATATTGCTCGGCATTTTGATAGCGTCAAACCTCGATCTGAGCAAACAGTCGGTCGCCGACGTTCGGGACACACGTCATCCCGTCGTTCAAAACGAGGAAGGAGAATATTCTTCGCCGTTTGTCTCGGTAATCGAAAGTGTGACGGATGCGGTCGTTAATGTCGTTGCCGAGCAAAGTATCGCCACGACTTATCATGACGACTTTTTCTGGCGCTTCTTCCGGGCCCCGCGCGAGGCGCAGATTTCGACCGGCTCCGGTTTCTTTTTCCGTGAGGACGGTTATATATTGACTAATTACCATGTCGTCAGAGACGCCGAAAAGATCGAGGTCAGAACGTCATCCGGATATAGATACGACGCCAAACTTATCGGGCTTGACGACAAGACCGATCTGGCAGTGATTAAAGTTGACCCTCAGGAAAAAGTTACATTTATACCGTTCGGGAACTCGGCGAAAATCCATGTAGGTGATTGGGCGATCGCAATTGGCAATCCCTTCCCCCAGCAGGGATTGGACAGAACGGTCACGGTCGGGGTCATCTCGGCCAAGGGCCGGAGCAACCTGAATTTCGGCGAAGGAACGCCGAAATATCAAAGCTATATCCAGACTGATGCTTCCATCAATCCGGGTAATTCGGGCGGGCCATTGGTCAATCTGAAAGGTGAAGCGATTGGTGTCAACGCCGCTATTTCAAGCCCGACCGGGGCATCGGTCGGGATCGGTTTTGCCATACCGATTAATATGGCTCGGGCGATAGTCCCCGATTTGATCTCAACCGGACATGTTTCGCGCGGGCTTCTGGGAATAAACCTCACCGATGTCACCGAAAAGCAGGCCCGCGAGCAGGGCTTGGCGGCGGTAAAGGGTGTTTATGTCCATTCGGTTTTAGCCGATTCCCCGGCGGATCAAGCCGGCATTCATGAGGGTGATATTTTAGTCGCCTTTAATGGCGAGGAGATTACCGATTCCGATCGGCTGTCGGTTTTGATTTCGACCGCACCGAAAGACAAAGAATCGGAGATCACATTGATAAGGAAGGGCAAAAAGATAAATGCAGATACAAAAATAGTCGATGAGCAGGAGTTCCGACTGGCTCACTCATCGGAGTTTGACAATCCCAATCTCGGGCTTTCGTGGTTGGGCATGGATTTGCTGACATTCTCGGAAGATGTCGCTCAACAGATTGGCGCTGAACATTTTCCGGGCGTATTTATAAATCGGGTGCAACGAGATTCACCGGCCGACCGGGCCGGTATTCAGCCCGGTTCAATTATAACGCAGGTGGATAATCAGGAAGTAAAAAACCTGGTCGAATTGCAGGTTATAGCGGAAGGAATGGAGGGCCGACAAAAAGCGATTCCGTTCCTGCTGGTCGACCCGGGAGGTTCGATAGAGTACAAGGCGGTTAAACCTTGAACCGAGGGTTTATGATTGTAGGGTATAATAAACGCAAGGAGGATTGTTGATTCACAGTGGCTAAGCAAATGTTAAAGTTCCGCGATGAGGACAGGTCGCTGGATCTGTATCTTCGTGAAATCGGAGAAACACCCCTGATCAACGCCGCCGAAGAAGTTCGATTGGCCAAAAAAATAAAGCAGGGCTCACAAAACGCCCTGGAAGCACTGACAAAAGCCAATCTTCGGTTTGTCGTTTCTGTTGCAAAACAGTATCAAAACCAGGGGTTATCCTTAGCTGATTTGATCAACGAGGGCAACATCGGTCTGATTAAAGCGGCCAAGCGTTTCGATGAAACGCGTGGATTCAAATTTATCAGCTATGCTGTCTGGTGGATCAGGCAGGCTATTCTGCAGGCGCTGGCCGAACAAAGTCGTATTGTTCGCCTGCCGCTGAATCGGGTCGGGACATTGCACAAAATAGGCAAGATATCCAGCTCGCTGGAGCAGGATCTCGGCCGGGTACCGTCCCCCGATGAAATCGCCAAAGAGCTTGATCTGTCGGCTGGCGAGGTTTCCGACACGCTGAAAATCTCGAATTCGCATCTTTCGCTTGACGCCCCTTTCTCGGTCTCCGAGGACAATTCGTTAATCGATGTTCTCGAGGATGAATACCAGCCGGCGCCCGACGAGGAGTTGCTGGATTTGTCGCTGAAAACCGAAATCGAAAAAGCGCTCGACACGCTGACTCCGAGGGAAGCTGAGGTTATAAGCCTCTATTTTGGATTAAACCATGAAAAAGCCCTTACCCTCGAGGAGATCGGCGCCCGCTTTTCGCTGACGCGCGAAAGAGTTCGTCAGATTAAAGAGAAGGCTATCAGACGATTGAGGCACGCCTCGCGAAGCCGCTCGCTGAGAGCATATCTGAATTGATACAATTAGCAAATTGATTGCAA
>CAYXTW010000087.1:0-6473 GCA_964467955.1 uncultured Ignavibacteriaceae bacterium | reverse complement strand
CAGATGCAGGGACATCACGGTTACGTGAATGTCTTCAAGACACAGGGTTCCGAAGAGATGTGGGGCTTTGACTTCCTTATCGGATATGACGCCTCCGCTCTTACCTTTATCAGCGCTATAAAGGGCGCCGGTATTGCATCCTGGGAATACTTCACCTACCGCTACAGCTGGAACGGCAACTGTGGTAACGGCTGTCCGTCCGGTCTGCTTCGTGTAACCGCTATCGCCGATCAAAATGATGGTCCGCATCATCCCGATCCCGGCTTTGGCGATATTCCCGATGGTTCCGCACTGTTCTCGCTTGACTTCCTGGTAACCAATAACCTTAACTTCGCGGGCATGTTCGTCCCGATTAACTTCTACTGGATGGATTGCGGTGACAACACCATTGCTTTCCACTACAACGCGGCTGCAGATCCTCTGGAAATCAAGACGGCTATGTCGATGATTCCGGATGGAGGTGCCTACTGGTATAACGGTTGGGATCCGATGTTCCCGTGGATTGACGTAACCGATCCGTACTACGGCTTCCCGACCTGGACCGGTGCGCAGATGATATGCTTCTGCGATCCGCAGAATCCGCCCGAGAATCCGGATAAGTGCCCGGTTCCGTTTATCGATTTCTACGGTGGCGGAATTGACATTATCTCGATTCCTCAACTCGACGATCGCGGTGATGTCAACCTGAATGGTGTTCCCAATGAAATTGCCGATGCAGTTGTATTCACCAACTGGTTCATTTATGGCCCGGCTGCCTTTACGATTAACTTCGACGGGCAGAGGGCAGCTACCGAAGTCAACGGGGACGGTATCCCCCTGACGGTCGCTGACCTTGTCTATTTGATCCGTGTCATCGTTGGTGATGCTCTGCCGTTGCCGCCGGCCAAGCCGGTTCCGACGGTATTGCATGTCACTTCCGGTGAAGTTACCGTTGACAATGCTATCGGTGCGGGACACTTCGTCTTCGACGGTGACGTTAACGTTACCCTGGCTGAAGGCGCGAGCGGCATGGAACTGCAGACCAACTTCCGTGATGGTCAGACCCATGCCATACTGTACAGCTTCGAGAAGGGCGTGACCGCCAACGGTCATATCCTGCATAGCAACGGCCAACTCGTTTCGGTTGAAGCCGCCACCTATGATGGTGCGAGCTTCAAGAACATCGTTACGGTGCCGGCCGACTTTGCTGTGAAGAGCTATCCTAACCCGTTCAACCCTGTGGCTACCGTTGAGATGAGTCTGCCGTCGGCTTCCGACTGGACGATTACCGTCTTTAACGTTGTTGGCCAGAGAGTTGCCGACTTTAACGGCCACAGCGATGCTGGCGTCGTTAAAGTGCAGTGGGATGCTTCGGCCGAAGCTTCCGGTGTTTATTTCTACAAAGTGGATGCCGGCAAGTATTCCGTTACGAAGAAGATGGTATTGCTGAAGTAAGCAAGCCGTTTAATTTTCCGCAGGGAGGGTTCGACCCTCCCTGGCGGAAAAAAAGAGGAGAGTAACTGACAAAAGATTGATAAAGAAATAGATAGTAAGATAGACATAATTGGGAAATGGATTAATGATCCAAAAAGCTTTATTAGACTCAATTCAGCGGAGGGATTGGGACTTTTTTTTTATACAGGGAACGTATCTTTTTTTAATTGCAAGCGCTTGCATCATAAAGGCAAGATTTGTAATAGATTTTCAACCTTACCCGCCATTTTTGCATTTTGCAAACCCTCATTTAACCGAAGGACTGGATTTTGGCCGTTGTTATCGGGATGAAGTAATTATAGATAGGGCATAACTCTTTATCCCACATGCCGTAAGAGGCACAACAGGTGTCCCGGCAAGATGTTGGAATTGAACAGAGTCAGATAAATCTGACTTAAATATAGTTTTGGCAATTGGGCCTGATGTTGGTCTGGTAATTGCTCAAAAGGTTTGTGGAATAATCCGCGTTGGAATGTTATGAATATGCGAGATTTTAGAACCAACACTCTGAGAATCATAATCTTAGGCCTGATGATGGTCTTCTTCGGAGGAGCGGGCTCTGCCTTTGCCGACCCGTATTTTCTGGCCATCGAATCCGATTCATCCTACCCCGGTGAGATTATTACACTTGATATGAATTTGGAAAATCCGGCGGCTGTTTCCGGTTATAGCCTGGCTATCAGTTACGATGTCAGTGTCCTGACGCCGGCATCGATCGTTATTTCAGGAACCCGCTCGGAGGCGTTTGAATACTTTACTTATCGGCTGGATTATCGCGGGATTTTGGGCGATATCGGGATTTTCGGGCTGGCGGACCAGAACGGCGACGGCACACCCGATAATATCAGCCCGGGAACGGGACCGATTGTCAGTCTATCATTTTATGTTACAAACGATTTGAATTACTCTGGTTATTCAGTACCGATTTCTTTTGTTTTCCGTGACGGTTTATTGGGAAATGATAACACGCTTACCAATCCGGACAGCGTTCGTATCGACCGCGATTCGATTAGTTATACAAATGGTTTTATAAAAATCAGAAAATCACCCGAAAACCTTATCGGTGATATCAATCTTAACGGGGTAACATACGAAATCGGCGATGCCATTATTCTTACCAATTACCTTTCTTTTCCCGAATTGGCTCCATTAAGTCCCCGCCAGTTATTGAATTCCGATGTAAACCGGGACGGCTATGGCGCCACTATCGCGGATCTGGTTTTCATGGTTAACAAGATTGTGAATATTACCGCTTTCGGGAAAAAATTGTCGCCGATGACTTCACCGGTTGTTGATGTAATTGTCAGAAAAGATGCCGGGAGGATGAAGCTCGCTTATGATTCGGAAGATGACCTGGGTGGTCTGTTACTTGTTCTGAAATCGGATGAAAATATTTCTTCTGTCCCCGACCTGTTTTCGGGGATGGAAGAGAACGGCATGATAGTCAAATCTTCGGTGAATGACAATCTTGTCAATGTTTTAATTTATAGTGACGACGGCACGAGAATGCCGTCGGGATATAGCAGTTTTCTTGAAATCGATAATAAAGCGAAATTTAATATAGATGGAATCCAGATTTCTTCGGCCGATGGTTATCTATTAAGGCCGGAAATAACAGGTGATAAAGATAATGTACGGCCGAACGATTTTGCATTGAATCAAAACTATCCCAATCCATTCAATCCCTCGACCGAGCTGGCCTTCAGTTTGCCGCGAACGAGCGATATCACGCTGACGATTTATAATGTTCTCGGGCAGGAGGTTAAACGCCTCGTTGAAGGCACATTCACGGCCGGGGATCATTCGGTGGTCTGGGATGGAAGGGATAATGCGGGGAGAGTTGTTTCGAGCGGTGTCTATTTTTACCGCTTAACCGCAGAAAATTTTATGACCGAGAAAAAAATGCTTCTTCTTAAATGAGGATTAGATATAATGTTTAAGAAACTCGACTTCCGTAAAAAATCGAAATCAAAAAGGGTAATAATATCCAATAAGATACTGCTTCTGATAATGCTGTTGTTGATGATGTTTGCGGCCAACAGCCACGCCCAAATCCACAATACGCCCGATTATCAGATTACTCTGGGCCGTTTCTCAGGGGCCCCGGGCGATACCGCCTGGCTGCCCATTACTTTTGTAAACGTACCGTATGATACCACTTATGAAGTGCTGGTTGATACATTGACCGGCGAAACTGAAATAGTTCATGATTCGGCAAAAATCGGCGGATTTCTTATCAGGTTTAAATATGATACTCTGTTCACAGGGGGGGCCAGCGACCTGCTTACCCCGATAATCGACTGGATTGATTTACAGGGTGTCGTCGTTGACACAATAGTGGTAGGGATTGATACAACTTTCGATACAACGTCGGCTGATACGGTCGGTTACAATTATAAATTCGAACTGGTCGGCCGTGGTGTGGGAGCCGTCTTAAGAAAAAAAGTATTTCCATATGATACAAGCGTAGCCCACATAGCTGCTTTTCATGAAGGCCTACAATACTATGCCGATACAACGGCACATACAATGGATATTCGAATGTTTCCGCCATATTACGATCTAAACATACATGAGGGTCAGCCCGTGATTGATTCTTCCGGACCTGACGGCTCGGTTGTGATGTTGGTACCTTTCCGGGTAAATCCCAATGCTCAGCATGGCCAATCGACTGAGTTCCGTCTTCAGAATGGCCAAACTCGGGAGAATCAGTTTTCCAGCTGGGATGGTTTGCTATATATCTTGCCTCTTTTGAATAGTGGTGCTTTTACTGTCGATACTGCCGGCGCCAATCACTATCCCGATCTGAACATTGTCGGGGGACTTAATCAGTCAGCGACAGTAAGTGTTGAAAAGCAGGTTGTAGTAACGGCAACAGATGAGGATGGCGACAATATTTGTATAACGGCGGCCAATATGCCTTCGGGGGCGACATTTAGTCCCAGTAATCCGGTATGTGGTGATACCTCAACGGCCGGCACTTTCATCTGGACCCCGAACGCGACGCATAATGACCAGAGTTTTGCCATAACTTTTACTGTCGACGATGACAGAGGGGGTGTGGTTCAAAGTACATTAAATATTACTGTCGGTGGGACTCCGGATAACAATCCCCCGGTCGTGGCTGATATTATACCCAATTCCTTTACTGTGGAGCAGGGTCAAACGGTTCCCACAATTAATGTCTCGGCCACGGACCCGGATGGCGATTCGCTCCAGCTGGAAGCTTTCGGGTTGCCGGGAAACGCGACCTTTGTGGGTAATCCTTCATTATATGGGCGAGGGACAGTCAGCGGGATATTCAACTGGTTGCCGTCATTTGCCGATGTCGGAATGTATACGATAACTTTTCAGGCGACCGATAGCGCGGGGTTGACCGGGACGCAGTCGATTTACATAACGGTCAAGGTCCCGGAGGTCGACAGACTTTTCTCAAAATCAACTTACGGAACCGGTACCAGGCCAACCGGAGGTATACCCGGGTCGACTCCGGTCGTATTCCCGCTGGATTTAATATCGACGCGAACGGTATATGGTGTCAATTTTGATATGACCTATCCGGTTTCGATTGCGGAACTCGATTCGGTCGTTGTCACCGACCGGACGCCGGAGTATGTGGTTTATGATAATATCGGGACATATCCCGATTCGGTTCGTATCGTTACTTTCGGCCTCGACAATGAGCCAATCGTGAGCGGATCGAGTACCGCCATTTTGAATGCTTATTTCACACTTGATACGGCCGCCGTTCCGGGTGATTACTGGGTTCACTTATATGACGCCTGGGAGTCGGTCGATCCCGATCCGGAGATTCCATCGCTGGCCCTGGTGGTCGACTCGGGGGTCATTCAGATCGATATGTTCGGTGATGTTAACCTTGATAAGCATATCGACGTCGCCGATCTGGTAAACATCGTCGGCTACATTATCGGTAACTACAGTCTGGCGAAACGAAATTACGAAACGGCCAACGTCGTTCCCGATTCGCTCGTTAATGTGGTAGATCTTATCGGTATATTGAATTTAATCTTCGGCTGGCCGATAAACCCGTCGCCGGGGCCATCGAGTCAGTCAGGAGATTTTGCGACAGTCGGATTTGAGCTGGATGATCTTGAAGCGGGGCAGATGACAAAACTCAGCGTTCAGGGTGAATTTCCCGAGGATGTCGCGGGTATTCAGTTCCAGATTGATTATGATCCCGATGCCGTCGTCTTTAAAAATCCGGAATTACCTGATGCCACGCGCAGTTTCAGACTTGTCTATAAGGATGATTGGCATGGTCGGATTAAGGTGCTGCTATATAGTGAAAGGCCGTGGGATTCAAAGACCTTAATTCCGGCCGGGGCGGCCGATATTATCCAGATTCCCATGATTGCCCAGCAGAACATCAATGCCGACGATGATAGCAAGATAAGAATCACACGAACATATCTGTCGAACGGCAGCGCCGGCGAAATACCGACCAAAGGAAACAATGTCCTTTTGCCGACGACGTTTACTCTGCACCAAAATTATCCTAATCCGTTTAATCCTGTTACACGTATTGATTTCGATATCGGCACCGGCGATGATGCCGCGACGAAACATGTCAGGTTGAATATTTTCAATATTCTCGGAAGACGTGTCCAGACTCTTATTGATGATGATCTTATGTCCGGTTCACATTCCGTGATCTGGGACGCTACCGATGAACATGGCCATGGAGTAGCCACCGGGATTTACCTTTACCGACTGGAAGTCGAAGGCGAACATCAAACCAAAAAGATGTTGCTTTTGAAATAGGATGGGAGGGAATGGTAGAATGTTAAGCGGAAAAAAATACAGCGGATTTAAGATGCCGATTCCGGCATATATATTGTTATTTTTGTTGATTTCAGCATCGATTTCTTTCGCGCAGGGTAATCCACCAATTATTACCTTAAATGCACCAACTAACGGAGAAGTGACAACCAATCATTTCATGCAACTGAGCACAACCGTCAACGATGACACGCCGCCCA
>CAYXTW010000086.1:0-6661 GCA_964467955.1 uncultured Ignavibacteriaceae bacterium | reverse complement strand
AAGGCTCATTGTCTCGGGCGGGGCTCCTAACCTACTTTTTCTTCCCCTTCTTCCCCAATTTCTCCAGTTCTTTGCGGAGTTTCTTGAGGCGGTTTTCGTCTTTGCGGCGGCCGGCTTGATTAATCAATCCGCCGAAATGGTCCTTGGAGAGTTTTTCTTCGAGCCGCTCTATTTCTTTCTGGAGTTTTTCTTTTTCGTCCATGATGCTACCCTCGGTTAAGTTTCATTTAAGGGGCAGACCGGGAGGTCTGCCGCCCGCAACTTCAGTTGCCCCACTCCCGTCAGGATCGCAGGGATCCTGACCTACGCCTACTACTTTTTTCTCAAGAATTTTTTTCAATGTACTTTATCGCCCTATCAAGTCGATTCAGGGTTTGGTCTTTGCCGATGGTCTCTAAAATATCAAAAAGTCCCGGGCCGCCCGATAATCCCGAGACTGCCAGCCGGGTCGGATGAATCAATTTGGCCCGTTTGATATCCTGCGATTCGGCAATTTCGTTTAATGCCTCTTCAAGGCTTTCCTTGCTAAAATTATCTATTTTTTCAAAGCTTTCCTTTAGCCGAAACAGATAATTTTTACTTTCCGGCGTAAACTGTTTTTCGGCCGCTCCGGCATCGTATTCATAGTCGGCATGGAAGAAATATCCGCCCAATTTAATGAAGTCGGTCATGCGGCGGCAGCGCTCTTTTAATAGTGCAATGACTTTGAGAAGATAATCCCAGCGTGTTTCCAGCCAGTATCTGCTTGTATAGCCGGCCTTGACGAGTAATGGCGCCGCCAGTTCGGCCAATCTATAATCGGGCGTAGTTCTGATATACTCGGCATTTAATGCCAGGAGTTTTTCCTCGTCGAAAATCGGATTGGAGGCGCTGACATTTTTTAATTCGAAAATTTTTATCAATTCATCCCGCGATAAAAACTCGCGATCATCTTTGGGCGACCATCCCAGCAGACACAGAAAATTAAATAACGCCTCGGGCAGAATGCCCTCCTGACCATACTCGGCGACATCTTTGGCGCCGCGACGTTTCGACAATTTTTTTCGATCTTTCTGAAGAATCAGCGGCACATGGGCAAATCGAGGCGGTTTTATATCAAGCGCATTATAGATATGAATCTGTTTGAAAGTGTTGCTGATATGGTCGTTACCGCGGATGACATGGGTGATTCCCATTTCGTGATCATCGACGACCACCGCCAGATTATAAACGGCGCGGCCATCGCCGCGACAAATCACAAAATCCTCGATTTCGGTATTCTGACGAGTAATATTGCCGAGCAGCATATCTTCATAGCTGGTTTCACCCTCGTAAATTTTAAGTCTGATAGCGCATGTTTTGCCGGCATCAAGACAATCTTTTATTTCGTTTTCCGATAAATCGCGGCATTTGCCGCTGTAACCGACCGGTTTCTTCTCGGCCATCGCTTTTTTCCGGGCGGCATCCAGCTCCTCATTAGTGCAAAAGCAACGATATGCCATCCCCTTTTCAAGGAGTTTATCGATATACGGCATGTAGTTTTGCATCCGTTTCGACTGATACCAAGGTTCCTCATCCCAATCCAGTCCGAGCCATTTAAGCGAATCGAAAATCGGCTGAATCAGTTCCGGTTTGGAGCGGGTCGGATCGGTGTCTTCGATCCTGATAATAAACTTGCCATTATTATGTCGCGCAAAAAGCCAGTTGAAAATGGCGGTTCGAGCGGTGCCGACATGGAGGAATCCGCTGGGTGAGGGCGCAATTCTAACTCTTATATTGTCGCCAGTCATAAGAACTTATAATATAAATGATTATGCGATTTTATTAAAGTTGTTCTTTGTCGTCTTTTCCTTCATCGGGCGGCGTAATATCCGGCGGTAACGGTTCGACCGGCGGTGGCGGTGGAGGAGGTTGCGCCGGTTGAGGCGGTGGTGGCGGTTGTTGAGGTTGGGCATAGGTCGGCGACGGCGGCGCGGCATAGGCCAGCGGCTGTACCCGGATTTCATTCAGGGTGAATTCAAGCCCGCCGACTGCTTTCGCAATCAGGTTATAAATCAGCGCCACTAAAAGAAAAAGGATGGTATAAAAGACGGCTCCGAAAATGGCAAACATAAACGGATAAATAACCAGCATGAAACCCATCGGGGCCATCTCTTCATTATACATCTCCATGCCCGGTAAACCGCCGAACCGCCCCAAAAGGCTAATCATTAAGCCCATAAAGAGCGCAACAAACAACCCCATAATAAAGCCGACAATCAGATTAATCAAAAACGAGACTTTTATCAGCGGCCAATAGCCGATGGATTTTAGTTCATATTTCATCAGTGGCCTCCTTCTAAATTGGTTTTAGATACACGCCATCTATATACTTTTTAATGTCGCGTTTCAATATAAAACTTACGATTTTTTGATAATAAACCGGGCGTCGACCGCCTTCGATTTACCCTTTTGAGAGCAGGCAATAAACGGATTAACGTCGATTTCGGCAATCATATCAAAATCGGAAACCAGTTGCGAGAGCCTCTGGAGCGACTCCTTCAGGGTGGCCATATCAACCGGATCGGCGCCCCGGAAACCGGTCAAAAGCGGATATGATTTCAGACTCTGAATCATTTCCTCGATATTTTTGTCATTGAGCGGGCTGATCCTGAAAGCAACATCTTTGAGAATTTCGACATAAATACCGCCGAGGCCGAACATAATCAGCGGCCCGAAAGAAGGATCGGTTATCATGCCGAGAACAGTCTCGATGCCTCCGGAGACCATCTCCTGAATAAAGACGGAGAATCTCTCTCGTGATTTGCCTCTGGTAAGTCCGGCAACTTTCTTTTTCAAATCGCCGAACGCGGTTCTTACTTCTTTGGGCGTTCTCAGATCGACGACAACCGCACCCAATTCGGTTTTATGTAAAATTGTCGGAGTGTTGACCTTGACAACGACCGGATAACCGGCTTTATCCGCCGCCGCGATCGCTTCTTTTTCGCTGTAAGCAATCACATTGGAGGCGGCCGGGATTCCGTAATGATTTAAAATCTCGAGCGCCTTTTCACCGGTAATAGTGGCTTCACCATGAGCCATGGATTCTTCGAAAATTTGCTGAGCTTTATTTTTCTCGACTTTGAATTTCTTGAATTTCCCGCGCGGTCGTTCGATCCATTTTCTCAGGTAATCAAGCTCGGATAATGTTTTGGCGATCGCTTCAGGGAATTCATAAACCGGGATGCCGTTTTGTTTCAGGAAATGGACACCCTCCTTACTTTCCCCGGTTCCCATAAAACAGGCCAGGACGGTTTTGCCGGTTCCTTTAACACCCTCCAGAATGGATCTGGCCACATCCATCTGATCGATTGTTACCGGCGGGACAAATATCGGTATGATAGTGTCGTAGTTTATATCGTTTTTTACGACGCTCAAAGCCGCCTTGAATTCCTTCCCGCGAGCGCCGGCGACAAGATCAAGCGGATTATTGACCGTTCCCTGCCCCGATAAGGCTCTTTTTAATTTTCGCCTGGTTTCGCCGGTATAAGGCGAGACATCCATACCCATACTCACCAGGGCATCGGTTGCCAGCAGCGCCGGTCCGCCGGCATTGGAGACGATCGCCACCCGGTTGCCTCTGGGAATCGGCTGATTGGCGAGCGCCGAAGCAACGTCGAACAATTCCTCCACTGACGATACGCGCATAACGCCGCATTGATCAAAGAGGGCGTCAACTCCGACATCAAGTTCGGCCAGCGCCCCGGTATGCGAAGAAGCCGCCCTCGCGCCCTGAGTGGTTCGTCCCGATTTGACGGCAACGATTGGTTTCTTTCTGGAAATCTCGCGGGCGATCATCGGAAAACGGCGGGGATTGCCGAAATTTTCAAGATAGAGTAATATGACATCGGTTTGCGGATCATCCTTCCAGAATTCAAGAATATCATTGGCGGAAATATCAGCTTTATTCCCGATCGAGGCCACCATCGAAAAACCGAGGCCGAGCTCATGGGCATGATTCATAATCGCTTCGCCGAGGGCACCGGACTGTGAGACAAATCCGACCCGCCCCTGCAGGGCACTGGTTTTGCCGAAGGTGCAGTTGAGACTATATTTGGGATCGGTATTAACAATTCCGAAACAGTTCGGGCCGATCATTCGCATCCGGTAGCGGTGGCAAATGTCGACCAGGCGATTTTCAAGTTCGATTCCCTCCCCGCCGACCTCCTTGAAACCGGCGGAAATCACGACAAGTCCGCGGACACCTTTGTTGCCGCATTTTTCGGCAACTTCCAAAACGGCATCGCGCGGAACAACAACAATGGCCAGATCGACGGCATCGGGAACGTCAAGTATCGTTGAGTAGCATTTGATCGAATGAATCACATCGTAATTCGGATTGACCGGAAAGACCTTGCCGTTAAACTCATTTACAATCAGGTTATGCAGGATCTCGCGCCCGATTTTACCTTTTCTCCCCGAGGCACCAATTACGGCTACCGAACTGGGCCTAAAAATATATTCCAAACCGCTCATGACGTCCCTTCATAACCCTTAAGGAGTTGGATTATAACATTTATATCGGACGAAATAAAACCGCTCTCGTCGCGATAATCAGCACAAAGAATTATCCAGCCGGGAAAAAGTCAAGAAATAATTGAGCCTGAATTCGGATTGATATTATTGAAAAAGTTTACTACCTGTTGGAATGATGTGTATTCCGAGATTATTCGGAAAAAATGAACTGATAGACTCTTGACAAAAGTCTGTTTTTTGGCTATTTTAGCTTAGTTGTGGCTAAACCAGTTAGTTTGTTTGCTTTTGCAGGGTTTTGGAACAACCGGTTGGTTACTAACCGATAAGGTGGAATATATCTCAGGCGGTTTTTCGCATTATACATCGGAATTTGCCTGATTTTTTTGAATCTCTGACATTACACCGTCAAAAATGCAGGAATAGGAGCGACCTCACGGAGAATTTGCGAAAAAATAGAAGAATATATGAATTATTGTAAAGTTCAGAGGTTGTTTGCTTGCATTTTCTTTTAACGCAAATGCCGCAATTAAAGAGTTTTTGAGACTCCATAATTTATTTAATTACAATTTATTTGCTGATTTTATGGTTGACAAATTTTAACATGGAATTTATATTAGTATTGTCTCGCTATTGAAAAAATCTCGCTTGCTGAATTACTTCGGCATTTGATGGTTTTGATTGGTTTAACGTGGCGGTTGACTAAATACTACAACAGGTTTTTGGCTTGGCCGGAATATTTTATTTTTCAACGAAAGACGAATAGACGGAAAAAATTTCGATTGTTAAAAATAGTAAATTTAAATCATGTATTACCGAAATATTGCAATGGAAGGGGGTGGTCGTCGGGAGACTAAAAATTCTGTATGATAGCCGCAATCCGGTTATCATTAGAAGGTTGGTCTAAGTTTATTCATTTTGGAGTAAATTTAGGGAATAAGTTGGGAAACTAAAAGAAAGGTTTTAGAAAGGAGCACCTGATAATGACAAAAAGATTCTTATTTCTTGTCATGCTCTCCTTGTTAGTAGTTGCTTTTCTCGCGATGGGCGTTCTGGCCGCCAAGGCTCCCGTTAAAAAAGATTCCTGGGTAGGCATGTCCGCTTCCTACAAGAACGTAAGGATGAAACTTGCCGGAACTGAAAATCCGGTAGGAGCCGGTCTATCCGGCTCGTCCGGTGATGAGCAAGATCTTGGATTTAAGCAAATCACATCGAATTCTCCCGGTCTGGAAGTGGGCTGGACGACCTATGACCTCCAGAGTAACTGCCGTATGAACAGGCAGGTGGCGTGGAATGGTGATGACTCGACCTACATTCACTTTATCTGGATGAAATCACTGGATAGCGAAGCCACCGATCGCGGGACCGGTTACGAAACGTGGGATCCGAATGCTTTTCCGAATGGGGCATTTTCATTCCATGGCGCCGGCGGTGGTTGTGATATCCATGGTTTCAATGACGGTAATCGTTCCGGCTATGTAGGCCTGGATATCATGCCGACTTCCGACAGCGATGGTATTGCCGTCATCGGCAACCATTATAATCCGGGCGGCGCGGCAGGATGGGCCGGAACCATCTGGTTCGATTTCGCATCGAACACCTGTTTCTTTGGCCCCGGCCGGAGACCTCTCCCTGATTCGACAATGGATTATGGCGTCGATGCCGCGTGGATTGCCAACAACAGTGACAGATTTATCTGGCCTCAGATGGAAATCCAGATATTCGGGACCGATACCGTTATTCACCTTTTTGCGCATCAAACGTATGATGATGCGGTCGATCCGGTTCCGACCAACGCCTATGTTCATTATTTCAGGCATCTCGGCATGGGAGGTTCAGCTACGGCCACGCTGTGGGATTATCCCCCGGTGATAGTCGATACGGTATCGGCCATCGGTCAGTGTATTGCGACTTCGCATACGTCGGCGACGATGGCCCTCGTCTGGGCGGCGAACACGCCGGACGTTGCCGGCGGCAATGAATCGGTCATGTATGGCGGTGTACAGGGTGGATTGCGTGACTCGCTCGGTTCGACACAGAGAACCAATGATATCTACGCCTGGGTTTCGACCGATATGGGAGCCAGCTTCCCGACGCCGAAATTCAATGTCACCGATTATGACTCGGCCACGGGCGGCTATCTGGTTACCGGTGATCTGAATGCCATTTA
>CAYXTW010000085.1:0-6675 GCA_964467955.1 uncultured Ignavibacteriaceae bacterium | reverse complement strand
GAGCTAGCGCCTTCAACAATGGTAATGGGACTGTGACCTTCGAAATTTACAATGAGGTAGGTACCCATTCGTTCTTTTATCATCGGTTTCCAAATAGAGAGAGCGCCTCGGGGCCAATGAGAACAATAAAACAGACATTCCAATGGACGGAAAAAATTGATGAGAGTAGATGCGGTTGTAAATAGGCAATCAAGTAAATTAATATTATGGTGTTTATTATCTATGATATTGTTGGGTTGTACACCCAAAAGCGAGGAGGAACTTTATGGCATATATGAAGTCGATTATAAATTGGCTAAAGAAAAACTCATTCTTTACAAAAATGGGAATTTTCTGCAAATAGTAACCAGGAAAGATACCGCAAGAATAGATACATCATCCGGCACATGGAGTTATGAAATAAACAATGGATGGGGTGAGATTTGTTTTAATGAGAACTTTATGAGTGTCCTTGACGCATTCGGTAAATTAAATCGGGACTATATGAAGCCAAGGGGTTATATTTATTTTGGTGTTGCGGACTTTTTAGGCGAGGTAAAGATAGAGTTTCGAGAAGGAGTTTATTATAAAAAAGTGGGCAATATTGACAGATAGCCACGTTTAATACAGATGGCATTTTCATATTTAATATGCCGAGTAAAAAATCTGGTTTTACGGAGACGAACCGATGGATCAGTACTGGATTAATGAAGGTATAAGAGACTACAATTCGGGATATTATTTTCCGTGTGAGGGTGAATAAAACCTCCAAGTTGATTTAGGAAGAGAGATCAAAAATGAATATTCGATTCTTAACAGTTGATCTTCTGGTTATTATTTTGATTTCCATACTTTTATCAAATGTGGCTTGCGACTTTTTCAGCCCATGCCCAAAAAAAGAAACGTATAGGATGACATCACCGGATAAGAAGGTCGATGCCGTAATAGTCGAGGAGAATTGCGGTGCGACCATGCCTTTCGTGGATTTGATATATATAGTGCCATGTGGCGATTCTATAAAAAACCACTCTCCGATTTATAAGTCGACCTATACAAGAGAGTTAGAAGTCAAATGGGCGGAATCAAAACGATTTATAATTAGTTATAAAAATTTCGTGGGCGGCAGACGCCCTCGTCTGCCCCGATTCCGATCCCGTGACATTAATGTTGCGGCAGGTCTTGCTTCCCATTTATGGGGAGTGTGACCTGCCGCTTATTTATGCCGTCAGGTCACACGCTCGAAGACTCGCGCAAGACCTGACAGAACATAATATTTTTCACTACGGCAATCTCTCACAACTTCAGATTCCCCATCAATTCGATGTTACATCTGTGCCACGACCGTTATATAGAAACACAGAATAGAACAGGTATTAATAAATTGTACTCCAAAATAAAACGGATAATTCGAAACAAACCCATTTTGTCAATTCACAGAGACGTACACCAACTACAAAAAAGATATCAAAAAGGTAGCGAATGAAAAAACAGAAGTTAAATATGCGAAACAAACCCAATTCATTGGACTAACATAACACTCAATAATTTACGAGGAACTTACGCTGTTTTCGTGACAATAAATGGCAAGAAAGCGGCAATATAAACCGGAATGACCGAAGCGGAATTTCGACCTGCTATTTCTTCCTTGCGAGGATACACCAATGCGTATACGAAAACGGATTGTGTTCGCGGAAATTATCGCCGCGATGGACATAGTGCATCACCTGCTCGGCGAGACTGATAAATTCCCAGTCTTTGAATAAATCCTTAAGCGCGGATTCATCGAAAAAATGATGCGGGACACCCTCCTCCATGCCTTCATCGGGAACATAAGTATCCGGCTCGATCTGACGGCCCTTACCGTACGAATCGGCTCTGGTCGATTTGAGTGTTCCCAGAAACAGCCCGCCGGGAACGAGATGAGTCTGTATTTCGTCAATCGCTTTTCTGATATTGTCCAGAGTATTATGGTGCAGTGCATCCCAGCTGATTACTCCATGGAAAGAAACATTCGGCCAGGGGCAGACGGTCATATCGCTTTCTTCAAAAACGGCATGCAAACCTATCTCGTCAAGCCACTCGCGAGTCAGAATAAGAGCATTGGGCGATTTGTCGCTGGCGTAAACTTTGCACCCCATCCGCGCTAATGAAACCGTATGCCGCCCGGCACCGCAGCAGAGATCCCATACACGAAGCGGCCGCACTTTGATTGATTCTTCCAGAGAGCGAGCAAAGCGGTATATAGTCGATTCGGGGATTCTTTCTATATTTTTTTCATCGGTAAAGAGTTCGTTCCAGTCAGGCATGATTGTCCTTTCTTATCATTATACCGGCGGCGAAACGGCCCGATTTTCGGCCGTGACATCGGTATGAGAAAAACATATCCGAATGACAACAGGTGCATAAATCGGCCGTCACGATATTGTTTTCATTTATCGCGGCCCGTAACAATTGTTTTTTATTGGCCAGCCAGAGGTTTAGATGACCTTTGCCGTCTTCTTTTCCATCTGTAATAATGTCATTCGTATCATCGTCGGTTCTTTCGAATTCTTCTATTACATCAGGTCCGACCTCGTAACAACAGGGTCCGATCGAGGGGCCGATACCGGCCATAATATCTTCCGGATTGCAGTTGTACTTATCAACAAGTTTTTCCACGGTTTTTTCGGCGATTCGCTTGACAGTCCCGCGCCAGCCGGCGTGGGTAATGCCGATTGCCTTTTTGATCGGGTCATATAATAGTATGGGGACACAATCGGCGATTAAAATCATGATGCAGATACCCGGAGTAATCGTAATCATGGCGTCGGCTTCCGAAAGTACATTAAAACGATTTTGCGAATTTGAATCAATAATATTCCTGTTTGCCTCAATGATGTTATTACCATGGACCTGTTTGCAGATGGCAAAATCGCTGGTCGAAATTCCGAGCAACGAAGCAAGCAGAGTCCGGTTTCTTCTGACCGCTTCGGGATCGTCACCGACCGTAACAGCCAGATTCATTGTATCGTACGGTGTCAGGCTATATCCCCCCTCGCGTGTGGTAATAAAGTGAAAAATGCCCGCAAACTTCGTGAGATTGTCGAAATGAAATAATTTTATTCCGTTATTATATTTTTTAAACATGGGTATATATAATAATACGGGATGCTGCCCGCTATGAAAAAATCAAATGGACACGATTCAGGTCTTAATTTTCAGCTGTGCCAGTCGTTTCCGGGCATCATCGATTTCGTTTACGCCCGGATCGGCGTTTTTCCAGAGTTCAAGGAATTTTTCGTACTGTGTGACGGCTTTATCATCCAGTTCCAGTTTTTCATACGTCAGGCCCGACCAATAGTGTGCCTTCGCGGCGAAAATGCCATTATAGGCGCGGCTGTAATCATAACGATTAAGAGCTTTTTCAAACATCGCAGCGGCGTCCGATATTTTATCTTCGCCCATCAGGCAACGGGCAATCATAACTTGATTTTCAAACGACGGCTCGATGTTGTTCATTTTTTCATAATAAGAACGAGCCTGACTGAATTTGCCTTCTTCGAAGTCCACCCGGGCCCGGATAAGCTCATATAGTTTAACCTGCGAGGCGTTTTTTTTGTCGATGTGACTTTCGACTCCCTCAAGCAAGGAATCGGCCGTTTTATAATCGCCTCCGGCCGCGGATATCCATGCATCGTATCCCCTGATGACGTGCACCCACTCTTTTATTACATGGGAAAGGGTATATAAATCGGACAGTCGTTTCACTTCCTTTTCGGCGGTTTTCAATAAATTAAGTCTGATATAAATATCGATTCGCGTCATAATTCGGTTGGCGACAATCGGTCCGGGACCGAGCTCAAGACTATCGGTTTTGATACAATAATTCCATTGGTCAAGCGCCTCTTTGAATTTACCCTCATGGACCAAGACATCAGCCAGAGAGGCTCTTCCGGATGAACGAGCAACTCTTTCCGGGCTCGAGGCCAAAGCCTGAAAAAGGCTTTCGGCCCTGGCGTAATCCTGCTTGAACAGGTACATATGGCCCAGTTTCCCGGGCGTGATCTCGAAGTCAGGTTTAATCTGCAGGGCCTTTTTGTATGATGCAATGGCCTTATCCAGTTGGCCATTGAAAGCATAAATGTCGCCGCGGGAATCATAGGGATCGGCTTCATCCGGTACCAGAGATATATATTCATTAATTGCACTGATAGATTTATCGAATTCACCGAGGGCATCGTAAGTATAAGCCAGTAAATTGTACGCTCGTCTATAATGCGGATCTATTTCGATGAGTTTATTCAGATAGTCCACCGCCTTATCATTCTGTCCCATGGCGCTTCGATAAATTACGGCAAGATAGTAGTCAGCCGTCTTATTATCCGGGCTGCGCTCGATCAGTTTTTGGAAATTTTCGATCGCCCGCGCATAATCATGAGTAATATATGCATCCAGGCCCAGGATATAATACCGTTCATTGATGCCGACATGGTCGGCATATTCCACAGCTTTGGAAATCATTTCCCTCTGAAAATTATCATCGTCCGCAATAAAAGCCAGCCGGGCGTATGCCGGGGCAAAAGTGGAATCGAGATGTACCGCCTGGGAAAGATTGAATCTGGCATTTGTCCAAAAATATTTATAAATATACTCGACACCTGTGAGATAATACCGATAGGCCGGGAGCGAATGGGTCGTGATATCGGCGATAGCCGGATCCGGCTCGTCAAGAGCGGCCGCCGGGAGAGATAAATCTTTTTTTATCGCCACCGTCAATTTATCGACCAGTGCAAAAACGGATTCGTTTTCTCCGCCGGTAACATGCAGCGAGCCAACCACCCGGCCGCTTTTCGTTTCAATGAGTTGACCGGCTATGACCATGTGCGGCTGCAATTGGATTATGTCGCCTGACAGCACCCACCGGGCTTTAGCTCCGGCCGCCGCCTGCACGGCCAACTCCCTGTCTATTATTTTTGTACTATCCCGGCCGAGTTGTTTCAAAATATCGTACAGATGCTGCCCGGTGACGACACTGATGTACTGAGATTCGGAAAGGTCCGTTATTAACAGGTTGGCAACGATTTTCCCCAGCAGTTCGGGATCGCTTTCATCGACATTGTTATTGAAGTCCATGACGGCCAGGTGATTTTCCGCGGCGGCCGCTTCGCGTTCGTACTGCGGATCGAATTTCCATATTTTCAGGAAGAAAATCGCCACGACAACCAATGTGAGAACAAGGGCCGGGAGAAGCGAGCGAAACAATCTCGCGCGGGGAGTTGGAGGCTCTCGCCTTTGTTTCTTGGTGCCTTGCTGATTATTGTCGTTATTCTCGAAATCCAATGGTCAGTAACCTCATTTTTCACAGCCGAATATCTAATCAATTGAGATAAAATAGAAATTGAGTTATGAAAAAGCAAATGCATTATGTATAAGGACTTGAGTTCCGGCGGCGATGATATATATTCTGCCTGTTGTTTTTTGGACAATCCGGGTGTTTATCACCGGCATCACGATTTATAAAGTTTGCCGTATTTTTCAAGCAGCGCCTTAAAACGGGGATTGTCACGAAGTTGATCATAATGCGGATCGAGACGGAGGGCACCAACTTGCAGCGATGACGGATTGGCCAGAAGATAATCCAACAAATCGATGGCTTTTTCATATACGCCGGTTGTGACATAAATACCGGCCAGCGAAAAAAGTATATCGGTTCCATCGAGGGCATCCTTCGATACCGGCATTAATTCGGAAGCCAGTTGAGTTTCCCGAATGGCATCCTCTTTTCTTCCCAATCCGGCATAGGAGCCGGCCAAATCCATATGCAGCCAAGCATCATCAGGATTTAACCGGACCCTTTTTTCGCTTATGGCGCGTGCGGAATCGAAATACGCGCGACTTATTTCAATCTGATTGAGGCATGAATATAAATATCCCCTGGTCGAGTAAAACTCGGCACTATCACCCAGCATGTAGTCACCCGGTTTATGGCGCCTGTTAAGAGCCGTTCTGAAATCCCGTAACAATATATCTATCTTTTCTGCCCAATAATTAAATGCGGGACGATCGGCAGCTTGTTCAAACCGGTTCAGGGCGGCACGGATTTTTACACTGTCTTGCGTCAGAGCAGCGACAAGAAATACGTTCCAGATTAAAAGAGAATTGTTTTGGGGCGCCCAAATAAGAGCCTTATCAACCAGTTCCCTGGTTTCTGTCACCCGGTGCATATAAGAGAGTGTTCGCGCGAGAGCGTCAATCGTGGCAAGATTTCTGGGATCAATCAAATAGGCTTGTTGCATTTTGGCAAGCGCTTCATCCCAGCGACCTTGCCTTCTATTTACGAATCCGATAGCATTTAAAAGGTCAACATTGTTGGGTTGCTTTTTCAGGGCCTTTTCAAACAACTCAAGGGCACGCCCATAATCGCGGCTGCAATAATAGTGAAAATAGCCCATAGCAATATCCCCATCCGGATTATCTCCCGACAATTCGACGGTCCGTTCGGCGGCTTTTTCGGCCTTCTTGTAACATGAGTCATCATGACAGAATAAATTTATATAATTAAAACCGTAAAGTTGAGCAAGTTTACGGTATGCCAGGCCGAAGGTCGAATCTATTTCGACCGCCTTTTCCAGCATCCGGACAGCTTTTTCCGAATCTCTTTCCTCCTCCCAAAATTCCATCGCGCGAAGATAATAATGGTACGCTTCGAGATTATCG
>CAYXTW010000084.1:3774-6788 GCA_964467955.1 uncultured Ignavibacteriaceae bacterium | reverse complement strand
AGTTTTTCGCGGACGGCGGTGTTGAGGGTGGTGTAAACATCGTTGTTATCCTCAAGGAATCGTTTAGCCGCCTCTCGCCCCTGTCCGAGACGGTCCTGGCCATAGCTGTACCATGCGCCCGATTTATCGACAATATTATGATTGGCGGCGATGTCCAGAAGCTCGCCGGTATGCGAAATGCCAAGCCCGTAAGTGATATCGAATTCCGCCTCCCGAAACGGCGGCGCGACCTTATTTTTCACCACCCGCACCCGGGTGCGGCTGCCGACCACTTCCTGGTTCTCCTTGATAGAGGCGATCTTGCGGATATCCAGACGAATCGTCGAATAAAACTTCAGCGCATTGCCGCCGGTGGTGGTCTCCGGATTGCCGAACATGACGCCGATTTTCATCCGAATCTGGTTGATAAAAATCACCGCTGTTTTTGATTTGGAAATTACCGCCGTCAGTTTGCGAAGCGCCTGCGACATCAGACGCGCCTGCAGACCCATGTGGGCATCACCCATCTCGCCCTCGATTTCGGCCCGCGGCACCAGGGCGGCGACCGAATCGATAACTATAATATCAATGGCGCCGGAACGAACCAGCGTCTCGGTAATATCGAGCGCCTGCTCGCCGGTGTCCGGCTGAGAAATCAGAAGATTGTCGACATCGACCCCGAGCGCCTTGCCGTATTTGGCGTCAAAGGCATGCTCGGCGTCGATGAAGGCGGCAACACCGCCCAGTTTTTGCGCTTCGGCGATAAAATGAAGCGCCAGAGTCGTTTTGCCGGAGCTTTCGGGGCCGTAAATCTCGGTTACGCGGCCGCGCGGAATGCCACCCACGCCAAGCGCGAAATCGAGCCCGAGTGATCCGGTCGGGATAACTTCAATCGGCAAAACGGCGTCATCGCCCAGCCGCATAATCGACCCCTTCCCGAACGATTTCTCAATCTGCAGAAGGGCATTATCCAGCGCCTTTTTCCGGTCAGGAACTGCCACTGTCATCTTTACCTCTCTTTTATTAGAATTTTTTTTCATCCGAACCTGCCGTTTTTTATCTCTTTATATATCTTTTTTTCATAATTCAAAATCACATTCTCATAATAATTATAAGCAATTACCCTGTCAAATGATGTCAGTAAAAATTCAAAAAATTGTAGTTATTATATGCTTCTTACAAAGATACTCCTGGATAATAAGGAGAAAACAGCATTCACCGCCTATATTTTGCGTGCCCGGTCGATCCTCAGATCGACCGTGTTCCGGCGAGTCTGAGGACTCGCGCGGCACCTTTCGAAGTGTCATCAATTTATTGTAATCGAAAATTGTCTTAGGGAAAAGCCCAGAGTTATAGTAGAGGAAGTTATACTGCCAGATTAGCTTCAAAAAGCCGGTCGTAGATCGGCCCCGAGGGTGTCAGGGTCGATTTGAAAAGGATTATTTTATCAAAGGTCATCGCTTGCGGCTTTAGTTCAAAAGATTTTATCGCTTCCTTTAAATCATAAAGACCGGCATCGTCTTTTACCCGACCGAGAGTCAGATGTGATTTAAATGGCCGTTTCTCTATTTCGAAACCGAGATTGGCCATTTCATTTTCGGTATCGCGGGCAAGGGCTTTAAGTGCGTCGATGCCTTCGGATAATCCGACCCAGATTACCCGGGGGCGATTAAGATTCGGGAAGACACCAACCTTGTTAATGCTCGAATCAATCTTATTATGTCGAGCAGCTATCTGTTGGATAGCGCTCTTTATCGGCTCGACCTTGATCTCATCGGTTTCACCCAGAAATTTCAATGTCAGATGGATATTTTTCGCGTCGACCCATTTGACTCGGCCCCGCTTTTGTTTGAGATCGAAAATGATTTCGGCCAGAGTCTCTTCGATTTCTGCAGTCAATGGTGAGGCGATAAAAAGGCGCATTATTTTATCTCCAGAATCGCTCGGCGAAGCATCTCCAGTGCGGCATAGACCGAGCGACTCCGGTTTATTTCCCGGTCTCGGGCCATGAGAAACTTCTTCGATACAACTTCATTATCCGACGCCACCGCGATATAGACTGTCCCCACCGGTTTTTCCTCGGTGCCGCCGCCCGGTCCGGCGATACCGGTGATGGCCACTCCATAATTGGTTCGCGATTTTTCTCTGGCACCGGCCGCCATCGCTTCGGCAGTCTGCGACGATACCGCGCCATGATCTTTGAGTATTTTCTCCGGAACGCCGAGCAATTCAGTCTTGGATTCATTGGTGTAGGTGACAAATCCACGATCGTAATATTGCGATGAGCCGGGCACATCGGTTATTTTCCCCGCCAGCAATCCGGCGGTGCATGATTCGGCGGTGGCCAGAGTCTGATGTCTGTCTTTCAAGAGTTTGCCGATTACTGCCTCAAGGGTGTCATCATTCTCACCATAAATATACTTACCGACCAGCTCGCGAAGTTTCGCGGCCAATTGCTCGGCAGCTTTATCGGTTTCTTCTCGGGAATTAGCCGAAGCAATTATTCTCAAATCGACGCCGCCATACGACGGCAGGTACGCGAATTTAATCGTGTCCGGGATTTTGATATGCGGTTTAATTTTTTCGGCCAGGGCCGACTCGATTATTCCGGTCGTACGAAGCTTGATAATCCTCAAATAGCTTTGTTTGATACGCGCCCGCAAAAAAGGGATTAGTTCCTCCTCGACCATAATATGCATCTCGCGCGGGACGCCGGGAAGCGAGACGAATATTTTTCCGTCTTCTTCGATAACGATCCCGATGGCCGAACCGGTTCTGTTGGCCAGGTACGTTGCACCCTGCGGAAGTAACGCCTGGTTCTGGTTAATCGACGGCATCTCCAGTCCACGTTCGGCAAAGCGTTTTTTTAAATCCTCAAGCACATCTTCATGGAAAACAAGGTTACGTTTGAACACTTTCACGATTGCCCGCTTGGTGACATCATCATCGGTCGGGCCCAGACCGCCGGTGGCAATGACGATATCGGCGCGCTTCATGGCCAGACTGAAAATCTCTTCCATGAGACGAATATCATC
>CAYXTW010000084.1:0-3674 GCA_964467955.1 uncultured Ignavibacteriaceae bacterium | reverse complement strand
GCATTATATAATGTTCAAGAATATAAATCGCCAGTAGTGTCGATAATCCCGCATAAATCGCCGCGATAATATCGTCGGCCGTAACTCCCCACCCGCCGGGGAGTTTTTCGGCATAGTTCGCCGGAAATATTTTAAAGCCGTCGAATCCCCGAAAAGCAATAAAAGCAATCAGGTAGTTTATCAACGAGTATGGTACAAATAAAAGCGTGATAAACATTCCCGCCCACTCATCGATTACGATTTTTTTGGCATCATGCCCATAAATGCCCTCCGCCAGATGAGAAAGAAAGACTGAAATTATGGTCAGGGCTATCGCCAGTATAATGACCCAATTATAATTGTCACCGACTACAAAGTAAGCCAGAAGCCAGGCCGGGATGGTGCCGGTCGTGCCCGGGATAAACGGGCTGTAGCTGGAATAAAAACCGGAGGCGAAAAATTTTATGATACTATTTTTGGTCATCGCAGGACATTCCTTAACATCGAGTAGTATTTGACGGTATAATCAAATCCGGTATAGACGGTTATCAATGTCGTCGCCCCCATCGCGATATCATAGACGATTTGCCGGTTGAAATTCAGAAGTGTTTTCAACGGCGAATCGACAATCTGGAAAATGGCATCGAGTGAAATCACCAGAAGAATGAATGTAATTACGGTCATTTGCATGACCGTTTTTAATTTGGCCAGCGGCGAGGGCGGCATGAGCGAGCCGCGGTACGCGGCCAGCGAGCGCAAGCCGGTAACATAGAACTCCCGCGCGATAATGAGCATGACCATCCAGGCGCGCACGAAACCGAGCGAGACCAGCGCGATAAAGGCGGTCGAGACCAGAATTTTATCGGCCAGCGGGTCCATGAACTTGCCGAAGCCGGTCACGATACCGTACTTGCGGGCATAGTGGCCATCGGCGATATCGGTCAGCGCCGCGATAACAAAAAGGAGAAAACCGAACGCCCGGCTGTATGGGTCATTAACCAGAAAAAAGGACATAAAAATTGGCGCTAATATAATCCGTGAGAGGGTCAGTTTGTTCGGCATGTTCATAGCGAGCGGAATGTACGAAGTTTATAAGTGGCTGTCAAATGGAAAGGGGGGGCGAGATTTTCCGTCCAATATAGCTTGCAAAAAAGCGAATAGATTGTATATTTAAAATATAGTTAAAGAATGATATTCTTAGCGATATATCAACAGCGCGGTAATTATAGGTTCTTTATGCGGATTGCCTTTATATCAATCGTTATAGGTTTAATTAGCGTTCTCAAAGCAGCGGTGGCATCAGAAATAATTTTCGAAACACCGGATTGCTATGAGGTAGGACTAAATCCTTATTCTATTTGCTCTGCTGATCTTGATGGTGATTGTGATTATGACTTGGCAGTAACGAATTTTGGTGATAATAGTATTTCCGTATTGAGGAATTGTGGCAATGGTTTATTTGTTCTGGATTCAAACTATGTGGCCGGATCTGCCCCCATTTCGATAGGTTCTGCCGATATTGATAACGACGGCGATTACGACCTTATAGATATAAATCATTACTCTAATAGTCTTACCGTATTCATCAATGACGGTCAGGCCATTTTTGCCCCAGACAGTAGCTATTTAGTAGAAGAAAAACCGCAATCAATTGGACTGGCCGATTATAATGGGGATGGCTTTGTGGATATATGCGTCGCCAATAGTGATTCAAATAGTGTTTCAATACTTAATAACAATGGCGACGGAACATTTTCTGACGCAGTCAATTATGATGTTGGCATCAATCCTCGTTCGGTCTACGCGGCTGACTTTAATAATGATTCTACTTACGATGTAGTTGCTGCGAACAATGAATCCGGCAATATTTCGGTATTAATGAATATCGGGGAAGGATCGTTTTCCCCCGCAGTAGAATACACTGTTGCCGATCGGCCGCGAATAATACTTTCCTCTGATTTTGACAACGATGGCGATAATGATTTAGCGGTAATGCACTATTATCCGGAAAATATTACTATATTGAAAAATGATGGAAATGGTGTTTTCGTCATCGCCGCCAATTATTTGCTAAGTGATCGGCCAAGTGCGGCCTGTTTAACTGATTTTGATGCTGACGGCGATATGGACATCGCTGTAATTTACTGGTATCAAGTCGGCGTAACGATCGTGGAGAATGACGGAGAGGGTGAATTTACCTTGTCAACCGGAGCCTTTACTGTAGGAGATGATCCTGTCGCGATATGCGCAATAGATTTCGACGGTGACGGCGATAGTGATTTGGCGGCGGCAAATTATGGTAGGAACAATGTCTCGGTATTAAAAAACAACGGGGACGGCACATATGCCTCATCCGTTACATACAAAACAGATGATGCTCCTTCCGGTGCGTGTTTGGCAGATATCGATAACGATGGGGATATCGATATTGCTACGGCTAATATGTTGTATAATAGTGTTTCAGTCATAAAAAATAGCGGAGAGAATGAATTTATCTTAAACAATTACTATTTAATGGGGAAAATTCCATATGCGATCTGTGCGGCTGATTTTGACGGTGACTACGATTATGATCTGGCAACGGCCAATTTTGGGTCGGATGATATTTCAATTTTAAAAAACGACGGAAATGGGACGTTTGAATCACCAATTAATTACGCTACGGAAGATGGTCCTTATTCTATTTGCGCCGGCGATTTAGACGGTGACAATGATAATGACCTTGCGATTACGAACTTTAATTCTAATAGCATTACGGTATTGAAAAATGATGGTGACGGCGTTTTTACTGACAGCAACAATTATTTTATAGGTGAATGGCCGAGTTCGATATGTATGGCGAATTTTAATGACGATTACAGTTTAGATCTGGCTGCCACAAAGCAACAATCGGATCTAGTATTGATAATGCTAAATAATGGGGTCGGGATTTTTGATTCTATCGGTAGTCATGAGGTCGGCGAAAGTCCATCTTCAGTTTGCGCTGCAGATTTTGATGGTAACAATGATGTCGATTTGGCCGTAGCAAATTCTTCGTCGGGTGATGTCTCGATCCTAATAAATAATGGCGGAACTTTTATGTCTGCAAAAAATTATCCAGTCGGATATTATAGCATGCCGTTTTCAATCTGTCCTGGTGATTTTGACGGCGACGGTAATATAGATTTGGCTGTTTCGAGTAGCGAATTTCCTGGCCGTATTTCAGTCTTAGAAAATGCGGGCGACGGAACATTCAGATTATTTGCAGAATATATGGTTGCTAATGGACCAAGATCTATTTGTTCTGCCGACTTTGATAATGATGGTATGGCTGATCTTGTAATGGTAAGTCCATACATGGATAACATAACTGTTTTAATAAATCAAATAGGCTCAGCGACTAATATCGAGGAAAATGATAATAATAGAACCATCCCTGTACAATCTATCCTCTCTCAGAACCGCCCCAATCCGTTTAATCCATCGACGACGATTGAGTATACGCTCAATACTCGCGCCGATGTGACTATCACCGTGTTTGATATTCTGGGGCGAAAGGTTAAAACCATTTTCGACCGGACGATGCCGGTCGGGACTCATACCGCTATATGGGACGGCACCGATGTCGACAATAATCCGGTCGCTACCGGCGTATATTTTTATCAAATCAAAGCCGGCGACTTCGTCGAAACCAAGAAGATGCTGTTGTTGAAATA
>CAYXTW010000083.1:0-7174 GCA_964467955.1 uncultured Ignavibacteriaceae bacterium | reverse complement strand
ATGGCGACGGCTATACATCGGATGTTGATTGTGATGATACCGATGCGTCGATCCACCCGGGTGCGACGGAGATTCCTAATGACGGCATTGATCAGGATTGTGACGGTGCGGATCTAACCGATAGTGATGGCGATGGTTATACGGCCGACGTTGACTGCGATGATACCGATGCATCGATTCATCCGGGCGCAATGGATATTCCCAATGATGGGATAGACCAGAATTGCGACGGTGTTGATGCCGTTGACAGCGATGGAGACGGGTACACTTTCGGTGTCGACTGCGATGATACCGATGCATCAATCCATCCCGGAGCAACGGATATTCCCAACGATGGTATCGACCAGGATTGTGACGGTGCGGATGCCGTTGATAACGATGGCGACGGCTACTCTGCGGACGTTGACTGCGACGATGCCGATTCGTCAATTCATCCCGGCGCTGATGATATTCCGGGTGACGGCATCGATCAGGATTGTGACGGCCAGGACGCCAAAGCATGCTGTGATTTGCCGGGCGATATTAATGCTGACGGAATGATTAATATTTTTGATATCACTGCATTAATATCATATCTTTATTTGGAAGGTCCCCCGCCCACGTGTCCAACCAAATAGATTTGATAGTGTGTCCGAATTAAAAAGGCGGCTTAGGCCGCCTTTTATTATATCTACTGATGGATATTTTTATTATAACCCTGCTGCTGTCATCACCGGAAATTCCCTTAGTAGTTGGTCTTTTCGGATGAGAAGCCTATCGCAGCAGGACCATTTTGTTGGTGCGGGTGAAGGTGTCGGTGTGCAGGCGATAGAAATAAATACCGCTCGGCGCGGGGCGCCCATCGGCCATAAAACCATCCCATTCCGCGGTATGATCGCCGGCCTCCAATTTTGCGTCGAGTATACAGTCGATGTTCTGACCGACAATATTAAAGATTTCGACCCTTGCGTGAGTGGCGGTCGGCAGCCGGAAGTGAATGGTGGTGGCGGGATTAAAGGGGTTCGGGAAATTTTGCAGAAGCGCAAAATCTTCGGGCAGATCGTTCAAATCGTTATCGTCGCCGACATCGGTCGAAATCGTGTCGCAGATATCACCGATTCCATTGCTGTCAAGGTCGGACTGGTCCGGATTGTAATCCCCCGGGCAATTGTCGCATAAATCGCCAATTTCATCGCCGTCCGTGTCACTCTGGTCAGTATTAGAAATATTGGGGCAATTATCGCAAATGTTGCCGATTTGATCGTTATCGTTATCGAACTGATTGGCATTGGCATCATACAGGCAATTATCGCAGGAATCACCGATCAGATCAAAATCGTAATCCTCCTGAAACGGATTGAATGTCATCCGGCAGTTATCGAGATAATCGGTGATGCCGTCGTTGTCGTCATCATCATCGCAGGCGTCACCGACACCGTCACCGTCATTATCGAGCTGATTAAAATTGGGTCTCGAGGGGCAATTATCGCATAAATCGCCGCGACCGTCATCATCCGTATCCTGCTGATCGGCATTTTGCACCTGCGGGCAGTTATCGCAGCCGTCCGGGATACTGTCGGAATCGGCATCGTCCAGATCATCGAAACCGGGACAGATGTCGCAACTGTCGGGGATTCCGTCGGCATCGGCATCCTGATTGTCATCGAAGCCGGGGCATTTATCGCAGGCGTCGCCGACATTGTCGCCGTCACTATCCCGCTGGCTGTAATTGGCGTTATCGGGGCAGTTATCGCAGCTATCGCCGCGACCGTCGTTATCGGAATCTTCCTGCAGGGGATTGGTAACAAGGGGGCAGTTATCACAAAGGTTGCCGAATATATCGTCATCGCTGTTTTGCTGATCGCTGTTGGAAATAGTCGGGCAGTTATCACAGCTATCACCAACCGTATCCGCATCGTAATCTTCCTGCAGGCTGTTGGCGATAGTTATGCAATTGTCGCACGAATCGCCGGTTGAATCGGCGTCCGTGTCATCCTGGTTTGGATTGTACGTATCGATGCAATTATCGCAGCTATCGCCGACGCCGTCCGAATCGGCGTCCTCCTGCAGGCTATTGGCGATATCGATGCAATTATCGCAGGAGTCACCGACATTGTCTTCGTCCGTATCGAACTGCTCGGGATTATAAGTCGAGAGACAATTATCGCAGCTATCGCCGACGCCGTCGGCGTCGCCGTCCGCTTGCTGCTCGTTGGCGATCAGGGGACAATTATCAATGTCGCCGCAGATGCCGTCACCATCGATGTCATTGTCGGCGTCGTACGGGCAGGTATCGCATGAGTCGCCGATGCCGTCATCGTCGGCATCTTCCTGCATTGGATTATAGTGACCGAGACAATTGTCGCAACTGTCGCCGGCCCCGTCGCCATCTTCATCGAGTTGCTGACTGTTGGCGATATAAGGACAGTTGTCCTCATTGGCGCAAAGATTATCGCCGTCGATATCGTTGTCGGGATCTTCGGGGCAAATATCGCAGGTATCGCCGATGCCGTCAAAATCGGTATCGGTCTGGTTCTCATTGGCAATGTCGGGGCAATTATCGCAGGCATCACCAATATTATCATAATCGGAGTCAATCTGGTTCTCGTTGGTCGAATCGGGGCAGTTATCGCAGGCATCACCGAAACTGTCATTATCGGAATTGGTTTGATCGCCGTTTTCAATTTGCGGACAGTTGTCGCAGGCATCACCAACATTATCGTTGTCCATGTCTTCCTGTCCCGGATTGTATAATGTGATGCAATTATCACAGGCATCACCGATGCCGTCGCCGTCGGAATCTATTTGACCCGGATTGAATACGTCGGGGCAATTATCGTCAAAGCAGTCGTTATCGGGCTGATCAGGATCGCCGTAGCCATCATTATCGGAGTCGATGCAATAGAGGCTGTCCGGATTGAGAAGAATTTCGACCGCCGAGGGGTTGTAATTGGCGACGGCCAGGTCGAGATCATAATCGCCGTCGAGATCGGCGGCAAAAATGGAACGCAGGGAGCTCCCGACCGAATCGATATAATGCGTCGTAAAATTGCGCGAACCGTTGTTCATCAAAACGGCGACATTATCGGAAGTAGTGTTGGCGGTAGTTAAATCAAGGCGGTTGTCACCATTAAAATCGGCGGCAAAGATAGAAAGGGGATAGCCGCCGGTAGCGAAGGCCGAAGATTCATTAAAATTTCCGCTGCCGTCGTTCCACAGAATCGCAACCGAATCGGATACATTGGAAAGGGCCAGGTCAAGATTCCGATCGCCGTCGAGATCGGCGGCGATAACAGAGTATGGAGCCGCGCTGATGTGAAAAGAGATATAATTATCGAATGTGCCGTCACCGCTGTTCATCAGAACCGCAATGCTGTCCGAATTAAAACCGCCGGTGGCCAGATCGATGTCGCCGTCATTATCGAGATCGGCGGCATAAATCGATCGCGGCTGATGGCCGACGGCGTACAGTACGTAAGGCGTAAAGGTGGAGTCGCCGTTATTCAATAAAACGGAGACACTGCTTGAAGCATAAGCGGCACCGGCCATATCGTTCTTGCCGTCACCGTTTAAATCGGCAACAGCGATGGAGTACAAGCCGCCTCCGGCGGGATAGTTCTTCCGGTCGGAAAAGTGCCCATTGCCGTAATTATGCAATACCGAAATGGAATTGTACGAGTAGCAGGCAGCGGCCAGATCGATATCGCCGTCGCCGTCGAGGTCGGCCGGAAAAACGTACAGGGGCGATTCACCGACGGCGTAAACGGCCTGTGACGGATAACCGGCGTCACCGTCATTGAGCATGACGGAAACCGAATGGGATGTATAATTGGCCATTACCAGATCGAGGGCATTGTCTTTATTAAGATCTGCCGCAAAAACCGAATATGCGCCCCCCTCCGCCGCATATTCGGAAGGTGATGCGAAACCACCCAAACCCTCCAGCGCCAGGATCGTAAACGACCATAGATATGCCCCAGGTAACGGCGCTCCGTCAATTGATTCGATTCCTGTCGTGAGAATCGCCGTGACAGGTTCGCCCGGTTCGAAATTACCGAGCGGATTAAAAACAGCGGTACGGGTCAGGCTGTCATAAGTGACGGTGCCGTCGGATAAACCGGTTGAGCGGGCATGAATAATAAAGGTGCCGCTGTCAATAGTCGCCGGATTCATATCGGTGTCGAAAGTTACCGAGATGTTGGTGGAGACCGAGGCGCCGACTTCATTTTTGTCCGGTGCGACGGAAATTATACCGGGAATCTGGGCGAGACCATCAGTCGCCGCTATCAGGATGAATATCAATGCCAAAAATAATTTCTGCTTCACACTTTTTCTCCGCGCACCGGTATCATAAAGCGGCGACACAAATCTTTTGTCAACATTGAAATATCCCGCAGATTTGCACCGGCTGATGTCATTCGATTTGAAGCTTTACAAAATCAATGGCGGTTTTCCCATTATAGTATTACATTTTGGCCCGATGAGAACCTGTGAAAACGAATTGAGTCTATGTTAAAATTACCGATATACGACGATGTCCGCAAAGCGTCCGGACGGATAAGACCATTTGTGATAAAAACGCCGGTGTTGACCTGCACTTCAATTAATAAAATAGTAAAGGCAAAGCTCTTTTTTAAATGTGAAAATTTCCAGAAAGTCGGGGCGTTTAAATTCCGCGGGGCGACGAATGCGGTTCTGTTGCTATCCGACGACGAGGCGGTGCGGGGAGTGGCGACGCATTCATCGGGGAATCACGGGGCGGCGCTGGCTCTGGCGGCAAGAAACAGGGGTATTAAGGCTTATGTGGTCATGCCGGAGAAATCGCCTCGTGTTAAGAAGGAAGCGGTTGCCGGATATGGCGCCGAGATAATTTTCTGCAAGCCGACCCTTGCGGCTCGGGAATCGACACTGGCCGAAGTGATAAAGGATAAGGGTGCGGCCTTTATACATCCCTATAATAATTATAATGTCATCGCGGGGCAGGGGACGGCGGCGCTGGAGTTGCTCGAAGAGGTTGAAAATCTTGATCTGGTGCTGGCGCCGGTCGGGGGTGGGGGACTTCTAAGCGGAACAGCTCTGGCCGTATCCGGATTATCGCCGAATACAAAAGTGATCGGCTGCGAACCGAAGGGCGCCGATGATGCCTACCGGTCGCTAAAGGAGGGGAAAATAATGCCGTCGGTAAGTCCGAAAACGATCGCCGACGGTTTACTCACGTCGCTGGGGGAGCGGACTTTCGCGATTATCAGCAAGCAGGTCGACCTTATTGTAACGGTTGGTGATGATATAATTATAAAGGCGATGCGCCTTATCTGGGAGCGGATGAAAATTATTGTCGAGCCCTCGGCGGCGGTTCCATTGGCGGTTATTCTCGATGGGAAAATAGATATCGAAGGTAAGCGTATCGGGATTATCTTATCGGGCGGCAATGTTGATTTTGATTCACTTCCGTGGATCGGATGAACGGCATGTATTCAACAGAAGGCGGGAGGGGGCTGGATATTTATTTCAGTAAAACAGCTTTAGCGGTCTGAATTTGGGTGCCGGTTTGGGCGCGGATGAAATATATTCCGGATGGAAACCTCGCGGAATTCCAGCTTAGAAGCATCTTACCCGGCGGCACTCGATCATTAAAAATCTGCTCGACCTGCTGACCGAGGATATTATAAATCTCGACCTTTAGATTCGTTTTCCGGGCAATATCAATCGGGATGGATAATTGGGTATTATAAGGATTGGGGTAAGGTTGCCCGAGATGAAAAGCAACCGGCAGGATATTGTCATTAGTACTTTCGACAGACGTGGATATGCCGATACGATAGAATTTCAAACTGCCGCCATCGACAAAAATGGCTTCCATTTGCGGATTACAAGCGTCGACCGCCCGATAATCTAATATACGCCCGTCCATCACATCGGATGAATCGAGGATCTCACCGTTTTCGCTGTTATGAAGATAGGCGCGGTGGTCGCGGAAGGCGAAAAACTTCTTCGTATACTCGCTATCGGAGAATACAAGATTGATTTCTGTGACATCATCGTATTCAACTCTCCAGATTTCAGAAAGCGTTAATGGCGACGAGAGATCATAACATACCAGACTATATGTCATCGTAGTACAAGTCCAGGGAGGTTCCGGCCAGCTAATCGGGTTGGCCCACCCGTAGAAATATTGTAATTCCGATCCTATCAGTTCATAGCGCGGCGAACTTTCGACAAAATCGTCGATTATATAATCGGTTAGTAATGCTTTTCTATATTCTCTCGGATCGTATCCGTAAAAGTCACAATGTTTAAGGAAGGGTATATTAAATGTCGAATAAAGCGAATCTTTTTGAATGATTCGTACGTTTGTCCATTCGAAATCATTGTATCGAAATGCGTGCGTATGCATATAATAGAAGGACGCAGAATCATTTATCGATATGAATGCATTTACCGAATCATCATATAAAGGGTATTTAAGGAGTCCGTGTTCGGGCAATTTATTGATTTGCTGTGCGGAATCATTCCAGACGATATATTTATAATTATAAAAAAGTAACTCATCCCAGCCCAACATTCCCAAAAAAGCGCGCTGGCTTAATATCTGTAACTGGAAATATATTTCAGGAATTCCATCAGAATCTGTATCATCCCAGAAAAGCCTTTTTATTTTCTGAATTGAGTATATTTTAATTCCGGTAACCGCTTCGGGCAGCACCGCCAGAGTAATGGTATCTGCCGGAGTGAATTCATAACCGCCCAAGTATATTTGAGCTAATGCCTTCGGTCGGTGAAAATCCGGATGTGAATGCGGACATATATAGACCCCGGGTTCGGCAGGGAAGAATATTTTAACAAAATCGAGCAAACTGTCATCGTTGATATATCCCCACGTGTATTCATGCAATATCGTATCGACCGGTTTAATAAAATAATCGATTGTCCTGTTTTCTTTAAGCGAATATGACGCGATTATCGATTCGTTCTCAATTATTATTTCTTCGACATAGTCATTATTAAGGTCTTTGAATTCGAAAGTCGTATTGTCGTCGATAAAGAAACTATCCGGCAGAGCGATTTCGGCATCAGGGATAAAAGTCACTTCGGCATGAATCGATAAAATAGCGATTAAGAACACAATTGCAGATAATATTAAAATTTGCCGAAACATGGACAGCCACACCTCCATATTCAATAACGCGATTATTTG
>CAYXTW010000082.1:0-7951 GCA_964467955.1 uncultured Ignavibacteriaceae bacterium | reverse complement strand
TCAATCCTGTTTTATGGCGTAGTCCAGGGCGGCGGTGGCATGAATGATGGTCGAATCGAAAACCGGCATGCCGCAATTCTGCTCGTTAATCAACGCACCGAGTTCGGTGCACCCCAGGATAATCCCCTCGGCGCCGTCGTCGGCGAGCTTCCTGATTATTTTTATAAATCCGGAGACAGAGCTGTCCTTGACTTTGCCGATGACGAATTCGCTGTAAATAATATCGTCAATATATTGCCGGTCGTTCGGGTCGGGAACAATGACTCTGACGCCTTTCCGGCCCAGAGTATCCTGGTAAAATGTTTTTTCCATCGTGACTTTCGTGCCCAATAATCCCACCGTTTTGATTCCCCGAGGCAGGATCTTCTCGAGGACGGCCTCACTGATGCTGATCATCGGGATACTGACACTGGCCTTTATTCTATCGAAAATTTCATGGACCGTGTTGCAGGCAATAATAATAAAATCGACACCGGTGGCTTCCAGCTGGCGGGCAGCCTGGCTCAATCCACGTTCAATCAGATCCCAGCGACCCTCATGAGGCCAGTCGGCGTAATCCTGGAAGGTCATACTGTATATGATGATTTCCGGGTAGTTGTAATCGCCGAAACGCTCGGTATATGTGCGCGTAATAAGCCGGTAGTAATCTATGGTCGATTCGGCGCTCATCCCCCCGAGAATTCCTATTTTTTTATGCATAAATATCTCTGTCTTTTGAAATTATTAAAACGCTTCACTGATTGTAAATAAATGCCGCACATATACTAAAATCAACTTATATTCCAAGGTTAAGGCGCCGATCCTGTATTCATCCAAATATTTAATGATATTTTCGACAGATTTCAGCCCTAAATTTACCTGTTTAAAGTAAAGCCTGCGGAGCCCTAAAATGGAGTATATCAGTCGCCAAAAGCTCATGATTGAACAGATAGATATCAATCCTCCCCGTCGTTCAGTTTCGAAACCGTGAAACGATATTTGCCGGTAGGCAGGACCGGTATGTGATCGGTCATTTCTATATCCAGTATGACATTATCGCCGACTCTTTCGATAATTTTGTTTCTGAAATAATCGGTATTAAGATCCTTCCTGTCGCTGACCAGCAGAAGCCGAAGATGTGTCGGAGTTTCCTGTATTAACTGGAATTGAATGATTTCGGGATGACCGTAGAATAAGTGTGTAAAGAACTCACCATGAATATATTGTCCGTCAATTTTAATAATATCCGATGATCGGCCATGGATATTTTCAAGGAGTTTATAACCGCGACCGCATGAACAGGGCCGTTCTTTAAACATGGCGATATCTCCGTTTATGTACCTTATAAAAGGAAAGGCCAGGTTGTATAAATCCGTTATGGCCAGATATCCCGGTGTACCATCGGGCAGCGGCCGACCCTCCTCATCCACAATCTCAATAATTCTCCCCGAATTGAGCACGTGCAAGCCCTCGTGGGCCGGACATTCCGAGGCGAGAAAACTGATCTCGCGAGAACCGTAAAAATTATAGACCGGCGCCCCGAAGGCCTTTTCGATTTCGGTTCGCTGAAAGTCGAACAGCATCTCCGCGGCGGAACGAATGGCGATTGGCCTGAATCTTAACGGTTTGGTCCGGTTAATATATGCGGCAATCAAATAAAGGGATGAGGAGTAACCCTGTATATAATGCGGTCTGAACTTATTTAAAGCCTCCAGGAATTTCGATATTTTTTCATCCGACATCGAAAATGAGTTGAGATACAAAGCCCGGTCTATCCTTATCATTATTTTTTCATATCGCGTCGAGAAAATTAAATCTCTATCCATGCCCCACAGATAAGCTTTGCGGCATCCCGGTTCTATTCCCATCCAATCATAAAAGAGTAATTTACTGGCCCGGGAGAAAAGCTCGTAGCCTCTATCCTGATAAAAGCTGACGGGATTTCCGGTCGAGCCTCCTGTTGAATTTATATAGTGGTCACTCGCGTCATCGCAAAGAATGTCCGATAAATGATTTTGCAAATCCTCTCTGGTCAAAAGAGGCATTTGGGGAAGGTGGGAGACAGAAGTATTTTCATCAATTATTATACCGTTCTTTTGGAATTTATCGCGGTAATACGGAGAATGCTTTTGTGCCCTGTACAGCAGTCTCCGGAACCGCTGATTTTGAAGAGTCTGAAGTTCCTGGCCGGATAAATATTGTTCATGTCTTAATTTCCGGTATCGAGAATAGATACCGGTGCCGTCGATTATATCCTTGGACCTGAACAGGAGTTGATGTATTCTATTATACAGTGACATAATTAAGACCGAATCACTTACTCGAAATCCAGCTTCCTCGTTTTTATAATATGTTTGAATCGTTTTATTTCCTCAGAATCAAAAAACCGAATTAGATATAATACGACAGGAAATGAGAATCCGATAAGCAATTTACATGCAATATCAATCCAAATCGAGCCGGTGCTTATCGTGATGCCTATAAAGTATAAGCCGATTGAAACTACAAACAACATTATTAATCTGAACCACTCAACGATGACTTTATGAAAACGATTGGAGAAATAAAAGGTCATATATGCTTTAAAAATAAAACAGATCAGGGTGGCCAGGGCGGCGCCCCAGATATTATATCTTTTTATCAGGATGAAATTCAGCACCAGATTGAGGATACCATTTGCCACATTTATATAGGCGAGATATTTTGTGGCTTTCTCCATTATTATCCCGACATTAAAATGATATGAGAAGGAAAATACAATCTGGGTCAGGGCGATAAGGGGTATAATCTTATAGGCCGGCCAAAAAGGTTCGGTTGTCATAAAGTATATGACTTCTTTTGATAATAGAGATAACATGAGTCCGGCAAAAAAAGTCACACAACAAAAATAGGTAAATATCCTGGCGTAAATTAGCTCATATCCTTCCTTGCCGAAAAACTCATATCGCCGGGGATTCCATATCTGGACAAACGGCGAAGTGATAAGTTCATTGATGAGAGCGCCGAATTTATAGCCCAGCGAATAAAGACCGGTGGAAGTCAAATCGAAGTATGTTTTGATAAAATATCTATCTGAGGTATGGACGACGAAGCCGGAAATAGACGCCGGAACCAGCGGCAATGAGAACTTCAGCATATCCCGGAGAAGTCTATAATCAACTTTAAAGCCGGTCTGTCTTAAAGTGATGAAGCCTAGGATAACGGTAAAAAGAGAAGTAACAATCAGGTTCGAAAGGAGTAAGCCAAATACCCCTAATTTGGCAAAGGCGATAAAATAAATGTGCAGACTTAATGTGATTGAGGTCATAATCACATTTGCCATCATATACTGGAACGATTTTTGCCGAACCCTCATATATGTAAAGAAGATGGGCATAACGATTCCCAGTGCCAACGCTAAGAGAGCCAGTATAAACAGCGACATACGTTCCGATGAATCCAGTATCGTCTTGGCCATAAAACCGGAAAACGGCAGCATGCTCAAGATAAGAATAACAGCCACCGAACCGTATCCGACAACGGCACTGCTTATAACGACATTTCGCTTGTCATCAGTATCATAATCGAAATAGAAACGACTGACGGCACCCTCAATTCCGAGCCCGATCACGAGCGAAATAACACTTGTGGTCAGATGGATTAATTCCAGTATACCGTAATCGGCCGGTGTCAGGAATCTGGTGTATAAAGGAAGCAATAAAAAGCTGACGGCGCGGCCCAGGATGTTGGAGAGTCCATATATGGATGAATGGCGAACTATCAGCTTCGCTTCGCTGGCAACAGATTTCGGCATCAGATGAGATCCGACCTAATTAACATTTGCTTCCAACAAGCTTATATCCATCAATGGGATATCCAATATTATTCCGTTAAATATATTTATCCTTATCGTCAAATTCAATTTATAATATTGCAGCGGAAAAAGCTATATTGTTGATATATCCAACTCTATGCTTTTCGCCAATGACTTGTATAACCGACTGCTCCCGGAATTAATCAGGGCTTTGCGGCCACGTCCGGCCTTCGCCGGCATGTTTTCGCCATAAGCGAGAAAGCCCATCATCAATAGATTATTTTTTTTCGAGTTTTTTAAGATATTCTATTTTGGGGATAACACCTATTACCGGCAGGCCCAAAACTTCTTCGATCTCATCAACGGTATTAAAAGATTTATCAAAAAATTCAGACAGGAAAACGGCACCGACGCCGATCATTAAGCTGAGGGCTACGCCCATAATAATTATCTTAATGCGGTTGGGAGCGAAAGGTTGCCGAGGAATTTTGGCCGGTTCAATAATCCTGAAACCGGATTCTCGGGTCAGAGCCATAGAAATTTGTGAGCTTTCCTGCTGCTCTGCGAATCTGTCGCGAAGCTCTCTGGCGGCAGCCACCTCCCGATCATATTGATCCATTCTGGCCTGATATTCCAGTATTTTACCGGCTCTATTTTCCAGATCCACAGAGCCCAGCTTCAGATTATTTAATTCGGAATAAAGAAGATCAAGTTGGGCCCGGGCATTAAATAACGAAGTAATTATGTTACGAGTGTCCTTATTAAAAGATTCATACTGGACTTGAACCAGATTTTTAATTTCATCCTCAATTTGTCCTAGATAGGAATATACCTGTGTCTTATAATTCAATATTTCCGGTGTATTCCACGCGTATTCAAGCATCAGGCTGGTGACGGATTCTATCAGGGAATCGGCTTCTCTTTTTAACTTTTTCAGGTTATTGGACTCATCCAGTGTTATTTTATTATCCGAAATTTTTGAAATTTGCCCCAAAAGCTGGGCCGCCTGAGTTTCTTTTTCATTAATAATAGCCTTGACACTCTCGATTTCGGAATTAATGTTGCGACGATTGTCAGATGAACTGATAGACTCATCAACCCGTAGCTTGAGGTATTCTTTCGAAAATTCCGTTCTTTCATTGACCTTCGTCTGATAATTATCTTCGTACTTCTCCAATTGCGCATGAGCAAATTCCTGAGATGTTCTGACCGTTCCCAGCGCCTGTTTCATTTTCTCTTCGACCAATATTTCGGCAAGGTTTTGTGTCATATCCCTGGCCATAACCGGACTGGACGAATTAACGCTCACGCGGACCTGATTCATGCCGACCGACCTAACGCCAATTTGATCACGAACGAGATTCGAAAAAATCTCAAATTTTGCATCGTCCAGGGTCATCTCCGGGCTGGTTACAACCATTTGCCTGGCTTCACGGTCAAGCGCCGGATCCTGGTCGAACTTAAGCCTTATCATGAGTTGCTTCAAAAATGGAGAAGATTTTATCTCATTCTGAAGACCCTGTATTTGCTCATACCGATAGCGATCGCTTTCAATACCGTTTCGCCCATCGCCGATCAGCCGGCGTAATTGATCGGAGAGCATGATCTGATCACCAAGCCCGACAATAACCGAAGACTGGTATTCCGGTGTCAGTTGATAAGAACCGACAACGGCAACGGTGGTCACCAGAATAAACGGCAAAATTATAAGCCACTTCCTTTTCCAGGCAACCGATATAATATCACCAAGATCCAGCGATTTTCCGGGCTTTGTATTCGTCATAAAGTCGTTCTTTCCAGCCGGTCATAATATTTACGGTACTCAAATATTATGATCTCTTAATGTCAAGTGTAAAATGTTCATCCCAGTATGTCATATCCTTATTATATTTGGCGATACTTCATATCCCTTATACTCATGTTTAACGAATTTGTTAATATAAAAACGACTATTCGGTAATCAGCTAACGTTGTACATTTTTTAAATTGCCTATATATCGATAAACATGAAACGAGGCCGATTTGCGTGGATAAACACTTTCCAACATAGCCGATCAACTATTTTTATCTAATCAAGATTAATTTGCCGTTTATATCGGTTCCTCCAATGAACCATAAATAGGTTCCCGAGGAAACAGGATTGCCTGATTCGTTGGTACCATCCCATATTATATCGTTTCCGGAGATATTGGTCCAGTAACGGACATTACTTCCCGATACGGACTTTATATATAAACTCGAATTGACGGGAATATTCGTAAAAGTCGCGACTTCACCGCCGCCGGGCCGAAATGGATTCGGGTAGGCGTGGGCTTTCGGTTTAATAATAAACGTTGAGACATTGCTGTATTCATTATATTCAGTTCCGGCACGCCAGTAGTAGAGCACGTCGGCCGACAGCTTGGTATCGCAGACCCAGGAAGTCACGCCCCCGTCTTCCTGCAAGACCGGGGGCGAATTCACTACCGGCATGAGGAAATCATCAGTCAAAGAGATTTCGAAGTAATAGACGTTACCGTCCAGCGTATCAATATTCGTTATTAGAAATGTCGGATAATAGGTATTCAGTTCCATACCATCGGGCGGGCTGACGGTAGCTATAGGAGGCTCGTCGCCGCCAAGCGAAAAATCGGTCTGGGATACGGCGGAGGCGATATTGGAAAGGCCGGAAATATTACCGACATAATCATACGCCTTCAAGCCGAAATAATACAATTGGCCCGGGTCTAATCCCATTGCCGTGCGGGCCATCAGATCCCCCGCCGGAAGCGGCGACGATAGAACAATGCTATCGTATGTATTCAGATTATTCCAGTTGGCTTCGCTTATCGAAGAAGTTGCATATTTAATAAGATAAACACTCGCTCCGCCAATATCACCATCATCGCCGGTGGCGCTCCACGTCAGTTTTATTTCGCCCGAGTTGTCACCGGTTGTGGCACCCAGATCTTCAATCGAATTGGGCGGGATTGAATCGAAAACCTCCTCACCGGCGGTTGCCGCAAGAGTAATGCTGATTTCGGGAGAGGAAAAAGAAATCACCGGAGTTGCGATCGAACTATCATTCCCTTTCCTGACCACAATTGTAAAAGGATTGTAGGTCGAATCATAATGGCTGCCGCCTGACCATCGATCATATTCAATGTTGACGTAACTGCTGCATCGGCCATAGACGGATGTCATCTCCGACATGACCACATCGCCCAGGTCATTTGTTACCGTGGCGAAAGCGCTGCGGACCGGCAGATCATTATTTCCCATGACCGATATTTTCAATGTCTTCTGGGTAGTTAATTCCTGGAATCCGTTGCCGCCGGTACCCACAATGGTGGAATCATTGATAAAAATAGGGTCGCGGAGTATGTTGTCGTAACAGTTTACATTGGAAAAACCTAACAATACAGGACCCTTAAAGCCATATTGGTTTGTATAGGTAGGGTAGGAATAAACAATCGTATCCCCCTGGCTGATCCATTTATTGCTTTCCCAAATGCCACCGTTATCGGTTACGAATTTTATGGGTGCTGTATTGGCGCTGAAATAGTTGTTGTATGAGATATTGCCGGTATCATTAGGCTGACTCCCGCATTCAATTGCAAACCCGTAACATTTTCCGCCGACCAACCCGTTTTCATATGGATCGGCCAGAGCAACTACATGGTTGTTATAAATCCTGTTGCCTGTGCCGTGGCCGGAAAAAGTGATACCTTGACATCCGTGACCGGCCGTACTATCGCTATGGTCATTATTGGCATAGACATTAATCAAATTATGATGAATGGATGCGCTGTCCAGCGTAGCATACGCCCGCACCCTGATTCCATAACTGCTTTCAGTCCACCCATAGTGCTCATCGAATCCCTGCGAAACATCAATATCATTGAATGCGACTTCGCACCCATGATTGTTTTGCCAGGCTACATCCTGCCCGACATAAATTCCCCGGCAGCCATGGTGATTTGTCCTGTTCCTGATTTTATTCCATCTGACCTTGGTCCCCTTCTCTATTTTATCAATTGCAATCATGAAGGCATTGCCGGCCGAGTGAAGAAAATGATCCGAAGGATACGTATACATTTCATTGTGGGCGCTGCCATAGACGGTATTCGAATCAACGATACATTTTCCCTCGACGACAATTCCGGAATGGGGGCAACTGTCAATCGTTATATTGCAGAC
>CAYXTW010000081.1:0-8262 GCA_964467955.1 uncultured Ignavibacteriaceae bacterium | reverse complement strand
TAATGGAAATTTATCGCGGTTGATCTTCCGTAATAATTGCGCTTGCAAGATTGGCAGAACCACATCGTTCTCTCGATAAATCGAGTGGACTCGGGTCTACACCACCATTTATGGCCGTCAGGAAAGATTCCTGACGGCGCGTTAAATTAAGATTGAAACGTTCTAAAAAGTCGGAAGCCCAAGGGGCATTCCGACCTACATTATTTCTCCGCTACCTCAAAGCGGTCGAGCGCTTCGTGGAAGCGCGATTCGCCTTCGCCGAAATATTCGCGCGATGAGATCAACAGCTCATAAACGACCGTCTCGGTGGTCATGTCGATATAGGCGACCATGGCCAGTTCGTACTCGCTGCCTGGATCTTCAGTCTCGAAAATTATCGCCCGATTTCCACCGGAATAAAAAATCGTATCGGAGCGGATTATTTCAAGATTTTCTATTTTTTTAAGCAAATATGATGAATCTTCGGAAATGAATTCGCCATAGGTCTTTTTACCATTCTTAAAAATCCCGATACGGATTTTTGCGGTGTAATTAAAATAACTCTCGCTGTCGGGATAGAAGGCGGCGGTGTATCTATCGCTTTCGGCGTTCTCAAAATCGACAATCCAATCTTCCGGGGCGTTCATAAAATAGGAGTATGTCCCACCTTCGTAATATGCGCCCTCGTTATGGGGATTATCCTGGGCGGTTGTTTTCAGGCATATTACGGATAGAACGAAAGTGATTATCGATAAATATTGAATCCGCCAACCTGTTTTTAGAAATTTCCGCATAAGAACCTCTTACATAGTCATTATACACATTCTTAAAGCTATTGGCAAAGAATAAAAATCCGAAACCGCTTGCCAAAATCAAGTGAAATTGCTATAATTTAAATCTTTATTGGGATTGGGCTGCGTAGAAATGGTAGAAATGGAAACAAAAGAATAACGAATAAAATGAGGTAGCTTAAATGGTTGGAATTGTCGGCTACGGAGCGCATATTCCCCGGCATCGAATCAAAGTTGAAGAGATCGCTAAAGTTTGGGGAGCCGATGCGCCCAGCTACAAAAAAGGATTGATGCTTCGCGAGAAATCGGTTCCGACGCCCGACTGCGACACGATTACATTATCGGTCGAGGCGACCAAAAACGCTCTCAAACGAGCCGGTAATCTCGATCCGGTCGAAATCGGGGCGATCTATATCGGCTCCGAGTCGCATCCATACGCGGTGAAGCCGTCGGGAACGGTGGTTGCCGAAGCGATCGGGGCGGTTCCCGATATACACTGTGCCGATTATGAATTCGCCTGTAAAGCCGGTTCGGAAGCGATGTTTGTCGCGCTGGGATTGGTAAAATCGGGATATATAAAGTATGGTCTGGCCATTGGCGGGGATACGTCGCAGGGTGCTCCCGGCGACGCTCTTGAATATTCGGCTTCAGCCGGAGCGGCGGCTTTTATTATGGGCAGCGAGAATGTGATTGCCGAGGCGTTATACACGCATTCATTTATGACCGATACCCCCGATTTCTGGCGGCGTGAGTATCAGTTTTATCCGCAGCATGGCGGACGGTTTACCGGTGAGCCGGCGTACTTCAAACACACTATGGGCGCGGCCAATGCCATCATGGAAAAATCAGGCATGAAACCGCAGGATTTTGCTTATGTCGTTTTCCATCAGCCCAACGGCAAATTTCCGCAGCGCATCGGTAAGATGCTCGGCTTTACCAAAGAGCAAATTGAACCAGGCTGGCTGTCGCCGACGCTGGGTAATACTTATTCCGGTGCTTCGCCGATCGGGTTGACGGCGACGCTGGATATTTCCAAACCTGGTGACACGATTCTGATGGTTTCGTACGGTTCGGGAGCAGGTTCCGATGCTTTTATCTGGAAAGTAACCGAACGCATCAATGATGTCCGCGATAGGGCGGTTCGGACACGCAAGTTGCTCGATGAAAATATTACATATCTTGACTATGGAACCTATGCCAAATTCAGGCACAAAATCCGGAAGAACGATTAGGAGGTGAGACCGATGAGAGATGTTACAGTAGTTGGCGTAGGTATTACGAAATTCGGAGAGATTTGGGAAAAATCTCTTCGCGATATATATGTTGAGGCGGCTCTGGCGGCGATTGATGATGCCGGCGTCGATCATCTCGACTCCATGACGGTCGGATGCATGACGGGCGGGTTGTTTATCGGGCAGGAACATCTAGGCTCCCTTCTGGCCGATTACCTTGGGCAAAAAAATCTGGCCGCGTCGCGTGTCGAATCGGCCTGTGCCTCGGGTGGTTTGGCGTTCCGGAATGCGTTTATCGAAGTCGCTTCCGGGATGTCCGACATTGTCATGGCCGGGGGCGTCGAAAAGATGACTGATATTGGCGGTGATGGCGCAACTTATGCCCTGGCGGCGGCCGCCGACCAGGAGTACGAAGTTTTTAATGGTGCCACCTTTCCCGGTCTGTATGCCCTGATGGCGGTCGCGCACATGGAGAAGTACGGCACGACGCGCGACATGCTTTCGGCAGTGGCGGTAAAAAATCATCATAATGGTTCGATGAATCCGTACGCGCAGTATCCGTTCAAGGTCACCAAAGAAGGTGTTGAGAGTTCAGTGATGGTCGCCAGTCCGCTTCGGATTCTGGATTGTTCGCCGATTACCGACGGAGCCGCGGCAGTTATCTTAACAACGGTTGATATTGCAAAGAAACTCGGTAAACCGATTATTAAAATCATCGGTTCGGGTCATGCAACCGACATGATTGCCCTGCACTCACGTGACGATATAACGACGTTAAAAGCCACGACCGTTGCCGCCGAGAAGGCATTTAAAATGGCCAACAAAACCATTAAAGATGTGGACTTCGCCGAAGTGCACGATTGCTTCACAATTGCCGAAATTATCGTTACCGAATCGATGGGACTGTTCGCTCCGGGAAAAGGCGGCGAAGCGGCCTTGAAAGGAGAAACATCGCTTGAAGGTTCCTTCCCGATCAATACCTCCGGCGGATTAAAATCCAAAGGGCATCCGGTCGGGGCAACCGGCGCAGCACAGATTGTAGAAGTGGTCAAGCAGCTTCGGGGTGAAGCCGAAAACGGCCGTCAGCTAAAAACGAATCCCAAAGTCGGCATGGCACAAAATATGGGTGGTTCCGGCGGTTCCACTCTCGTTCATATACTGGAGGTGGATTAATGTTTCCGTCACGAATCTGGAGAGAAGCCAAACATCGTTATCGGCTGGAAGCCGGTAAATGCAAAAAATGCGGTAAAATTGTATTTCCATATCGCTTGATTTGTCCCGAATGCGGACATCGCGAATTCGAGAAGATAATTCTGCCGGATACCGGTAAATTGATGACTTATTCGGTCATCCGGGTGGCTCCGTCGCAGTTTACCGATGAGGCTCCCTATGCTATCGGTATCGCCGAATTGAGTAACGGTGTCAAGCTGCTGGCGCAGATCGCCGATTGCGATGTCGACAAAATCAAGGTCGGCATGGAAATTCGGATCGAGTTTCGCCGCGTGCAAACCGACAGCCACCATGGTGTATTGAGTTACGGCTATAAATTCGTACCCAAGTGGTACTAATTGGCGTTATTGACAATAGTGCAGTGATAATCTGCATGACACAATTCATCCTTCTTATACAGGGATGGAGCATGGATGTTTAGAATTGAATCGAAGGCAAGTACTTCCTCGGAAGCGTACAAAGAAAATTACAAACTCAACAAAGAACAGCATCTCATTTTAAAAGAGCGTCTGGAAAAAATTAAAATCGGTGGCCCGGAACGGGCGCGGAAAGTACATCTCGACCGGGGGAAACTTCTCACGCGCGAGCGGGTTGGTCTTCTGTTTGACAAAAATACCCCCTTTCTTGAATTATCCCAGTTGGCCGCTTATGATATGTATGATAATGATGCTCCCGCGTCAGGTTTGATAACCGGTATCGGCATCGTGCATGGGCGCGAGGTGATGGTTATTGCCAATGATGCCACCGTTAAGGGCGGGACGTACTACCCCATCACGATACTGAAACATGCCCGGGCGCAGCGTATCGCGCAGGAAAATAATCTGCCATGCGTCTATCTGGTCGACTCTGGGGGAATATATCTTCCGCTGCAGTCGGGCGTTTTTCCCGATAAAGACCATTTCGGGCGGATATTCTACAACCAGGCGCGGATGTCGGCCATGGGTATCCCGCAGATTTCAGTCGTGCTGGGATCATGCACAGCCGGCGGGGCATACCTTCCGGCGATGTCGGACGAGACGGTGATGGTCCGTAAGCAGGCGACGATTTTTATTGGTGGACCTCCTCTTGTCAAAGCGGCGACCGGTGAAGTTGTCTCGGCGGAAGATCTCGGCGGTGCCGATGTACATTGCCGAACTTCCGGAGTTTCGGATCACTACGCGCAAAATGATAAACATGCGCTGTCAATATGCCGTAACATCATCGAGAATTTGAATCGTCCGGCCAAGCATGAATTAGAAATGTCGGATCCGGAGGAGCCGTATTATGATCCGGAAGAGTTGTACGGTATTGTCCCCAACGATTATCGTAAACCGTACGACATTCGTGAAGTGATTGCCCGATTGGTGGATGGTTCAAAGTTCCATGAATTCAAGGAATTGTACGGTATGACGCTGGTCTGCGGTTTCGCTAATATTATGGGTTATCCGGTCGGAATTTTAGGCAATAATGGAATTCTTTTTTCGGAATCATCGCTTAAGGGCGCGCATTTTATTGAGCTTTGTACTATTCGGAGAATCCCTTTGCTGTTTCTGCAGAATATCACCGGATTTATAGTCGGTCGGCAGTACGAGGCGGGTGGGATTGCCAGGGACGGAGCCAAACTGGTGCATGCGGTCGCTAATGCGCAGGTACCGAGGTTTACAGTCATCGTCGGTGGCTCTTTCGGAGCAGGGAACTATGCCATGTGCGGTCGCGGTTATTTTCCGCGTCTGCTATGGATGTGGCCTAATTCCAAAATCTGTGTCATGGGTGGTGAGCAGGCAGCGGATGTGCTGGCGACAGTCAAAGTAAAACAACTCGAAAGGCAGGGTAAGAAACTGTCTGAAGAGGAAATGGAGGCGATTCGCAAGCCGGTGCTGGAAAAATATGAAGCAGAGTCATCGCCTTACTATTCGACGGCGCGATTATGGGATGACGGAATCATCGGTATGACCGAAACGCGCGAGGCGATTGCGCTGGGAATTTCGATGTCGCTCAATCAGCCGATTCCGGAACAAAAGTACGGTGTATTCAGGATGTAGGGGCGAAATTTTATGAGTTACGAAACGATTAAATTTAAAATCGATAAAAATATTGCGTATGTGACTTTTTGCCGGCCGGAAGTGCATAATGCTTTTAATGATACGGTCATATATGAGATGACCGATTTATTCGATAAACTCGGTAATGAAAGAGAGCTTAGAGCGGTTGTACTGACGGGTGAAGGGAAATCTTTTTGCGCCGGGGCCGATCTTAATTGGATGAAACGAGTAATTACGCAGTCATTCGAAGAAAATCTGAAGGAATCGAACGCCTTGGCTGATCTGTTCGCGAAAATATACAATTTCCGCTGCCCGGTGATTGGTAAAATCAATGGCGCGGCTATCGGCGGCGGGGTCGGATTTGTGGCGGTGTGCGATATTGCTCTGGCTGCCGAGTCGGCGGTTTTTTCATTCTCTGAGGTGAAGATTGGCCTGGTGCCGGCCTGCATCGGGCCGTACGTCGTTAAGAAGATCGGCGAAGGAAAAGCACGCGAGTTTTTTATCACCGGCGAACGCATGAAGGCAAAAAAAGCTTTTAAAATAGGCTTGATTAACGGCTACACCGATAATGATAAGCTTGACGAAACCGTCGACGAACTGCTGAAGATGATAAAATGGTCCGGGCCGGAAGCGATCGCCGTGGCCAAACGATTGGTTTCGTCGGTGCCGAAAATGAGTGAAGAGCAGTACAAGCCGTTTACGGCCGAGATGATTGCCAGACTGCGCATCTCCGATGAAGGGCAGGAAGGTATGAACGCCTTTCTCGAAAAACGAAAACCGGGATGGGCCAAAGAGTAAATGGGTAAGGGTCTTTTCAATAAAATTCTGATCGCCAATCGCGGCGAGATAGCGGTGCGAATTATGAACGGCTGTCGTCTGCTGGGTATCCCCACGCTGGCAGTTTATTCGACGGTTGATAAAAACGCGGTACACGTCCGGACGGCCGATGAGGCGGTCGAGATTGGGCCGCCACCGCCCAACGAATCGTACCTGGCGATTGATAAAATAATTGAAGCGGCCGGGAAACATAATTGCGATGCAATACACCCGGGATACGGTTTTCTGGCCGAGAATCCCCGCTTGCCCGAAGCGTGCGAAAAGGCGGGAATTATTTTTATCGGCCCGCCTTCTGACGCGATGCGACTGATGGGCAACAAAGTGGAATCGCGTATCAAGATGGCCGATGCCGGGGTACCGTTGATTCCGGGGATGAAATCGGCCGGGGCAAGTATCGAACAATTCAGAGACGCCGCCGGTAAGGCGGGCTATCCGGTTTTGATTAAAGCTGCGGCCGGAGGGGGCGGCAAGGGAATGCGTATCGTAAAAAAGGCCGAAGATTTGCAGGCATCGGTGGAAGCCGCCAAACGCGAGGCCAAAAATGCTTTCGGCGACGATACCGTTTATCTGGAAAAATACATCGAGGATCCGCGCCATATCGAGTTTCAGGTGCTGGCTGATAATCACGGACATACGGTTCATCTTTTCGAGCGCGAATGCTCGATACAGAGACGGCATCAGAAAATCATAGAAGAGACACCATCGACCGCTCTGACAGATGAAGTACGCAAGAAAATGGGCGAGGCGGCGGTGCGCGTCACTGAAGCGGCGGGATACCGTAATGCCGGGACGGTCGAGTTTTTGTTCGATAAGAATAGCAATTTTTATTTTCTGGAGATGAATACGCGTCTGCAGGTGGAGCATCCAGTAACGGAGCTGGTGACCGGAGTCGATCTGGTCGTGGAGCAGATTCGAATCGCGGCCGGGCTGGAAATATCCGCGTACGTGCATAAGGCGACGCAGCGCGGTCATGCGATTGAGTGCCGCATTTATGCTGAGGATGGCGAGAATAATTTCCTGCCGTCGTCGGGCGATATATTGTACTATGAAGAGCCGACCGGGCCGGGCATCCGGGTCGATTCGGGCGTGACCGGTAATTCCGTGGTCGGCGTCGAATATGATCCGATACTTGCCAAGCTGATTACCTACGCTCCCGATCGCGATCTGGCCACGGCCAAAATGATAAACGCCCTGAAAGATTACAAAATCCTCGGTATTAAAACGTCCCGTAAATTTATGATTGAAGTCCTCGGGCATCCGGAATTCAAAGCGGGGCGAACGTACACCAATTTTATCGAGCGGTATATGTCTGACAGAAAAATCGATTTTGATGCCGCGGCGGAGATGGCGGCGGCGGTGTCTTCGGCGGCGATGATGAAATCGAGCAAGAGTGTCAGCGCCGGTAAAAAGGCGCTGATGCCGTCACCCTGGCAGACGATCGGCCCGTGGGAAATCGGCCGGAGCATTTCAAAATGATTGACCAGTTTCTTTATCAAAATAATATAATCGAGACAAATACCGAATTGCAGGCCGATTATTACGAGATAACTATCGGTGAAAATAAATATCGCATTGAGGAAATCTGCGGCGGTAAGTACGAAGTTGAATTTAATGGTACAAAAAGTACTGTCTGTTGTGTAATAAAGAACAATAAATCGTTTATCGACATTGACGGTCTGCTTATAGAACTGGGGCTTCCCGGTGATGACGGCAACAATGCCGGCGGAGCGGCCGGATTGGTGGGGGAGAAGGATAAAATTTTTGCGCCGATGCCGGGCAAGATTGTCAAGCTGCTGGTCAAAGACGGCGAGAAAGTCAAGGTCAAGCAGCCGCTGGTGATTGTCGAGGCGATGAAAATGGAGCATCAAATCAATTCTCCTTCCGACGGAAAAGTGAAGAGTATTAATTTCTCCGACGGCGACCAGGTCGATACCGAGACGCCGATCATCGAGCTCGATATCGAGTGATATATTAATCGCATTATCGTTTTAAGATTCAGTATTTTTCGTTAGCAATAGTCTTATTCATTTTCATATCGATAAGCGGAGATTGCAGCGTCGTCCGGCCGTTCCGACAAATCGGGACGCCCGGACTCCTCGCAATAACGGTGAAGGGGTAAATGGCTTCGTTTCCGATTTTTGAATTTTTTTTGTTGGCGCACGAGGACGTACG
>CAYXTW010000080.1:0-8463 GCA_964467955.1 uncultured Ignavibacteriaceae bacterium | reverse complement strand
ACGGCCGAGGAGCATGCAGATAATCAAAATCCATTTGCCCGGAATCGGTATCCAGTTGTACGTTTGAGTCGAGCCGACCCCGCTCAAGCCGGGGCCGATGTTTCCCAACGTCGCCGCCACGGAAGATATGCCGGTGACCATATCCGGGACAAAAAGCATCATGAGAAGGGAGCAGAGGACAAAAATCAAAACATACAATATAAAGAAGGCCGTTATATTAATGACCTGTTCTTCTTTGGTACTGCTGCCGCCGATCTTCAACGGTGCAATCAGATGGGGCCGCACCATTTTCGAAAGCTCCCGCCAGCCGCTTTTCAGGACGACCATAACTCTTATCATCTTCATCCCGCCGCCGGTTGAACCGGCGCACCCGCCCCAGAACATCAATAGTAATAAGCCGAACCGGCAGAAATTGGGCCATAGGTCGAAATCGGCCGTCCCGTAGCCAGTCGTGGTGATAATTGACACCACTTGAAACGAGGCATGACGCACCGCACCGTACAGTGTCGACACTTTTTCAGCCTGGATATCATGATGCGCACCAAACTCGGTTGCATGACGCGGCTCGAACTGATAATGCACCACCGCCTGATGTTCCGGTTTGATTCCGGCCATATATAGAATACCGGCAAAGAGGATGATCGTAATGGCAATTGTCCCGAGATAAAAATGCAGTTCTTTATTATTGAAGACGTCCGAGAACCGCCCTCTCAGGACACGATAATGAATCAGAAAATTCATCCCGGCCAGCATCATGAAAACGGTTATGACCCAGTCTATATAATGGCTGTTATAATACCCGATCGAGGCATTCCTGGTCGAAAAACCGCCGGTCGCCATCGTACCGAACGTATGACAGAGAGCGTCAAACCAATCCATCCCGCCGAACAAAAGGAGAATCGTCTCGGCAAGTGACAGCAAAGCATAGACGCCCCACAATATCGCCGCCGTCTCGGCCAGCCGCGGCTGAATACGCTCGGCGGTCGGGCCGGGCACCTCGCCGCGAAACATATGATAACCGGAGACACCCATCGCCGGGAAAATGGCAATCGCCAGCGTAATAATCCCCATCCCGCCCAGCCAGTGTGTCAGACTGCGCCAGAACAATAGCCCTCTGGGGATTATTTCCACGTCGGCCAGAATCGTCGCTCCGGTCGTCGTGAAGCCGCTGCAGATTTCAAAATAAGCATCGGTAAAAGACAGAATTATTCCGCCGAATGTATGACTCTGTGCCAGTGAAATAAAATAGACAAAGAACGGAATCGCTCCCCAAAAAGCCAGCGATACCCATCCCAGCGAAACAATCGCAAATCCTTCTTTGATGCCCTCCAGCTCTTTATCCGACCTGAATATAATCGTTGTCAAAAATCCCGAACCGGCCGAGAGAATAATGGCGATTATAAATCCCAGCTTTTCAGGATCGAGGAAAATGCCGGAAAAACTCTTCGGGAAATTGTAATAAAACGCAATCGCCAGGGGAATAAGCATGATCGCGGCCATAATCATCGTCAACCGGCCGGTAACGTAAAAAACGGTTTTCTTATTCATCGGTTGGTTCCGAAATTATCGGGATTTGAAAAGTTTGCGCACGCGGGCGACATTATCGGAATAGGTCGTGATTATCATCTGATCGCCGGGATGTATAATCGTATCACCATCCGGGATTATCATCTCCTCACCGCGCAGGACGGTACTTATGATCGATCCCTTCTGAATTTTACTGCGCACGTGCTTGAGAGGTTTGCCGGTAATGGGGCTGTTTTCCTCGGCCGTGATTCTTATCGCTTCGATATTGACATTTCGGATTTTGGCGATCCTTCCGATTTGTCCCCGATTGATGGCTTCAAGAATTTCGCGGGCGATAGTCAGGCGAGGATGAATAATATGGTCGATGCCGATGGAAGCGAACAGCTTGTCGTAGCGGATATCCGATACGACCGCGATAACCTCCTGCGTCCCCTCCGCCTTGGCCAGCAGGGCGGACATAACATTGTATTCGGCCTCTTTGGCGGCAGCGATAAAAAAACGGGCGTTTTTGACATAAACTTCGCTGAGAATACTCGCTTCGGTACAGTCACCATGGATTATTTCGACATTATTCAGAGTGTCGGCCGCCTGGCGGGCATGCTCCTCATCCGGATCGACCAGCGTGACCTTATTGACGAACTTCTGTAATGTTTCAGCCAGAAGAACCGCCGTTAAACTATCACCGGTAATTATGACATTATCGACGATGGTTTTGTTTTCATGGAAATATCCCATGAATCTGTCCAATGAGGATCGTGCGAAAATCCCGAATAAATCGTCTTTCGGTCGGACGATATAATCGCCGTGCGGAATAATCCCTTTGCCGTCCCTTACGGCCGCGACAAATAAGATTCGATTGTCTCGGGAGTTCTGCATTACTTCGCCAAGGGCCCGATTGCTGATCGGCATATTCTCCGTGACTCGATAACCGCGCATCAGGACATTGCCGTAATGAAAATTGACGGCATCGCTCGCACCCGGTGTTTCGACGTACTGCGTGATGGCATCGACCACGACACTCTCCGGATCGATCGATAAGGTGACACCCATTTTTGAAATGTCGATAATGGCATCCCTGCCGCGAAATTCGTTACTCCTGATTCTGGCTAATCTGGTCGCGACATTGTATTGCTGCGCAATAGCGCAAACCAGAATATTCAACTCATCATTCGGGCTCACGGCGATGACCATATCGGCTTTCTCAATACCGGATTTCTCCAGAAGCCGCGGCGAACTGCCGCTCCCGCACAGAATCAAAATATCGAGTTTTTCACCGATGGCCTGGCAAACCGAAGGATCTTTTTCAATTAAAGCTATATTGTGACGTTCTTTGACAAGATGTTCGGCCAGACTGTAACCGACCACCCCGCCGCCGACGATAATAATTCTCATTAGTTTTCGGGCCCTCTCATTAATTGCCAAATATCAAACAGACCATTTATATTGCCCGTCCGACAAAATGTCAACAAGTAACCGAATATTCACCCCCGACCGTTGGATTTTCAAAAAATTGGTTGCCAAATTCTCTTAGCGGGCAATACCTTATGGCTTATGGCCGCAATAAATAAATTCAAATGGCTGTTAACACCGCTTCTTATATATATATGTTTTATCGGGATATATATCGGCATCTCCAATTTTAACGATAATAATTACCTTTTCCTGCCGATTTGGGATGTCAAACATTATCTGGATATTTCCGAAATCGGTTACCGGGTTTACCCGTGCACGCCCGGCGTCGACGGCCGCTTGGGCGACATCTGCGGGAATCCGGGCTGGTTCCCGATGTGGCCGCTGGTTGTGAAATTATTTAGGCCGCTTATGGGAGGTTCATCGCAGGTTACCTTTATAACTCTGACTTTCCTTTTTACCTTGCTCGGATTTTTATTGCTTTTCCGCCTTATGGAGACATTTTACGGCTATAAGGCCGCCCTGTTGACTTTAATAGCATTAATATTTTCACCGGCCGGATTTTATATGCTGACCGGTTTCCCTTATGCGCTCTTTTTACTGCTTTTTATGCTGTACCTTTTCTTGCTGTATTCACGACCCGGATTGGGGAGGGGAGTGGGGCTGTTCATTATTGCCATGGCTATTTCTTTGACTTATCCGACCGGGATATTGATTGCGGTCGTGCCCCTGGCGTGGATAATATTTAATGGCGAAAATAAATTCATTCCAAAATCGCCAAAAAGCTGGCTGAAGGCAGTCTTATATGTTTTTCCGTTTTTCCTCGGTATTTTGCTTTTATGGATTTATTTCTATTTCAAATTCGATGATTTCTTTTTGCAGCTTCATTTTCAGGAAAAATACAATCGAACCTGGGCCTTCCCGATATATATCATGCTGAAAAGCCTTTTCAAACAACCTCTGCTAAGCCCCGAAAATATAGCAATCCTCTGGTACGGATTAATATTTTTCGTTTTCTATCCATTTAAGATCAGGCGAGAATTATGGATTCCGGCGATAGTGTTGTATCTGTTTTCGTTGACGACCGGAACGACGATGTCGATTTACCGCCATTATCTGATTATATTTCCGGCCTATATGCTTATCGGCGTCTCGACCCGGCCGCTCTGGTTGAAATTAATCTATTGCCTGATCGGCTTGATTCTGTCATTGTCTATTTTATTCCCTCTATTTATGAAGTACCGATTAATTTAAATTTTCGATTACCTGATAAATCCATAAGAATCTTTATATCTGTTGAAAAATCGCGGATAATGATTTATTATTGTCAGGTTTGAGAAATGAAAGATTTGTTTATGGCCTTGGGCAGGATTTGATGCGACCTAAGAATATTTTAATTCAATTAACGGCTATCCTGGCACTGTCCGCTTCCGCTTTTGCACAGCATTCGGATAAAACCTTTCGCGTCGCCTATTTTGAAGGCGGTCCGTACTTTATCCACAAAATGATGCTGGCGGAAGTGAAGGATTTTTTCGATGAGATGAATAAAGACAGTGTCGAACTTATCTTCGAACCGTACGGCTATTTTTCGGCTGAGTGGAATCGGGATAAATGCCGGGCGATGGCGGATGATCTGGCCCGGATGCAAAATATCGATATGGTTATTGCCGCCGGGCCCTGGGTTATTCAGGATTTAATCGCGGCCGGATTTAAAAAGACCATTATCGGTATCTATCAGTACGATCCCCGGGTAACCGGTTTACTTGACAGCAACCTTATCCCGGTTGTGCCGAATCTTACCGTAAATTATCAACCGGATAAATTGTATAATGACATTGCCACCCTCGAAAAGTTATTCCCTTCACGGGATATCGGGGTCCTCTATTTTCCCTCCGGTGATGAGGCCCCGAAATTCAGAGATAAAGTCTATAAGGTGGCGGGTGATTTCGGGGGGGTGGTTCATCTGGAAAGCAAGTTCAGTCCGAAAGGTTTGTACAGTTTTTTCCTGTCTTTGGGAGCCATAGTAAAAAACGTCGATGTGTTATATACAACACCTTTATGGGGTATGGATCTCGACCAGATGATACAGTTTTATCGGGATGCTACTCAGGCTCGGTTACCGGTATTTACTTCCGAAGGTTTTCTGCAGGTTGGGAAAGGTGCGACGGCGTCAAATAATGTTTATTCCTATCGCTCGCTGGCCAAGTTTACCGCCTATAAGATTTTGAAAATTACCGAAGGCGCCACTCCGGCGTCGCTGCCGGTAATATTTAATGAAATCGAGGAACTTTGCCTGAATCTGGAAGCCGGCAATAAGCTGCGCCTCAGCTTCAACCGGAATTATATAAACAACGCCAAAACGCTTGACGCTTTGCGCGGAGATACTATCCTGACATATACATATACTCAGGCGGTGGACCAGGCCTTTCGGGAGAATTCAGGGCTACTCCTCAAAGGGGATTTGTACGATAGGGCATTAATCGAGATCAAAAAGGCGTACTCGGCATTTTTCCCCAGCCTTGGCGCCGGGGTGGTGGTGGCCGGTTCCGACAATACTGAAGACGCATCGCTTTTCAACAGAACTCTCAATCGGAAATTTTATGTCGACGTCGTCCTCGATCAGCGTCTTTTTTCATATCCCGCCATGAAGGCCATACAAATTGCAAAAAAAAGACGGGAGATCGAAAAAATCAACCTGCAGCAGGCCCGGCTTGATCTAAAACATACCGTCACCGTTGCCTTCCTCTCCGTGTTGGAGAACTCCGACCGGGTAGCCGCTTGCCGTCGAATGGTCGACCGTCTGCGGGATTACTGGGAAATGGCCGTAACCGATCACCGGCTGGGTATAAAAGACAGTATTGATGTTTCCCTTATCGAAGAGCAACTGGTTGCCTCTAAAATAAATTTGTACAACGCCCGGGATGAACTGAGAATTTCCAAAATAATACTGAATGTCATATTGAATCGTCCCGGCGACGACAATCTTGACCTGGAGACGGACGAGTTTTCACCCGAGACAATGGTTTCGCTGGCGAAACGGTTTGAAGAATACGTGTCGGATGCAAAAAAGCAGGGAAAATTCGAGCAGTATCTGGTCGAAACCGGAATCGAAAACTCGTTCGATATGCAGCGCCAGGAAACATCGATACGCATCAAGAAAGACTTCATTTCCATCGCTCGAAAAAGATTCGTCCCCGAATTGAGTTTAAGGGCGAAGTATTCATACAGTAATGAATTCGGACATGATCCCGGCGACAATGATGACTCCTGGACGATCGGAGGTATCCTGAGCATCCCGATATTTTCGGGTAATAAGAAATTATATGATGCCAAAATCCTTTCGCGGGAGCTTGATGGTATGCTGTACAGTAAAGACTCTCTTCGTTTTGCCGGCTGGCGGGATATAATATCCAAAGCCGATTATTTCGCCACCCGAACGTCGACCCTGCCCATGAATTACTATATTAAAAATCTGTCGTCGAATAATCTGGATTCCGCCTATGCGAAATACAGTCGGGGTGAATATTCCTGTATCGAACTTCTCAGCCTGGAAAAGGACGCCGCTGAGAAAGAGATCACTCTTATTACCGATAAATATCGATTCTTTAACTCGTACGCCGACCTGATGTATGCTATCGGGATCGGTTATCTCCCGCAAAAATCCCCCGAGGCCGATAATTTTTATAATAATCTCGACGCTTATATGAATAAAAAATGAGCGGTGGGTCGCTCCTGATTTCTGTATTCTGTTTTATTTCCAAAATTTGGCGATAGTGTTCGAAGATTGCCGGCTGATGCATAACTTCTTGACAGATTTCAGGTTTTGGTTATATTTAATCAGTTACTATTCATTGGAGCTTTTAACCGGCCGCATTACCGCCAGGATTGCCGATGTGAAGATTCATCTTTAATAGGGGAGACATGAAATGATAAAAGCGATAATTCCCGGCTGCTTTCTTATATGTTTGCTATTATCTTTTACCATTTCCGCCCAGGTGCCTTTGGAAACATCTGTCTTCTGGCAGACTTCCGAGTCGGACGTATATTCCACCGGCATGGTCTGGGATGATTGTAATAAGGACGGTTATATCGATGTTTATTATTCCAACGGGAATGACATCGTCCGCGCTCAAAATTTCGTCTATCTCTCCCGATATGGCGCTCTTCCGTACAGCGCCGACTGGTATTCCTCGGATAATAATTATTCCGGGCATTGCGCCGTGGGCGATATCGATGACAATGGTTATCCCGATTTTGTTGTCTCGAATTATATCGGTCCCGGCGGTTTTAATACGAAAACGCGCTCGAATATGTATTTGAATATTAACGGCTATCTTCATTATACTCCCGATTGGTACACCGCCGACAGTATCTATACTTTTTCCTGTGCGCTGGGTGATGTTGATGGTGACGGTGATCTCGATCTGGCTTTTGCCACCGGTGAGGGGTATTACAATCGCCCCGAACGTGATCGCATTCATTACAATGTCGATGGTGTCTTTCAAAGCAGTCCCGGATGGGAATCGGATGACAGTACCATGGCGATGGATGTTACCTGGGGCGATGTCGATAATGACGGTGACCTCGATCTGGCGCTGTGCTATAACGAACTGGGCGCCGCCATTTACTACAATTATTCAGGGACGCTCGAAACAACACCATCATGGAAAACTGTTTCTACCGATCCGGCCAATACAATCGTTCTTGGTGATGTCGACAATGACGGCTGGCTGGATGTTATCGTGGCTTTCAATAATCAAACCGGCGGCACAGGACATTACGAAGTATTTTACAACGACGGCACCGGAAATTTCGAAACCGTTTCCTCGTGGCAGTCAGCCACCGGCGGCTTTGGTTCGGCGCTGGCGTTGTACGATTATGATAATGACGGCGATGATGACCTCGCGGCCGGGCGATGGTGGAGCGGGCCGTACGTTTATGAAAATATCGGCGGTGCCTTCAGCCCCGATCCTGCCTGGCAGGCTGATGTAGCCACGGTCGTCGAAGAGCTGGCCTGGGTCGATGTCGATGGTGACGGTGTCGAATCGATGATTGATACATTTTATATGACCGGAATACGAAAGCTGTTTTACACCGAACATCATCCGTTATTTTCTATCGACTCCGTGTCGGTCGATGGTGCTGTTTTAAGTGACAGCGATTACTGCTATGATCTAATCGCCGGTTGGGTATCGTTGGGACAGGCGCCTGATGACAGCGCCGTTATATATTATAAGTATTCGTTTACCAATGACCTGGCTTCATCCAACTGGGACGTATCGAACCGGGTTTACAGGAACACTAACAAACCGTATGTCGATATTTATGCCGACACCACTTTTGGCTGGGCGCCACTAACGGTACAATTCAGCGACAGCTCTATCGGCGCCTCCGATTGGATGTGGTATTTCGGCGACGGCGACACTTCCACTCTTCAAAATCCGGTACATATTTATGCTACCGGTGGGGCATTCGATGTGACGCTTCAAAATTTACTGCCCGACGGCCCGCACAACCGCACGGCGC
>CAYXTW010000079.1:0-8875 GCA_964467955.1 uncultured Ignavibacteriaceae bacterium | reverse complement strand
TAATTGATCGTATTTGAAAAATCAATTTTCCCATCAAATCAATGCTGTTCCTGATCGCTGGCCGTTATATAGAAACATAAAAAGAGACAGGTTTGAAAAAGATGGATTTTGAAAATTCAAACGAAAATTTCGAAACAAAGCCATTATATCGGCGTACGCCAACCACGATGCAAAAAATATATCAAAGAGGTGAGGAATTAAAAAAAGATGTTAAAATATGCGAAACGAACCCAATTCATTGGACTAATAAGAGCCACAATCAATTACACGGAATTTTTGCGAGAAATGTGCCACTAAATGACAAATAATCCACTATTTCACCATCTCCGGGATCAGAATCCAGCCAATTGACCAGACTTTTAAATCGTCGCGGATAAGATTGACAATACCGGCGTTGCGGAATTTGATTATTTCCTTCTCCGAGTCGCCGCATAGCAGAAGTGAGGCCAGCCGGCTCATATATGGCAGATGCCCGACCAGCATAATGTCTTCGAATTGTTCTTTCAGCCTATCGGCCCAGATCGACGGTTTGTCCATCGCCTTTAAACCGTCGGCAACGTTGACGCCATTAGTCGGATTTAATCGCTTACCGAGGATCCCGGCGGTCTGTTCGGCGCGTGTTTTACCGCTGTGGAGAATCATACTTACCCGGATATTCAAAACTTCCGATGCAAAATAGGCGGTTTTACGGATATTTTGAAGCCCAACTTTGGATAGCGACTGTTCCGGGTCGCTCTCTTTCGGATAGGCCTCGGCATGCTGCACCAAATACAGATTCATAACTCCACCTCCCCGGTATCGAGATATGATATTCGACTAAGCTAATATAATGATAATTTGCCGGTGCGCAATCGGAAAAACAGGCAATTATGAACCTACCGCAGAGCGGTTGGCGACGGAAAGCCTTAAGCGATACAGAATATTATTTAACTTTCTTCATCTTCATCGACAACACTAATGCTTTGTTCCGGACAAGATTCAATCGCCTCGGTGACATCGTCCTCGAGTTCCTTCGGGACCTTATCCACCTGGACTACAGCGATGCCCTCGTTATCTAAAGAAAATACTTCCGGGCATAGTTCGGTGCATATTTCATCGCCATTGCATAATTTTCTATCGACTTTTACCCTCATTTCTAATGCTCCTTTGTCTAATCAAAATTATAACGGCTCATTTCATCATTTATTACATTTAAGCTATACGCATAGAAATTTCGTTTGAATGGTGCTTATACTCTTTTATTTAAGACATATGTTAAATTGCCGGGGAATCTTCCTTTTATATCATGTGTATAACTATCCCCGGCATCTTTACGGATATTTTGAAGATGTTCTACCGGATCGGGCATAAACCGCCAACGTCAGGAAAGAACTAATCCTACATTTTTTAAAGTCAGCAGGAGCTCGGGGCTCCTGCTTAACGTGCATGGATTCAACTTACCTCTTCTTCGAGCTGGAAGCGGCGGTAGATGCGGGCATAATGACCTTCGGTGGAAATCAAATCCGGATGCGTGCCGGATTCGACAATCCGCCCGTCATCGAGAACATATATCATATCGGCCGCCTCGAGCATGTCGGGACGATGTGTTATAAGGATCGCCGTCATATCCGGCATAACCTCATGCAGTCGATCCCAGAGGGCCGACTCGGTGCGCGAATCGAGCGCCGAAGTGCAGTCATCGAGAATCAATATTTTCGGTTTGCCGACCAACGCCCGCGCCAAAGCGAGACGCTGTTTCTGGCCGCCCGATATCGTCATCCCGCGGGTACCGATAGGAGTATCAATACCTTTCGGAAAGGCACTGACCTCTTCCCTCAACTGCGAGACATCTATCGCCCACTCCATGTGCAAGTCGGTTATATCTTTCCGACCGAACACGATATTGTTGCGCACCGTGTCGCTGAACAAAACCGGCTCCTGCGGAACATAACCGATATTCCGCCGCAAATCTTCCAGTCTATATTCGCGCAGGTCGTGGCCATCGAGTTTGATAAGACCGCCGGTCGGATCGACCAGCCGGGGAATCATATTCACCAGCCAGCTTTTACCGGAACCGACACGTCCGACCAGAGCGATCGTCATACCGGCGTCGATCTCGAATGAAATGCCGTCGATAATATTCCGCTTCATTTCCGGGAAAGCGAATTTCACTTCCTCGAAGCTAATATTACCTTTGACATTACCGTTCAAAGGTACCTGACCACCGTCGGTAACCATTGGATTGACCTTCTCGAGTTCAACCAGGCGATTAATCGAAACCGCCGACTGTCGCGATTTCACCAGAAACTGGCCGATGTCAAACATGGGGAATATCATGTACACAACATAATATATAAAAGCCACCAGTTTTCCCAGTGTAAGGCTGCTGTTAATAACCATGTAACCGCCGGCCAAAATGACGATGATGACGCCGAACTGCCAGATATACATGTACATCGAATGCACAACCGTCGTCGCCTTAATCGATGAAATCTCGGCCTTTCTTCGTATATCAGTCGCATCGTAAAACCTATCCCGTTGAGCCTTTTCTTTTCCATAGGCTTTAACCACGCGAATTCCGGAGAAACAGGCTTCCATGACGTCGTTAAATTCCGAAATCTTCTTCTGGAGATAATCATAGCGTTTATCCAGAATAGTCGAACTCCGGAAGAAAATCAGGATCAATATCGGCAACGGCCCGGCCGTCCATAAAGTCAGCCTCGGATTGATGGTCACCATCATCACCAATGCCAGAGCTACCATCAAAAGCGCCTCGTACAACCGGAAAATCCCCGAACATGCAAACCATGATAATTTTTCGGCAACGTCGTCGGTCATGCGGGTGACAAGATCGCCGGTACGGAATCGGTTGAAAAAGTCCGGCCCTTTATGAGTCACACCGTTGAATGAATCCTGACGAAACAGCCATTCAAAGCGCAGATTCATCCAGGCCCGATGCCCCTGAACGAAGGCGTACAATATCGAAGCAACGAAACCGACAACAACCAGACTGAGCGTGAATACGGCCGCTGTGGACAAACCAAGATCATTACCTAAATTATTCAACCATATAGCGACGCTGTTAGTAATCTTGCCGGTTTTGACGAAGTCAACCGTAAACTCGATCAGCCTGGGTATGGCCACCTGGAAGGATGTTTGTATCGGCGTAAAAAATATCAAAACAAACAGGACATATTTATATTTTCTATAATATTTCCAGAACCATTTTATCTTATCTAACATTACTTACCACCCCATTTCTATTTTTAAACTGCAGGTAAAACAGCTTGGAGTAATAACCATTGCTTAAAATCAATTCGCTGTGCGTACCGCGCTCAATAATTTCACCCCGCTTAATGACCAGTATTTCATCCACATCCAGAATCGTCGACAGTCGATGCGCGATCACCAGCGAGGTCCGGCCGGCCATCAGTCTTTTAAGTGACGCCTGAATAGTACGTTCCGTTTCCGGATCAACCGAGCTGGTGGCCTCATCGAGCAAAAGGACATCAGGATCAACCGCCAGCGCCCGTGCAAATGAAAGCAGCTGTCTCTCACCGCGACTGAAATTGGCGCCTTTTTCGGAAACTGCCGTGCTATAGCCATCCGGTAAACGGCGTATGAACCGATCGGCTTCAACTGTTTTCGCGGCGTCAACAACTCTCTCCTCGGAGATTAATTCCGAATCAAGCGAGATATTCGCCCGGATATCACCCGGAAAGAGAATTATATCCTGCAGCACCAGTGCGAAGCGTTTCCTCAGTTCCGTCTTGGCCATGTCGCGAATATCAATACCGTCGACTATAATGCGACCTATCTGCGGATCGTACAGTCGCAGTAAAAGCGATATAATGGTCGATTTACCGCCGCCGGTAACACCGGCCAAAGCAACACGTTTTCCGAGCGGAACTTCGAAATCGATATTCTTTACCGCCCAGTTGTCGTCGTTGGCGTACGACAGCCAGACATTTTCAAACGTGATTCCTTTTTTCAGACCGTTCCATGCGACCGGTCTAGCCGGATCGGGCAAAGTCGCTTCGGTCGAAAGCAGCGCGAATATCCGCTTGGCGCCGGCGATTCCTTTTTGAATCGTTGACAGCTGCTCCGAAGTCCGCCAGATAGGGTCAAACGAGCGCCAGATTAAAATAATAAACATACCGATCGTGCCGACCGTAATGACTCCCGATTGAATCCATAGCACGCCGAAAAATAAAACGAGCGCGACCATGACGTACTGGAAGAAAAAGACGGTATTAAAAAACAAAATAACCGCCGAATTGACATACACGTCCTGGTCGAATTTCTGCTTATTGGCATCGCTGACCCGCCGGCGGGCATATGTCCCGCGATGGAATATCTGGACAATCGACATCCCGTGCAGAAACTCGGTCAGGGTCGCGGTCACTTCGGCCATTCGTTTGCGAACTTCCAGAAAACGCGGGGTTGTTTTTCGTTCGAATATCACGACCAGGGTCGTCACAATCGGGCCGATCATCGACAGAATCAACGCCAGCCGCCAGCTGTAGTAGTACATCACGGCAAAAATACCAACTATCAGGATAGCGTCACCTATCAGAAGGACGACCGTATTGGTAAAAAGCAATCGCAGCGCCTCAGTGTCGGATTCCACTCGCGCCATCAAACGCCCCACCGGATTCTTGTCGAAATACGCAACATCCAGAGTCAGGATATGGTCAAACAGTTTTCTTTTGAGCCTGACCATAATATGCTGGCCAATTGTTTCCAGCCGGATTTGCTGAAAATATTGCAGAATCAAGGTACTTCCCTGAATCAGACCGATCATGATTACGGTTACAATCAGACCCTGAAAATCACCATTCTTGATATTGACATCCATCGCCTTCTTAAGCAGAATCGGCCAGTAGAGTGACAACGCCGTCCCTATCACCAACAAAAGCAGGCAGAAGAGCAGTCCGCCGATATGACTTCTCAAAAACGGCAGCAGTTTCGCAAAGGCTTTCCTGGAGCTTATCGCTTTCTCTCGTGAATTTATTTTTTCGTCCGCATAAAAATCGCCAATCATATTATCACCTTCGTGCTACAGGTTCAAAAGTTTCATCGGCCGGTCCGTAACAGGTAATAAAAAAACCCGCCGAACCATATCCGGTGCGGCGGGTCTTACAAGGCTTGAGAAATTTTTCACAAATGAGGTAAGCCTCCTCCGCCGCGGAATACACCAATAAGATTCTTGGTATTAATGAAAATCATCTGGCTCATAAAATTTTTCGTTTCCTTCCGTGCGGTTTAGACTTACACTTTCCTTCTTATGACGGTTTTTTTTGCTATAAGTTTACTTAAAATAGCAAAATTTTTAAATCTGTCAAGGAAAAATTTCAAAAAAAAGCCCGGGCGAAAGGCCCGGGCTTTAAAGATTATTTCAACAACAGCATTTTTTTGTAGCTACTGAAGCTGTTATGTGATATGCGATAAAAATAAACACCGCTGGCCACCTGGCCGCCGTTTTCATTGTCGCCGTTCCAGATAACATCATAGCGCCCGGCGGGCATTTCTTTATTGATGAGAGTTTTTACGCGCTGACCCAGAATATTAAAAATCTCCAGGCTCGTTTTGCCCGGTTCCGGAAGGGCAAAGGCGATATGCGTGGTCGGATTGAACGGATTGGGATAGTTTTGTTCCAGTTCGTATGTCAGGGGCAGTAAATCGGGTTTATCTTTATCCAGAAATTCTTTTGTACATATAATCAACTGAGCCGTTTTGGCATCATTCGGCAATACGACAGGTTCATTCTCGGAGAGTTTCATCATGGCGCGGTTTCCGATTTTCAGCCAGGCATCCATACCATCGGGGATTTGATCAAGATTGCTGACGGCCAGATTTCCACCGGAAGCATTTTTTAAATCCAAGTCCCAGGTGGCGCCGTCTGCGAAAGGCGGCCGAAAATCACTCTGCCGAAAACCTTTTGACCGATCGGGAAGTATGAACGCCAGACGAGGACCATCCGGTGGCGGCGGCGGTTCGAAGAAATCGTATTTGTCCAAACCGGATCTGGCATCTTTACGGACCCCCGCGAAATTGCCATTATCAAACAGGCCGTTTTTCTCAAGCCTCAAATTCACGGCCCAGTATTCTTCCGTTATCTTTGGTTTATTTATCGGTTTTTTGGGTACGGATGCACTTTCCCGATAGCGGAACCAGGCTCGTGCACCGGGGCGATTCATATAGAAGAAAACACCTTCCCAGGCCGGAATGGTATCGACCGTTACATAACCGGCGCCATTATAATAATAAGCCGAGTCAATCATATCCGCGGTTGAAGTACGATCCAGCCAGCCGCCAACCGTATCGAAGCTAAGCGAATCCCAATCGACGGCAAAGGCAAAAGGATTGGCGAGCTGGTTCCAGCCCGAATCAAGCGGAACCCGATAATACTTATTACCATCATAGGATGTATCGGGCTTAATCGAATAGCCGGGCGAACCATAGGTTTTACCCGCGCGCGTAATCAGCCAGTAACCCCTTCCCGGATAGGTCGAATCGGCATCCGGGTATTCGATGACCGAATCAAGCGTGGCCATATAACTGCCCAGGCGCCAGTGGATCGGATCCGGGGCGCCGAAATCATCGCCAAAGACGGTGCTGACTGACGACGAATCTTTATCGATATTAACGGGAAGCCCGATAATGCGATATTGCTTGGCCGGTGTTGAAGTTGGCCGCCGACCCAATGTATTGTCCAGATTACAGACCAACAGGTACGGTGCCGTCGGTTCGCCGACCAGAAGCGAGTCGCTTCCGACCTGAACTTTCAGATAAAATTCAAGGCCGCGAATACCCAGCGCGCTTCCCGGAACGATAAAGGTAAAGACCGTATCGCCCGGATTTCTTGCGAGAGAAGTATCCTTATAAGACATCTGCCCCCCCGGGCGGTAATAAATCAGGCCGACGGTATCGGCTCCGCGGCCGCCGCTGAAAGCGACCTGGAGAAAATAATCTTCCCCGGCGACGACTTCGACTTCCGAACTATCGGTGTAAAATATATTAAAGGCATACGGTTCGCCGATGGTCGCAATAACGCCGCCGGACATAATATAGCCGCTTCCGGACGAAACGCCCGATCCGGATAACGGTATCGAGCCGGTAAGGACATTACTGGCGCCGGCTGACGTCCCGCCGCCGCCGACAAAAGCGCCGGCGGATAATTCCAGAACGGTCCCGCTCATCTGCCCCAGGGCGCTTGAGGCAATGAAAACCAGGCAGAACATTAAAACAAAAATGCAGGTTTTAGCCATAATTGGCCCTCCTTTCGATTAAATTGAAAGTTATGCTAATCATGGCATTTACTCGCTATCTTCTTTGACCTGCTTGTCTTGTTCAAGAATATCCTTGTGGTTTATATAGTCAACGGAGCGTTCTATTCCATATCCCCGCACTTCAGGGTGCATATAAAATCCTACTTCTTCAGTCGGTTTGTTAACCTCAACCTGAATGCGACTGGCCTCGGCGAAGGCATCCTTGCGTATCCCGGTCACCTGCCAGGAAACCTTGACGGCCGGTTTATCGGTCTTAATAATAAAGCGATTATTATTTATTTCTTCCGCTATTATGGCCTGAGCAAAATCACCGATAACGGTTAACTGGTATCTGAAATCCTTGTTCAAAGCTCCAAAATAAACGGGCAATTCTACCGTGGCTTCGCCGCTGCCATCGGTAGTGATATTACCATTATATATATTCATCATATCGGGTGATTCGACGTCGCTGTGACTGAGATACTTATGCTCGGGATCTAATGGATCGTCAATAGTAAATCCGCCGGCTCCTTTTGTATTACTCCCCGTAGCATGAAGATTACCATAAAAATACGCGCCATAATTGGCATTGGAAGTGCCGCACGAAGCATATATTCCATAGCTGGTACCTGAGGCATAATAGGCATAACCGTATAAACCATAAGCAGTGGTACCTCCGTAACCATAACCCATTACGCCGTATGAATATCCACCTTCATTGGAACTGGAGCCAGCAAGGGACCTTAAACCATATCGATTGTAAGTATTGGCCGCAGGAGTATTATTAACGTTAATATATACACCATAAAGACTCGCATTACCTGCATTTTCAACACCAACAGCAATTCCGTGAATTGTATAGCTCCCAGTATTAAAACTTCTCTCAACCTGCAGCGGATTATAAAAGGAAGGTGCGGCGCCATCCCCGATCCTGACGCCGTTGGCGTTAACGCGCATAGCACTATCGCTAAAATAAACGTTGCCGGTAAATGTTTTTGTTCCTGTAATGGTCTGGGTGTAGTTCAGGTTTACCGCTTCGCCGGCGATTTTGTTCGGCGCAATGCCGGCGGACGTACTTATATCGGCGTTAACAATTGAATTATCCTGAATATCACTTGTCCCCACGGCTTGCGAAGCTATTTTCGCGCTGGTGACGGCATTGTTGGCCAGCTTGGCGGTGGTGACCGAGGCGTCGGCAATCATTTCTGTGGCATAGGAATACGGCGCCGACGTCATCAATTGGCGCGGCTGCATGGGGGTATCACCGAGAACCTGAATTTCCAGATATAATTTCACGCCACTCTGGAAAACCGAATTGGGGATAGCAGCCAATTCCGTAGTAAATATACCGCTGCTGTCCGGGCTGACTATAATAGTATCGATCCATAATTGGGTACCGCCGGAAAGAGCGTCATATATGGAAAATATTACCGAGGTATCGCTGACCACGGCGTCACCGTTAGTCTCCGTTAAACGGCCCTGGTATGATAATGAATTCGGCGCCTGCGCGCTGGCATTCATTACGCCCAGACAAACAAATGCCAAAAGATAGACAGCTAAAATAGTTAGCATTTTTTGCATTTGATTACTCCTTGCTTTTTAAATTGTCCTCCCCACTCGAATTC
>CAYXTW010000078.1:0-9010 GCA_964467955.1 uncultured Ignavibacteriaceae bacterium | reverse complement strand
AAAGACCTCTTGATTGGGCTTCAGTGACTCTAAGCAATTACAGCAAAAGCCCCGTCGGAAGACCTGTCGGGGCTTTTAAATTTGGCATATTCTAATAATGAATGTAAGATTCTTTGTAAGCTAGTTTAAGCTCGATGGCTTGACTATAGAGCACCCGCAGGCAAACGACCATCACATTTTCTCCAATTCCCCTTGATTTTCTAAACGTTTTATGTTTATTAAGATGCCAATGATTTGAGTCGATATTTGGTTTGTCGATTCGGATGTATAATAGATTATGGGGCAGTAGCTCAGCTGGGAGAGCACCACGTTCGCAACGTGGGGGTCGGCGGTTCGATCCCGCTCTGCTCCATTTAAAATATTTGGTGTAAAGGTGTGCTAGATGGGGAGTTAGCGGTGCCCTGTAACCCGGAATCCGCTATACCGGGATTGAATTCCCACCGGAGGCTTCACCCGCTTTTTGTGCGGAAAGAGTAAGTGGTGTTGAAAATCGGGTCCCGTACAATGTTGGCCCACTGAATCCCGCCAGGACCGGAAGGTAGCAACGGTAGGTGATAGTCGAGATGTGTTGCGGGGCAGCCTGGTTGGAGCCGGCTGCTGTGGAAACCTCTGAGCGGAGGGTCAACGGTGGGTGCGCACCATAAAAATTATGTCGTATCAGGTTCTGGCCAGAAAATACAGGCCGCAGCAGTTCGGCGATGTTATCGCCCAGGAGCATGTCACCCGGACGCTGAAAAATGCACTCAAATCGGGACGAATCTCGTCGGGGTATCTCTTCACCGGCCCGCGCGGCACCGGCAAAACGACCACCGCCCGGATACTGGCCAAATCAATGAACTGTATCGAAGGCCCCACCGCGACACCGTGCGACAAATGCGCCTCATGCACCGAAATAATCGCCGGGTCATCACTTGATGTTCTCGAAATCGACGCCGCCTCGAATACCGGGGTCGATGATATCAGGACCTTGCGTGAGAATGTCCGTTATCTGCCGACTTCGGGCAAAAAAAGAATATATATTATCGACGAAGTGCATCGCTTATCCGGCTCCGCATTCGATGCCTTATTAAAAACACTTGAGGAACCACCCGCGCATGTAGTATTTATTTTCGCCACGACCGAGCCGCATAAAGTGCCGCCGACAATCCGATCTCGTACTCAGCGGTATGATTTTCACAGGGTATCGGTTTCCGATTTAAGCGCCCATATAAAAAAGATTGCCGGACTGGAGGGGATAACTATCGAGGATGACGCGCTCTATCTCCTGGCACGCAAAGCCGACGGTTCGGTGCGCGACGCGATTTCGCTTCTGGATCAGTTGTTCGCCTACGCCGGTGAAAAAATCACGATTGAGATCGTCATCGAAGCGCTGGGGCTGATTGACAATCGTTTTTATTTCGATTATGTCGAGGCTGTCGCCGCCAAGGATTGCGCCTCCGGATTGGAGAAAACCAAAGAGCTTATCGATGCCGGGGTTGAAATTCCGGAATTCTGCGCCGGTCTGGCGCAGCACTTTCGGAATCTGCTTATCTTGCAGAGTCTCGAAAACCCGGAAAAAATTCTGGAGTTGTCCGAATCGGAAATGGAGGCGTATAGCAAGCAAAAGAAATATTTCTCGTCGGGCGACTTGCTACGCATGATAAAATTCGTCAGCAATATGACACTTGATTTAAAAAGCGGCCTCGATCCGAGGTTGCTTCTGGAAACCAACACTATCAAACTGGCCAGTATGGAGTCGACGATTCTGTTCGAGGATATTCTGGCGCATTTATCAGAGGACGAAGAGGCGGAGGATGAAGAATATGATCGCGACCTGTTCGGCAAACCGGCGCCAGGAGGGGCTCCAAGGACGACGGTAGGCACCGAATCAATTCCCGAAAAACAGCCCAACGAGGGAATTCCCACTCCCACGCGGGCGGTAAATTTCCCGATGATACAGACCGGCTGGCCGAAATTTATCGAATATCTCAAGCAGGAAAATCCAATGCTGGCGGCTTTATTGGCGATGGCCGAAATCACCGATGTCAGCGAGAATATCATCACGGCGCGATTTCATAATGCCGGGGGCACGACGAAGCAGGTTGTAGAAAAACAGAATCATCAGTCCATAATTCTATCGAATCTTCGCGACTATTTTAAAGCCAACCTGAATATAAAATACGAGGTCATCACCGATAAAAAGCCGGAAGAGGCTGCTCAAGCCCCGGTAGCGCCTGAAAAAATCGATACCGAAAAGATATTGCAGGAAGATCAAAAGCTTAAAAATATTGTAGAACATTTTGACGGCGAGATTGTCGGCAGGAAGAAAATAGAAGATTAAGATAAGGAGTGTTGTCATGGGCAAAGGCTCGATGGGCGGTATGATGAAGCAACTGCAAAAAATGCAGGCGAAAATGGAAGAGATTCAAAACGAACTGGAGCAGACGCAGGTTGAAGGCTCCGCCGGCGGCGGAATGGTCAAGGTTATAGTCAATGGCAAACAGGATTTGCTGGAAATAAAAATCGACCCGGAAGTGGTCGATCCCGAAGATATCGAGATGCTTCAGGATTTAATCGTCGCCGCCGTAAATCAGGCCCGCCAGAAAGCACAGGAGCTTCAGGCGGAGCAGATGTCGGCGCTGACCGGCGGTTTGAATATTCCGGGCATGAATCTTCCATTTTAATGAACAATGCTCAAGTCCGCGGAATCGGTAGAAAAATTGATTAACCTTCTCGCCCGGCTTCCCGGGATCGGACGGAAATCGGCCGGACGGTTGGCCTTTCATTTATTGAAGATCAACAAGGAAGAAGCTTTGGAACTGGCCGATGCCATTCGTGATGTCAAGGAGAAGGTCGGTTTTTGTTCGGTCTGTTTCAGTATTTCCGAGGATGATCCCTGTCATATCTGCACCGATCCGAATCGCCGTAACGATATGATTTGTGTGCTCGAGGAAAGCGTTGATCTGGCCGCCATGGAAAAAGTGGAAGGTTACGATGGGCTGTATCATATCTTGTGCGGACGGATTTCACCTCTGGACGGCCTCGGGCCGGATGATTTAAAAATCAAAGAATTGCTCCAGCGAATCGACAGCAATGTAAAAGAAGTAATAATCGCCACGAATCCGAATGTCGAAGGCGAGGCGACGGCGCTTTATCTGGCCAAACTGCTAAAGCCGCTGGATGTAAAGGTCACCAGAATTGCGCGGGGATTGCCGGTCGGAAGCGATCTCGAATATGCCGACGGCGTGACTCTATCCCGGGCGCTCGAAGGACGGCAGGAGCTTTAAGTAATATTTGCCATGAGCAAGTACTTCGCCGATAAAAACGAACTTCTCGGCTCACCGGTCAACATCGCCGTCATTATTATCGCCATTGTTTCGTTTCTGATATCGGCTGTACTATCACGCATAATACAGGTTAACTGGGGTATCAATCAGGCTTATTATCTCGCGCCGATTCTGTATTATATCTGGTTGCTTCTTTCCGCCGGGACGCTCGTGCTTTTATTTTTCGTGCCTTCAAGACACTTTGTCTCCGACCGGCTGGCCGTTTATTTATGGGGCGAGAAAAAATCGATTGGCCGGATCGTCTCTGTTGTTCTGGCACTATTAGTTTTTATAATATTACGTTTTGACGCCCATCTGTACGGTAACGGTTATATCAGAATCTCCAATTTCGCGCAGAAAACAATACCGATATTCAGATGGTTCGAATATGGCGGGACTGTCCTGCCATACCTGTTTTTTCTTATTATTCATTCATTTGTCTCTAACATAGTCATTGCCGCTATGGTAAGCTACCAGATTTTATCATTTATATCCGGCGCGATATTCTTAATATTTACGTTCAGGACTTCCGAGATTCTGGGTGAAAATCATAATGACCGGCTGGCGATATTTCTGATGATTTTATTCTCGGGGCTGACGCTGTTCTTCTTCGGGATGGTGGAAAATACGCCGCTCTTTCTCGCTATTTTATCGATCTTTATTTATTGCCTGGTAGTCCTGAATCAAAACCGGCAGAAAAAATATCTTGCCTTAATATGGATTACATCGATTATCGGCCTGCTCATCGATATACGGTTCATAACGGTCTTTCCGGTCGTGGCTTATCTGAGTTTTGTACATCTGATAAAACGTTCTAAAATCGGCTCATTTTTGGGATATCTGGCGGCATTTATAACTATCCTGGTTGCTCTGGCGGTGCTCTATATCAAAGCGGTAGATAATCTGGCATTACAGAACGCAATTTTGTTTTTCAGCGGTAAATCGCCGGAATTCGATTATTCCATTTTGAGCGGCAAACATCTTCTGGATATATTCAATTTATTCTATCTTTTCGCCCCGTTATTTTTGATATATCTGTTCTCGATTATCCGCGGCTTTACTGCCTTTCGGTCGGACATGAATTTCAGAACCTTCGGCCTTCTGGCCGTTGCACAAATAATATACATATTTATTATCGATCCCAAAATCGGCATGGCTCGGGATATCCAAGTTTACGGCCCCGTCCTTACCGGATTTATTTTTCTGGGAATATATGCGCTGTTCAAGCTGAAACGAGATTTTGCGCTTTCACATAACATTTTTATGGCACTTTCGCCGCTTGCTTTTCTCCTGATTATTCCGGCATATATCGTTCATCTTTCACCCAAGATAACGCTGAATTATCTGGATGATTATCTTGAATATAATGAAATCAAATACAAGCCCGCGCTTTACGCTTTCCGGGATTATTATATCGTCAATGGTCAGGACAGCCTGGCCATTTTAAGAGAAAAAGCGATTACCGCCAAAGCCCCCGGCGCTTTGGAGTCGAAATTAATCGATGATCTTTATGCCCATGACCGGGTTGACGAGGCCTTTGACTATGCCCTGCGGCTGGTCGAGAGATACCCGTATAACGCCATTTACCACATGCAAAAGGGTAATCTTCTCAAATATTATAAAAAGCCGCTTGATGCCGAAAAGGAATATAAAACAGCCATCGAGCTGGATCCGTATCGACTCGATTTTTACCATTTTCTGTCCGAATTGTACCGCGAGATGAAAATGGAGTCGAAATGCCATGATGTTCTAACCAGGGCGCTGAAAATCGATCCGAAGAATACCACGATTCTAACCGATTTGGCCAACTATTATTATCGTGCCCGGCAATTTAAAAAGGTCGACAGCCTCTGCGATTCAATCACAAGTCTTAATCCGAATGAGGCATATCCTTATATGTTTAAAGGCCTGATCGCCGAGGCCAACGGTCGGGATGAACAGGCCAAGGCATATTACGAGAAATTTATCGACCTCGGTGAAAATCTCCCTGAGGTAACGCTTATTCGCAAGCGGCTGAATAATATTGTTCTTAAGATGAGAGATTCGACGACGACCAGGTAGATTATTTCAGTATCAAATATCCACTCTGGCCGGGTAAGATACCCCCTAACAGCCTGATATCCAGATAAGCCGTCACCTTATTCCTGTCCTTGTCATAATAATCGGTTTCGGCAGTGAAATTATCGACGTACTTGGCGACGATTAAATTGGCCGCATAATCATACAACCCGATTTCATTTTTATCAAGTTTGATTCCGTAGCGATAACCCTCATAGGGCGTATCATGAGATTGTTGTTCGAGATAAAGCATCGAAATCCTGCCGTCCATTTCGGGCACTTTGTCAAACAAGAGCGTAACACTCGACTCGTTTTCTTTCCCCGCCTTATATTCTACTTTCAGCCAATCCTGCGAAGCCGAAATCGTCAATCCGTCCTCATCAATCAACACCCGATCGGTCTTTACATCACCGGGCCGTATCAATCCCTGGTCGGATTTGTCGCTGGTCGTATAAGACATAAAATCTGATTTAAAAGAATCCCAATCCTGTCCGACTGCCTCGGTTATCCGTGCCCTGATGCTGACCGCCGACAATTCCCTGATATAGCCGTAATCGCCCGAGAGAGCGCGATACAGATCAAAGAACTGTTTCATTCCCAGTTTCGTCCAGAGATATTCGGCCAGACAGGCATCAACCGGCGCGGCAATATCGCCACTTTCCTGGATATCAGTCTCGTCGCTTTTGAATAAGGAATCAACGTTCAGGATCCCGTATTTTAATATATAGGCGCCGAAGTCATAGACAACTTCTGGTGACCTTTGCCAGCGACCGCCCAAAAGGCCGGCCAGACCCTGCCGAAGAAAGGGCGCAGTAAACAACGGTAATTTCTGCAGCTTGAAGTTGACCAGAAGCAGCGCCACTTTATGATAATGCGGCATCAGGCTGGTTATGATTGCATCCGAAGCCGGATCATATACACCGCGCTCCTTTTCCCCGGTAAGTAAGGTCACTTCATACGAGCTTTTGCAAAGATAATAATCGATTTTCATCTCTTCCAGAATTTTCATTCGCTCGGGAGAAATGGATAATTCACCGGCTACTTTATCGACAAAATCATCCAGTGATTTGGCAGCCAGATCATTATAATAATCATCTTTGACGGGATTAATATAAAATCGGAAATAACGCGATTCGTGTATATTCCAATCGCGGGCATAATAATCCTGGGGTGTAATAAGCCAGTAATAACCACCGGTCTTGGCCGTGAAATAAAAATGAGAAGTTTTTCCATCCTCGTCGCTTTCATTATCCACTCTAAATTTCCAGCGTATCACCTGCGAATCGATGACAGCCACAGAATGGACACCCTGAACGATATAATTCCTCATCCTGTCAAAATCATATATAATCGGGGATGTGCAATCGATTTTAACCCCAATATTATCATATTCGATTCCGAGACGATTGGCCCTTGCCAGGCTCGACGGCGCCCATAATCCGGAGGCCGATTCATAATTGCCGGATAACACCATGTCAAAATAGTAATCAATCACCTCCCGTGACAGCCGATTATCCAGAGACTCGGAAGAATATGAGACATTAAAGGTCATCAATAAAAACCAGCCTGACAGAAGCAATAAGTAACGGCGGGTTATTTTCATTTTAATCATCCTCGGATAAACGTTTATTCCACAAAGTAATGATTAATATAGGTATCCGGCAGCAAAAGTCCAGTATATAAAAAAGCCCCGCAAAGGTGCGGGGCCCTAAATTACGAATTTCCCGGTTTTAGAAGGCGAGGCCGGCGGAGAATCGGTGCACCGATTCGAAACGCCCGAAACTGACCCAGGCGTAATCAATCGATAATTCCGTGCCTTCGGTTATATTTGTCTTGAATCCGCCACCCAGACCCAGGCCTTCCTCTTCATAATTAAACTTATAGCCAGCTCTCAGGAAATATTTACCCTGCCAGTCGAATTCGGTTCCAAATGAACCTTGCTGGAGGTTATCATTGGGATGTTTGGCCTCAACGGCAAAAACCATGCTGGCATCATCGGTAAAATCCCAATCGTAAGCCATACCGACACGGAAAGTAAGCGGCAAATCGTACGGATCCACTTTCAACCGGCCGCCGTAAGAATCCTGATTGGGATTGGACGGATCGGGCGAATATTCCACATCCAGATCCGGCCCTTCGAATTTCATTTCCGGCCCCATGTTGGAGATATTCATGGCCAGACGGAGTGATCTGAAACCGGTATAAAGCAATGTCCCGAAATCAAAACCAAAGCCACTGGCATTTTCGCGATATATACGCTCGCCGATATATTTAAAACTCAGGCCGAAAGAAAATTGCGCGGTCAACTGACGGGCATAACTTAATTGCAAAGCGTATGAAGATGCATTATAAGTTTCCCCGGTTCCTTCCGGCTCGTCAATGGTGGTTATTTCCTGATCGCCCATCGACAGCACCATGACCGACGCGCCGAAGACACCGAGGTCTTCAAACCGACGCGCATAGGCGGCATAGTTCAGGCTGACATCCGTGATGTAATTAACGTAAGTAAAGGCCGCCTCACTGTTTTTAATGTATGTCAGGCCGGCCGGATTCCAGTACATCGCATATATGTCATCCACGACCGCGGCGCTGGCTTCACCGAGACCATGATACCGGGCGCCGACACCTATCTTCAGAAACTGCGCCCCGGCCGTTCCGACCTTCGTGAAGTCATCAGCTATCAGGGTCCCGCCCAGAAGGACGAGTGCAAAAATAAATATTGTTATTTTTTTCATAGCCTCTCTCCTACTTTATCACCGCAAAGCGCCCGATATGGTCGCCGTATTTTGATTCGACGTGGTAAAGATAAACTCCCGATGCGATACCCAGTTGATCCTGCGAAAGCATATCCCACTCTTCGGTTCCGGTATTGCCATTGTGTTCCAGTGTATTCACCAAGTCGCCGCTCAGTGTATAAATTCGGATGGTACACTCGTCGGGCAGGTTGGTGAACTGTAATTTATGAGTAAATTTATTTTGCTCCCAAGTAGCACGGCCCAGATACGGATCGGGTACGACCCGGATATTCTTGAGTTCATTGCGGGCGGAGGCAAAATTGACGCCATCGGCTTTAAAGGAGAAGACATCATCAGGACTATTTAACCGTGGGCCAAATATTGTAAAGACATCACCGGTGCTATATGATATTGAATCATCAAAGGCAAATAACCATGAATAAGAATATGGAAATGCCTCCGGATGGGGATTTCCATCATCTTCGCAATTTACAACTACTACCGCCTCGCCATATTGCGGTTCCCAAATCATATTCTGATGGGCACTATCTTCTATGATTTGCCCCATCACTTGAGTATTACTGGTAAGATTCCATATTTCAAATGGGAGTGACACCGGGGTCGACAGATCAAGATATAGACTGCCGTTATACCATTGTGTCATCCGATAGCCTTGAGAACCTGAATCAGTAAAGCGTATTTCATAATCGGGTCGAAAATGTTTGTTGGCACCAATCGGTATCCCGAAATAATCGATCAATGATCCATACATACCGCTTATATTCAGTGTAGTATCGCCGGGATTGGCAAATGATGTCTGTTTCCAGGAGAGGGGGAATATGTCCGCATCTCTGACAATCATTCTGATACCTTCAATGACTTCATACATGTTCGGGTCACCGGTCGTAATGG
>CAYXTW010000077.1:0-10771 GCA_964467955.1 uncultured Ignavibacteriaceae bacterium | reverse complement strand
TGTAAGTGGTGGGGGTTGAATGAGATAGCCGAAAATGGCTTTGGCGCGAAAAGCCATTTAAGTGAATTCGATTTTTGACCTTGGGATTAATCCCGAAGTTAATGTAACTGCTGAGATTTTGCACACAGGCTCCTTTCTGTATTTCTATATAATGGCCGGGAGTCGGGATTAACACCGATTCAGGTGGAATTTTGTGAAAGGCCCTCTTAAATATCAGGTGATTGTCAGGATCGCCCTTCGGGCCCTCAGACATTTCACTTCGTTCAGTGTCTTCGGCGGGGATCCTGACCTATGGCTGACTGCGGCCCGCTGTTGAGGAAATAGGCTGATTTATTCAGTATGAACAATGCGTCAGTTCACATTCCCGATAAATCAGGAGCAAGACCTGACGCAACTTTTTAAGGCGCACGGGCGGGCACTGCTTGATCCCGGATAGCTACGCGGTTTGAATGCCGGAGTTATTTACTTATCGTCATCGTCGATGCGGAGGAGGGCGCGGAGGATGCCCATCGGGCTTTCACCCATGGAAAGAACCGCCAGTTCGTCCGAACGCTTCTTGTCGTGCTCGAATTTCTTTTTCAGCCGAGCCTCATAAGCCCGCCTGAGGACTTCGAGGAGTTCGTCCAGATCATACGGTTTGGCCAGATAACCGAAAGCGCCCAGTTTGGTGCATTCCACCGCCGAGTCGATAGAGCCGTGGCCGGTCAGAATAATAACCTCCAGCCACTTGTGCTTCTTTTTCAATTTTGCGAGCACTTCGGTGCCATCCATGCCCGGCATTTTCAAATCAAGGAGGGCCAGGTCGAATTTTTTCGATTTCGTGGCCTTAAGAGCTTCCTCACCATTGGTCGCGGTGGTAATATCGAAATCGCGAATCTCCAACCGTCTGGCTATGGACTGAAGAAAATCCACCTCGTCATCGACGATGAGAATCTTGATTTTTTTCTCTGTTTCCGAATTCTTAGCCATAATAATTTCCCCTTATATAAAATATATTAAAATCCAATAATACGCCAATAGCCGAAAAACACCCAAAACCATAATACCAAAAATGAGAGCAGAAGGATAACCGAGCCATGTTTCAGAAAATCGCCGAGACTTACGAGTTGCTCACCGGTTACCGGGTCTTTCGCCATAGCATAGGCGATGGCATTATTGGGTGTCCCGATTATCAACATGTGTGCAAACGAGGAGGCGAAAGCGGTCGCAAAGCCTATCATCCAGGGATTGGTGGCGGATATGCTCGCCATAGGAATCGTAATCGGCCCGATAGCCGAGACGGTTGCACCGTCACTCATAAAATTCGTACAAATTCCGGTAAATATGCTGGTCGCCACGGCAAGTCCCTCGCCCGCTCTTAAAAATGCCGGCAGGATATTAATAAAGCTGTCGGCCAAGTATAGTGCGGCACCGGTAACGGCGAGTCCTTTGCCCAGTGCCGCGGCACTGGCGTAAAGCGCCACGACATCCCAGGGTATGGAAGCGATATCTTTCCATTTCAGGATGCGCAGGATATTCAAAATGACAATACATAATATAACCGGGCCGCCCATGCCGAAAATGTCGCTGGTCGTTATCCATAAGGTGATAAGAACCAGCAAGACGATCGCGGTTATATATTCATTTCTGTTCATGGGGCCGATTTTTTTCGAGGCTTGGCTTACGATAGAAGAAATATTAAGTTTTTTAACGGCCAGCTTCTTCCGGAAAACAAGGAAAAAATAAGTGGCGATAACGAGTCCCATGACCGGAACAAAAGGCAGTCCGTAAGTTACCCACTGACCGAAAGTCGGTGCGATACCATAATCGGAAAGCAGACCCATCATGACGGCGTTTCTGCCTCCGGCCGCGGGAGATCCTGGTCCGCCGCAATTGGCGGCGAAGCACAAGGATAAGGCAAACATGACGGCCAGAGCCTTATCTTTTTTGATACCGGCGTTTCTAATTGAGGTAGCATAGACCATCATAAACAACGGCATGATAAAGGCGATCAGAGCATGTTCCGATACGAAAGCGCAGGCGATACCAAGCAATGGAAGAAAAATGAATAAAAATTTGGCTATAGATTTAGCCGGGGCCAGAAGCAGCAGGCCGATTCGTCGGTCGAGGCCGGTTTTGCTGATGGCGGACGAAATCGCCAGGACACCGAAGATAAAAATGACGGCATCCTTGGCGTATGATTGAGCGATGTCATCGGGGCGTAGAATACCGAGGAAGTACATAATTACGCCGACGAGAAGGGCGGTGACGCCCACAGGAATCGCTCCGGAAGCCCAGAATAAAGCGGCAATCATTAACACACCCAGCATGACTTTCGCTTTGAAAGCGCTCTTTTGCGGAGTGATATTCTGGTAGATTTTTTTACCGGTGCTATCGGCCACGGATTTCCCAACCTTGTATTTACTTCCATAGTATTCGGCCACGGTTTCACCGTTTTTCATTCTGGTGTAGTCGGCATAGCCGTAGTGCGGATCGCTGAATTGACCGGTTTTCGGCGATGAGAGAATTTCCAGCATCCGTTTGGGAGCGGGCAATAAAATGATCGTGATAAAAAGGAGAATACCCAGCATGATAATCCCGGGCCGATTGTTGTGCGAACCGAGAAGCCATTTCCACGGTGAGTCTTTGACGACCTGCGGGATTTCGTGTCGCTCCATGGCATGGATTTTCTCGGCGCGAGCATCTTCGATCGTACCAATCAACGTTTCAATATCACATGGTTTTTCAAGATATGTGAAGGCGTCAAGGCGACCGGTTTCGACCGCCGATTGAGTACTGCCGTGACCGGTCAGCATGATAACCTGAATAGCCGGGCGGAAGGCTTTCAGCTCCCTCAAGACCTGTTCGCCATCCATACCGGGCATTTTGCGGTCCAGGATGACGACTTCTATATCCATATCGTTGCGCGCGATCTTAATGGCATCTTCGCCGTTATCGAAATCGATCGTATCGTAACCGCGAAGCCTCAGGCGTTTCGTAAGAAAAGTTCGGAATTCTTCTTCGTCATCGATAATCATTATCTTCGGCATTTTATTACTCCGGTTCGATTACTCACAGTTACCCCGCATCAATTTAATCTGTTCGGTCAATTCTACGAATAAATCCGAAAGTCTCAGCAAACCGACAATGTCTCCATTACGGGAGACAGGTATCGATAATGTCTGCCACATACATGTTTTGTTTATGGCGTCAATCAACGTCGCGTTTTCATCGATACATTCGGTAATCGGGTGCATGACTTCCTCGACCTTAATCAAAGTCGCCCGCCGGCATAAATCGGAGAGGTCGGCCTGAAAGAATTTTATGTTTTCTTTCAGGGATGATAAAGAATCGGAGTGGACACCGAGCCGGTCGAGTTTTTCCAGTTCACCGAGAAAATTAATGTTCAGGCTCAAGGCGTTCAAAAAGGTCAGCTGTCCGATTTTGCCGATGATTTTATTTTGTTCATCGACAACCAGAACGGCTCGATAAGGCTGTCGGTCAATCGGCAGATTCCTTTGAGCCTTATCTATCGCCAGGATGGCGTCAAGCAAGGTTAACCCTCGCTTTATGACAGGATAAGACTTGACCGACACCATTAAATCTTTAACGAGTTTTTTATCCATATTGCAAATCCTTTAAATCATAATCTATTCTAACGAATCGGAAGCAATATCGTAAATGTACTACCCCGGTTCAATTCGCTTTTTACCTCGATTTTCCCTCCAAGGGTTTTAATTATGCTATAGCTGACAGAAAGCCCGAGACCGGTTCCCTTGCCGACCGGCTTGGTGGTGTAGAACGGAAGGAAAATTCGATTGAGTTGTTCGGGGCTCATGCCCTTGCCGGTATCGGATATGGAAATCGATACATCATCGTTTTCAATCGAGGTAGCAACAGTGATTTTTCCCGGCGGTTTTTCAATGGCATCGGCCGCGTTATTAATGATGTTAAGCACGACCTGCTGAAGTTGATTGCCGTCCGTGACTATATCCGGAATGTCGGCACCATAATTTCTGATAATATCAATATTGGATACGGCCATTTCCTGGCCAAGCAAATCATCCACGACCCCATCGAGCAACCTGTTTACATCGTGAGGTTTCATCTCCATTTCGGTTTTTCGTACAAAACGTAATAATTTGTGGGTGATATCGCGGCAACGGTAGACCGACTTCTGGATTTTCTCCAAATATTCTTTTAACTCATCGGGATCAATCTTCAGGCCGAATTCGGGATTGAGGATATCTTTTATCAAACCGGCTTGCTCGTTGATGACCGCCAGAGGATTATTTATTTCATGAGCGATCCCGGCGGCCAGTTCGCCGACCGACGCTAATTTGGAGGCGTGTTCCAGCTGGGCCCTGGTCTGGTCGGCGTCCTTTTGAAAAGCCACGAGCTTTTGTGATCGAGTGATGATTATAATAGTCGTCAGGATTATTAAAATGGCTCCGATGACGATCAGTTTTATTTTAAAGCCGGAAAAGAGACCCTCGCTTTCTTTTGTTGAACCCTGCACCAGTAAAGCCCATTCGGCGGTCCTCAGCCATGAATAGGCATAGGTCTGCATTGACTTATCGAATTTCGCTTCGTTTGCTCCCAGTCTTGGAGTGACCGGCGGTACGATCGGCGACGGTTCCAACGGCTTTCCGATGTAAGGTGTAACCAGCTGGTAATAGCCGTCACGATTCACGATGGATACATAAACTTCGCCGGCCCCTTTAAGCGAGCTGATATATTCATAAATCCCTTCGGGGCTTAATGTTGCTCGCAGCACCACATATTGATTCTCAATGGTTCGGCTGACAGCAATCGTGAAGTGCGGCCGCTGCCTGAAACCGAGATAGATGTCGGTGATAATAAAATTGTCTTTTTTTTGCCTGAGGGCGATATACCATGATTCGGAACTATAGTTCCGTCGTTCCAGCGACGGATACGGTCCTTCATAGGCGACCTGAACTCCGGAGGAATCGAAAAAGCCGACATCTATAAAGGCCTTACTGTCTCTTTTTAATTTATCCAGATAGCGACTCATTGATTCCGGGGAAGGCGGAAGCTGAAACTTGGGATCATCGATCACATTGTTCAGATTGACGATTCTTTCCGATAGAAACAGATCAAGCGTATTTGATTGATTCTCGGCAATCGCCACCAGATGAAAGCGGCGGCTTTCGGACATCAGCGCGTTATACTGAAAATAGAAATATACGATAAGAATAACCAGGGGCGCCAGATAAGTCGCCAGCAGACGGAATAGGTGTTTTCGTCTGAGCTCCCGGTAGTGCTCTTCATCGAACGGCAGGATTTCCGAAAAAGATTTAGCCTGCCCGGTTGATTTTATAGCCAACCAAGCCCCCACCGCCAGATATTTTCGTGCCCGGTCGGTATAGTCATACTCCGCGTTACGGCTATACGCCTTGTAAACCTGGGAAATAATATCAGAACCGGGTGGAACTGTCAATAGGAAATGTGAAAAACAAGTGTATTTCAGAGGGGCCAGGCGGCGCAGAAATCGGGATTCAGAAGTTATCCAGGATGTAAATAATTAAAGCTGCCGACGCGGCCGGAAGAATTCAGTAGAGCAGGTCTGCACGACGTTTGGTTTCGCGCTGCGCATGAACATGACGCAACATTTTCTGCTTTTCTTTGGGGCAGACGAGGAGGGATTGTCCCAAAAGCCGGTATCGTTATTGCGAGGAGCCCCGACGCCTTAGCGGTCGGGACGACGTGGCGATCTCTCAACTCGTTATGAGGAGATTTCCACGTCCTTCGTGGAATGCCAAGCACTCCTTTCAGGGCTCGGAATGACGTGTTTTTGCTTTTCAAGTGCTTTTGGGACAACCTCAGGACGTCTGCCGCCCACCATTACAGATTGTTTTTAGCCAACTTAACTCGTCAGGCGGCGTAATCGTTCGCGGGCGTCTTTGATTTCCTTGATCTGGATGTCTGGATTGCCCCAGTATTTAAGAAGCTCCTTATAATTCTTGATAGCCTTGTCCGTGTCGCCCATCGCTTCGTACGCGATACCGATAAAGTAAGTCGACATTAATGTTCTTATACCACTGCTGGTGACACTTTCCCCACTCAGCAATCGATTAAGAGTCTCCACTCCTTTATCGTATTTTCCGCTTAGAACCAGCAATTTGCCCAACTGGAAAATATTGTCGGAGTTTTCCTGGAATGGCAGATTTAACATTTTCTCATAGGCGGCGATGATCGCCGCCGTATCGGCCCGCATGTTGGAATTGAAGATATCCTGAATAGCATCGGCGATATTCCAGAGTTCGTTGGGGATATTGGCCTTGAAGTATTCCAGCGCCTTATCAAATAATGTCCTGGCTTCTTCTTCATAATTCGGGCCCAACCTCATAAGCAACGCCGGATAGTCAAAGGCTCGGAATTGTGTCGCCCATTTCGACCCTTCCTTACCGTAATAAAGGGCGCTGTCGATTATCCCGAGATATAAATATAAGTCGGAAATACGTTCATAACCGGTATGAATCTGGACGCTATCGCCGGTTCCCAGCGCCAGGTTGAGCGATTCGAAATGGAAATTAAGCGCTTTTTTGAAATCCCCGTGCCAATTCGCCAGATTTGCTCTTTGATTAAGATAAGTCAACATCCGATAGGGGTCATCACCGTGTTCGGTCTTAAAAACTTCAGCATAGTGCAGTGCCGTCTCGAAGTCATGTTTCAGGATATTGATTCTTATTAAATTAATCAGCGCACCGGGATTACCGGGGGAAATTACAAGAAGTTCCTGGCATTCCTTAATGGCGTCATCATAACGAGACAGGAAGGTATAAAAAGTGGACAGCAATTGATATGAACTGGCTGCTTCGGGGTAATAAGCCTTCAACTTGCCGGCGTATTCAATACCCTTATTATAGTCGGATTGATCTCCGAGAATGGTTATATAATTTTCCAGCGCCGGCTGGAATTTGGGATCAAGCATCAAGACGGTATCCAGCTGCGCCAGGGCCTGTTCCGGACTGCTTGATACCTGATAAAGAAAGACGGCGTATAACGAACGCATCTCTTTGTCTTCCGGATAATTTTCTATAAAAGAGACCATTTTAGAGTAAGCATCGTCGAATTTATTGTAAAGAAAAGCGTCGACATATATGTCCAGCATATCTTTGTCTTTCCGGGGAAGTCGGTCCTTTAACTTTACGGCCGCGGCAAAAAACGGGAAGCTATTTTGCTGACGCCCCCTGAAATAGTCGGCCATGCCGATGCGCAAATACGCCAGGGCGAAAGAGGAATCAATCTCTATGGCCTTTTCAAAGTGTTTAATCGCTTCATCATACCGGCTGAATTGAAACTGCTCCATACCGAGGATATATTGTTTATAAGCTTCCGGCGAAGAGGATGTCAAATCGGATATCTCTTTGTTGCCGGCCAGCATTTCCTTAACGTTTAAAGAGACCGCTATCTTTTGGGTCAGACTGTCGATCAAGACAAATGGCTCTTCACCAATGACTTTCTCGCCCATAATAATCTGACCGGATGCGATGTCCTCCAGCCGCGCGTCGATCCTGATTTTATCGCCGAGCTTATAGAAGGACCCTGAGAGCGCCATCACCGCGCCGAGCGCTTTGGCGGCATTCATGTATTCCTGATGGCCTATGTCCTTATCGTCATCTTCCGACGACTTACCGAGACGGTCAAGAATCCTGTTCCTCGAGATGATATTCATTGATCCGCTCTGTGCAAGGTCGGTGAGGAGTATTTCAGGCAATCCCGCCTGGAGCCAGTCAAGCTCTTTGTCACCGGTTTTGTTCACAAAACCGAAGATCGCCAGGGCGTTTTCTTTGGCCTGTAATCCGGGTGCGACGGTGACATCGGATTTTTTACCCAACCAGATGAGCGCAACTACAGCTACCAAACATAGTGCAAAAATAATCCCGAGGCTTTTGCCGCTTAAGATAAAGGTGCGACTTTTTTTGAATTTCGGGATGTCATTTATCGTGGAAATAGAATCTGAAATCCCGCTGGCGTACTGACGCCGAAGGCTGCGCAGGTCAACAACCAGATCGCGTGTATCCTGATACCTATCGTTAGGATCTTTTTGTAGACACTTATCGATAATTCTTTCAAGTTCAGCCGGAAGGGCTTCATTTTTTTGCCGTATCGGTTCCTGTCTCGCTTCCAGGATTTTGGCCATGACCGATACCTTTTCGGTGGCTTCAAAAGGAAATTCGCCGCTAAACAGACGATACAGCAGAATGCCGTAAGAAAAAATATCGGATCGGGTATCGATTTTTTCGCCGCGTACCTGCTCCGGCGACATATAGGTAACAGTTCCAAGGATTTTGCCTTCCTGAGTCAATTCATGGGAAATGGTGTCGCTGGTGTCGACCTCTTCGCCGAACGCCGATACCTCAATCGGTTTGGCCAAACCAAAGTCGAGTATTTTAGGATCGCCGTCGGGAGTTATTTTAATATTGTCACTTTTTATATCTCGGTGGACAATGCCAAGTTTGTGAGCCGCCGCCAGTCCGCCGGCAATCTTCTCTGCCAATCTTAACAAATCAGTAATGGAGGGGCTTCGACTCCGGGTATAGTTGGTCAAAGTCTCGCCTTCGATATTCTCCATGACGATATAATTCAGATCGCGTCCGGATTTCTCTTCTTTAGCGGTGTCCATATCATAGATAGCCATCACATTGGCGTGAGTAATTTTTGCCGCTGTTCGGGCTTCGCGTTTGAACCTCGCCAGACGGTCGGCGCTGTCGAAAAATTCCGACAGCAATATTTTGAGAGCAACGTTTCGATTGAGCTTGGTATCCTCGGCCAGATACACTTCGCCCATGCCGCCCTCGCCCAGTTTGCGAATAATCTTGAAATGGGCAAACATTTGTCCGGAATCAAATATCATTTCAGTTTCTCTTGATTAGAAATATGGTTATATCATCGGAACGCGGGGCATCACCCATAAAATCATTTATATCATCCATGAGATAATCGACTATTTCCCGCGGGTGTTTCATTCTCGCCTTGACGACCAATTGCTCCATGCGCTCGTCGCCATATTGTATCTCTTCACGTTGCGCCTCGGTAACGCCGTCGGAGAAAACAAAGAGCAGATCGTCTTTTTCCAGTTGTACGACTCCTTCGGTCCAATCGGCGAAGTCGAAAGCGCCAATCATCAGGCCGCTCGTTTCCAGATATTCGACTTTTCCGGCGTTTCTGACCAGGAGGGGCGGATTATGCCCGGCGTTTACGAATTTAATTTGATTTTTATCAGGATCGACGATACCGATAAATAGCGTTGCGAAATCACCGGAAGCGCTGTATCGATGCATCTGAAGAGATACTCTCTTAACAACCTGCTTCAACACGAAATCCTCCGATTCGTACAGGATTCTGAATGATGCCAGAATGTTGGACATCAGCAGGGCCGCCCCCAATCCTTTCCCGGAAACGTCGGCCACCATAAACAGCAGCCTGCCGTCGGAAAGTCGTTCGATATCATACAGATCGCCACCCACCGAATATGATTGCTCCTGAAAAGCGCAAAGTTCAAATCCGGGAAGTTCCGGCGGTTTGGTCACCAGGAGATTTTTCTGAATCAGTGAGGCCCGTCGTAATTCGGCCTCGATCAAATGTTTTTCCTGTCTTTCGGTCAGCAGTTCGTAATTGAGAAGGCGCGAGGCGATAATATTACCGAACGTGGCCAGAATGCGCATTTGCTCGTCATTATACGAGTGAACCGGATTTGTCGTGTCGGTATAGAGAATTCCCAGCACCCGGCCCTCATCGAAAAGAGGGACGGCTATCGCCGCTTTTATCCGTGACATGATGATGGATTTCTGCTCGGCGAAACGGGGATCATCCTGTGGATTCCCGATGAGAATCGAATTCTTATTGGTCATGATTTCATTAACGATGGTTTGCGAAAGGGTGAAAGTCCCGGGGTCCTTTCCACCCGGAAGATACATCGCCTCGGTAATAACTTCCTGCCGATCCTCGGAAACGGTCAAAATAGCCAGCCTTTCAGCCGGGATAATTTTCGATATCAGGCTCAACGATTTTTTCAGCATTATCTCTTTCGGCTCCGGAAGGACGAGCATTTTGGCCATCTCGAATAAAGTGGGGAGGAGTTCGGGAATATCGGCCGCCTTTGTAGGCAATGGTTTTAATGCCTCATCGATCGATAAAAAGATGGAATTTTCGGGATCGATATCGGAGAGTCTGGTTCGGGTAGTACTGATGGGCGCAGTGCTGTTATCATCACCCTGGGTCAATCGGAACTCCGTGTGTCCGAACATAATTAAATCATTCGGCTTAACCGGTATCGGCGCACTTACCCGTTTTCCGTTAACGAAAGTGCCGTTATGGCTTTCGAGGTCAATCAGGGAGCAGGAATCGTCGTCCTGCCCGATTTCCAATCTGGCGTGGTCCCTGGAGACGGTCTTGTGCGGAACATGAATGTCACTTCCCGATTTACGGCCGACTATATATACGCCCGGCTCCAGAGACCAGGAGTATAGTCGTTTACCGTCTGTTCCAACGAGCTTCAGCATATTTATTATTCAGTCTATAAAGACAATTAGTTCTCCAAAAATAAACTATTTATGATACGAAGTCAACGCCATTGTGCAATAGTGCGATGCAATATTAATTAGTGTATTTCCGAACATATTTTTTAATTTCCTTAGGAATTGAAGTCCGTTCAGACGGTTGAATAACAAAAGCCGGTTTCTCTTCCCTATGACAAGGTAGAAAAACCGGCTTTTTACGTTAAATTATTTTTATCTTGTCGCGGTCATGTTTTTCAGGATCGAGA
>CAYXTW010000076.1:0-11971 GCA_964467955.1 uncultured Ignavibacteriaceae bacterium | reverse complement strand
AAGGATGTATCCGACCCGATGCATATTCCTTTTGGCGCCATCAAAAAGCTTGAAATTCCGGGTGGTAAATCACGCATAAACAATGCTTTTTGGGGCGCTGGAATAGGTTTTATCTGCGGTGCACTAATTGGAGGTGCGGGCGGGAAAATGGGTTCTATTACTATTTTGGGCTTCCCCGGCCTTCTTGCTGGTGGATTGATTGGATATTGCCTGCCACCCGGAAGAGGCTGGACGGAAGTCCCACTGAGGACTATTAATATTGGCCTTTCGCCATGGAAGCAGGAAGGCTTTGGATTGGAGGTTTCGATTAATTTCTGAAATAGAATTTTGGCGCTATCGCCTTTATTGAAATCGGGAATTTTAACGCGGTTCGCCGACCTGCTTTTTTACTTATGAATCTTCTTCAAAAATTCCTCGACTTCGGGGATGCCGCCTTGAAAAACAAGATAACCGTTGTATGGCTCGCGTTTTGTAATTTCACCTGCGATCGGGGTCAGCATTATCTTTTTGACTTCTTCAAGATCGTCGGTCTGCCCCAGCGCCCAGCCGAGTTTTATATAGGCCACCTCGGGCAGCATATTTTCAGTCGGGATGATCCCGGCTGCCATCAGATCGCGGCCGGTGTCATAGACAAACATATGCACGTAACCCCAGAGAGTCTGCACCGTCATATAAATGGCCACACCTTTTTCGGTGGCCCGGCGAACGGCGGGATAAACCGGCTTGTTGACATGCCCCAATCCGGTGCCGGCGATAACGATTCCTCGATAACCATTATCGACCAGCGAGTCGATAATATCCGGCATCATATTGGGGTAATAGTACAAAAGAGTGACTTTTTCCTCGAAATAAGGCAGGATTTTTACGTTTCTATCCTTACGGCGCTTATGATAGTCTTCGCGAATCGGCGTTATTTTTTCTTTGTCGACCATTGCCAGCGGGACATCGCCGATAGTGCGAAAAGTCGAGCGATATGACGAGTGCATTTTCCTGACCCGAGTGCCGAGATGCAACAGGCCGTACTTATCTGAAGTTGGCCCGAACATACAAACCATGACTTCAGCAATATCCGATTCGGCGGCGGTTTTAGTCGAATGGATTAAATTCAGAGCGGCGTCCGATGAAGGCCGGTCGGATGAACGCTGGGAACCGACCAGGACAATCGGAACCGGGGAATCCTGTATCATAAAGGCCAGAGCCGCTGCCGTATGATGCATCGTATCGGTCCCGTGACCGATTACAATACCGTCGATCCCCTTTTCGATTTCCTTGCCTATGGATATGGCCAGTTTTTTGTATTGATCGGGGCCCATGTTTTCGCTGAATACCGCAAATAGTCTTTCGGTGGTCAGATTGCAGATATCGGCCAGCTCCGGGACAGCACCGTACAATTCGCCGGGAGAAAATGCTGGAATAACCGCGCCGGTGCGGTAGTCAAGGCGGGAAGCGATCGTTCCGCCGGTTCCGAAAAGTTTTATATTAGGTTTTTCGGGCGAAGAGGGGAACTCTTTTTCGGGTATTTTATAATGGGCCTCCTTATAGCCGATTTCTTTAATACTGTTGATGGTATTAATATCAACGCCGATGTTGTACCCGTTTTTTAATTTCAGAACCAGGTGTCGATCGTCGTCGTTTTCCGAACGCGGCAGAAGAATACCCTCAAAATCCCCGCGGGTCGTTTTTATTATAGTTTCGCTCCATACCCGGACACCGTACTTCTTGAGTATTTCCCGCGCAACGTCTTTATAACCCTTAAAAATATCACTCATTTGCCAATTCCTTCGCCACCCGCTCTTCGAGTTTTTTTAAAGGTATGTTGCCGACGGCCAATTTCGCAAGTTGACCCATTATCCATCGCTCGGCGGCCGAAGGATCCTTTGATTTATTAATCTGTTTAAATTTTCGCCTGAGGACCGGCAGATTTTCAAGGATTTCCGCTTCATTTCTTCGCCGGTAATTAATCGTTAAAAGCACTGATTCGAAATCTATATTGGGATGCTCATATATTAACGGCAGCATAATCCGGGCAATTTCCGGAAATAGCTTCTTATCTCTGATGAATTTCAGCAGGCCGTAAATTTTATTATAACTGAAACCGATCGCCCAAGGCTGTCGACCTTCGAGATATTTAAATGCATGACCGAACAGTGTTCCGACAAAGCGAGCTTCAATTTCACATTCATCGACGATCCTTTCGATAACCGGCATTAAATTGCGCTTAAGCAAATAATGGTAGGTATCTTCGGGAATACGCCAGTTTTTCAACTGCCGGTAGCGCTCATGAATCTCTGTTGGGAGATTGCATCTTAATTTTTCGATATGATTGTCTTCAATTGAAAGCGGGGCCGAGTCGGTATCCGGATACATCCTGTCCGGTCCGGGGAGGACTCTCTCAAATATAGTTGTCCCGTCCGGTAAGGATTTACGTGTTTCATTAGGGACACCTTCGGCTGCCATCCGGCAGCGTTCTTCAATGGTCTCTATTGCGGTAGTTACGTCGTCATCGGGTCCCCAGACGATTATCTGGGCGTCATTATCCTCGGCGTTGAAGATTTGTCGGATGTTATCGAACGAAAGCGAAGGTTGCAACTCCTCGGAATGCAGCATATTCGGTTTTTCAAGGCAAGCAATGACCTTAATCCGACCGCTTAATTCATCGGCAAAGGATTGTCCCGGCTGAGTAAAAAAGGACAGAATATTTTTAAAACCGGGCAGGTTGACGGCGGTCAGGCGATGAGAATCTCGCAACGCGGCTTTAATGGGCGCATAATTATTTTTCAGATGATTATAATTTATGTCTTTGCGTGAAATCTTCCATTCTTTCCAATTTGGGATCTTTTCGGTTAGTATGTTTTTTATTTCGAGGAGGGCCTTTTGTCGAAAAGCCTCATTATGAGTGAGTTCCGGAATCCAACTGATATGCTGAACACCTTTTATTTCCACTCGTGTGCCGCCTTCGATACTTACATTTACATCCTCGCGGGCGGCGCCGATTCCGGTGCGTACCTTTCCTGAACTTCGAACCAGAAAACGCAAATAATGGGCGGCTTCGGCCGCCTCGTCGGGAGTAAGCATATGGGGATAAGTAACTGTCTCAATCAATGGCAAACCTAACCGGTCAGTCGTGTAAATGCGCCAGTGCCCACGATCAGATACCTCGCGGCAGGCGTCTTCCTCAATGCTAAGCTGAATTATCCCGACTTTTTTATTTGACAGAGGGATTTCACCTTCGATGCCGACGATGGCTGTCCGTTGAAATCCGGTGGGGATGCTCCCATCAAGGTATTGTTTGCGGGTGATGTGAAGCTCGCCGACTATATTTGTTTTTAACATCAGGGCGATCTCAATCGCTATATCAAGTGCCTTTCTGTTGATTGGAAAGGGGGGCGTGTCATCAATATCATAAGTGCAGGCCGACTCGTTTTTTATACGATAGATAATATTCTTTTTCGTCTTACGTTCCATAAGCGCCGTGCCGTCATATTCCCCCATCTCGCTTAATGTCGGGCGCATGTGGCGGATAACTTCGGCGTCGAAATCGTCGCCGTTTTGATATAGACCGGCTGGACAGCGGCAAAAGAGTTTTTCATCGGTCTGTAATTGCTGGTGAATCTCCAGACCGCACTTGAAACCCAGTTCGATATATGTCTCCCGTGTAGCCTCCGCGCAGGGGATATACCCGACCTTTTTCCTGCTCTTTTCGTAATTTATGGCCGGGTTAAAAGATGTATCCGTAGGTTCTGTTGACATTTATATTAAATCCAATCTGCCGTCATTTGGGAGCCTAAGGTATGTTATATTGCCGGATATTTCAAGCGATTTTAGATTTGAATAAAGGTAAAAAAAGATCGGCCATACCGCGGGTTAAGGGATCTTTCCAAACCGTTTTTATTCGGGTCGACTTCGATGGGGATACGGGTCAATCCGGAAACGTTGAAAAAGCAGCTTGAGATTACCGGCCAGCTCGATTTTCTTAAACTGCCGTATCATCAGGCGATTATCAAAAATGAGATTCCGTTGAGTATCGGCGGAGGAATCGGGCAGTCGCGCACCTATATGGCGCTTCTTAAGAAGGCATATCCGGGTGAGGTAAGTGTTACCGTTTGGCCGAAGATTCTCAAAAATATGTGCGCCGAGAAGAACATCTTCGTTCTGGAATAGAGTCGTATATATTGTTTATAAGATTGAATCTGCGGGGTCGGGAATCTTTCCCGACCTCTTTTTATTCGGGTAAACCTCAATGGCGATTTTGATGAAAAACCTCACCGGTAATATTCAGAAATTTTAAACTTGCCAAATTAGTTGACCGGCAATAATATTGCCAAAAATAAATAATCAATGGCAGGTAAATATGAACAGGCTAAGAAAAGAAAAAGTCTCATTAATAAGCGCCCTAAAAATCACGAAGTACACACTTCTCTTGCCGCTTATAATCAGCGGTGTCGTGCTTTCTATTTGTCATTATTTTTCGACAACATTCGGCCAGGATACGGTTTTTCGTTCTTTAATGGGCTGGCGCTGGCTTCAAGATCCGTTTTATATTCTTGCACCGAATGATATTACGTGGGTATTCGGGCCGCTGCACTGTTATGTCAACGCCCTGTCTGTTTATATTTTCACCGATCCCAATATCGGCCCGAGGCTGGCTTCGACCATTTTCGCTTTTCTGGCAATAATCCCCTTTTATCTTATCGCCTGGCAAATGTTCGGCAAAAAAGCCGCCTTTTATTCTTCTCTGGCATTTCCTTTTTATTCCCTGTTTGTCGGTCTGTCGGTTTCAGGTAGCTCCGAATCCCTATCGGTCTTTTTTCTTCTGACCGCTATTTATTTTCTGACCAGATTCGGCGAAAACCAGAAGTATATATATCCGGTTATCTTTGGAATTGCATTGACTCTGGCCGCCGCCACCAGCTATGATATCTGGTTGTTTATTCCTTTATTCTGTCTGTATCTTCTGCTGAAATATTTTACGACCTGGAATGTGAAATTCTTGCTCGGTGCCGCTATATTTTTAATACTGGCACTGGCTTTCCCGTTGCAGTGGATAATCGGCAGCTATCTGGTTTCCGGCAACCCGCTTACATTTATAAATCAGGTTAAAGCGCTTGACATCGGCCGGCTTCAAAACCATGTCGAGTTCGGCTCGAAATATGTCGAGTACAACGAAACTTTCCCGGGCGTGATGTTGATTACTCTGACGCCATTTATATTTCTTGTCGCCTTGTTCGGTTTTCTTCGCGATATATGGCGCCAGATTAAGTCATTGAATATTATTACGATCTCGCTGATTTTACTCTATGTCTATTATTATTACAATTTTGTCCTGACTCATATGGCCATATTGTTCTCACGATACATTGTTCTGCAGGGAGTCTTTCTGCTTTTATTCGTTGGATACGGTTTTAATTTTCTTGAATTACATCTGATTAAAAGTCGTTTTAGAATCTATCGCGTATTTATCTATGCCGCGATGGTCGCTGTGTTTGTCCTGCTTGGTTTTTGTCGTGAATGGGATCCCGGTTTTCGCGGCAGACTGGGTTCGCTTTCACCGGTCATAAAACAACCCGCATTTGTCACCCAGACGGTCAATTATCTAAGAGATAAAGCCGACAATGGCGCGAAGATTTATCTCGATGCGGGGAATAATGAAAACCGCTATCCATATTTGAAATTATTCCATAATTGGAATATGGTCCACGGCTATTTCGGTCCGCCGGCGGGCTGGATTCCGGAATTGATAAAATATGATCCGGATTATATACTCACCTCGAACACGTATTCCCGGATTAAAGATTTCACGCGTGTTGAACAGGATACTCTATTTATTGACAGTGTCGATAATAAATATTTCAAGACCGAGAAGTTCGGTTTTTACAGTATTTTTGAAAAATCGGAAGATGTTGTTAATACTGCTGATTCCCTCTATTTACACGCACAATAGATTAAATCTCTCGAATTTTGCGAGTGAAATGATGCGTTATCAGCGAGTATAAGAAACCGGACCCAATGCATCAGCTTGTAAGGAAACACTTGACAATATGGATAAATATTTCTTTATTGAAATATAACATAGTATTTAATCAATCTTATCATGGGAGGAATCATGATTAAGTTTTTGTTCGGGTATGCTGGTTTATTCGTGTTTCTCCTTGCTCTATGTATATGTCCGGGCGCAACGTTGGCCGAACCGCAGGAGCAGGTCGCGAATTTATATTATAACAGCGCCATGTGGGAGTATATGGAGGGGATAACAAAGGCGGGAGACTACGCCTATTGCACGATGACTTATGGTATGGTAATAATCGATGTAAACGATCCGGCCAATCCGGCCTTTGCATCTCAGGTCTTCATAGAAGGTGCGGCGAGTGTCGATGTTGCCCTTAACATTGGTTTCGCATATGTTTCAAGCCATTCCGGATTGTACAAGATCGATGTTTCCGATCCATATAATCCAAAAATAGTGTCAGTATGCGAAAATTTGGCGGGTTCCATATCCAATTTTATCGTTACCGGCGATTATCTTATATTTAGAAATGCGACGCAATTCCGCATTTACAATATTTCCGATCCCGAGAATGCTTATCAGGTGTATGAATATGAGAATGATCTTATTCGCGGATTTTGCCGCTACGGGGATTATATATTCGTAAGCACCGAAGGAGATGGTGTTATTGTCTTCGATATGTCGGATCCGGAAAATGTAACATTGTCAACTCATTTGGATAGTATTCAAGTTTATTCGTACGGAATAAACATTGCCGGCGATTATCTTTTCGTCGGCGGTAGCACGAGTATGAGCGTATATGATATCTCCAATTTCCCTGAAATAGAAAATATAGGCGAGGTTGATACGCCTTACAGGGCGGATCGAATTTTCGTCGATGGAAATTATCTGGTAGCCACCGGTGGGTATTATTATTGTGATATTTATGATATTACTGATCCCGAATCTCCGGTATGGGTGGGTGAGTATTATTTTTATGAATCCGGGTACCTGGATGTCAACGACGTTGAGTACGATGGTGAATATCTTTATTATTCGTCAGCATGTAACCCGACAAGGCTAAATATAATCGATTTAGCAGAACCGGCTTCTCCTCACATAATGGGATATTATGATTTCGAATCGTTGGGATGGGCCGAAGGAGTGGCGGTCAAGGATAATTATGTTTATGTGGCCGCCGATAACGCCGGGCTGAATATTTTTGATTATTCGACCCAGCCTTATCCGACCTTAACCGCATCGTTTCATGACTTTTCAGGTGATGCTATCAATGTGGTGATTAATGTAGATTATGTGTATGTTTCGGCGCAAGGAGCAAAAATCATAAATATTTCAGATCCGTACAATCCCGTTCTGGTATCCTCGATAGCGTTGGAAGTAACTCCTGAGGATGTTTTTATCCGCGGAAATTATGCCTATTATCCCTGCAAATCTTACGGCTTACGTATTGTCGATATATCCGATCCCGTAAATCCTGTTATTGTCGGAACATGCGATACCCCGGGCGATGCCAATGATGTAACTTTATTAGGCAATCTGGCTTTGGTCGCCGATAGGAATGAAGGTTTGCAGATTATGGATATTACCGATCCCGAAGCGCCATACATAATTGGCAATTTGCCTACGCCGAATTGGTTGGAAAGCGTGGAAAACGATGGGGAGTACGTCTATTGCGGAGTGGATCATAATGGGCTCTGGGTTGTTGATATCAGTGATCCGGTAAATCCGATTGTTGTATCCGACTACTATAATTCTCATAGCTTCGAAGATGTGCATATTGCCGGTGATTACTTATATATGGCTCAAGGTACGGCATCCGGATTGAGAATTTTGGACATTTCCGACCCGCTGAATCCTGAGTTAGTTTCACATTATGTTTCGCCCGGATTTATGCTGGATGTGGCGGCCTGGGGCGATAAAGTATTTATTGCCGATGAGTTCGGATTACTCATTCGGAATACAACCGCGCCGTTTGTCTGTGGCGAACTGAATGGTGATGGCGCGGTCAACCTGTTTGATGTCGTCTTCCTGATTCAATATCTATACCTGAGTGGTCAGGCGCCGGCGGTTATTGAGGCGGCCGATGTCAATAATTCGGGTAATGTAGATGTTTTCGATATTACCGCCATGATCGCTTATCTGTATTTGGGCGGCGGCGGATTGAGTTGTCCGTAAAATAGAATAGAGGCCGTTTCGCCGAAGGGCAATAACGCTCGTTCTATTTTGAATGATATCCAGCCAATTTAAGACGGGCGAATATATCGCTTGTTTTTTTAATTTATTTTATTATCTTATTTCCCGATAAATAAATAAAAAGTGATACCCCTCCCGTTTTACGGGTGGGGCTTTTGTGCTTGGAGGAAGTTTTGCCGCGCGTCGCGACCGAAGAACATACCGATAATTATCTGGATATTATCATAAAAAAATTCGGCGAAATAAAATCGTTTGAAAATATCGTTCGGGAATTAACCGAAGAAAAAAAGCCGCATGTAACGGTAACCGGCCTGGCCGGTTCATCTGCGGCTATTTTACTGGCCAATCTTGCCGAAATGACTGATCGGCTGATTGTCGCGGTTATCACGACGCCGGAAGAGGCGGGGGATTTTTACGATGATCTGGTTTATATTATGGGTGAAAATAAAGTGTCATTTTTCCCGTCGCTGATGACACCGCCGTATGAGTTCCGTTCACCGTCGGGTGAGATAGTCGGGCAGCGATTATCCACTCTCGCCCGTATCCGTAATAACCAGACAAAAATGATTGTTACTCCCGTGGCCGCCCTGATTGAGCCGACCATATCATTTTCGGATTTCGGAAAAAGCCATCTTCAATTATCGGTCGGAGATGAAATGGAGATTGGCTATTTGGCGGAAAGGCTGGTCAGGATGGGTTTCAACCGGGTGCCGCTGGTAGAGGAGGTCGGCGATTTTGCTTTGCGCGGCGGATTGGTGGATTTTTTCTCGCCCGGATTCGAGGCGCCGATCCGACTTGAGTTTCTTGGTGATGAGATTGAGACAATAAGGCAGTTCGAAGTTTCCAGTCAGCGCACTACCGAAAGGCTGGAGCGTATCAATCTTCTCCCGCGTCGTGAGGTTTCAATCACGCAGGAGACAGTCGAGCAATACATCGAAAAAATGCCCGAAGACGATGCCGATTTGATCCGTGCCCGGTATCTTAACGATCCTGATTTGCCCGGTTTGGAGTGGCTGGCGACGGCGTTTAATATTGAACCGGGTTGTCTTTTCGATTTTATATCCACGAAGCCTCTTTTATATCTTGAAGGAATCGGAAATCTTAAGGCCGAAATCGATGAGATATTGAAAGACTCACAAAAACGATATGAACGGATTAAAGACCGCATGGAATCACCACCGCCGGTGGAGGATTATTTCAGGAACAAAATAAAAGTCGAAAAATTATTTGATGATTGTCAACGGATCGATCATGTCCCCTTTAAGGGTGGCAGGGGAGATATACTCGATTTTGAGTGTCGCTCGCATCCGTCGTTTAATGCACGGCTTGATCTTCTCTCGACAGCCATTGATAGTTATTATAAGGACGGCATTAATTTCTTCATAGCCGCCGATAACCCGGGACAAGCCGCTCGATTAAATGAATTGCTGAGTGAAAGAATCGAATCACCGGTCGTGCTTCCGATTGGTGTCGCACGACTGAAGGGCGGTTTTGTCTCGCGTGAAAACAAATTTGCGATATTAACCGACCATCAGATTTTCGGCCGTCATTTCCGGCGGATACGACGGAAAAAATTCAAAGAAGGTGTCGCGATTCAGAGCTATACCAGCCTGACGCCCGGTGATTTCGTGGTCCATACCGATTTCGGGATCGCCAAGTACATGGGATTAAAGACGATTAGGGTCGGCGGCCGGATGCGTGACTGCCTACATTTGAATTATGCCAATAAAGATAAGCTGTATGTTCCTATTGAGGAATTCAATCGCGTTTCGAAATATTCCGGCAAAGATTCAGCTCCGCGACTATCGGGCTTGGGTGGCAGCGGATGGGAAAAGGTCAAAGCGCGCACCAAAAAAGCGATTGAAGATATGGCGGCCGATTTGATAAAAATTTATGCCGAGCGGAAGACGCGCCCCGGTTTTGCCTTCGGTGCGGATACGACCTGGATGAAACAGCTTGAGGCTTCATTCCCATACGACGAGACGGTCGATCAGCAGAAAGCTATCAGGGATATTAAGGTGGATATGGAAAAAGCGGTCCCGATGGATCGATTAGTTTGCGGCGACGTCGGTTACGGTAAAACAGAGGTAGCTATCAGGGCCGCATTTAAGGCGGTCGAGTCAGGAAAGCAAGTTGCAGTGTTGGTGCCGACGACCATTCTGGCGCAGCAACATCTGACGACTTTTAAGGAGCGTTTGGGCGATTTTCCGTTGAAGATTGAAATGTTGTCACGGTTCAAGACACGCAAAGAACAGAAGGCGATTGTCGAAGAATTATTCGAGGGCAAAGTCGATATTGTTATCGGGACACATAGGTTGTTATCAAAAGATGTCAGGTTTGCCGATTTGGGTCTATTAATAGTCGATGAGGAGCACCGCTTTGGTGTCAAACATAAGGAAACATTAAGAAAATTAAAAACAACGGTCGATACGATTGCCCTGACGGCGACGCCGATTCCGCGGACGCTTCAGATGTCAATGATGGGAATCCGCGATATGTCGCTGATTAATACTTCGCCGAAAGACAGGCTGCCGGTCTTGACATATATATCCGAATTCGATCCGGGTATTATCGCCGAGGCGATTCTTCGGGAAGTCGATCGCGGTGGTCAGGTATTTTTTGTGCATAATCGAGTGCAGAGTATCGAGGCCATATATCGTTATTTGAAAAAGTTACTGCCGCAGGTCGAGATTGCCATCGCGCACGGACAGATGCACGAACGATCGCTTGAGGGAATCATGCTGGCATTTCTGTCGGGGACATTTCAGGTGCTGCTGTCGACCTCGATTATAGAATCAGGTCTGGATATCCCCTCGGTGAATACTATTGTAGTGAACCGCGCCGATCGATTCGGGCTGGCGCAGTTGTACCAGTTGCGGGGACGTGTCGGGCGCTCGACGATTCATGCTCGCGCTTATCTTTTAACGCCGCCTTATCGTTTATTAAGCGAGGATGCGCGCAAACGACTTCGTGCTATCGAGGCCCATGCCGATTTGGGAAGCGGTTTTGCGCTGGCAATGAAGGACCTCGAGATTCGCGGCGCCGGCAATATTCTCGGGGCGCAGCAATCCGGATTTATCGAGGAAGTCGGTTTTGATTTATATACTAAGCTTCTTGAAGAGGCAGTTGCGAAAATCAAGGGGGAGGAGGTTTTCGGTGCGCCCGATACCAAAATCGAAACGGATATGGCTCTTATGATTCCCGATCATTACATTAATATCATGCAACAAAAGGTCGAAATTTATCAACGTGTGGCCGGGGCCAGAACGCTTGATGAGTTGGAGTACATCCGTGATGACGTCATTGATCGCTTTGGTAAGGCGCCTCAACCTGTGGATAATTTATTCGATGCCGCTGCGGTTAAAATCTCTGCCTGGGTAAATGGCATCAATAAAGTCAAAATGCGATCGGGCAGAGTCGAGTTATTCTTTGAGGAGGATAAGAGATTCAGCCGTAAAGAAATTGAAAACTGGCGCCGGGAGATCGATTATCCGATGGAGTTTTCGCTGACCGGCAAAAGCTCGATAAAGATCGACCTTTCGCAGCTTGGTCAAAATAGCCGCTTTCAGTATCTCCGCGCAATTTTAAACAGGATTTAGGCTATCTGATAGTTCTAGCCGGCGTATTTCAAAGACTTCTGTTAAAAGCTTGACAAAGCCATTTGGCTGCATATATTGGATTTTTAGTACCGCGGGGTGGAGCAGTCTGGTAGCTCGTCGGGCTCATAACCCGAAGGTCGGCGGTTCAAATCCGCCCCCCGCTACCAAATAGCAA
>CAYXTW010000075.1:0-12451 GCA_964467955.1 uncultured Ignavibacteriaceae bacterium | reverse complement strand
TCGTGCCGACATTTACATGCGGCTTCGTCCTGACAAATTTCTCCTTCGCCATCGGTCTAAAACTCCTTTATTAATTGAATATTGTATTCGCAAACATTTTATTCGATACTTCCTTCGGCAGAGGGGCGTATTTCGAAAACTGCATCGTATAAATGGCCCGGCCCTGTGAAAGATTCCTTAAGGCGGTGGCATAACCGAACATCTCCGCCAGCGGTACGACTGCCGAAATAATCTGAACGTTGTTACGCGGCACCATACCGTTTATTTTCCCCCGCCGAAGATTTAAATCACCGACGACATTCCCCATGTATTCTTCGGGACAAACGACTTCAACAGACATGATCGGCTCCAGAACGACCGGTTTGGCCCGCCGCGTAGCGTCCTGCAAAGCCTGCGAAGCCGCTATCTCATAGGCCAATTCGGTCGAATCGACATTATGATACGAGCCGTCATACAACTCGACCCTTACGCCCGTGAGCGGATAGCCGGCGATGGCGCCGCTGGTCATGGCCTGCTTCAAACCCTTCTCGATGGAAGGTATAAACTCTCGCGGAATCTTGTCTTTACCGACCCTGGGTTCGAATTTAAAGACGGTGCCGTTTTGAGTCGGTTCCACATGAATCTTGACATGGCCATACTGCCCTTTACCGCCGGACTGGCGAATGAACTTACCTTCGGCATCCACGCCGGCCGTGATGGTTTCCTTGTAGGCCACCGAGGGCTTACCGACGGTTGCCTGTACGTTATGTTCCCGGATCATTCGGGTAACCAGAACCTCAAGGTGCAACTCACCCATTCCGGAAATAATTGTTTGCGCCGTTTCCTCATTGACGGTGACTTTAAAGGTCGGGTCTTCCTCGGCCAAGCGGTTAAGAACCTCATTTAACTTATCCTGATCGACTTTGGATTTCGGTTCGATAGCGACGGAGATCACCGGTTCCGGGAATTGCATCATCTTCATCTTAATCGGTTGCTTCGGGCTGCAAAGCGTATCACCGGTCGTCGTCTTTCTGAAACCGATAATGGCGACAATATCGCCCGCACTGGCAAACGGGATATCTTCCCGTTTGTTGGAATGCATCAACAGGATTCGTCCGACTCTTTCTTTGATACCGGAATTCGGATTGAGTAAATTATCGCCCTGCTTAATCGTGCCGGAATAAACCCTGACATAACAAAGCTTGCCGGAATGAGGATCGCTGGCGATTTTAAATGCCAGGGCGGTAACCAATTCATCCGGATCGGCATTCCGCTTCATCTCTCTTTTGCCATCGGGCGAAATCCCTTCGACCGGCGGCATATCTGACGGCGCCGGAAGGAAATCGACGATATAATCGAGGAGCTTTTGAATACCCTTATTCTTTAAAGAGGAACCGCACAGGACCGGAACAATAGCGCAATCGATGACGGCTTTGCGAAGGGCGCGGATTACATCGGCCCGGTTTACTTCCTTATCATTCAGAAGACAATCAAGGAGATTATCATCAAAATCAGATATAGCGTCGAGTAATCCTTCACGGGCCTTGGTCGCAGTTTCCTGCATGTTTTCCGGAATCGGTAAATCTTTAAAGGACGCACCCAGCGTTTCCTCTTCATATACTCGATAATTCATATCGATGAGATCTACAATGCCTTCGAAATTTCTCGCCTCGCCGTTGGGAAGTTGTATCGGCATACAACGAATCGTAAATTTCTCGTTCATTTCCTTGACGGCGCGATCGAAATCAGCGCCGACACGATCCATCTTATTTATATAAGCGATCCTGGGGACCTGGTATTTATCGGCCTGGAGCCAAACTGTCTCCGTTTGCGGCTCGACCCCGCCGACGGCGCAGAATAACGCCACGGCACCATCCAGAACGCGTAAAGATCTTTCGACTTCGATGGTAAAATCAACATGGCCCGGGGTATCGATAATATTAATCTGATGTTTTTTCCAGAAGCAGGTAGTCGCGGCGGAGGTTATAGTTATCCCTCTCTCCTTTTCCTGCTCCATCCAGTCCATGGTGGCAGCACCGTCATCAACCTCACCGATCCGGTGGGTCTTACCGGTGTAATAAAGAATACGTTCGGTAGTCGTCGTCTTCCCGGCATCAATGTGGGCCATGATGCCGATATTCCGAATATTTTTTAGGCTTTTTTGTCCAGACATAAAAAAACCCTAACTGAATATAGCTCTAACAGGCTCGATGATAAGAAATTTTGGATCCGGAACCGGGCCAATTCAGAAGGGACCAACGGTTTCAGCAATGTCAGTCGTTTCTTATCTTATTTTATCTTAAAATGTGCCCGCAAATAGCTTTCTACCCTGCCTTTCGTTAAAAGGTTGCATTCTCTATTAACTTTACCACCTAAAATGGGCGAAGGCTTTATTGGCCTCGGCCATCTTATGCGTATCTTCTTTTTTCTTTATGGAGGCCCCTTCGCTGTTCGAAGCGGCGATAAATTCGGCCGCCAGCTTTTCGGCCATCGTCTGTTCTCCGCGAGACCTCGAATATGTTATCAGCCACCTGATAGCCAGCGCCGTGCGACGATCCGGTCGTACCTCGATGGGCACCTGGTAGGTAGCACCCCCGACTCGTCGTGATTTCACTTCAAGAACCGGTTTCACATTATTCAAGGCTTTATGAAAAACATCAATCCCGGGCTGACCGGTTTTCTTTTCGGCAATATCCAGCGCCGAATACAGAATCCTTTCGGCAACCGGTCTTTTCCCTGATTTCAACAGGCATCCCGTAAATTGCGTAATCATTTTATCCCCGTACTTCGTATCCGGGACGACCTCTCCACCCCGCGTCTGTCTTTTCTTTCTCGACATTATTCAATCAGTCCGTTTTATTTTTTGGGTTTTTTCGTCCCGTATTTGGATCGGCCCTGGGTTCGATCGGCGACCCCCGACGCATCCATCGTACCGCGAATAATATGGTACCGGACACCCGGCAGATCCTTAACACGGCCGCCTCTGATGAGAACGATCGAGTGTTCCTGAAGATTATGGCCTTCGCCCGGGATATAGGCTGTTACCTCCATTTGATTAGTCAAACGGACACGCGCCACTTTGCGCAGCGCCGAATTGGGTTTCTTCGGCGTCGATGTATACACCCTGGTACATACACCCCGCCGCTGCGGACATCCCTTTAGAGCCGGGGTTGTTGTTTTTACTTTAACAATCCTGCGACCCTTCCTTATCAGTTGACTGATCCTCGGCAAACCTTCCATTCCTCCAAAAATTTCGTTTCCTTCTCAAAAGAGACAGTTGCTTAATTTATCAATATCGATTTTCTTGTCAAGCGTTTTCTTGGAAAATATTGGCAATCGATTCATCGGTTTCAACACCGATATTTTCCTCATCCTCAGGTATTAATTCGACCAAATGATATTTTTCTATACCGGTTCCGGCCGGGATTAAATGCCCGATAATAACGTTTTCCTTCAAACCTCGCAGGCCGTCGACCTTGCCGTTAATGGCGGCTTCGGTCAACACCTTGGTCGTCTCCTGGAATGATGCCGCCGAGATGAAACTCTCGGTCGATAAAGACGCCTTGGTTATTCCCAGTAGCAGCGGTTCGAACGTCGCCGGCTCGCCGCCCTCGGCGATTACACGATCGTTTTCGGCGGCGAATCTGATCCGGTCAACCTGCTCACCCTCGAGGAAATTGGTGTCGCCGCCGTGCTCGACCCGAACTTTCTGGAGCATCTGGCGCACGATAACCTCGATATGTTTGTCGTTGATCTTTACTCCCTGTAGACGATAAACCTCCTGGATTTCGTTAACCAGATATTCCTGCACCGCGTTCACACCGGAGACTTTCAGGATATCATGAGGATCCACAGAGCCTTCGCATAAAGCCTCACCGGCAACCACCCGATCCCCGCCATGAGCGTGCAAATGCCGTCCGTGCGGAATCAAGTATTCTTTGGTTTCGCCCTCGTCACCCTCGACGAAAATCTGCTGCTGACCACGGACAATTTTGCCGAACCCAACAATGCCGTCAACTTCGGAGATGACAGCCGGATCATGCGGTTTACGAGCTTCAAAAAGCTCCGCGACACGCGGCAGTCCGCCGGTGATATCTCTGGTTTTTGAAATCTGACGCGGTATCTTGACTAAAAATTCACCGGGCTCGATTGTCTGCCCTTCCTGCACCAGCAGATGAGCGCCGGTCGGAATTCGATAACTGCCCAGCGTCTTCCCCTTCGGACCCTTAATATTAATCGTGGGGAATAAAGTCTTTTCTCGCTCTTCGACAATAATCGGCTGAATAAGTCCGGTTGTTTCATCGAGCTCCTCGCGCAGCGACACATCGGGGACAATATCCTTAAAGTCTATCTTGCCGGCAAATTCGGTAACGATCGTATTTGAATATGGATCCCACTCGAAAATCGTTTCGCCCTTCTCAATCTTCGCCTTGTCGCCCGCACGGAGAACCGAACCATAGGGAACTTTCATTCGTGAACGAACACGTTTCTTTTCGTCGATAATTCTAATTTCACCCTCACGGCCGGTTACAATCAAGGTTCCATCCAGCCTGGAAATGTGTGTCACTTTTTTGTATTCGACCTTGCCGGGATATTTGGCCTCAACCTTCGATTGCTCGGCAATTCGCGCCGCGGCACCGCCGATATGGAACGTCCGCAACGTAAGCTGCGTTCCCGGTTCACCGATGGACTGGGCCGCAATAACACCAACCGCTTCACCGATATCAACCGGCGTCATTTTAGCCAGATTTCGCCCGTAACATCTGGCGCATACGCCCCGTTTTGATTCGCAGGTCAAAACCGAACGGATACGAACCGAATCGATACCGGCCTCCTCAATAAGAACCGCCGATTCTTCATCGATTTCTTCACCGGCGCTCACAATAATCTCGTCGGTAATCGGATTGTAGACATCTTCAAGAGCATCGCGCCCCAGAATACGATCCGCCAACGATTCGATAACTTCCTCGCCCTCTTTCAGGGCGGTGATATCAATACCCAAAATGGTATTGCAGTCCTCCTCGGTAATAATAACATCCTGAGCGACATCGACCAGACGCCGCGTCAAATAACCGGCATCGGCGGTTTTCAACGCCGTATCGGCCAGTCCCTTACGGGCACCGTGAGTCGAAATAAAATATTCCATCACGGAAAGGCCTTCGCGGAAATTGGAAATAATCGGCGATTCGATAATCTCGCCGACACCGCCGGTGATTTTCTTCTGCGGTTTGGCCATCAAACCGCGCATCCCGGCCAACTGACGAATCTGGTCTTTGGAACCTCGCGCACCGGAGTCGGCCATCATATAGATAGGATTGAAACCGTCACGGTCGGACGCCAGATTGTCGAACATGACCTCGGCTACTTCGGTCGTTGTCTTGGTCCAGATGTCAATGACCTGATTATAGCGCTCACCATTGGTGATAACACCGCGTTCATATCGTTTCTGGATTCTCGCCACCTGCCTCTGAGCATTTTCAATCAGCTTCACTTTTTCTTCCGGGATAAGCATATCATCAATAGAAATAGTCACACCGGCCAAAGTGGCGTATTCAAATCCGAGTTTTTTCAATTTATCGAGAAACTCCACCGTCCGCGACGAGCCCACACTGCGATAGCAATCAAGAACCAGTTGTTCCAGTTTCCCCCGGGAGGCAACCTCATTAAAAAATGGAAGTTCCTTGGGAATAATCTGGTTGAATATTATCCGGCCGGCTGACGTTTCCACCAGGGAACCATCGATCTTGACTTTTATTCGTGCATCGAGATGAATTTGATTGGCCGCGTGGGCCGCCAGCGCCTCATCCTGAGAATAAAAACATGAACCCTCGCCCCTGACATTCGGCCGTAATTTGGTGAGATAATAACATCCGATAACCATATCCTGGCTGGGGACGACCACCGGACGCCCCGACGACGGATAAAGCAGGTTATTGGTCGACAGCATCAGAAGACGCGCTTCCAGCTGTGCCTCGAAAGACAGAGGAACATGCACCGCCATCTGGTCGCCGTCGAAGTCGGCATTAAAAGCGGCACATACAAGCGGGTGCAATCGAATGGCTTTACCTTCGACAAGCACCGGGAAAAAAGCCTGGATACCGAGTCGATGCAGGGTGGGGGCGCGGTTAAGCAAAATGGGATGATCCTTAATAATTTCTTCCAGAATGTCCCAGACTTCAGGGCGTTCCCGCTCGACCAGTTTTTTCGCCGATTTGACCGTTTGAACGTATCCCTTTTCCTCAAGTTTCATAATAATAAACGGCTTAAACAACTCAAGGGCCATATTCTTGGGAAGACCGCACTGGGAAATCTTCAGTTCCGGTCCAACGACAATAACGGAACGACCGGAATAATCGACACGCTTGCCAAGCAAATTCTGGCGAAAGCGACCCTGTTTGCCTTTAAGCAAATCGGATAATGATTTAAGCGGGCGCTTGGAATCGCCTCGTACCGAATGCGTCCTGCGACCGTTATCGAAAAGGGCGTCGACCGCTTCCTGAAGCATTCTTTTTTCGTTCCGTAAAATGACTTCCGGCGCCTGTATTTCAATCAATTTTTTAAGACGATTGTTTCTATTAATAACACGCCGATATAAATCGTTCAAATCGGAAGTGGCAAAACGGCCGCCTTCAAGAGGGACCAGCGGTCGCAGGTCAGGAGGAATGACCGGAATTACATCCATCACCATCCAATCCGGATGATTATTCGATTGGCGGAAAGCTTCGACGATACGCAGTCTTTTCAAGGCGTCCTTTTGACGCTGAACCGAAGTCTCGACTTTTACCTGCGCCCGCAGATTTACAGCCAGCTCTTCAACGTCGATTTTGGCCAGAAGCTGCTGCACTGCCTCGGCGCCCATTCCCGCTTTGAACTCTTTACCGCTTTCAACTAACTCGATATAATCTTCTTCCGTGATTATATCTCTTTCCTGATAGGATGTATTACCGGGATCGATAATAATATAAGCCTCATAATAGAGGATTTTTTCCAGTTCGCGAACGGATAAATCAAGCAGATAACCGATTCGTGACGGTAGTGATTTAACAAACCAGATATGCGTCACCGGGACGGCCAGTTCGATATGACCCATTCTTTCGCGCCGGACCTTGGACTGAGTCACTTCGACGCCGCAACGATCGCAAACAATCCCGCGGAATCTTATTCGTTTGTACTTGCCGCAGTTGCATTCCCAGTCTTTCACGGGGCCGAAAATCCGCTCGCAGAAAAGACCTTCCCGCTCGGGCTTGAACGACCTGTAATTTATGGTTTCCGGCTTCAAAACTTCGCCGTACGACCACGATAAAATAGTCTCGGGCGATGCAATCTGAACCTGAACAGCAGTAAAATCCGACGGCTTCTTCTGCTGCACCTTAGGAACGTTTGAAGGCATGTTTACCATCGCACATCTCCTTTTATATAATTGCCGTATTACGGCATATTTTTACTATTTGATTGTACTTACCGGTCATTATATAAAATCACTTCTCTATAAGTTTAAAATCGAGACCCAGTCCCTGCAACTCCTTGACAAGGACATTAAACGACTCCGGTACTCCCGGTTCGGGAGGATCCTCACCTTTTACTATGGCCTCATAGATTTTGCTGCGGCCGGTGACATCATCCGATTTGACCGTCAGCAATTCCTGGAGAGAATAAGCCGCGCCATAAGCTTCCATCGCCCAGACTTCCATTTCACCGAATCTCTGTCCCCCGAACTGGGCTTTGCCTCCGAGCGGCTGTTGCGTTACCAGACTGTACGGACCGATCGAGCGGGCATGGATTTTATCGTCAACCAGATGCAGCAATTTCATCATATAGATGATCCCGACCATGACGTCGTTTTCGAAAGTATCCCCGGTATATCCGTCATGTAGAGCAATTTTGCCGCTCTCCGGCAAACCGGCTTCAGTGAGTTTTTCCTTAATCTGCGCCAGCTTGGCGCCGTCAAAAACCGGCGTCGCAATTCTGTAATTCAGTTTCCTGGCGGCCCAGCCGAGATGCGTTTCAAGAACCTGCCCGACATTCATACGCGAGGGAACACCCAGCGGATTGAGCAAGATATCGACGGGAGTGCCGTCATCCAAAAACGGCATATCCTCGATCGGGACGATTTTCGAAACAACCCCTTTGTTCCCATGACGCCCGGCCATTTTGTCGCCGACCGATAATTTCCTTCGAATGGCGACTTTCACCTTAACCAGCTGCCGGACACCCGGAGGAAGTTCGGCACCGCGAACGACTTTATCGATTTCCACCGACATTTCGTCTTCCTTGGCGGCGATAAGGTCCGAGGCCTCCTTAAGAATATTATCAACTTTTTTATTGGCGGTATCATCGGCCGAGTAGCCTTCGGCCGCATAAGCGGAATCAAAATCGAACGATTTCAAAAATTCGGAATCGAATTTGTGCCCGGCACGAATTAATATGGAGTTATCAATCTTTGAACGGATCGATTTACTGGTCAATCCGTCAAGGAGCGAGGCAATCCGCTCGTTGCGATGATCGATAATGCTCTGTTTTACTTTATTGTAACGGCGTCGGATCTGAGCGACTTCGTTCTTTTCCGCCTTCTTCGCTTCCTCCGTCCTTTCCTTTCGAGAGAAAACCTGGGTGTCGATAACGATACCTTTCATGCCCGGGGTCGCTTTTAGTGAGGCGTCTTTAACATCTCCGGCCTTTTCGCCAAAAATAGCCCGCAACAAGCGTTCTTCGGGAGACAATTCCGTCTCACCTTTCGGAGTAACCTTCCCGACTAAAATGTCGCCCGCCTCGACTTCGGCACCGACCCGCACGATACCTCGTTCATCCAGATTGAGAAGCGCTTCCTCGGAAACATTGGGAATTTCGCGGGTAATCTCCTCCGCCCCCCGTTTGGTGTCGCGAACCTGTAGTTCGAACTGCTCGATATGAATCGACGAAAAGATATCTTCTCTGATCAAGCGCTCCGAAACGATTATCGCATCCTCATAGTTATAACCGCGCCACGGCATAAAAGCGACCAGAATATTATCGCCCAGCGCCAATTCACCACCGTCCGTCGCCGGCCCGTCGGCAATGACTTCGCCCTCCCTTACTGTCTCACCCTCATTCACCAGCGGCTTGTAATCTATACAGGTATCCTGATTCGAGCGCCGGAATTTGGTCAGTGTGTATTCGTCATCCTCATAGTATCCCAGTTCACCCGCCTTCGGCCTGGCATCCGGCGTGATAATAATCTTTTCCGCCGAAACATATTTAACCTTACCGCTGCGACTTGCAACCAGAGCCGCCCCGGAATCGATAGCGACACGACCTTCCATGCCGGTTCCGATAACCGGCGCTTCACATTTAATCAGAGGTACCGCCTGACGCTGCATATTGGAACCCATCAGCGCGCGGTTGGCATCGTCGTGCTCGAGGAACGGTATTAAAGAGGCTGCCACCGAAACCATCTGTTTGGGCGAAACTTCGATGAAATTTATCACATTGCGATCCACGACCGGATAATCGGTTCGACTTCGAGCCTTAATCTTTTCATTTATCAACAACCCGTTGTCGTCGATCGCTTCATCCGCCTGGGCAATAACATAGCGATCTTCTTCATCTGCCGTCAAATAGATTATTTCATCGGTCAGCTTGCCGTTCTTGACTTTTTTATAAGGCGTTTCCAGAAAACCATATTTGTTAATTCGCGCATAAGTGGCCATCGAGGCGATCAAACCGATATTGGGGCCTTCCGGCGTCTCAATCGGACACACCCTGCCATAGTGAGTATGATGCACGTCGCGCACTTCAAATCCGGCTCTTTCACGGGTCAATCCGCCCGGGCCCAATGCCGAAAGTCGTCTCTTATGCGTCATCTCGGCCAGGGGATTGGTCTGATCCATAAACTGCGACAACTGCGAAGATCCGAAAAAAGTTTCCACGACCGCCGAAACAGTGCGCGCGTTCACCAGCAGGTGCGGTGTTATCGAATCGCTGTCCTTAAGCGAAAGCCGCTCTCTTACGGATTTAGCCACGCGCGAAAGACCGACCGAAAATAGATTGGATAGAAGTTCGCCGACCGTTCGGGCGCGGCGATTGCCGAGATGATCGATATCATCGACGAAGCCTTTACCGTTACGGAGTCTGATCAGGTACTCAATAATGGTGGTAAAATCCTTTCTGTCGAGAATGGTCGTATTCAAATCAATATCGAGTCCCAGCCGCTGATTTATCATATAGCGCCCGACTTCACCCAGATCATATCTTTTTTCGTTGAAAAACAGCTTTTCCAGAAGTGCCTCGGCCATTTCAATCGTCGGCGGCTCACCCGGTCTTAAAAGAGAATAAATCTTCGACAGCGCTTCCTCACGATTTTTAGACGGATCCTTTTTTATGGTATTGGTAATAACAAGAGCGTCGCGTGGATTTTCTTTCTCAACAATGCTTATCTTTTTGACTTTGGCTTCCTTAAGCTTATCCACGAGTTCGGGAGTAACCACATCACCGACACCCACGATAATCTCACCGGTCTCCTTATTGACCACCGTCTCCGCCGCCGTTTTTTCATAGGCTCCCTCAGCCGCTTTGCCCGCCAGAGAAATCGAAACGACTTTGTTGAATGTCTTGACCAGTTCTTCATCAGTGGCATAACCGAGCGCCCGCAAAAGAGTGGTTACCGGAATTTTCCTTCGCGAGTCAATATGGACATGCATGACGTCGTTAACATCGATAATAAACTCGAGCCAGCTTCCGCGGTACGGAATAATTCTCGCCGAATAGAGTAATTTGCCGTTGGGATGTGTACTTTCATCGAAAAATACGCCTGGCGACCGATGCAGCTGGCTGACTATAACTCTTTCGGCGCCGTTGATGATAAATGTCCCCCATCGGGTAATCAGAGGAAGTTCGCCAAGGTAAACTTCCTGTTCAATAATATCTTTAATCTCTTTCTCTTCTTCCTCACCTTCGCCCTGCTTGGCAACCAATCTTAGCGTGGCCCGTAACGGGACCGCGAAAGTCATATTCCTTTCCCGACATTCATCAACCGTATATCTTGGAGTCCCCAACGTATAATGAACGAACTCAATTGAGTAATTGTCATTAATGTCGGATACCGGAAAGATATCGTTAAAAATCTGCTGAAGCCCCGTATCGGTTCGTTTATCCGGGGGACTATCCTGCTGCAGAAAGTCATTGTATGATTTTAGTTGGACTTCCAACAGATTCGGCATTTCGGCCGCTTCCTTAATTTGTTGGTAATTTAGCCTCTCAGGCCTGTCAGTGCGTGCCAAAATCTCCTCCTCCAAAAATAAAAATTGGATTCGCCCATAAGGCTGTAATAGCCAAAAACATATATATGTAAAAATGGATTAAAATATACATCTCCCTTGGAGGCGATGCTGTAATCATTATTACTCCTTCTCCCGACTTTATTTTAAAAGTTCGGGAGCCTTTAAATACAGAACCTTCGCCTATCCCGGCTTATTCCGGTATAACAGAATTATAGGTTCAAAGTTTCAAATTGGCCCGATATTATTTAATCTCAACCTGGGCGCCAACTTCCTGTAGTTTTTCCATGGCCGCTTTGGCCTCATCCTGAGGAATCCCCTCTTTGACTTTTGAAGGAGCCCCGTCAACCAATTCCTTGGCTTCCTTGAGCCCCAGAGAGGTCAATTCTCTGACGACCTTGATTACCTGGATTTTCTTATCTCCGGCAGCGTTAAGTACAACGTCGAATTCAGTTTTTTCTTCCGCCTCAGCAGGAGCGGCACCGCCCGCCGGAGCGGCGGCGGCAACAGCGGCCATCGGAGTAACACCGAATTTATCCTGAATAGCTTTCGACAGGTCCGCCAGATCCATAGCCGATAGAGCAGCTATCTTCTCGACGATTTCATCAATCACTGCATTGTCTGCCATTTTATTAATCCTTTCAACTTATTATATTTCGTTGTTTTCTTTTTAATAATGTAAATTCTCTATTTCTTCGATGCCGCCAGGGCATCAATCGTGGATACCAATTCTCTGGCAATCGCCTCCATCGAACCAAGTATCGAAGTGAACGGAGATTCAATCGCCGAAACCAACTGCGCCAATAATATCTCCCGTGACGGCAGGCTGGCCAATTTCTTTATATCAGCTCCACCAAAAAGCTGATTGTCCATGACAAATGCTTTGATGACCGGCTTTTCTTTATCTTTATAAGAATCATACAGAATTTTCGCGGCCACAGCCGGATCGCCGGCCCCGAATGCCAGCGCCGTCGGCCCCTCCAGATATTCAATTATATTTTTCAGACCGGCATCTTCAGCGGCGATTCTCATTAACGTATTTTTGGCCACCAGATATTTTACAGAATTTTCCCGGAGATTTTTTCGCAGAACCGTTATATCAGCGACATTCAAACCCGAATAGTCGGTAATAAAGACGGACCTGGCCTGCTCCAGATTATTCTTAATATCCTTTACGGCATTTATTTTTTCCGGTTTTGGCATATCGTTACCCTTTACTT
>CAYXTW010000074.1:11590-13006 GCA_964467955.1 uncultured Ignavibacteriaceae bacterium | reverse complement strand
TCAACCCCGCCATAGACTAAGAAAGCTCCACGTTCATTCTGGGGCTTTTTCTTTGCGATGATGTTGACTGAATCCGACCGTTCTATATCACACAGTTTTGGTTTGCTTTCATGGTTTGAATAATCTATCTTATGATGAGCTAACAGGATATGTGGCAGTAATAAGCTTATGAGGTAGTCTGCCGATGGCGGCCAATGGATTTGACGATGATCAAACCAGATCATTTACCAACTTAGCCGCCGGTACCATAGTCTCGCATTACAAGATCATTTCGAAGATCGGTGCCGGTGGGATGGGTGAGGTCTATCTGGCGGAGGATACAGAACTTGATCGGAAGGTTGCGCTCAAGTTCCTGCCCTCACATCTCTGTCAGGATGAGGACTGTCGTAAGCGGTTCAAGCGGGAAGCACAGGCAGCTGCGAAGCTGAGCCATCCCAATATTATTCATGTGTACGAAGTTTCTGAGTTTCAGGGTCGCCCCTTCTTTGCTATGGAACATGTTGAAGGACGGTCGTTGCGAGATGTAAAGGCTGAAGAACTCGATATTGATCGAATTGTCGGCATCGCGATTCAGCTGTGTGACGGACTACAGAAGGCCCATGCCTCAGGGATTACTCATCGGGATATCAAACCCTCCAATATCGTCATTGATTCATCCGGTCGGCCGAAGTTGCTCGACTTTGGACTGGCGTCAGTCAAGGGTGGCGAGCACTTGACCAAAACCGGATCGACCCTGGGTACCATAGGCTATATGTCACCGGAGCAGATAGAGGGTAAGGAGACTGATGCCCGCTCTGATCTGTTTTCGCTTGGTGTCGTCATGTATGAACTGATTGCCAACAAATCGCCGTTCCGACGTAATGATGAGACTGCTACTCTGAAAGCTATCCTTCAGGACACGCCGCAGCCGCTGGCGCGATACAATTCTAACGTGACAGATCATCTGCAGCAAATTATCTCGAAATTGCTTGAGAAGAATCCTGCCCTTCGTTACCAGTCAGCCGCTGGTGTGATACCGGACCTGAAGAGACTATCGCCGGGGTTGACTTCCTCGGTCGTCACATCTCAGAGGAGAGATTGGTGGAATCGGTATGTGATTGCGGGGGCGATAACGGTGCTGGCCGTCATGGTCGGGCTTTGGTATTGGCAGTCTCGGCCGGAGGCGGTTGGTGACAAGGGCATTTCTCTGGTTGTGCTTCCATTTGAGAATCTCGGCACCGAGGCAGAGGAGTACTTCGCCGATGGCATGACAGATGAAATCACGGCGCGCTTGGCTGGACTCAGCGGTCTGCGGGTAATATCACGAACCAGTGCAGTATACTATAAAGGCTCCGACAAACCGCTCAAAGATATCGCCAAGGAACTCGGAGTTGACTATGTTCTGGAGGGGACCATCCGATGGGATAAGTCGGGCGA
>CAYXTW010000074.1:0-11490 GCA_964467955.1 uncultured Ignavibacteriaceae bacterium | reverse complement strand
ATGGCCAATGCCATGTTCGAAAAGGCCGTGACGCTCGATACTGCTTTTGTTTCGGCCTCTGCGGAACTGTCGAAGACACACTCAACCTTGTACTGGTTTGGATGGGACAGATCGGATGAATGTTTGAACAATGCCAGATCAGCCGCGGAGCGAGCCATGGCACTTGATTCGTCCAATACGTCAGCTCGCGCTGCCCTCGGCTATTACTATTACTACTTCAAGCGTGACCTTGATAGAGCGCTTTCAGAGTTTGAATATGCCAGGAAGATCAATGCTAATGATGCTGATATCTTATCGGCAATTGGATACATCAAGCGACGTCAGGGTGAGTGGGAAGAGTCGTATCATCACCAGGAACGGGCTTTAGAACTCAATCCTCTGTCTGATAATATGCGAGTGGATCTGTTGGGCACGGCGGTTATAATGCGCCGATTCGACGATGCCGAGAGTCTTGCCACAAAGGGTCTAGAGCTATTCCCCGACAATGCAGAATACTACATACAACTGGGATTCGTTTGGGTGGCGCAGAAAGGCGACCCAGAACGCGCCCAGAGATTATTGGATTCCATCCCTCCCGGAAGAATAAGAAATAAGGACATTGAACTTTTCTATCGATGGAACTGGATTTATTTACAGCATCGGTATGAAAGGGCACTGGAGCCAATACTTGACTTTATCAATTATTGCCAGTCAGCAGAGGACACCGCTAGATATTTATTCAGTGTTGCTGAAACTTATCACTTGTTGAATCGAACGGAAACGAGCAGGCTCTACTATGATTCCGCACGCGTGTACATAGAGGCATGGGAAGCTCGCGGCTTGACAGTGGGAGGATTTCTGCCTCCTTCTCTCGGGTTAATCTATTCACGATTGGGAGAAGATAAGAAAGCTGTCCAGGCTGCTCGCCGTGATTCAGCGAATCTGCCTTTATCAGGGGATGCTTTTCTTGGTACAGTACCGCTCCTCGACTTGGCTGTCACCTATGCTCGGGTAGGCGAGCCTGACGAAGCGATAGACTTGCTCGACACGCTGTTATCCATCCCATCAGACGTAACCGTGGATATATTGAAACTTGATCCCAAATACGACCCCCTCCGCGATCACCCGCGCTTCCAGGCATTGATTGATAAATACGAGAAAGAACATGGGACCTTATGATGATAAAACAAGAACTACGTTGTGTCGACTAAAGGCACGAAGGTATCGCACTTCCTGATTGGTGGCATGACCGGTGCCTGATCTCAGACTATGCTATTATCTTCCAACGCGTTCCGCTTTTCATAGAGTATGCTGTTTTCACTGGACATTTGAATTCTACAAAAGTTTGGGGAGAGTGATATTGGGGCCGCCATAGATTTTGATAGCCCCGAAGTGCTTCGGGGCTTTTTTTACACTTGTCGATGTGTGATTGCTGAAGGCGGTCATCCGAAAGTAATTATTTTAAATATATTTTAATGTTGAGTTATATTATATTTGTTCCTGAAAATCACTTTCCGGAGGATACCATGATGAAATCCATATTTCTTACAACCGTAGTGTTATCAATATTACTGTTCGGTATTATATCGAATCTGACCGCTGAAACAGTCATACCTGGCGGTAATGTCTCCGGCACCTGGACTGCCGCAGGTTCGCCATATCTTATTCAGGGAAATTTAACAATCCATCCCGATTCGACTTTGAATATCGAACCAGCTGTAGAAGTGATTTTCCAGGGGATTTACCGCCTGACCGTGAACGGTTTACTGGAGGCGATTGGCACAGAAACGGATTCAATCCACTTCATTTCGGCGGATACCGCCTCATTCTGGGCCGGTATGCATTTTAGCGATGCGCCGGACAGCAGTCGCCTGGTATTCTGTACGGTCAGCCACGTCGGACAAATGTTCTACGATCTATGCGGTATAATCTGTACGAATTCCAATCCGGTGATTACACATTGTCGCATCAGCGATAACACAGCGTGGTTGTCGGGAGCTAATTATGGCGGCGGGATTACTTTGATCAATTCCAATCCGGAAATCTCCTGGTGTAATATCATTAACAACGCAGGCGGAATGGTCGCCGCGGGTATCTATTTGGTCAACTCCAATCCGCTAATTACCGGGTGCAATATCAGCGATAACGTCGCTCAGTATTTGGGAGGTGGTTTATCCATCACCGGGAATTCCAGCCCGATGATCACGAATTGCGCCATAGAAAGGAATCTGTCCAATAATGGATATGGCGGTGGAATCTATAGCGAGGGAGACGTGGTAACCATTTCGGAGTGTATATTCAGCCATAATGAAGTATTCGACGAGGGCGGCGGCATCTCGATCCATGCCGGCAGCGTGATCCTCGATCATTGTATTTTCGAGCATAATCAATGCCAGCAGTTTGGCCGGAATGCGGGTGGAGGCGTCTATATCTCCGGAGACACACTCACAGTGGACCATTGTACCTTCTGCTTAAATTTGGCTGATATCAATGATCATGACGCCGGACTAGAAATCCAAACCGCGAACAGCGCCGTGGCGACAATTAGCAATAGCATTTTCTCAGGCGTGTGGTGTCTCATCCGCTTTGACAGCTCAGTTCCTGCATCGGTTTCGTACAATGATTTTCAAATTGCGGTTCCTCCAATGTATTTTTGGGGAAATGTTCCTCCCGGCCTGGGGGACCTTATGCAAACCAACCCCGGCGGCGATTCCTGCGACGTATTCTATAATATATACCTTGACCCCCTGTTCGTGGATTTCAATAACGGTGACTACCACCTGACCGAAAATTCCCCGTGCATCGATGCCGGGGATCCTGATTCGCCATACGATCCTGATGGCACTATTGCTGATTTGGGTGCATTCTTCTATGAAGCGCCGAATGGAGTCGATGATTATTCAGGTGGGTTGCCCTCGAGAATATCTCTATCTCAAAACTACCCGAACCCGTTCAACCCCTCTACGGTCATTAGATTCAATCTACCGAGAAGATCGCATGTCTCAATCGTCGTTTTCAACTTGCTTGGACAAAAGGTAGTCGAGCTAGCCAATGAGGAGTATCCGGCAGGAAATCACGAAATCACTTGGGATGGGATTGTCATTCAGTGGTCAACGCGTATCTACGGGTATTTACTTCTATCGTTTGGTTGCTGGAGACTATATCAATACGAAGAAAATGATAATGTTGAAGTAGAGTCTACTTTTGCCTGACTCCTCCCATTGGGGGAGGAGTCAGGAGATAGTTGAAGGGAAAAAGTTGCTCAATCTAACAAGACATGGAATTGTCGTCATAGTCTTCGTAGCGGTCGGGTTTCTACTGAACGACCTCTTTCACCTATACAGATTACATCGGGTTGAGTGGATACATGTGACCGGCTTAATTGGCAATTCACAGTCTCTAACTCTATCGCTCTGGCTCTGCGCATGGGCTATTCTGCCTATGGCGCTTTCATAATACGTTCTAAAACTAATTAGGTGCCGATCATTCGTAATCGTCGTCTTTGCTCTTGTTCTTGTTATTGCCAGCCAGCTATGCGGAAGAAGCGTCCTGAAGCTGATTTTCGACGTTCTCTTACTTGCTGTGCTGTTTGTCTGGTTTAACATAGACGTAAATTACGGGAAGTTCGCTTATCAGAAGCATCTGATAAGTCCTTATCCCTGATAAGATCAGAGTTGATTACTCTATTTCAGACGAGCCTAGCGATACTGACGTTTGTGATCACAATATTCGGATTCAGCTTCGCACCAGACTATATCGAGAAGACTACCACCAGAGCATTGGTCAGCCGACTGTTTGGTGGTTTGCCGTGCTTACAATCTACATCTCTGTCGGTGTTATTATCTTTGTATGCGCGTATTCGTGGTTATTGGCGGTTAAGCTCAGAAAAGATTCGGAAGAAGGGGAGTAAGTCGCTGCCGACTGAAGGACATCTTACCCCTGAGCTGGAATATGCCGAAAGATTAAGTCATTATCTTCCAACGAGTTCCGCTTGATGTGGAATAGCGCGTTCTTGCCAAAAATACGAATCTCACAAAAGTTTGGGGAGAGTGATATTGGGGCCGCGTTTTATTACTACTTTCAATTCGAGAATTATACGTCCGATTATGTCCTGTTTAGATAGAACCTTTAATAAATTTGGGCAATTCCGCCATTCTGGCTTTCTGAGATAACCTGATTCTAAGACTTTTTCTTCCAAGAAAGCATATGAGAGCATTCAAAGAAATTTGGGCCATAAAAGACAAGGGGTCAGGTACCTTCTCGAGAATCGTAATTCTCTGATGTAGACCGCCATTATCCGCAACCAATCTGAATCCTAAATTTAGAAAGTAAGCTTCCAAATTGTGTGGACGACTTACAGTGCCTAGCTCTTATTCGTATTTCAGGCTGTCAACAGGATTGGCATGTGCCGCACGTACTGCCTGAACTCCGACTGTGGCGATTGCCACAACCAATGACATAACTCCTGAAATGACGAAAACGATAGGACTGATACTTGTCCTATACGCAAATGCCTGAAGCCAGCGATTCATTACATAGTAGGCAATCGGCCAGGCGAGAATATTGGCCAGAAGCACACGTGAGACCAGCTCACTTATCAATAGGGCGGCCACTCTCCGGGTCGATGCTCCCAGTACCTTGCGTATCCCGATCTCTTTGGTGCGTCGTCGGGCAACATGAGACGCCATCCCGAACAGACCCAGGCAAGCAACAAAGATAGCCAGCAGGCTAAATGACCCTGCGATTTTGACTAATTGCTCCTCTGCTCTGTATTGCTTCGCGAATCTTTGGTCGGCAAAGAAATAGTCGAAGGGCGCCTGGCCCGACAAACCACTCCACCGGTCCCGGATCATATCCAGCGTGCGCGAAATTTCCGTTGTCTCCACCCGAACCGAGAGATAGGTGAAGCGCGGCCGCCCCCAGATGATAGCCAGAGGTTCGATTCGTTCGTGGAGATCGGTATAGTGAAAGTCCTTGACGACTCCGATTACGTTTCGCGGTTGCCAAACGAGGGCGCCCTGGATATAGATAGGATTGTAGATGACCTTCCCGATTGGATCTTTCCAGCCAAATTTCCGTGCTGCCGCCTCATTAATAAGCAAAGTTTCTTCGCTATCGCTTCCCATTTGAGATGAGAAGTTCCTTCCCTCTACCAGCTTCAATCCATACGTAGGTTGGAATGATTCATCAGCATATATCGCTCCCATAAGCAAGTCCTCGGCGTCGGATCTCTCTAGACGGAAATTCATCATCTCGGCATTTTCACCGGGCACCGACACCGACTGACTCGCCTCGACGACCCCGGAGATCCGAGCAATCTCGGACTTCAATGCCCTGCCAGTACTGGCCGGCAGGCGGTCAAGGCCGCGAATGACCAGAACCTGATCCTCAGCGAAACCGAGCTTCTTATTCTTCAGGTAATTCACCTGATTATATATCATGATCGTACCAATTATCAGCGCAATTGAGATGGCGTATTGTCCGACAACCAGAATGTTCCTGAGAATCGAACGCGACGTACCCGGGCCGCGGACTGCCTGAAATGCCGCTACCGGCTTCGCCATCGACAAGGATATCGCGGGATAGAATCCCGCAACCACACCTACCAGGACTGCAAACAGCAAGAATCCGGGTACTAACCAGAGGGGAGAAAAGTATTTCAGGTCGAGTTCACGTTGAACCATCACGTTAAATGTCGGGAGTGCGGCTTCAACCAAGATCACAGCGACAACGAGTGCCAGCGTCGCGAGGAGTGTCGACTCCAACAGAAACTGCAGCATCAACCTGCAGCGGTCCGCGCCGAATGTCTTCCTGACGCCGATTTCCTTCATGCGGTCGGACGATCCTGCAGTCGTCAGGTTAATGAAGTTCGCACAGGCGATCAGCAGTACCCCTACGGCAATGGCTATGAAAAGCAGAACATGCGCAATGTCTCCTTGTTGCTGAGCTATCTCTTCTCCCTCAAAATCTGAGTACAAGTGTATTTCTGTCAGCGGCTGAAGATGGACCTTCAAAAGGATGTCTCTCTTTGCCAGTGCATTTCCGAAACGCTCGTTTATAACTGAAGATATCTTGCTCTCAAGGTTCTCGACCCTAGCATCGGGCGGCGTCCGCAAGTAGGTGAATGTGCTAAGGGTGCCCCACCGCCACCCCTCATTGCTCTCGTTCGGATAAAGGCTGCGAAAGGAAAGGAGAAAGTCAAAGGAGAGATGGGAGTTTGACGGGACACGGTCGATTACGCCCGTTACCGCGAAATCGTCAGATCCCCCGAATCGAAGGAGCTTACCGAGCGGGTCGTCGTTGCCAAAGTATTTGCGAGCGATATCTCGGGTGATAACGACGCTATGAATCTCGGCCAGGGCAGTCTGAGGATTTCCCTGAATCAGTGGAAACGTAAAGACACTGAAGAACTGAGAATCGGCGTAGAGGATTTTCTCTTCGAAAAATCGGTTATTCCCATAGGCTACTTCAATCCGGTCTCCAGAATTGATACGCGTGATCGCAGCTATTTCAGGGCAGGCGGCTTGAATGGCCGGCGCCATAGGATCGCTCCCGGTCGGCGCACCGCGCGATGTCCCGGCCATAGTCAATTCGTGACAAAGACGGTATATGCAATTCGCATTCTGATGAAAACGATCAAAGCTCAGTTCATCCACCGCCCAGAGCGTGATCAGAATGCACGTTGCCAATCCCACAGCAAGTCCGATAATGTTGATAAATGTGTGCCCTTTATGACGGATAATGTTCCTCAGGGCAACAGTCATGTAGTTGCGCAGCATTTCTTACTCCTATTCATGGCAAGGCTGTACTACAATCTTCGCATACTCTGACCCGACCGCAGTATTCTACGTCTCTATACGGACGCTTCACACTCAAGGTTCCATGTTACAGCAGGTTCGTAACAAATTCGGACGGCCAAATGTGGTTAAAGATATGTCGGGGATTTCCCGGTACCGTCGGCACCTGTGTCAATATACTAGTCCCGTTGGAGAGTTGGCATTCGGCGCTCTTTCATCTAATCGGATACTTGTTTATATATAGGGCGCCATTTCGCATGGATAGAGTCAGCAGGAAAGGAATCAAGCAATGGCTGCTATTGAGCGGGCCGGATGAGCAATGCCTTGAGCGGGGAATCCCTTTTCGTCCAACGACTTTCGGTGTTCATCCCATAGCCGACCTTGATACAGATGGCGAAAATGACAGAAGTTTGGGGAGAGTGATATTGGTGCCGCCATAGACTTTCAAAGCCTCAGTGATGCTGGGGCTGTCTTTCTGTCTAAACGCCGCTTCACGAACATTCAACACGCTTGTACGGTCTACCAAGGCACGAGCAACACTCTTAACCGCCAGACGTATAAAATATACGACATGACCAAGATATTCAAGAGAACTTTAACGTGGCTGGGGGTCATAATCGGAGCAATCGTAGTGGTTGTCTTGCTGATTATAGGAGTGCTGACTACTCCGGGGCCGGTTTTCCCGGCCCTTATTTTGACTAAGATTGAATTCTTCGTATATCGGGCTAAGTTTAAATTCCATAAGATGTTATCTGATTTATTTGTTCTATTATGCTGCCGAATTTTCAATTACCCAGTTGCGGAAGTCGTCTCGTAGACCCCGCTTTTTTTACTCAATCAAGAATGAAAACCAAAAAGTCCTGTGTTCGCGATGGTCGACCCCGCTTTGATAAATTATTGCAAATCAATAGAGTATACAAATCATATATCTGCTTGTTGACTTATGCTTATTTTACGATTCATATTGTGTGTAGGTTTATATTTTAATGGGCGTTGACGATCATTTGAAAGAATATATATTAGCATTTGGTGAATTTAATTTTCACCATTTGTAATAGATATGAAAGTAATATCAATCATAACGTTATTCCTGATTATATTTGGAAAGCCTGTGGCTCAGGAATCATTACAAGTTACAACGGTTGAGCATCTCGACTTAAACCGCTATTGTGGTACTTGGTACGAAATAGCAAGATTTCCAAACTGGTTTCAGCGAAAATGCTACTGCTGCACGTCTGCAGAATACACACTTCTCGCTGATGGCAAAATAAAGGTCGTGAACCGCTGCCTGCAAGCCGACAGCAGTCTATCTGTTGCGGAAGGAATAGCCAAAAAGGAAGACTCCAAAGGTTCGAATGCCAAACTAAAAGTCCGATTCGCGCCATCCTGGCTTAGCTGGATTCCATTTGTTTGGGGTACCTACTGGATAATCGATTTGGCACCGGATTACTCCTATGCCGTGGTCGGAGAGCCATCGAGAAAATACTTATGGATATTGTCGCGCACCAAGAATATTGAGTATTCAGAATATGAAGAGATTATCGGCCGGCTGAAGGGAATGGGCTATGATACAGACAAGCTCATTCTGACTGATCAGAAATGATGGTCGTCCAAGTTCAGGAAACTCATTAGTCTCCAACGACTTCCATCGACTCGGACGTAGTGGAATCGAACTCGGAATTCGAAGCTCACAGAAGTTTGCTGAGAGTGATATTGGGGCCGTTAATTTTATAAGCCGTTGGCAGCCAATAGATTTCATGGCCTACTTCCCCTTGCGCCCAAAATACTCACCTGTCTTAAGGCTCTTGGATTCTGATGTTATCAATTTGTTGTTGTATAATCTCGATCTTTTGCTTCAAAGCGGTTAATTCCTGTTCAAGATTCGACACGCTTATTGGACCTGATCCTGTTTGCTTTTTGTTGACAGTAATTTCGGTGAAACCAATCAGCAAGTCGGAATCACCATCATTGTATGGCTGAACAGGGGGTGGAGGTACAGGATCTACATCGCCATAAGCAGTTGGGAAATATACCAAATTAAATTGCATATCAGCCACACTTACTGAACCTGAGTATTCATAAGCCAGATAATAATATGTGTAAGCACCAGCCGCGGGGACTTCAAACATACTGGTCATACCAAAGGGGATAGAGTAGGTTCCGGTGGGAGCAGCGCTATCGATTTGAAAATCAAGGTCCTGATTCCCAGGAAGAGAATTTGGTGTATCGGAAATACCGACTATGGCATACGAATCGGTACCAATGGTGTGTTGCGGTAGCGTTGCGATCCGACCATGAGCAACGGCCATGACATACCCGGAAGCAGGGCAATTAACCGTTAGACTGCATAAAACGGTATAGTCCATATCGGCCAGAAACACATAGAATGCACCACTATAGGCTGCTACCCCGGCGTCATTTATTATATCCTCCGCTTGGACATTTCCAGTCTTAAAAGCATAGGGTACCGTGTTAAGCTGCGTTCGTGGAACTATCTCCTGGTCAGTACCTATTGTGATTCCTAACCATCGGTCAGGGTGGTCGAATATATCTGCCGTTAAAGTTGACCCATTAGAGCCAAGCCGAACCGAGAAGAGACCATCTTTTGTGGTAATCTGATGTGCCTCCTCCCAGCGAACGACGTTGATTTCATCATAGATTCTGAATGTTACACTGTATGATCCGTCTGACACAGGATTGCCGGTGCTATCAGTTAGTAGTCCTTGGTAGTTCATCGTGCCGGGAACCTCGGCCGCGACTGGCAATCCGAGGAAAATGAATGATAGAGTTATTAACAGTAACAAAATTCTATTCAGCAAAGACACTTTATCCTCCACTTATTTTATTAATTAACACACATTATGCTCGATATTAATATCGTCAAAAGCTCAGATTTTGCAATATGTTTGATGGTTGCAAAATATTATTATTAAATTCATTAGAGGTGAACGTGAATATAAACACGCAAAATATATATTTTAGACCAACAATATACAGACGAACAGTTTATCGATACTTAGAAAACGATACTATTTAAAATGCGATTGCTGCCCTAATGTATAACTGTAAAGTTTATTATTCCTTTCGTTCTGCATATTGTAAGGCTTCACAACTTATTGTTTTCCAGCGAGTTCCGTTGACATGTTTATAGAGGGATGAGATTTCGAATTCAAAAGTCACAAAAGTTTGGGGAGAGTGATATTGGGGCCGCTTTTTTTTGCCCGCTATGGCGGGTTTTTTAATACCCGATTTTAGAGAATATTTTAGATGAAAATAGGCAGGAACGCCCTTTGTGCCTCAAGATTTTTTGGCAGGGCTCCTGCCCTATAAAGACAGTATATTTTATAAATAATAGAATGAAAATTATTGAAAATTATATTTATTCATTCTATTAATGGAAGTAAGTAAATTATAAAACCAATTAAAATGGGCTCCAATAATGAAAAAAGTCTTGCTTTTTTCGATTCTCCTTATCGTCGGTTTGTATCTATCTCAGAATCTAGAGGGTCTTATTGGAGACTCCGATATAAATCGGGAAGTTATTCGCATTCTGACTATGGTGATGCTCGGATTTATAATGATCCATGTCGGATATGAGTTTGAAATTGATAGATCTAAACTAAAAAACTACGGATTTGATTATCTCGTAGCTGCGACCGCTGCAGCATTTCCATGGATATTTTGCGCCATATATTTTGTTTTGGTGTTTAATAATTCTGCCAATTGGGGTTCATTTGATACTTGGACCAGCGCTCTGCTAGCAGGCAGGTTTGCCGCGCCCACATCCGCAGGGGTTCTTTTTTCTATGCTGGCTGCAGCTGGGCTTTCGGCCACTTGGTTTTTCAAGAAAGTTCGAATTCTTGCTATTTTCGATGACTTGGACACAGTACTTTTAATGATTCCTCTTAAAATGCTAATTGTCGGTTTGCATTGGCAATTAGGCGTTATCCTGATTATTATGTTTGGCCTGCTGTTGATTGCATGGAAATATTTGCATCAAATCAGAATTCCCGTTAGCTGGCAATGGGTTTTGGGTTATACAGGAATCATTACATTGGTTTCGGAAATCATTTATAGGGCAAGTAAAGTTCACAATGATGTCGTTCCTATACATATAGAAGTATTATTACCGGCTTTTGTTGTTGGATGCATAATGGCGCGTCCGGCGAATCAGGATCCACATTCCGACGATTCAAGGGAAGGGCATCAGGAAGGTCCCGAAGATCCTAATGAACAAAGAGTGGCAACAACTATATCGGCCGCCTTTATGGTATTGGTTGGATTGTCTATGCCAGCCATAAACGTTGACGGGGGGGAATGGACTTCAATTATAATGCATGTATTGATTATTACGGCACTCGCAAATTTGGGGAAGATGTTTCCATTGTTTGTTTATAGGAAGGAAGCTACTTGGAATCAAAGATTGGCGATTTGTATAGGAATGTGGCCAAGGGGTGAGGTTGGTGCGGGGGTGCTTATCATATCTCTGGGCTATGGAATTGGCGGACAAATGGTTACAGTTGCGGTGCTTTCGTTGGCTTTGAACATTCTTTTGACCGGAGTATTTATTCTTCTGGTTAAAAGGCTTATAGCCTTATCGCCAAAGAAACTCTCTAATCCATAACTAAAGAGAATTCTATTTTTTCAAATAATAAAAAGTTGCGAAATTCGTATAAATTTCCCCGCCTATATATTCGTCAAGCGGCATTTTCAA
>CAYXTW010000073.1:0-13590 GCA_964467955.1 uncultured Ignavibacteriaceae bacterium | reverse complement strand
GCTGCGTCTAATATTTGTTTTATTTTTGTTCGGACTGCTTTTATCCTGCTGGTCGAGCAACACCGCCGTTTATACCGGGCCGCCGCCGCGGACCAGCCCGCTCGATACAACCGGGGCGCCTCCGTATGAATGGTCGCATCTTCCGGAATCGCTGTTTGTCGAGTTCGCGGTCGCCGAGGATAAGGGTTCCTGCCCGGTCAGGGTCGAATTACACAACAGTGGGACGCGGCTGGTGCGGGTGATTATCGATTCGATTTTTGCCTCGGGCTCATATAAGTTACAGTGGGACAGGCTCGACAGCAGTGGTGTACTACTCAGGCCGGGATTGTATTACTATCAATACTCGATTTGTGACAGCGTTTTTACGTATCGTCTTGACTTCCGCCGCCAGCTTGAGTAGCCGTTCCGGAAAAGGTACAATACGGGAGATAAATTCAAGTAAGATGTTCAGGGTATAAGATTAATATGAAATTGAGCATATCTGCTCTTATCCTGCCGCTTTTTTTTGCACTGGCCGGTATCGGCGAATGTATCGAAGGGCCGCATCTGAGCTTGCCCGATTCGGTTTTCGATTTCGGTTATGTTCAGCAGGGAGCGACCGTCAGCCATACATTCCAGCTCTGCTCGACCGGCAGTGATACGCTGCGGATTATCAGAATCCGCCCCGGCTGAGCCTGCACCCGCGCTCCTTTGGTAAAGGAGCTGATTGCGCCGGGCGAATGTGTCCCGATGGAAATTGTCTTCAATCCGGTCAAACTTCGCGGACCCTTATGGCGCTTGCCCGAGATTACGACCAACGGCGTGCCGGAGAAAAAACAGGTCAAAATCAGCGCCTATGTTTATAAGGCCGACACCCGGTTGAAATTTCCCATTGTCATGGACCATCCCCGGATTGATTTACCCCAGTACGGTGAGGAAATCATCGATACGGCGCGGTTTGAAATCAAAAACGTCTCCGGGCGGGATTTGCATATTACTCTTATCGAATCCCCGCCGGAGATAAGTGTCGAGATGCCGAAATTTATCAAAGCGGGCGGAACCGCGTCGGGGATGGTCAGACTTGAGGATAGTACGCGGAATATTAATTTTTGGAAATCGATCACTTTTGAAGTGGATGACGAGAAACACAGCCGCTTCACGATTCCGGTCGAAAAGAGCCAGCGGCTTCCCGAAATGCCCTCCCGGTAAAAACGGATTGACCGAATCGGTATTTGCCTTATATTATCAATAGAATAAATGCTACTGCATGATTATCCTCGAATTTGGCGGAGATTTATCGGGATGAAATGTACGAATATAACCGCTTTGTTGCTGTTCATCATATTTTTGTTGCCGGCTGTTTCAGGGAGTTATTATTACGAAGGCGGAACCGGGAGATCGAATCGACCGGCTCCGACGCGGATAATTGTTAAACTTGATGCCGGTCTGAATCCTCAATTAACCGTCAACAAGCAGGGTTCGGTTGAAACCGGTATTGATTTCTTTGACGCGATAAATAAAGCCCACGGCATTATCAATCAAAAGTTTTTGTTTTCACCGAGATCAGAAGGTCGCGGCGCGGAGATGCTTAAGAATATATTGGTCGTTGAAATTCCAGATAAAGCGGATATTGCGGAAATCATGGATGCTTATGAAAAACTGGACGAAGTGGTTTATGCTCATCCCGACTGGCGGCTGGAGTTATATGATACGCCAAATGATCCGCTTTACGGGCATCAGTGGGGTTTGAATAATACGGGACAGGCGCATTATCATGTTTTGAGAGGTGACGGCTGTTATGACGACACGCTTGTCCTCGACTCCGGTCTTATCGATGCCGATATCGATGCCGGAGAGGTGTATGACAATCAGCCGGATAATACGGTGACATCGATCGTGGCGATAATCGATACCGGTGTCGATATGGATCATCCCGATCTGGCCGGGCGTATCTGGACAAATCCCGGCGAGATTCCCGATAACGGTCTGGATGACGATCATAACGGCTATATCGACGATGTTCATGGCTGGGATTTTGCCGGTGATCTGGCCGACTCTTTATCGGGGACGTTTCCTTATGATGAAGATAATGATCCGACCGATGAACATGGACACGGGACCCACTGCGCCGGTATTATTGCAGCGGTCGCCGGCAATTCGCTGGGTATTGCCGGAATCAATCCGGATTGCCTGATTATGCCACTCAGTTTTTATCCTTTTTTCCAGACCAGTTTTGCCGCCCGGGCGATCGTTTACGCGGCTGATAACGGCGCTGATGTTATCAGCATGAGCTGGGGTTTACCCTGGCCGGTCGGGGCTATCGAGGATGCTCTTGATTACGCCCGTTCAAAAGGCGTCGTTCCGGTGGCGGCGGCCGGTAATGACGGTGAAGAGCAATACAACTATCCGGCTGCATATATGGGTGTAATTACGGTCGGGGCGACCGATGATAAAGATGAGGTGACGGATTTTTCAACGTTCGGGAGCCATCTGGAGTTATGCGCGCCCGGTTTGTCGATTCTTTCGCTTCGCGCCGACTCGACCGATATGTACCTTCTTAATTGTGAACCGGGTGTTCATATTATTGATAACGAGTATTATCTGGCGTCGGGAACCAGTATGGCCTGTCCCCACGTTGCCGGGGCGGCCAGCTATATGCGCGCTGTCTCGCCGGGATTGGTACCGGATGAGATACAGAGTATTCTTGAAATTTCGGCGAATGATCTGATCGATCCCTATGGCACCGGCGAAAACCTATTCGGCTGGGATAAATACAGCGGTTACGGACGACTTAATCTTAATAATGCTCTGAATGCTTTACCAAGTCGGAGAGCGAAAATTATATCACCATCGGTTAATCAGTTTATTTCCGGGAGTGTTTCCGTCACGGGTATTGCCGATGGGCAGGATTTTACGGAGTACATTTTAGAGTACGGCGCCGGCGGTTTGCCCGAAGAATGGATTCAAATTGGTTCATCATCAAGTCCCGCGACTAATGGTTTACTGGGTATCTGGAACACGGCCGGTCTTACGGGGCGGTACACGATCCGTTTACGAGTGGATGAAACCAATATTTCGACGGTCACGGTTTATGTCGCCGATTCGGCAATGGCGTCAATCCTGACTCCCGCCGAAAACGATACTATAATATCCTCGGCGTCTGTTTCCGGGACCGCTATCTGCCCCGATTTCAGTTCATACAGCATTGAATATGGATACGGCCTTGCTCCCGATACTTTTTTTGAAATCAGCAGTTCCAGTGTGCCGGTTATTGATAACGATTTCTGTCTTTGGAATACCGGCGCCTTGCCGGATGGCTGGTTTACGGTTCAGCTAAAAGTAATATCCGATACCGGCCTGGTAGCAGCCGACACCGCTCACTTTTTTATTCTTTCCCTTTTTTCGACCGCCAATGCCTGGAAGGTGACATTTGATAACGATATCACTATTATTCCCAACTATGGTGATTTTGACAATGACGGCGCCAATGAAATTTTAATCGGGACCGATCATGGGATGTTTATTTATAACACCGACGGAAGCCAGAGTGATCTTTTAAAATTACCGGGTTATGACGATTATAGAGTTCCGGCTGCAGTCGGCGAAATCAATGGCGACGGAATCGATGATTTCGTTATGGTCCGTGCCGATGATGAGGTACCGTATATTACATGGATATACGTTTATCCGTCGAATGATACAACTTATTATAATTTCCTTGTCAGTCGGCCGCCTTATTTCCCGAATTATTATAGTAGCGATGAGTTTTCGCTGCCCTATATAGCTTTAAAAGATGTCGATGGCGACGGTATCGATGAAATTCATTATTTCCCCGGTCAGGTTTCGAACTCGCTCGCGCAGTATTTTGTTTATCATGCCAACGGTAATCTTATGCTGGAGATTCCGCCCCCGTGCACGACCGGATATTTCGGGTATCTCTCGGCCGATATCGATGGTGATGGCATCGATGAATTTTATGCGGGGCGCGATATTATGTATGAGATGGATACGCTCGGCGTCGTTCAGGACAGCTTCGATCTGAGTATGAACCAACCGACCGATTTCAGGACTTATACGATGTCGGCCGATGATGTCGACGGCGACGGCAAACTGGAGCTGATTGTTTTCGGTGCTTATTTGGTTCCCGGGGGAACTCATTGGACCTATGTGTTCGACGAACATCTGGCGCTTAAACCGGGCTGGCCGCATGACAGCGGTGTCAATTATTTCCTGGCTATGTGCGGGCCGGTTTTCGGTGATCTGGATGGCGACGGCGGCAAGGAATATTTTCTTTCGATGTCGGAGTTGAATTATGCTCGGGTACTGGGTTGGCATGTCGACGGCACCCCGTACGCCGGCGATTCGATTCTTCCGGTCTTCGGTATTCCCGATAATCCGGCTAAGTTGACGACGCCGATTATCGCCGATATAAATAATGATTTTCATCCTGATATCGTCGTTTGTGCCGGTGCCGACGTGTACCTGACTTTCAAGCAGGAAAGAATAATCGCCTGGGACAATAACTCCGAAATATTGCCCGGTTTTCCGATAATAACGGTGCCCGAAATCGGCGATGCCAACCTCGGTTCCGACTGGCACGTTCCGGTCGTAGGCGATATAAATAACGACGGTTATGTCGATATGATGATGACAACCGTCGAAAATGATCTTGTCTTCGTTAATTTCGATAGTGTTCCATACAATGCCGATGCCTCACCGTCACCGGTGTGGCGGTATAATCGTCGCCTTAACGGGGTCGCACCGATAAAAGAATTTGTTTGCGGCGATGTCAATGCCGACGGCCTGATTAACATTTTCGATATAACATTTCTAATCGATTATCTCTATCGGGAGGGACCGCCGCCTGTTATTCCCGACGCGGCTGATATTAATGCCGACGGTGTCTTAAATATTTTCGACATTACAGGTTTAATAAATTTCCTGTATTATAATGGTCCCTTACCGACATGCCCGTAGCCGCCGATTGCCGAAAGCAGCATCAAATAAAGGTCATTGGCTTTTTATCCAGTTGACTATGTCGTCGATGACGTCTTCCGAGATATGCCCTTCGATCTGGTAGTCGTCCGGCGTACTTTTGCCCTCACCTTCCATAAAAAGATGATTCAGATTCGGGTATGATTTAAACTTGACATTATCCCTGGAAGCAAGCGCCTTTTTCCATAAACGGAAATCTTCCATGCTTACCTGATAATCTCTTTCTCCCTGGAGAATCAATATCGGCTGCGATAATTTTTTCGCCATCTCGGGTGGATTATAACCACGCAAATCGAGCCAGTATGCGGCCGGGATGCCGAGCGGAAGGTCGGTTGCGGGTGTCGACAGGGAAAGATTCGGATCCTTAACCCGCGCGACCTGGGCTTTTATACTCTCGATTTCTTTATCGCTGTCGACAAGCGTTGAATCTCCCAGGGAGAAAAGATATGTCAGTTGTTCAAGGATGACATCTTCCAGAGGTCGCGCCGCTCCGGCCATAACAATAAAACCGGCGATATTTTTATCTTTAATTCCGATCCGCGGGATCAGCATGCCACCCAGGCTGTGACCCAATACGAATATCTTCTCGGGGATAATATTTTTTTCGTTACGGAGAAGCGAAACAGCCGCGAGCGCATCATCGATGGTTTCCTCATTAACGGTGATTTTATCGACAGCCGGGCCCAATCTGACGCCATACACATAGGTTCGTTTATCATAGCACAAAACGGCGATTCCCCTCGAGGCCAGGCCGCATGCCAGATCGCGGAATGGTTTGTTGGGGCCGACCGTTTCATCGCGATCATGCGGCCCGGAACCATGCACCAGAATAACGGCGGGGAACGGGCCATCGCCCTTCGGTATTGTCAGCGTCCCGGGCAGCGGCCATTCACCGGAATTAATTGTTATGGGCCGTTCCTCAAAAGAGTTGAAATCGACATATGCCGGCGGCTCATATTGAGTTTGCGGGGTCTCACCATCGGCGAAGAACATCCCGGCAATCTGCCTGTCACTGTTGAACACGATTTTAAGGGCCATATTAATATTTTCGAATTCACAGGAAATATAAACAATGTCATACTTACCCTCTTTTTCGGTTCTTATTCCGTCCTGCCTTTTAAAGGTCCCGGCCTGGGACATGAAGGTTGTCCAAATTTCCTCTAATTTCTCGGGCGGCAAGGCCTCGGCCATAGTGCTGTCATAATTTTTTACAGCATCGGTGTATTTGCCGTCTTGAAGTAAGGCGAAATAATCGGTCGCGAGGCTGACAATGTCGCTGTTGTCCATCGGCGTTTTTTCTTTTCCGCAATAAATAAACAGACAACAGACACAAACCATCGAAATAATAAAGATCGCTTTTTTCATTCTGCTCTCCTTTGCGAGAATCCGGCGGCAACATACGACTGACACGGCTTTTTCGTCAATGATTAAATTTTTAACCCGGGGAACGATCGGTATTTCTTATTTACTCGTGGACCTTAAAATATGGAACTTTGTTATTATAAAATGTGTTGGCAATAATATATTGGAATGGATTTAAATAAGGAGAGTCAGTATGCAGCGATTCGTTCTGTTTCTAACGGTATTTTTCGTTGTGCCGGTCATGGCACAGGCTCATTGCCAGATGCCGTGCGGTATTTATGATGACTCCGCGCGGTATAATACGCTCGAAGAGGATATCACGACCATGGAAAAGGCGATGACGCAAATAACCGATTTGTCGGCCCAGGGTGAGAAAAATTATAATCAGATTGTCCGCTGGGTAGTGACCAAGGAGAATATGGCGGATGATTTCATGGAAATCGTCACCCAGTATTTTATGACCCAGCGACTGAAACCGACGGCGGCTGACATGGGCCAGGAATACAACGATTACATTACGCAATTGAAATATCTGCACGAGATGCTGGTCTACGCCATGAAATGCAAACAGACCACCGATCAGGCGAATATCGAGAAGTTGAGAGATTTGCTGGGCAAATCAGAGACGTTGTATTTTAAGCAATAGATTTGAGCGATAGATCATCACTTATCGTAGTACAACATAAATTCCCAGGGGTGGGGGCGGATACGGATTTGTTCGACGTCCTTGCGTTTTAACTTAATCCAGGCGTCGATTAAATCTTCATTAAATACTTCGCCTTCAAGAAGGAAGTCGTAATCTTTCCTAAGGGCGTCGAGGGCCTTGGTCAGCGAGGTCGGCAGGAGAGGAATTTTTTTAAGCTCTTTCTCGGGCAGGTCGGTAATATCCCTGTCGAAGGGTCGTCCGGGATCGATTTTATTTTTGATACCGTCCAATCCGGCCATGACAATCGCGGCGTAAGCCAGATATGGATTGCAGGTGCCGTCGGGGGGGCGGAATTCGAGGCGATATGTTTCCGGTTGACGCTGGTAACCCGGAATCCTGATACAGGCGGTGCGATTGGCCACCGAATACGTCCCCCGCACGGGCGCCTCGAAACCGGGCACGAGCCGTTTGTAGGAATTGGTCGACGGGTTGGTGAAAGCGAAAAGCGCCGCGGCATGTTTCAAAAGGCCGCCGATATAGTACAATCCTGTTTTTGAGAATTTTGCCGGGCCTTTCGGATCGTAAAATATGGAGCCGTTTTTATCGGCGATATACTGATGCACATGCAGTCCCGACCCGGGCTCGTTAAAAAGCGGTTTGGGCATGAAGGTAGCCGATTTACCGAGACGGAAGGCATGATTCTTGACAATATATTTCAGCAACATCGTCTGGTCGCCGACTCTGGTCATCTCCTCGAACTTGGTCTCGATCTCGTGCTGACCGGCGCCCCCGACTTCATGATGGTGATATTTCAAATCAATACCGACCCCTTTTAAAAGGGTGGTTATTTGCGAACGTATATTGAATGTCCGATCTTTCGGCGGGGCGGCATGATAACCGCCTTTGTACTGCACTTTATATCCGAGATTTTTATCGCTTTCGCGGCCGGTGTTCCATTCAGCTTCCTCCGAATCGAGAAAATAATAACCTTCTTCCGGTCCCTGATTGAATTTGACTTCGGAGAAAAGATGAAATTCGTACTCCGGACCGAGAATAACCCTGGTTCCGGGGAGAATTTTTTTCAAGTATCGGGCGGCATATTTTATCACCCGCCGCGGATTTCGGGAGTACGGCTCGATGTCATCCTCGACCGACATGACATCGCAGATGAATGAAAGGGTCGGCGTTTCGAAAAAAGGATCGATGAATACTGTTTCCGCATCCGGCAGGACAATCATATCACCTTTTTCGATTTTGGTAAAACCGGGAAGCGAGGAACCGTCGACGCCGACGCCGTATTTGAACAAGTTCTGATTCAGGCTTTCGACCGGAATCGTTATATGATGCCAGTCACCGATCAGATCGGAAAACTTGATATCGATATATTTAATATTTTTTTGTTTTACAGTCTTTTGCAGATTTGTCAGTGTGGGCATATTAATCTCCATTTTCAAAAGTAAATAAACCGCCCTAAGTAATAAAAATCGGCCGAAAATGCAATCGGATTTAGTTGATTGTTTATTATTATTCTTTGGCCGCCCGGTTCGGATTTGGCGATTGGCCTGAAATCGATATCGATTTTTTATTCCGGCCACCCGTGCCGGTAGGTATCGTAAGCGACTTTGGCCTCCGGCCACCAGCCCGGTTCCGGTTCCTCCCATTTCATCCACGACCCGATCAGATCGAAACCGTCGGTTGTTTCCTTGAAATAGAAAAAGTGGCTGTTTATACAACCGGACGGACAATCCTCCCAGGCATCCCGCGCCAAAAAAGTGAGGGTGTCGTTGATTATCCACGGGTAAGTGCACGGCCAGTCACCGATATATCCATTCTGTTCGACGAATATTACACCGGGCAGAGTATCATAATAAGATTTCAGGATAGTCGGATTAAGGTTACTTTTAAACGACAAATTGTACAAATTTAAAAGATCGTGTAGTGGTTCTCTAATTTTTTTTATAAAAAGCCGCTCGTTCAAAAAATCCCAGGCGGTGTAATTACCGGCTTCATATTCCGCATCGGCCGAATCACTAAGGCAAACCAGGATTTCAGCCGGCACCCACGGCGCGGAAAAGGGGATTACGACCTCGGGGATACTGTCGCCATATTCTTCCCGAAGACGATTGATACCGTCATGAAACCTGTTATAGATTTCTATATCAGGAATCAGTTTATTGCAGTACCATAAAGCCATAAGATTGGCTTCGCGATCCGGATAATTACTCTGAATGATATCTTCCGGAGTGTAGCCGATAACGTCTTCAAGTTGTGGCTTGTTTTTTTCCGATGGCGGCTTGTCATTCGGCGAGTTCACCGAATTGCTGCACGAAATAATAAAGGCGAATAAAATAAAAATGATAAATGCTGACCCAAGAATTTTATATTTCATTTCTCCCTCTTTTTGTTATCCTGATTTTTTTCAGGAGAGGTTATTAATACGATATACGGTTATACTGATTCTGTCAATGGATATATCGGTCGTTTTCCGGCTGAAATGGCGCGTTAATATTATTTTGTCATTGCCATTAATTATTAAATGTATTATAAATCAATAGATTATCGCCGATAATCCGATTAGACGGGGAGAATGAAAAGTAAATGCCGACCATTCTGAAATTAGACAATCTGTTGAATGCGGTTCCCGAAATTACACGCCTCGAGGCGAGCCTGTATGAAAAGGGGTACGAGTTTATAGCGGGTGTGGACGAGGCCGGTCGCGGACCGCTGGCGGGACCGGTGGTGGCGGCGGCAGTCATTATGCCGCGCGGTATTGTTATTGAAGGACTCAAGGATTCCAAGAAATTGACTCCGGCCCGTCGTGATTTTCTTTTCGACGAGATCGCCGCATCCGGTGCATTTTGTGCGGTGGGCATCATAGATAATAATACGATCGACAAAATCAACATTCTCAAAGCGTCGCTTCTGGCCATGCGCAAGGCGATAATATCGCTCGAAAAAGGGGCGCAGTTTATACTTGTCGACGGACCGCATACGGTGCCCAATATCGAAACGCCGCAGATGGCAATCATTGGCGGCGACCGGCTTTGTGCCTCGATTTCGGCCGCCTCGATAATCGCGAAGGTTACGCGGGACCGGATTATGGATAAGTATCAGGAATTGTATCCCGAGTTTTCATTCAGCTGTCACCGCGGTTATCCGACTCAAAAGCATTTTGACGAATTGAAAGAATATGGTCCGACGGAAATTCATCGAAAAACATTTCGACCGGTTTCGGAGGTTTTGAATCAGGTCGCCGATTAGATTTTCTTCCAATAATGAATTGCTATGGCTGAAAGCCGGATGAACAGAAAAAGGGGACGAACGTACGAGAAGCTGGCCGAGAAATATCTGATTGAAAACGAATATTCTATTCTGGAGCGTAACTGGACGTTCAGTCATAAGGAAATCGATCTAATTGCACTGAAAGATGATACGGTCGTATTTGTCGAGGTTAAAGGCGGACTCTCCGGGGAGTACGGACATCCCTCGGAACGAGTCGATAAACGAAAACGGGAAAACTTGATTAACGCCGCCGAGCAGTTTATAATCGAGAGGGATTTCAAGGGGCATGATTTCAGGTTCGATGTTATAACATTTTATAAAGGCAAGCTGGAGCACTATCCCGATGCGTTTCAATGCGAGGAATGAATCAGAGGCAGGTCGAAATCCCGCTTCGGGTTTCGACTTTTTAACATGTCGGAAGCTCTACGAGCATTCGGACCTACTTGTTTTCTGAAGAATGTCCTATGAAAAATAGTAATAAAAATTCCGAAAGGATGAGGCTTTATAAAGATTTAAGCTGGACCTGGCCGATTATCAGTCCGCCGAAAGATTATATCGAGGAAGCGGAGTTCTTTGCCGCCAAAATTAATAAGCACAAAAAAATCGAAACGAAGACTATTCTCAATCTCGGCTGCGGCGGCGGACATATGGACTGGACCTTGAAAGAGCATTTCAATATCACCTCGGTCGATATCAGCCCCGATATGCTGTCGCTGGCGAAAAAATTAAATCCCGAGATTGAGTATATTGAGGGTGATATGCGGACGGTGCGGCTCAAACGAAAATTCGATGCAGTCGTGATTCATGACTCGATTCTATACATGCAGACACTCGATGAATTAAAAGCAGCGTTTAAGACCGCCTATGAACGTTTAAAAGCAAACGGTTTGATGATAACCTACTGCGAGGAGTGGCCGGAGCATTTCGTGCAGAACAAGGTCCGGTCTCAGAGAAATACCAGAGACAATATCGATTTAATCTTTATCGAAAATTATTTCGACCCCGATCCGAACGATACTACTTATGAGGGCACGTTTATTTATCTGATTCGGCGCGACGGTAAGTTAGAAATTCATCATGATTATCATACTTTCGGTATTTTCCCTCTTGACGACTGGCGTCGGGTGATACGGGGGGCTGGGTTCAGCCTCCATGAAACCAGATTCACCCATTCCGATTTTACCGTTGATGAGTATTATCCGATGTTTGTGGGGATAAAATAATTATCAGGAATAGGTCAAAATCTCGTCCCAGGTTTCGGCTTTTATTATGTCGTAAGCTCAACGAGCATTCTGACCTATTTGTCTATGGATTATATTTGCTCCATGGATCCGGTATACGATTGCGATTAATATTATGGCCAAATATTATTGATATGCCAATAGCGGCATCGGTTGTGTATTCATTCACTGCGAGCGATGATGAAATAATATAAGTTGTTCCCGGTGATCCATGAAAAGCGAAGGCGATTCCATAGGAGTACGCCACCCAATTAAATTGCGTATATCTGGGCATCGTCTGTCGGGTTATGACAAATGCAGGTTGAAGCGATAGAGAACCGGAAATTTTAAGATCAATCGATCCCGATACCCCGATTGTCCATATTAAAGGGCTGCTTGAGATTTCCATGTCAGTGTATATGCCCGGAATGAATTGTAAAGACGACGCTGAAATGCGAAACGGATAAAAGCCGATTTGGGGAGCAAATACCATATTTTCGGTGCTATCCAATCTTGCATACGCCAGCTGGCCGCCCAAATCTAGAAGGCCGTGATATGACGTACTGAATGATCCACCGAATCCGTGCAAGACCTTGCCATATTCCTGGTTAATGTCAATAAAAAGATACCCCAACGATAATCCGGTAGCGTTGCAGTCTTTATCTATAAAAGTACTTTGCGCCAAAGCAGTAGATAACATGGTGCCGAATATCAATATACAGATGGCTACCTTGGGACGTCTCATAAGTCACTCCGCGATAAATTCCAAGCGGACATAGTCGCTTCAGTATTAAAAATAATATAAGTAGCCCATTTGTCAATATTTGTTTGTTGAAGATGAAAAATACTGCTGGAGATAAAAGCGGATTTATCAGGCGAAGATGGCAGTGATATCGTAATGATTTTGAATTTTTAGTCTGGTCGTTTTATTTGTGTTTGAGTAAATTTAGGTTTTTAATAGTAATGGGAGTAAACTTATTGAAGTGTAAGATGGGTATTTCGGAGTTGTGTTGTCGGGACAGGAGTTAGTCGATGGATAATGAAATCATAATTTTGGCGGGATCTACCGGTACTCTCGGCAGGCACATCGCAGGCGAACTGCTGGAACGGGGCGTCGGCCTGAGGGCGCTTGTCCGCCACAGCAGCGCGGCAGACAAAGTCGAGGAGTTGCGCAAGCGGGGCGCAGAGATAGCCGAGGTTGACTTCAACAGCGTTTCCGATGTAACCGAGGCGTGCCTGGGCGGGGGGTGTGTCATCTCCGCGCTGGCCGGACTGCGGGAAACAATCGTTGATACGCAGACTGTGCTGCTTGACGCGGCGGTTAAATCAGGCGTGCGCCGGTTTATTCCGTCCGACTTCTCGATTGACTTCACGAAATTGCATCCCGGAACAAATCGCAATTTCGACCTGCGGCGAGAATTCCACGAGCGTCTCGACAGGTCGGCGATCGCGGCAACATCTATTTTCAACGGCATGTTCATGAATTTGTTGACCGGCCGGGCACCGATCGTCCTCTTTAAATTCAAGCGGATTCTCTACTGGGAAGATGCCGATCAACCGCTTGACTTTACGACCATCGATGATGTGGCTAAATTCACCGCGGCGGCGGCGCTCGATGCGGATGCTCCAAGATACTTACACATTGCCGGGGATCGATTAAGCGCCCGCGGATTGGTAGAAGTGGTCGGCGAAATGACCGGGGAAAAGTTTCGCCTGTTTCGCGCCGGAGGATTGAGATGGCTCGAGAGGTTGATTATGATCACGCGAGCGATCGTTCCCGGGTCCAATGCAGTTTATCCGCCCTGGCAGGGAATGCAATACGTTCATAACATGTTCAGCGGACATGCAGGTACGGAGCCGCTCGATAATGACCGTTATCCGGATATGCAATGGACAACGGTAGGGGATTTCCTGGCGGCACGCTGATTGATAGCCCTGGAGGAGTCTCGACTTATTAAGATGTCGGAAGCCCAAAGGGCATTCCGACCTACTTTTTACGGTCTCCCGTCATTTTTTCAATCTCCTCCAATAGCACGTCTTCCAGCTTATCCTCCGGGAATTTTTTGATGATTTTGCCTTTTTTGAAAAGCAGACCGACGCCGTTGC
>CAYXTW010000072.1:0-13944 GCA_964467955.1 uncultured Ignavibacteriaceae bacterium | reverse complement strand
TCGGCATTATCGATGAAGACGATGATTTTTTTTCCGGTTCGCTGCGTTTTTTTTAATTCCTCCCTGATTTCCCAGGCATGTTCCGGCAGTATTTTCATATCTGAAAGGTTCAGGGCGATTAAGGCCAGACGCGGATCATCTGCCGCCGCTTGTATATCTTCCAGAATATCCATAAATCTTTGGGTTTTTTTATCGAACAGGACATATTTCTGATAATCTACACGGCCTTTCATATCCAGCGGCAGATAGCGTTTCCCTTTCTCGAGTCGGGGCGGAAAAATGCTCGGGCGCATGCCGCCGGCTCGGAGGTAATATGAATAATGTGAAAGATTGCTGTTTTTATTATAGTATGTTTGACTCCCTATTCCGCCAGAACCAAAATCAATTGAAAGGCCAATTGTAAAGGCATCGCTGTCGAAATATCGCCCGGTCAGATTGATACCGTCGACAATCTCGACTACGGTTCCAAGGCTCCAGGGCGCATCTTTGATTTTCATGCCTCTTTCGAGAGCGGCATCGGCGAAAAGCGTCAAGCGGGAGGTCCTCAAAGGTCTGATACCTAACTCGGCAATGCCTTCATCCCAGCGGCTTTGAAGTGAAAAATTGCCGACCAATCCGAATGAAAGAAAATCAAAGGGGCGCATGATAGAGCCCAGAGATAAGATTTTTTCGCGACCGATAAGCTCATTGTCGCCCGATGACCAACCGTAGGCGATTCCGGTGGCATGTATCTCCGAGCCGAATCCGAGTGAAAGGCGATAATCGGTGACATGAAGGTTATTAAATTCCTGACGCTGGACACTGAAACCCAGATGCGGGGCGCCAAAGAAATATCCCCAGTTCCCGAAAGACGACGCATCGACACCATCACTCGACCAATAAAAGCGGCTCTCAGCCGATTTTAAAAATCCAAGGTTGGCCGGATTCGAAAAGCCGAGTAATCCTTCCTGAAATGATCCCGCTGACGTCATCAGGAAATCATTTCGCGAATAATAATTACTCGAAATTTCTCCGTTTGCCGATGTGGCAAGCAATAAGGCAACAAATATTGCCGTTGATAGCTTTTTCATCGTTTCTCCCTTAGTATGTTTAGCTTTCGAACAATATCATAACCAGCCGGAAATTATGCAACCAGAAAAATAAATCGTCAAAGCCTGTGCTAAACAGTATCTTGAAGAATAAAGCTAGCCACGCCAAAAGCGATTGTACGATAAATATTTTCGATATCACGTATTTTATAACTTATCTCTACCTTAGTGGCCCGGAACTGGTGGCGGGGTGCGTGGAGTAGGCGGGAATCAGCTTTCCGCCGGAAACCAGTTTTTTGTAGTAAGGCAGATTTTCACCAGCAGGAGCATTACCGGAACTTCTATCAGCACGCCCACGACAGTTGCCAGGGCGGCACCTGATGACAAACCGAACAGCATCGTGGCAGTGGCGATAGCCACCTCGAAATGATTCGAAGCTCCGATCATGGCCGACGGAGCGGCATCACGGTATGATAATTTTAATAATTTCGCCGATAGGTATGTCAGCCAGAAAATCAGATTGGTCTGAATAAAAAGCGGAATGGCAATCCACAAGATTGTTAACGGATTGGAAAAGATTATATCTCCTTTAAAAGAGAAGAGAAGAATCAGAGTTATCAACAGGGCGATGATCGTTACCGGAGTCAGGAGATGTAAAAATCTGTCTTTGAACCAGCGTTCACCTCTGGCGCGAATTATCCATATTCGCGATAAATACCCGGCGACAAGCGGCAAAGCGACATAAATTCCGATTGAAAGTAATAATGCCTGCCAGGGGACCGGCAGTTTGCCGACACCAAGTAAAAATCCGCCCAGGATGCCGTATAACACGAGCATGGTCAGGGAATTTACGGCGACCATTATCAGCGTGTGGCCGTCGTTGCCGCGGGCCAGATAACTCCAGACCAGGACCATGGCCGTGCACGGAGCAATACCGAGCAAAATGCATCCGGCCAGATAACTTCGCCAGAGCGGGACCTGAAGCATTTTGATTCCGTTAATAAGAACGATTTGGCCGGCGCCGTATTTGGTGCCGACATCCAGATTCAAACCCAGGGGCGTCTTTACATAATCGACAGCGTCCGGTCCGATTAATGTATAAAAAACAGTGCCCAGAAAAAACAGCGAGATAGCATACATCGTAAAAGGTTTTATGGCCCAGTTCACGAATAGCGTAAGTCCGACCGGTTTGATATTTTTGCCCGCTCGGATAATTTCAGTGAAATCGATTTTAACCATAATCGGGTACATCATGAAAAACAGGCAGATGGCAATCGGTATGGACACCACCGGAGCTTCACCGATATAAATGGCCATACCGTCGAGGGTGGCCGCGACCGAAGGGGCAATCCTGCCCAGGACAATACCTGCAGCAATACAGAGCAGCACCCAGAGAGTCAGGTATTTTTCAAAAAAACTCATACCTTTTGAATTGTCGGAGTTTTGGTTTTTCAATTCCGCGTTGTCCTTTTTTTGCCTGAAAGCTCTACGATTTTCTACATTGAAATCCCGATGATATAAATCAGAGTATAGTACAATCCCACCAGAATAAAAATCACTCCCGTGATACGTCGGGCCCATTTTTCAAATTGGGCCAGTTTGCTGAATGCTTGCGCGACATATTGCGTACTTACGGCCAATAGAAAAGCGAAGAGCATCACCGGCAGACCGGTTCCCAGACCGTACAAGGAAGGTAATATCAGACCGGAGTTATATTTAACGGCCAGCGGAATCAAACTGCCGAAAAACAAAGCTGCCGATATAGGGCAAAAAGATAGGGCAAACAGGATTCCGAGGAATCCGGCGCCCCGAAGACCGTACGCTTCAATTCGTTTTTGTATTTCAGCGCTGATTCCGGTCCCTCTGAAAAAGGGGCGGATGAATTCCAGGAGAAATAATCCGGCCAGAATCAAAATCGGCCCGAGGAATATATTTACATATTTTTGCAGAATAAAGGCGGTTTTTGAAACCGTCAGAATACTCATTACCAGAAGAATACCGATAGCGGTGTAAGCCAGAACGCGTCCTATCATATATAACAATCCGGCCAATAGTACGCGGCGGCGATCGGAGAATTGTTTACTTATAAAAGAAATGGCGGCGATATTTGTCGCCAGCGGGCAGGGACTTATCGAAGTCAATATCCCCAGCCAAACGGCTGAGACGGTTCCAAGAAAAAAGCTTTCCATTAGTCGTTCGCCAAATATTGATTGATTTCAAATTGCACATATTCAATAAAATAATCTTTGTTATTCAATAACTGCCAGATTTTATCGAGATTTTTCCAGGCGACTTGTTTACCGTCCTTCATATCGACAATCACGAGTGATTTGGTGTACAGCTGATAATCCTCGACAAAATGCTCATTTTCGGATTCGTCGGTATTAATTGGGCGCCAATCTAACAAGCCGGATTTTAATTTGTCGGCGAAACCGGTTTCGATGGCTTCTCTGGAGTAAGCCTCGATTTTTCTGCACGAGGCGCAGCGCAGGTTACCGTGGAAATAGTAGGCAATGACCTTGTGAGGAACGACTGCGGAATCAATAATTTCCGCCATCTTATTATCGGCCTCGCTTTTGACATCCACCTTATTACTCTCGCCCGATTGGCAGGCAAGAAGAGATGCAATAAAAATTATCATTGCAGGAATTATTGATTGATAGAGCTTCATTGTCATAGGACTCCTTAATTGAATACGTCTGCTATAAAAATTCATGAGATTAATATATTTTTTATTTCATCGACCGAAGGTACTCTGCCGACAGTTTTAACCTCACCGTCGATAATCAGAGCCGGGGTCATCATGACGCCATATTTCATGATTTCCTGAATGTCATCGACCTTGGTCAATTCATGCTCTATACCGAGCGTTTCAATTGCTTCTTTGGTCAGTTCATAAAGCTTGTTGCACCTGGCGCATCCGCTGCCCAAAATCATTATTTTTTTCATATCTTCTCCTTGTTAAAAAATCGCACCATAAATTATTCCTGTCATGGCCGCCATTATAATCACCAGCAGAACGAAGATTGCCGTTTTTTTGGTGCCGATTACGGAACGAATCACCAGCATATTGGGTAGTGACAGGGCCGGTCCGGCCAGAAGTAATGCCAGCGCGGGACCTTTACCCATACCGTTACCGATTAATCCCTGCAGGATGGGGATTTCGGTCAGGGTGGCGAAATACATAAAGGCGCCGACAACCGAGGCAAATAGATTTGCCGCTATTGAATTTCCGCCGACCACGGAACTGATCCAGCGAGAGGGAATTAAACCCTCACCGCCGGGGCGGCCAAGGAATAATCCGGCGATCAACACACCCAATAGAAGCAATGGGAATATTTGTTTGGCCAGATCCCAGGTGGCGTCAAACCAGTTTTCGCCTTCGCCTTTTTCCGATGATAATATAACCGATAAGCCTATTGCGGCGGCGGCGAACGGAATGACCGGTTTATCATTAAAGATAATAGCCAATATAATCGTAATTGCCGACACCGTAAGTACTTTCCGCCAATCAATTTTAATCCAGAAAATAAGGACTACGGCAAAAATTAGCCCTAATATGGCGGTTATAATCCATTTATTTTCAGAGATAATGTTCCAGTTCGAGTTTGGTCCGGCACTTTCACTCCAGTTGGCGAACACCAGAATACCGACCATCAAGCCGAAATAGGTAACGTTTTGTCCGAGAGAACGGGCGGGTTGTTCAGCGGGCAAAACGACTTTTGTATCGGTACCGGTGCGTGACTCATTGCGGAAGATAACTTGCATCATCAAACCGATGACAATACTGAAAACAAGCGCCCCAATCATGCGCGCGATACCCATTTCGGGTCCCAGAACTCTGGCGGTTAATACGATGGCGAGTACATTTATGGCGGGGCCGGCGTATAGAAAGGTGCAGGCCGGACCCAGACCGGCGCCCATTCGGTATATTCCGGCGAATAACGGCAGCACGGTGCAGGAACAGACGGCTAAAATGCCGCCCGATACCGAGGCAACGCTGTACGCCATAACTTTTTTTGCCCCGGCGCCGAGATATTTCATAACCGATGCCTGGCCGACAAAAACAGAAATGGCGCCGGCTATAAAAAAGGCCGGAATCAGGCAAAGGACGACATGCTCGCGGGCGTACCATTTTGCCAGAGACAATGATTCCGTGATGGCATTCCGGAGACGAAACGAATCGATCGGAAGATAGTACAGGATAATAAATATAATAAATATCCCGGTCAACGGTTTCCATTCGCGTTTTAATTCCATAGGTCTATTTTTTCCCCGGTTTTATCGTAATAAGATTAAGACGTTCTCTGGCGTTGGCACTGACGACCGTTTCCACGCATTTAAAAAAGCCCAGGACACACGGCATTTTCAGATTATAAAAAATCTGTGAGCCGCTTTTTTCATCCTGAACAATACCGGCGTTTTTCAGAACGGCCAGATGTTTGGAGACAGTCGACATGTCGGCCCCGATTTTTTTGGTCAAAGCGCGAACACACATCTTTTCCGAGGCGAGCATCTCGACGATATAGAGCCGCGTCGGATGCGCCATGGCCCGGATGATCTGGGCGCGCACTTCAAAGACCGCTTTTGTCTTTTCATCCATAAGAGACTCCTTTATTATTGCACATTTGGCAATATAGCCAAATAACCAATAGTTGTCAAGATTTTTCATTTATCGGCGAAAATATATATATGCTGACTTTTAATTTCTCGAAAAAACTCTTGGACGATATTTTAAACAGCTCTATTTTCACCGATAATTCTCAGGGGAGAAGATCGGATTGGTATAGTTTTGCCGTTTTGAGGATGTTGATATGACAATCAGGGGGAGGAATATTTTCAGAGGGTATACGCTGGTCGAGGTTGTGGTTATTATTATAATCGTGGGGATAATTACTGCGATCGTGACACCGAAAATATTTTCCATCACCCGCGGTGCGGAACCGGAAACGGTTGATGAGATGATTTTACGGCTTGAATCGGCGTTAGATACTTATTCCGCCAAACAGCGTCTTGAGGATCAACCGATAGAGATGCATAATCCCTTCGACGACCTGCCCGATTCTCCGGAAACCTATGCGGGACAGACAAATACAATAAATTCGATAAACACGCCTGACGGTTGCTGGGCGTGGCGTCCGACCGGCAACTGGATTATGTATAATCCCAGGTCGCCGATAGATGGAGGCTGGCTCAATTCGGACGAGCGATTTATTATCTATCAGGTGCAGCCGGTGGTGGAGGAGAATACAATCGTAGGCCTTCGCTTAACGACCACCGAGGCGTATGAATTTACCTGGAGATAAATACCCTAATTAAGCCGAGATTCACTTATTTTTCGCAAACCGGCCGTCGGCGTTTTTATTTTCGGCTTTACCTGATTTTCCGGTCAACCAGCCGATTTTGATATTTTCAGGTTCATCGAAATGGGGGACATACGGCTTGATATCCAGAAGCGGGGTTCCGTCGATAATATCAAGATTGGATATATGAATGGTTGTACCTTCGATTTTATCCAGCTTGACGACCGAAAGGCCGATCGGATTGGGGCGCCGCGGCGCACGGGTGGCGAATAGACCGCGCGGAACATTATCCAGATAAGGCACAACCTTCAACGAATAATCTTTTGAAAGATGCATAAAATAGATCAATGTTATATGTGAAAAACCGTCAAGATCAGCCAATCCTTCGGCATAATCAGGATAAACATCTATATAACCCTTAACGCCTTTGCCTTTTTTGGGCTGAATCGGCGTTCCCTTATGTTCTTTGAAAGGCGAATGGATGATACCAATCGGCCGGAATTCGACTTTATTCATTATCGGTATTTAAGTTCTCTTTTCACGTTTAGCTTTGGCTTGCTCGACCTTCCGATGATGCGCCGAGCCTTCCCGCAGCATTTTGCCGTTACATTTCGGGCAGCGTTCTTCCTGACAGGGAGTGCCGCGTCGGTGCGGCTGTTTATATCCACATTTGGGGCAGATGCAATAACCAGCCGGTCCCATTCTCTCGCCGTTCGGATTTTTCATTTTGATAATAAAACCTCGTTGTAAAAATCTTCATTAAAGCCGACCAGGAGCTTTTTCCCGGCACGAATAGTCGGCGCGCGGAGATTGCCGGTGCGTCCGAGGATAAAATACGCCATGGTCTCTTTATCTATTTTTTCGCTTTTAAGATTTACTTTCACTGACCTTTTGCCTTTCGATGCTAATATTATATTAGCGTTTTTAAAAAGTTCGCGGGCGTTTTTTTCTTTTAGTACTTTCTGATTGGCGATATCCTGACTTATGATTTCAATTTTATGTTCGGCAAGAAACTCCTGCGCTCTGGAGGAACTCTTTCATCCTTTACGATGATAGTACCAGTCTACTTCGGGCATGTTGAATCTCCTTTCCGATTCCATTTTACTCAGAATAAACAAAATATTCAAGCTGATTTGACAAACAAATTCAAAATATATTAATTCAGCCATGCTTTATTTCTGGGTAATAATTGCCTACCTGACGATTCTTATCGCCGTCGGCGCCTATCGCAGCAAATTTGTTAAAACGCAGGACGATTTTATGGTGGCGGGTCGGAAGCTTTCGGCGAAAGTGTTGGTCGGCACATTGCTGGCGACCTGGATCGGATCCGGCTCGATTATCGCCAGTGCCGGTTTGGCGTTCGATAAGGGTTTTTCCGCTTTATGGTTCGATGCCGGTGTCTGGGCGGCGCTGGTTATTTTGTTTCTTATTGCCGGTCGGGCGCGGCGATTCGGGCAGTACACTGTTCCCGACATACTTGAAGCCCGTTATAATAAGTACGCCCGTCTGCTGGGAACTATCGTAACGATTATCGCCTATACCGCCATTGTCAGTTATCAGTTTCGTGCCGGGGGGATGGTCTTAAATCTTGTCACCGGCATTTCCGTCGATCAGGGGATTATTATAACGGCCGTTTTTGTCATCGGCTATACGGTGCTGGCCGGGTTGATATCGGTGGCGTACACCGATGTCGTCAACGGTGTTATGATGATAATCGGTTTGATCATCGCGCTGCCGTTTCTCTTGAGTAATGCCGGCGGCTGGGCCGGTATGGTGGAGCATCTTCCTGCAGAACACTTCCAGCCGCTCGGTAATATGTCGCTGGCGGAAGCTTTGAGTTATACCCTTCCAACCATGCTTTTACTTCTTGGCGAATCGGGGATGTACCAGCGTTTTTTCTCGGCTAAAGATGAACGCGCCGCGAAACGAGCGGTCGTGGGTTGGATTATCGGGACCATATTTATCGAAACGTTAATTGTCTTTCTGGCAATTGTCGGCAGCTCGATGTTTACCGACATCGATGGCGAGATGGTTATTCTGCATTCGGTCAGGTACGGCCTGCCGGTGCTTGTCGGTTGTTTGACTCTGGCGGCGATTGTGGCGGTCATTGTCTCGACAGCCGATTCGTTTTTGCTGGTGCCCGCGACGAATATTATGCGGGATATTTATCAGCGTTTCATTAATCCGGATCTGTCTCAGAAAAAGATGGTCCTTTATTCCAGGATTGTAGTCGTTGCCCTTGGTATTTTTGCCTTCGTTCAGGTGCGATTTTTCGAGAGAGTTCTCGAAATGGCAATTTACGCTTATACGATTTATGGCGTCGGTATTACCCCGGCGGTTATGGCGGCCTTTTTTTGGAAACGAGCGACCGCCGTGGCGGGTGTCTGCTCTATTACTTCGGGAATGGTGGTCACGATTGTCTGGGAAATATTAAAACAGCCCTGGGGCATCCGAACTATTTATCCGGCCCTGGGATTATCGTTGTTCTGTCTGATAGTTATAAGTCTGCTGACGCCCAAGCCGGATAAGAAAAAATGGCAGCCGTTCTTTGATTAAGGAGAAGACATATATTACGGGAAAACCATGTTTTTCATGGTATCGCGGACTTTTTCGAAAAAATCAATGACTTCCGGCTCATAATAATCGGGATAAGTCCATGTCAGAGGCCGGAATTTTTTCTTTTCATAAATTAAAGTAACTTCGGCAAAAATGCCGTCTTTTAAATAAATCCTGTGCGAGTAATCTTTGGTCGTCGCGAGGACTAGATTCGCCGGGGTTAAGACGCCCGGATCCAGATTGACCTTTCTGAATACGAAATCATCGACTTTTTCACCGTGCCTTTCTTCGAGCTTGTTCGTCCAGAGTTTGATTTCAGGAAGTTGATCGCGTTCAATCATATTTTCAAAAGCGAAGAATTTTCTTTTCAGATTATCGCCCATTTCCTCGCGGTAATATGTTGTATGCAAAAATTCCATCTCGTCGGTTTCGAACTGGATATATCCGAATTTTTTCTCAAGCTCCAGGATGGCATCGCGCATGGTGCCCAGTGAAGAATAGATGGCCGAGACAATCAATCGTCCCGGGAGAGGCTTTTTTATTCGACCCATGGGGTAACGGTAAGGAGTCGGATAGTCAATGTCAATAGTAACCTGATAATATTGTGCGCAGTACGCGTCCAGAGGTTGTATCAAAAATAAGAATTGTCATCGCAGGAAGCCCCGATGCTTTAGCGGTCGGGACGACGTGGCGATCTCCTCGTTTGTTACGCGGAGATTGCTATGCAATGTCATTGCCACGTCCTTCGTGGAATGCCGGGCATTCCTCTCAGGGCTCGTAATGACGTGATTTTGAATTTACAAATTACAAATCGTATGTGAAATTTATCTCTGGCCGCGACAAACCTGAAGACAGAGTCCGCAGATGTAACTCCCGATACGTTCGGGCTTCGCGAATTCGGAAACCTGCTTATAGCAGGCATCAAGATTGAAATCCTCGATGTTGTCTGATATTGCACCGGCCGGGCATGCCTCGAGGCAGGCAAAACATTCAGCGCAATTTTCGTCCGTCGGTCGGTCGACCGGAAGCCGCAAATCGGTCAGTACCGTCACCAGCCTTACCTGCGAACCGTAGATGGCATTAACCAGAAGATTATTACGTCCGCGCCACCCCAGACCGGCCCTGTACGCTATCTCGCGATGCGATAAATGCGCGCGCATCGGTTCCCAGTTTATCATTTGCGATGCCGGGATAGCGATGGCGTTTTGACCCGGACCGTTTATCTCCGAAACAATCCGAAAGGCGATATCATTGAGCGCATGATTAACCTGCCGATAGTGGGCTTTATAGAGGATATTGGGATGGTCGGTCAGAGTTTCCATGACTGAAATCGAGAGCGGTATACCGATTGATATGGCTGTGTTCAAATCTTTGGAAATTTCTTTAATTTCGGCGTGGAAATTTTGACGAAGCTCATCGATTCGGCAGATTCCGAACAATTTTCCGCCCATCGTATCGGCCAGTTCCTTGCAGTTTTCCTTTATCTGCTGAATATCCATTGCCCGAATATACGAAATGATAGAATGGAAGTCGAGTCCGGATTTTCGTCCTTGCATAATTCAGAGCCGGAATATATATTTGTTATTTCATATTATGGAGGATGGCAGCCATGAAATATAAACCGGTTAAAGCGGCCCGCGGGACCAGGCTTAGCTGCAAAGGCTGGCCTCAGGAAGCCGCCTTTCGGATGATGAATAATAATCTTGATGAAGAGGTCGCGGAAAAACCGAAAGAATTGATAATTTATGGGGGATCGGGCAAAGCTGCCCGTAACTGGGACTGCTATCACGCTATTGTTAAGTCGTTAAAATCGTTAGACAATGATGAGACGCTCCTGGTTCAGTCGGGCAAACCGGTCGGCATTTTCAAAACGCACGAATATGCTCCGAGGGTCTTAATTGCCAACAGCAATCTGGTTCCGAAATGGGCCACCTGGGAGAAATTTCGTCAGCTTGACAAGCTGGGCTTGATTATGTTCGGCCAGATGACGGCCGGAAGCTGGATTTACATTGGTACCCAGGGCATTTTGCAGGGCACGTACGAGACATTCGCGGCAGTCGGGGAGAAGCATTTCGAAGGCGATTTATCCGGCCGCTGGATTCTGACCGGGGGCATGGGCGGCATGGGCGGCGCCCAGCCGATGGCGGCGACGATGGCGGGAGCTTCCATTCTGGATGTGGAAGTCGATGAGGCACGTATCAATCGTCGTGTGAAAACCGGCTTTTGTGATACCAAAGTCAAAACGCTTGACAAAGCGCTGAAATTGATAAAAGAGCATATAAACAACAAAGCGCCGATTTCAATCGGGCTTGTCGGCAATGCCGCCGAGATGTTTCCCGAGATTTTCCGCCGCGGGATTATCCCCGATATAGTTACCGACCAAACTTCGGCTCATGACGAGCTTAATGGGTATATTCCCGAAGGATTGACGGTCACCGAGGCCGACCGGCTGCGCAAGAAAAATCCCCGGGAATATATGGATCGCTCTTATGAGTCGATGGGGAGACATTGCTCGGCAATGGTGAAATTTTTGCGCGCCGGCTCTATTGTATTTGACTACGGCAATAATCTTCGCGGCCAGGCCGAAAAAGCCGGAGTGCGTGAAGCTTTCGAGTATCCGGGATTTGTCCCGGCATATATCCGACCGCTTTTTTGCGAGGGTAAAGGCCCATTTAGGTGGGCGGCCTTATCCGGCGAGCCGGCTGATATTCATATTACCGATGATATTATCCTGAAAGAATTTAAGCAAAATAAGGCGTTATGCCGGTGGATAAAAATGGCGCACGATAAAGTTCCGTTCCAGGGGCTGCCCGCGAGAATATGCTGGCTCGGGTACGGTGAGCGGGCGCATTTCGGTGATATTATTAATAACCTGGTAAAGAAGGGCAAAATTAAGGCCCCGATCGTCATCGGACGCGATCATCTCGATTGCGGCTCGGTGGCGTCACCCTATCGTGAGACCGAAAATATGCTCGATGGCTCCGACGCCATCGCCGACTGGCCGCTTCTGAATGGTCTTCTGAATGCCGTTTCCGGCGCCAGCTGGGTGTCGATACACCATGGCGGCGGGGTCGGTATCGGTAACGCCATACATGCCGGGATGGTTATAGTGGCGGACGGCACCGACGAAATGGCCGTTCGTCTGAATCGGGTTTTGACCAATGATCCGGGGAGCGGCATTGCGCGGCATGTTGACGCCGGGTATAAAGAAGCCATTAAGTTTGCCAAAAAGCACGATGTCAAAATCCCGATGATGAAGAAATAACGAAATTTCGCTTTATCCCCCACCTCAAATAAATAGGGCATCGGTCGGTCGACCGATGCCCGACGACCTGTGACAGGCCGCTGTATATGGAAAAGCAAGTGAGGATAAGGGCTTTTTAAATCTGGCTGGTGTCTATTTCGTATCTCTTTAATTTATCAAAAAGCGTTGTGTAGTCGATCTTTAGTACTTCCGAACATTTGCGCTTGTTGCCCCGGACCTGTTTGAGGACTCTGATTATAGCCGCCTTCTCCGCCTGCATCTGGGCGTATGAACCGATTTCCTTGAGTCCGGCGCCTTCCCGCAGCCTGATTTCGCCGGCGGAGGGGAGACGGATGGCCAGATGCTCCGGTGTAATCTTTTTGCCCTCGGCCAGAATAATGGATCTCTCGATAGTGTTCTCCAATTCGCGAACATTTCCCGGCCAGTGGTATTTTTCAAGAAGGCTTAAGGCATCACGCGAAAGCGATTTGCCCGGTTTTTTCATTTCCTTGCAGTACTTGCTTATAAAAAATTCGGCGAGCGGTCGGATATCGTCGACGCGTTCCTTCAAAGGCGGAATGGTTATCGGGAAGACCGACAATCTGTAATATAAATCTTCACGGAAGGTCTTTTTCCTGATTAGCTCGTTTAGATTCATATTGGTGGCCGCGATAACGCGAACGTCAACCGAAACGGTCTTGTTGCCGCCGAGCCGCTCGAAACTTTTCTGCTGCAGCACGCGCAGCAGTTTGGCCTGGAGCGAGATATCCATATCGCCGATTTCATCGAGGAATAATGTCCCGCCGTCGGCGATTTCGAATTTACCCATCTTTTTGGCCACCGAGCTGGTGTAGGCGCCTTTTTCGGAGCCGAAGAGTTCGTTTTCCAGCAGCTCCCTGGGGATAGCGGCGCAGTTTATGGCGACATATGGTTTATCCCGACGCGGCGATAGATTATGAATCGCCCGGGCAAATAGCTCTTTGCCTGTGCCCGATTCACCCTGCAATAAAACCGACGTATCGGATCCGGCCACTTTTTGAATAAGCCGCGAGACTTCCTTCATCTTTTCGTGCTGACCGATGATCTCGCTGAATCCCATGCTCTGGGCCAGTTCTTCGCGGAGAAGGCTGTTCTCGGCGATCAGACGGCGATTTTCCAGAGCTCTTTCGATGATGACCGCAAGATGATCGGGATCAAAGGGCTTGGTGACAAAATCGAAAGCGCCGTTTTTCATGGCGGTGACGGCCGACTCAACGGTGCCATAGGCGGTCATAATAATGACCGACATGTCGCTGTCGATTTCCTTTAGGCCGGATAAGACCTGCAAGCCGTCGACGTCGGGCATTTTCAAATCGGTTATCGCCAGGTCGTAGCTTTTAAAACGAGCCAGCTCCAGTCCCTTTTTGCCGTTGCCGGCGGTGTCAACCTGATAGCCTTCGTCGCCCAAAGCCTGCGAAAGCATGGTTCTCATCGAATCTTTGTCATCTATTACCAGAATACTGGGCATTTCAACTCCTTGGTGGTAGACTTCCCTTTCCCACCCATTAGTAAATAAGGGCGTTCTCCCTTACTTTATCGACTTTTAGCGGGGATAGTGCATATCAAAAATTGCACATTTTATTGTTTCAATATGTTACGGTGCAATATCTTGCAGGGATACGTGCAAATGTAATGCCGCCCCATAAATGGAGAATACCCGGATTAACAGAGATTAAACAGGTCTTTGTAGGGAGATAACTTAGTACAATTAAATCCGGAAATTGTACTTCCCGGGACATAGTTTACACTTTATTCCGGACACATGGTTTACACT
>CAYXTW010000071.1:0-14299 GCA_964467955.1 uncultured Ignavibacteriaceae bacterium | reverse complement strand
TACCCGTTGGGACTCTTTAATGCAGGCATTGGCCGATTCTCATATCGGCGATAAAGTATGGAACGAAGACACGACCGGCCATTATACCCCGCCACACATGGGATATATGGCGTCACAGACCGGCGCCGGTGGCGGCGGCGCTGATACGGCTGCAATCAAGGCGATGCACCAGAACAATCCCGGTCTGGTGATAATCAATGATAATTTGGCCGACGGTGAACGTGTCGCTATCATGCCGGAGGATTGGACGCAGGCCGATTCCAATGCTTATCAGGGTTCAGCCTCTGGGCTTGACTCAAATAAAGTTGCGCAGGCAGTTATCGATGTCATGGCAGAACATGGATGGGATATCGATTCCAGTTTGCGATTAACGTATTTGCAGATTAAAGATAGTTCCGGTAATCCTGTTTTTGTGATTACCAATCAGGGCGGCGGTGACGCTTTGCAAATTAATGCTCTTGGTTCCGGCGACGGTATAGATATTAATACCACGGCCGGAAGCGATGTTGAGTGTGACATTACAGGTACGATTGATTCGGTCAATTATCTTAAAGGCGGTGTCTCATGCTGTTCCGGATCGGGAGCCAAGTCGTACATTATCTACGTGGCCGACTCGACCGGCGGCGATACAACTTTTCTTTCGGGAGTAGTCGTTTCCGCGTATTCCATGTCCGGTGACCTTCAGGCGGGGATGAAGACCGACAGCTACGGCAAGGTCTCTTACGCCACCGATCTGGACAGCCTTTTTCTGATCGCGGCGAAATTCAACTATTATACGATTCCCGATACAATCGTTGTTTCCGTGACCGGCTATGTTGACACGATATTTGTATATCGCGGGATTACCCCGACTTCAGGATCTCCGGATTTGTGTCGGCTTTACGGATTTATCTATGATATCAGCGGTATTCCCGACGGCAACGCCACGGTTACCGCCTGGCTACCGGCCGGTGTCACCCGGTTTGATTCGAGTATAATTTCGCCGTATCGGGTCGAGACGACCACTGATAGTACGGGTTATTTTTATATCGATTTAATTCCCAATGCAAGTTTGATCCCGGATACAAGCAAATATGAAATTACGATAGTTCGTACCGACGGGACGATTCTTCGCGAAAGAGTATCGGTTCCCGATCAGGAGAGCTGGCTTTTAACGTGGTAAGGAAATAAAACAGGAGGATTTATGTATATCGCGACCATACCATTTTTCGGTTCCGTGTTTGATTTTATCATCAACAATATTGCCGGTCTGGCGGGAGGCACCGGTGCCGTATTTTTGGCGCTGGTGGCCTGGTTTGCCAAAAAATATCTGGTGCCTTTTCTTCAACTGGAAAACAAGCGGCGCTATGCCAGGTACATCGCCGCCATCGCCGACGAAGTGACCGATGATTTAGTTCGGAGATATCCGGACGAGTCATGGGTTAAATATATCGATGAGGCGGTGGACAAGATAATCGACATCTGTAAAATCGATGCCGAGGTGGCTCAACGGGCGGTTTCAGCCGCCATGTCGCGCAAATAATTTATATGGAAAAAGGGAGTCAAAAACATGACTCCCTTTTTAATCTTGAACCAGCTCCGTATCAATAACAGGGTTCTAAACCAACGCCATAAATATAAAGGATAATCGCTGCAATATCACCGATATCTATATTGCCGTCGCAGTTGGCGTCCCCGCGGCCGGCGCCGCCTACCGGAGCCGGGCCGTTTTTGTAAATATAATTTTCCAAATACAGAGCGTCGCCGGCATTAACGACGTCGTTGGCATCATAATCGCCCTTCATGTACAATTCGCATTTATTAAGGACAAATGACGTCGCCAGCTCTTCCCGTCCGGTAGCATCAATGGCCGTAGCCGAGACGAAATAAGCCGAATCTTCAATCATGTCCGAACTTGACCAGGTATAAGACCATTGATTTCCGGCAGCGCTTCCGGAACCGACGTAATCCCGGTTAATCGTAAGCGCGTTGCCCATCACCGTGATAATTACATCCAGCGCATGCCAGCTTCCATCGTAATAGACTTCGGCGCCGCCACCGTTATTTCGCATATAGGTATCAATGATTGAGGCGGTAATCGGATCGGCCGCCTTGAAGGCGTACCGCCCCTGTTGATCTTCCAGACCGTCGACGCCGCCGGTAACCAGATAGAGCCCGGGGGATCCGGCCAGCCCGAGAATGACCAGCAATTCGCGTTCCTCAAATAGAATCCGAAAATCCGCATAATCGGGATTCCAGCAGGCATTGAGGAGCAATTCGTTACCGTGAGTTAGAATATATTGCCTCAAACCAAAGTAAAATAAATCGTCATAAGTGCCATTGTTGCGTCCGGTCCGCATCAGATCCGCCATTCTCTCCACGACCGTATCCAGAGGAAGATACTGATTGCCTTCACGCATCCCGTAAATATATCCTTCATCGAACCAGTACTTAACGGCGATCGCTCCGGCTACAGGACCGCAGTAAGTGTTTCCGTGCGGCGACTGGTCGATCGGTAAGACAACGACCTGATGATCCATCGAGGCGTTTTTCTTTTCGAAGATGACCGAACTGATATTTTCATCGTCACTGGTAACGGTAAGATTTATCGGTAAACATATAGTGTCCATCGATTCGGGAATAGTAAATACCGGATTCGGGGGTGTCGGGTCGATTTCAACCGGTATCGAATCGACATCGAATCGTCCCAGCGTATCGTAGATTGTCACTTTAAGCCAGTATGTTCCCTCGGTCAGGCCGCTGTAATCCCACGGAATCGTATATCCTTCGCCGCTGCCCGAAGTATCGACGCCGTTGCGCAAGGCCCGGCTGCCGTCGTAATCGCGACCGATCTCAAACCAATCCACACCGTCGCGATAATCGAATCTGGCATAATCAACGATATGGCTGCCCGCGGTTTCAGCGGCCCAGATAATGGCCTCACCGGTGATCGCTTCACCGTCGGCAGGTTTGAGAATCGATACCGACGGTACCGGTTCCTCGCCGCTGCTGCCGCCGGTCGTCCCCGAAGAAAATAAGAGCAGTCGGCCCGGAAACTGCGGGAAACCGGGATAACCGGTGCTGTCCAGATCGACCCAGCCTATTGTGGTATCCCAAATATTATAGGCGACGCACGGGACCGGGATATTGTCGGTTACCAGGCTGACACGAGCCAGAGTATCGACCAAACCGGAGTAATAAAATCCGGCGAAGTATGGTTCTTCCACTACCGCAGGAGAATCGAGCGGAATGGCGATTTGATATAAGCCGCCCTGTGGTAAGTTAACCTCATACATTTGTGAAATCGATAATAAATTCCCCGGTATCGGGCAATCTGGATCCGTAAAATCCGCCGATTCGACATCTGTCGAGACGTACAACGTACAGGCAAGTGAACATGCCAGTACCATATAGACGTCTTCAACTGAAAAAGGATACGGCAAGTCGCACGATAGCGAGGGATTCTGATAAGATTTGTACAGTTCGTCTCCGATTAACCAATTGGTAATGGCCCAATATGCACCGTCGTCATGACGCACTGTACAAAGTTCGGCGGTACTAAATCGCGGAGCCACCTGATAATCATGAATTTTTTGTCCTTCGAGAGATGTAATCCTGACATTTTCTCTGTGCCCCGATCCGTAGGCCAAAAGAGAAAATAATAGAATAAAAAATAGAATAACGATAATTATTCGGGCCATTTTCGCTCCTTTTTATAAGAAATATCTTTATACATCTTGTTATCGAGCGTATTCTAATATAACTTAACCGGATTGAAATGGAAGCGGATTATTGAGTTGCGGAGCCCGGAAAGGGTGTTTAGAATTTAAACAAATGCCGGACAAAAAAGACCAGCCCAAAAGCGTGTCGCGGCCGCCGTGGTTAAGAGTAAGGGCGGCCGGGGATAAACGGTATCTTGAAGTTCGCGCGCTGCTTCGAGAGCATAATTTGCATACCGTTTGTCAGGAGGCTAACTGCCCCAATCGCGGTGAGTGTTTTTCGTCGGGAACCGCGACATTTTTAATACTGGGGCCGAACTGCACCCGAAATTGCCGTTTCTGTAATATCACCAGCGGCCATGTATCACGTCCGGATGGTAATGAAGCGGAAAATGTCGCCCGCGCGGTTGATTTGCTGGGACTCAAACATGCGGTGATTACATCGGTCACCCGGGATGACCTTCCGGATGGCGGCGCCGGGCAGTTTGCCGGAGTAATCAGGGCCATCAGGGCTCTGGGCAAAAACGTCACAATCGAGGTCCTCACGCCCGATTTTAAGGGGCGAACGGACAGCATTGAGACGGTTCTGGAGGCGCGCCCCGATGTCTTTAATCACAACGTGGAGACTGTCCCCAGATTGTATGGGGCGGTTCGACCCGAAGCCGATTACGGATTATCATTGAGGGTTCTGAAAATGGCGGCGGAGCCTGAAAAGATGGTGACGAAATCAGGCCTGATGGTTGGTCTCGGTGAAACTTTCGAGGAGTTGTGTCAGGTTTTTGCCGATCTGAATTCGGTGGGGGTCGACTTCCTGACCATCGGCCAGTATCTTCCGCCGTCCAGGGAACATTATCCGGTGGTCAAATACTACCACCCGTCGGAATTCGACGAGCTCGCGGAGCAGGCCCGGGCAATGGGCATCAGGTCGGTTTTTTCCGCGCCGCTGGTGAGGTCCTCCTATCATGCGGGAGAGCAATATAATAGCTGAGTTGTAGGATAATTCCCTCAAATAGAATTATTTTAATACACTTGGCTATAGACCGCTTCTTAGCCGGTGGAATCTTCCGATATCTTACACTGACAGGCTACATCTTGATAAGACTATAACGTGGGATGGAAAAGTATAAAATGAAGATAACTGAAAAAAATATCGTCGTCGTTGATGATGAAAGGTATATCTGTAATATCATCATGGAGACCCTGGGCGAATTCAGGGACTTCCATATTAAAAAATTTAATAATCCCGAAAAGGCCATAAAATATATTTCCGAAAACGGAATTGACCTCGTTCTGACCGATCTTATGATGGGTGATCATTCAGGAGTGGAAGTGCTCGAAGCGACGCTGGAGAGCCATCCGGACGCTATAGTCATCCTGATGACAGGTTACCCGACGGTCAAGACGGCCATATCGGTTTTGAAGAAGGGCGGGTACGATTATCTCATCAAGCCTTTTAAGCTGGAAGATTTGAAATCCACCATTCTGCGAGGCCTGGAACATCAGCGCGTCCGACGTGAAAATGTCGAACTGCGCAGTCAGCTGGAGTTGATGAAAATTTCCGATGAATTATCCCATGGTTTGAAGCTGTTTCCGTTGATAAAGATGATCGTCGAAACGGCGATTCGGGAAATTTCGGCCAGAGGTGCATCTATCATTTTGCTGGATAGAAAGGCGGGTCGATATCATGTCAGATATCTGTCGGAGACATGTATCGATAAGTCAGTCTCTGAATTTCTTCGCGGCGAAGGACCGCACGGTGCTCTTTCGGCGATTTCGGAAAGACCAAATATTGTCGATGAAAAAGTCGAAATGGACGGCACGCGTTTCAAACGCTCATATGTAACCTATCCGCTGATATCGAAGGGTTTGACGATAGGCTTTCTGAATCTGGTGTCGGACGACAAATTTCATCATATGACGCCCGGCCGGCAAAATCTGGCGGCTCTCATGGCTTCGACTGCGGCCTCGGCGGTCGAAAGCAGTTATATGGACAGGAATCTTAAGAAGTCCTACATACTGACAATTAAAGCATTGGCCAATGCCATCGAGGCGCGTGACAAATATACCGCCGGACATACCGATCGCGTGTATCGTATTGCCAAAGTCACCGCCGTCGAATTGGGTTGGCCCAAAGAGAAAATGGGTGACCTGAGAACGGGGTGCATTCTTCATGACATCGGCAAAATCGGCGTTCCTGATGCCATTCTGAATAAGCCGGGCAAGCTGACCAAAGCCGAACGTGAAAAGATGCAGGAGCATCCGCAAACCGGTGAGAAAATTCTGCGCCGGATACCGTTTCTTACGGGGGTAATACCGTACGTTATTTCCCATCACGAAAGATATGACGGCACCGGTTATCCGTTCGGGCTGGCGGGTGAGGAAATTCCCATCGAAGGGCGTCTGCTGGCGGTGGCGGACACGTTTGACGCCATAATGTCGGACCGCCCTTATCGTTTGAGAGCCAATGCAGAGAGAGCCATCGCCGAACTGACAAAGTACAGCGGTTTACAGTTTGATCCGGAAGTCGTGGACGCCTTCCTGAAAGCGTATGAAGGCGGTTTGATAGATTGCCGCGCTATCTATGGTAAAGCAGAGCCGGAAACGGAAGAGATCAAAAAGCAAAAGGCACCGGTATAAAACATATTATGAAAATGATAATCGCGGCCAGTCCCATGGCGCGGGCGGCAGGCGATATTTGAATATTGTCGTCCAGGGTCGGCGGATGCCTGAGGCCGAAAAGGAAAACCAGAAAACCGAATATCCACCATCCCATCCACCAGAATCCAAGAACCATCATAACCACGATAAAAATTTTGCTGATTATTTTTTGCCTGCGCCCGATTAAACCATAAATGATATGTCCGCCGTCCAGTTGACCGAGGGGGAGGAGGTTAATCATGGTCACGAGCAGCCCGACCCATCCGGCAAAGGCGGCCGGTGAGAGGAAAAAGTCATATCCCTCGGGAATCGGGCCGATGATAAGCCAGGCCAAAAATTTTAATAAGAGTGAGTCGCCGAGTATCATGCCACCCTCAATATTCGTTTTGACTATTTCGGAATTGTGTAATCCGATCGCCAAAACCACGACCGATACGATGAATCCGGCGATCGGGCCAGTGGCGCCAACTTCGATTAAATCCCGGCGATTGGTGAAGGGTGAGCGGGATTTGATTATTGCTCCGAAGGTCCCGACAATATTGGGCGCCGGAATGAAATACGGCAGGGACATAAAAACGCCGCGCCGTTTTCCGGCCAGATAATGGCCGAATTCGTGAAACAGGAGAATGGCCATCAAGGCCAGGGTAAATTCGATTCGCTCGGTAATTACGCCCGGTTGACGAAAATAATCGAAGTCGAAGGTCAATATAATCGGCGCAAAAAACATGGTTACCAGGGTCGCCAGGAAAAGAATGATATTTATTTTCGGCAGACGCTTCGAGGTCGCTTCCCTCACCGCAATCAACAGCCCATGAATATCCTCGCTGACACTGGCCTCGAAGCCGGATGCGGCCAATCTTTTACGCATCCGGCGAAGACTTTCGTCCTTCTCAAGATATGGCTTGGCGCGGAATAATATCCGGTCGTTGTGGCTGTAGATAGCCGTTATTTCGAAGATGTCGGCCAGTTGATAATAGAGCGATTTGGATATGAGTTCGGGATTCTTCAAGAAAAATATGTCCTTCTATCGGCGGTTAAGTATGTGTCATTTATCGTATTAAATACGACCGGCGCAGACTTGTCAATTGATTATTCCAACCATTGTCGATTAAAAAAAAGAAGCAAGGCTTTGAAAGCCTTGCTTCTTGAAACGTGGTGTTTCTTCGTATAGTAGAATTTCTACTTACAATTCCCAACTGCCACAAGGTGCCGGATACGGCGGGGTAGGCCACTGGAAGACATAGTTGATGAGATACATAATATCGTCATCATCGATGTTTCCGTCGCAGTTCACGTCACCAAGATACATGAATGGGAACGGTCCCGGGCCGCCGTGATGGACGAAATCGATCAAGGCTGCAATATCAACCGGATCGATATCACCGTCATCATCAACGTCACCGCGGTAGAAACCGCACCACTTGTCAGCAGTAAGCGCCAGCTGTTCATAGGTTGAAGCCAGATTGGCATCGGCTGCATTGGGCAGACCGAAGACAGCGACAGCGGCGGTGGCAGGCGGATCGCCTGGCGCCGGCATATCGAACTCGCCGACCGTGAAGAAGAAGTCACGATCGCTCGGATCAGAGGCACAGATCGCAGGATCGGTACCAGTCTGGTGTGAAAGACCTGTTAAGGTCATCCAATACCAGGCGGAATCGAGCCAGATCATAGTGTCGTTCCAGGAACTCTGATCTGCCGACAGCGTCTTGGCGTTACGCATCGGTGCATAAGACCCGCAGCAATCGAACGGAATCTTCACGAATCCCCAACCATTAACGTTGGTGTTACAGGTATACGCCCAGGCGGTTGATATTCCGGCATCATATCCAGCTACCTGCTGGGTATGACCATGATTGTAGTTGATATCATAGTCAATCATACCGCCCATATAGACGTCATCAACAGGACCGTACCGGCCGTTGAACTCAAACTTCTCGAGATAGAAGTTGTTCAAACGCGGCTCGTCATAGGCGCTGATAACTGTCGCGCAACCCTTGAAGCCCATTGTCCAGGGGCCGCTGTACGGAGGCTGGACGCCCACCTGATCGGATTGTGCATATAACCAATTCCAGTGCGTGCAGGTACCGAGAGTATCATACTCGCAGAAATCCTGAACGGAATCGATAAACGCAAAGGTAACCATTTCGCCGAAGACGTCACGATAAGACGTTCCGTCATCGGAAATGCTTCCGACCAAGACGTTGGTCGTATGCTGCGGCGGGCAGAGACCGGCGACGCAATCCGGATCGGGGAGAATCGATTCCCAATTCATCGCATAAGCGGCCGACCAGTTGGAGGCCCAATGGGCGACTCTCTGCGAGAATTGAGCCCATTTGCCCGGAGGCGAGTAGGTCTTGGATTTCGTAAAGATGAAGGAACCCTGCCAGAACGCGGCATGGTCACCATCGATTTCGATACTGCTGATGTCACCATCAGCCAGTCGAGTGGCATTCCAGATATGCGCGTAGTTGGCTGCGCCAACACCGAAGTCCATAACGACGTCTTCGTAGAGACAGCCGCCGACGATACCCAATTGTATGCAAGGAACGGCATAATTGGTATTATCGTCCATATAAGCGCTGTCGACGAAGTAGTCAGGGTCATCGGAATAGACGAAGCAGTAGAAACCGGTGAAGCCACGCGGCACATCCGGACCATTAACGTCAATGGTGATAGGAATGTAGTTAACCGTCGAATCGGTGTAATCCGCAGTAGGCGGAATGACCGTTCCGGGAGTCGGTGTGAGCGTCGAAGTGTAGACCCACGACGGAATCGCAAAAGCGGCGTTCTTACGTGTGGTCCGTACGCCTCGCTCCATATCGGCGATTCCGAGTTCATCGCTGATGGAAGCACGGAAATGATCAACGTTGCTCGCAAATTTCGAAGCAAGTCTTTCCATGTTTTCAGTGAGAGTCGGATCGACAATCGCCATCGGAGCGCCGCCCGGATCGCCGGCATCAGCCGGTATGGTACCATTAGCGGTATCGGACAGAACGACCGTGACGGTCAGAGGAGCAGCACCGAGGTTACCGATAGCGCCCGGGAGGCCGAGCGGATCGCCCGGATCCGGGAAGTAAACCGTGTACGGATCGGGTAAGCCAAACGGAACCGGTACATTAATTCTATAACGCGGGACATCGAGACGCGGACGAGGATCCTGCGGCGTGAAGCAAATGAGTTTGTTCATGTAGCAGAACAGCAGGTGCTCGTCAACCATCGACGGCGCGAAGTGGTGAGCATACTGGTATCCGCCGTCAGTGATAAACCGACGATGGAAACGATTAGCGCCCGGCATATCTGATTCGTAGAAGTTGAGGAAGTCTTTGCGGCAACCACCAACAAACCAATCAGGTTTCTCCACCTCACAACTCAACAAACCGTCGGCCAGCATGAAGATATCCTGACCGGGGTTACGGGTGGTCCGGGTGTACAGCTGGGCGCCAGTCTCTTTCGAGAAGGCCGTCGGGCCCTTCTGAATGCCATAGCCGGTTACCCACGGAGCCCAACCGGAGTTGATAATGTGAGCGCCATCAATATCCATTGCGTTATAATCGGAAGCGATACCGACGGAAGCCCAGTTCAACGAACCTGTCGTGGCATCAACGCTGTAAACGATACCACCACTGTAGTAAACGTTTTCGCCATTGGGGCTATACGTGGATGCGAAATACAGAGTCGGATCCGGGAAATCCTCCGAAGGAGGATCGTAGGAAATACCGCCGGTGTGAGCCTCAGGCGGATTCGGGAACGTTGGGTCGTTCCACGTATCGGGATCCAGGAATTCCATCTGGTGTCCGGCTGTGGTCAGGAAATCCCAGACAACGTCACCGGTGCACGGATCAACGGCGGTAACATTACCGTCGGTGATGTTGGCATCAGTGCCGATGTAAAGAAGACCTGTTTCCGCACCATACGAGACACCTTTCAGGACAGCTCCACCGAAGTTCTGCGGGTTGGTATTGCCCGCCGTAGTCCATCCGGTGAATAATGAGCCGTCCATAACACTTCTGGCATAAATGTCGCCGTTATCGTCGTTATAGAAGACAACCGGCGTGCCGCCACAATCAACCACGACCGAGTAACCCCAGGTCATGAAGTGATTCTGATGAGCCAGGAAGTTCTGGGTCCAGAATACGGTACCGTCGGTGAGATTAAGAGCGGAAAACGCCTTGGCGTCACCACCCGCAACCAGGACGACGGTTCTGTTTTCACCGTAGGCATCGAGATTAAATATAGTCGGTGTGCAATACATACCACCGCCGATAATCAATCCACTGGGATCGTCGTTTTTCCAGATTTCGTTACCGTTATTCAAATCAACGGCGACGACATGATCCAGGAAGACGTTGACAACGGTGTCTTTGTAAATAACAGCGCTGTTCAGGTTACCGAACTGGGTGGTAGTATATTGCCAGGCTTTGGTCATAGTTCCCTGAATATCATCACCAAGGGAGACCAAAGAAGCATGACTGCGGCCGAAGTCCTTACCGTAGGTGGGCCAGTCTTCAAGACCTTTAGCGGTCAGACAGGCTCTCTCAGGAGTCGGGACGCAGCAAACATAAACCTCAAAATAGAAGGTTATGGGAACACCGTAATAGTCTTCGGTGTATTCGTATTCACCATAGGCTTCAACGGAAGTCACACCGCCACAGGTGTAATCATCTGTAAGGATATTAATACCATAGCCAGGACCCGCAAGCGGCTCCAGACCAACCCAGACAGGCTGATCGAAGATGATGCCGCCACCGGGAAGACCGGTGTAATCGACCACTTCGTAACCCGGATAGTAAGTGTAAGGCGGGTTAAGAACGGTCGTGTTCATCAACGTTCCCGGCAGACCAACAGCGCCGCCGGTATTAGTCCCATCGGACATAAACACATTGGCGTTGGTAGGGGCTAAGTACTGGTTCGGGTCGCCGATATCATACAGCACAAAGTCGGCCTCTTCAAGCCGACATCCCAGGCCTAATGGAGTGAATTTCTCGTATACGGCCGTGCGTGATGTGCTCGGCACGCCCATGTAATAAGCAATAGTACAGATATCGGAAAGCCAGCTACATGTCGAGAATTCGTCGCGACACAACTGTGCGTAAATCAGGAAGTTGACATCAACACCCCAATCACCCAGCATCGTGCCCCAATTGCCGGCCCAGTTTTCGGAACTGCGTAATGTTCCGCAGCTCGCGTCATCTGAGATACCGGCCAGCACCCAGGTTGGATCCGCATCATTGGTCGACCAGCCAACGTGGAAGTCGTTCCTGAATACTAACGGCGAGGGCAGCGTATAGGTGGTATAATTGGGATACCACTGGATCGACCCGTATGGAATCGTGACGGGGAATCCCGACATCACAGTGCCCGGGAATCCGGATCCGTCATCGTCCCAAACGTAGAGATCCACATCCGGCGTACCGACGGTGTAGTAGTTGTCAAACGCAACACCTATTTCGGTCAGCGTCTCCGGCCCGGCGACCGAGAACCTCATATTAAAGTAATCGTCGCCGTAGGCATCCGGCTGCGGCCAGGAATAGTATGCATTACAATTGTAATCCAGAGTATAACACGAGGTATACGGAATCCTGGCGCAGCAGACATCGGCGTCAAAAACGTAGGCATAATCGCCTGTCCACGAATACCAGCCATTGTAGGGAGCGTCGATATACATCAACATGCGCCCTGTGGCACTGGAACCATCGTCACTGAGTATCGCCAGAGTATCGTCACCATCGGAAACGACTGTAACCCCGATATAGAATTCCTCGCCGTCGGCAAAAGTGTAAGCACTTCCGCCGTTCAGGGTCGAGAAATCAACAGGGATATAGCCATATCCGGCGGCGTTGATCGTGGTCCAGTCAACCAATACCTGATCGATCAGGTTGAGAGACGCGTCGCGTAAATCGACGGTCATGCTCGGTGTATTGACGTGGGCCGGATAAACGGCGATCCAGATGGTATTAAGGGAACAGACGTACTTTGCCTTCGGAGTCATTCGCATAACGTAGGTGTTGATGGGATAGTCGGAATCGGGAAGAAGCCAGTAGTAGGCAATGCCGTTGTAGTAGAAAAGGGCCTCGCAGTAGTAATTGGGGGGCAGAATCGCGGAGGGATTTTCGACGACATGGAGATTAGCCACGGGACGATCGAGATTCTCGGATTGCTGATAGGCTTTGACATCTTGGAATTTGGGAGCGTCCGGATTAATTCTAACTATAGGATTAATTCCGTCAATGGGTGTCACATCAGGATCAGAGCTAAAGGCCACACCAGTAAATGTGAGCAATAACCCTAAGGTGAGCACCGCGATTATCAGTCTATTAAACATCTAATTCCTCCTTAAAATTAGGAAATATAATGTTGTCAACCAAAACAGAAAGATTGACCAAACCAATCTGATATGAATTATTTCGGCAAAAATCGCAAAATCTTTGCGTCCCGAATCCATAAACCAAGGCTACGCGGTCAGTCCTCATAAACTCACCTCTGTCCAGGGATGGTGAGATTTTGCTTCGGCTAACAATTTCATAATCATTCCTATATGGAGTTAAGGAGTTAAACCTTTAATTGTTATCAAGAGTCTAAATTTAACTCCCGAAAGTTGCATTGAGAAATTAAATGCTTCTGAACTCTTATCTAAAAGCCTCATATTCATTAATGACTTAAGTGTCACCTCCTAAAACATAAAGTTGTCATAGTTGCCATTTCAGTTAATTACGAAGTAAAAAGAAGTAGGTGACTTTTGATCCAGACGGGGAAGGGACTTTATCTTATGGGAATATTGGCTTGTATAAGCAACTACCGGTTACTCTCAAACAAATATTTTTTAAGACACACTTTTCCCTTCGAGGAAATTTATGTCCTTTAGCAACTGGACCGTACCTTAGAAAAATTACTGTGTCGAAAACAATTTGGCTCTCGTTTCGACATTCAGCAGACTAACGCACTCGAATGTAAATATAACTCAGATATGAAGTTTGTCAAGCGGAAAATGCGGATTTTCGGCACTTTTTAGGCTTTTTTTCAGATTTTTCGAAAAAAGTTCCCGAATTTTTGCTGCCGGAAGCCATTTTGTTTAATTACAACAACTTATATGTTTTTTTCAGTTCCGCCGGACTTTTTGCACTGGTTAACTATGGGGCGTTGCCCATAAGGGTGTTTGATTTTTAAACAGCGGAATATTAATATACGGTTGTGGATATTTTCAGAAAAAGATACCTGATCCCGCTTTTCATAATTCTGCTTTTGTCGATCAGATTCGTGGCCGAAATCGGCATCGACCGCACGCCGCACGATCGTTTCAGGGTGACACGCATTATTGACGGCGATACGGTCGAACTGATTGGCGGTGACCGGCTGCGCCTGCTGGGCATCGATTGCCCGGAGAGAGGCGAGCCGTTTTATGATTCGGCCAGAGCTTATCTGGCGCAACTGGCGCTCAATAAAATTTCTCAGATCGGATTTTCGCATCGCCGCCGCGACGGGTATGGGCGGCTTCTGGGATACATGACGGTCGACTCGTTTTTTTTAAACGAACTGATGGTTCGCAACGGCCTGGCCCATGTGTACCTGTTCGAAGATAATCTGAGTGATCGCGATAATATCGAAAGGCTGCTGGCGGCGCAGAATGATGCTATCGATCACGGCCGCGGGATATGGTCGGTGGAGCGTCAGCCGGAATCTTATTACGTGGCCAAAAAGGGCGGCCTGCGGTTTCACCGGCCGGGGTGCGCCTCGGTCAAAGATTTGCTTCCGGGTGAATATGTAAAATTCGATTCGCGCCTGGAGGCTTTCCGCAAGGGCCTCTCGCCCTGCCGCAACTGCCGCCCGTGAATAAATATAGATAAACCTGCCCCGGATTGAAAAAAGACTTGACTTTTCAGTTTATTTTATATATGGATTGGTCAGTTATCCTGCTTTCGGGGATATTAATATACATACCCGCATAA
>CAYXTW010000070.1:0-14768 GCA_964467955.1 uncultured Ignavibacteriaceae bacterium | reverse complement strand
GCCCAGAAAGCGGTGTTGACATTGGTCGATTTTAACGAGATAACGATATCTCTGAAATCTTTACTCTCCAGAATTTCAATCTGACGCAGCGCCGCGATTACGAACGTTTCGGGATTATCGCGGCCATATTTTTTAACCAGATCATCAGGAAGAGAACCGGAATTGGCGCCGATTCGAATCGGGATTTCGGCGTCCTTAGCCGCCTGCGTGACTTCTTTGACTTTCCAGTCCTCGCCGATATTACCCGGATTGATGCGAATCTTGTCGACCCCCTGCCTGATAGCTTCAAGGGCCAGTTTGTATTTGAAATGAATGTCGGCCACCAGCGGAATCGAGATTTTCGATTTGATTTCGGCTAATTTGGAGGCCGCCTGCATATCCGGAACCGCGACCCGGATAATGTCGCACCCGGCTCTGGTTAGCCTCTTTATCTGTTTGACGGTGGCTTTGACATCGCGCGTGTCGGTGTTGGTCATCGACTGAATCGAAACCGGAAAGCCGCCGCCGATAATAATCGAGCCGGCTTTGACCGCTCTACTTTTTCTTCGCTGAGGCGGGTATTGCAATTCCATATTTATAAAACTTGACCCAAATGTTATCGGACAGTAATTTACGTTATTTGGTGATAATATCAACCGAAAGTTGACAGATAGATGTTCCTGAGGATAATCGGTGTGATAGTTTTGCTGGCGATAATTATCGTCGGCTATTTTCTAATACGCGATGCTATTATCGCCAAAAAGCTGGATACTTATTCCCAGTACGCGGGTGTCATCGCCGAGACCTCGATTGCCGCGACAGTATATCGAAATAACAGCGATTCGTTTCTGGTGGCGCGGGATTCTATTTTGAATCGGTATAATCTGACTCTTGAAGATGTCAATGCTTTTAAGAAAAAGATGAAAAAAAAGCCGGATGACTGGCGGATTGTTTTTGATATGGCGGCTTACATGGCCGATTCGCTGATTGATATTCGAACGAGGAGGGCCAAAGTCGCGCGAGTCAAAGGAGCCGATTCATCAAGTATTAAAAAATAGCCATTTTTTCAACGCGGCAGATGACGACATCTGCCGCGCACACTGAAATTAATTTATTCGCAGAAAATCCGGACTTTTTCATCATCGTCGTCGACATCGATTGACATCTCAGACAACGATTCCAGAATACCTTCAATCGAATCCCCTTTAAGATCATTGATATCAAGCGCGATACCCTTTTCTTGAAGCGCCTCGTTGATTCTGTCTTTGGCTTCGCCCGGAATCACCGAGCCGAGTTTTATCCCGGCGCGGATTATCTGAAGCGGGATTTTGATATTGACCTTATCTTTTTTCTCGCCGCTTTTCGGCTCCACCTGGATTTTAAGGAATTTCATTTTGCCCTTGTGAACCGATTTTTCTTCAACCTCGGTCGATTCACGTTTGTTTAGCGCGTCGAGAAGTTTTTCGGCGTCGTCGGCGGTAATTTTGCCTTCCGCCAACATATTCAGGATTTTTCGACGTTCTTCAGACATTTTGTTACTCCTTTCGGATTATTTTTCACGAAGTACTTGATTATCGATTACTCTCGATCCGACAATCTTTTGATTGCTTCCTCGACACTGATATCACCCTGTTCGAGTAAATCAAGCGTTTCATCCGGAGCCGGCGCCGACTCGATTTTGACAAAATCAAGCATCTCGCCGATTTTATTAAGCCGGTTTTTGATTGTCGGGTAGCTGACCCCGAAATATTGCTCCATCTGTTTGATGGAGCCATGGCATCTCAAAAAGGCGGCGGCGAAAACCTGATCCTCGGTTTTCAGCCGGGCGAGGGGTGGCAGCTCGAAATCACCCTCGATAGCGATATCAGAATCGGCCAATCTGACTCTTTCTATGACAATTGGTTTACCCTGAGTGAGTCGAGTCAATTCCTGCCAATCTTTTGTCATAAAACCTCCAAAATCATTATTTTCAAAATATAATACGTCCAAATGTTAATTATGTTTCATAATATATTAATATTATTAATAATTGTTAAGAATAATATTAATTTAATTAATATATAGTTGAATAAATTTATTGTCAAGTAACCTTGACGATTTGTCTCGGCCAGGGCCAGAAGAAACTCAAGCCTTGGCAGCGCATAGTGTTATGGATAAATATTACTTAGTGAAAATTTGCAGCAGGCCGATGCCGGTCAGAGTGGCGATACTGACGATAATACCGGCGATAATTACACCCAGCGCCAGATACCAGAACGAGCGTTTTTTATCAAGCTGTAAAAGCCAGGCGGCAAGGGTGCCGGTGTAGGCGCCGGTGATGGGTAGCGGAATGGCGACAAAAAGCATTATTCCCCAGTAGCCGTATTTTTCCACGTTTTTTTCCGCCTTAGTCCTGGTTCGTGCCACCCATTTGTCGAATATCAACCGGTATGGTTTTATTTTATAGAAAACATTGTGCAGGGTATCCAGAAAAAGATACATGATAGGAATCACAAGTATATTGGAAAAGACGCAAACGATGTAGGCAATGACTATATGAACATCATTGCCGACGGCGTACGGTATCCCGCCGCGCAGTTCAGAGATTGGCAACAACGAGAGGATAATGGCACGAAGCAGGATATTCAAAGCGGACTCCCGGATGAAGTCATTCCTGCGAAGAGTCCTGGCAGTTCATAACGATTGAAATATCCGCCATTCATATCCCGGCTAATATAGCATTAATAATCCTATATTGCCAGTCGAATAAACAGGTCGATCTTCTAATCCGTTTTCTATTTTCGATAGACGATGATCCGAGGCAAAGATGCATGGGCGAAGTCGTTGATACCGTGACAGAATACTGAATACGGGAAACTTCCCAATTCAGTCTCCTGCGATACGGTCAGTGACTCCGACGGCTCGGAGTTGATCTCCAGCACATTTTTCCCGAATAGATTCACGTCAGGAAACATCACCGTAATCGGATCGCCGGTCAGATTATAGAAAATTGCGCGATCCCCGACACCAAGAAGAACTTCAGCAGGTTTTATCATACAAACCGAGCCTTCTTTTATTACGGTGATATTCTGCATCCTTCTTTCGACAATATCACCCATAACTTCCTCCTTCACATATGGAAATAATATATTCATATCTATTATAATACATTACTCTATTTTTCCAAGATATTTTTGGTCCTGAAGTCTATGATTTATCGTTGCCGATATTAACTTTCTGTCGTTCCTTAAATTGCGGGTCGGCAAACAACTGTTCCAGTTCCGGCAGCCGCTTTAACGTGCCAATCGGATAATTGTGATCGACAGATTTAATTATCCATTCAAGAGCGGCATCACGATTCCCCATTTCTTCATAGACGATACCGGCTCGGGCCATTAATTCGACGTTGTCCGGAGCGAGTGATAGAGCTCGTTTAATGAGTAAAGCGGCCTGCTCCGGATCGCCGAGTTTTACATTATATGTCGCCAGATCGGCAAGGACGATTGCATCACGAGGATTTACTTTTCTTTGTTCTTCGGCCATGTCGGCTGCCTTTCGGAATAATTCCGACGCTTTCGTTTTTCCATCGGGAAGCATATAATAAGCCTGGGCCAGGTTGCCCCAGACGGCGTAATTTCGATCGTCAATATCCAGGGCGGATTTATACATCCGGATTGCGTCGGCATATCGCCTGTCCATATAGTACAACGCTCCCAAATTGGAACTGGCGGCGTAGCTTGGTTCGATTTGCAGAACACCTTCCCACATGATTCTTGCTTTTTCCCAGTCTTCGAGATAAAAATAGAGGGCGCCGAGATCATTAAAAGGAACGACGGCATACGGCGCCAGGGAGGACGCTTCATTAAGCTGCGTAATGGCATCATCAAGACGACCATACATAACATAGAAATAGGCCAGGTCGTAATATCCGATCCAATCATCCGGCTTGAGCTTAATCGCTCTCAGGTATGTTTTTTCGGCGTCATCGATTCGGTTCAAATCTTCGTACGCCGTGGCCAATCCATGACAGGCGTCATAGTTAACCGGATCAAGCTGCAGCGCCTTCTGGAACTCCTCGACAGCCTCATTGTATTGGCCGGTTCCTTCGTGTATCATTCCGAGGGTGACATGCACCTGTGCCAGTTGGTCATTTATTTCCAGAGCTTTCAGACTGCTTTTTATGGCCTGGTCGACCCATTTGGATTCCTTTGTAATTTTGTACATTCGCCAATATGCCTCTCCCAAACCGGCGTGAGCCAGGGCATATTGGGGATCAGCAACCAGCGCCTTCCGAAAGAGGTCGATGGCGGTATCGATAAAAACCGAGTTTTCATAATGCTGCAGATAACCGCGTCCATGAAGATAATAATCATATGCATCCGGCTTCGATGTGCCCCCGGCGGTCAGGAAGCGCCTTGCATCGGGCTGCAGTTGCAATTCGAGCATCGTCGCCAGATTGATGACGGTCGAATCCTGCAACGCAGAGACATTTGTAAGCGAAGCGTCGATCAGCGTGGAGCGCAATTGACGTTCACTTTTGGTGTCAACAAGATTGAGGGTCATTCTGATTTTACTGTCAAGCCGCTGGATACTGCCGGTGACGGCCAGGGTAACACCGAAAGATTTTCGGGCCTGCTTGACACTTAAAATCGCGCGCTCCCGCACCTCACTTGAAGGAACCACACGAAGCGCCCCCTGAAATTGTTCCATCTGGGTGAGTTTGCTGGTCAATGTTTCCATTAAGCCGTCGCAAAAGGCCGCATAATTCGGCGATTCGCCCACGACGGTGAAAGGAAGAACAACGATGTGTTTTACCGATGGAACCGGAGCGACGGTCAGCCATCCGGATAAAAATCGACGACCCGACGGTTGTAATAGCAGAAAAATAACCGCCACAACGAGAATCGCCAGAAATCCTGAAAGCATAAGATAAAAGCGGGATCTGGATGGGTGTCGAGGACGCAGTCGAATCGGTACGATGTAACCTGATGCCTGTCGGATACGGTTTAAGTCGTCCAGAAGTTCGTCGATATGCTGATAACGTTTCTCAGGATCTTTTTGCAGCGCCCGATCGAGGATGTGCTGAATATCCTCGGGGATGTCGGCCATGTAGCGTGCTATCGGTTCCGGATTTTCATTGACAATCGCATGTAAGGTTGCGGCTTCGCTGTTTTTTCGGAACGGCTGCCGGCCGGTAAGCATCTCGTATAAGACGATCCCGAATGAAAAAATATCGCTGCGGTGGTCTGCCTTTTCGGCCTTTACCTGCTCCGGTGATACGTATCCGATCGTGCCTATCATGTAACCGGTTTTGGTTAATCGATCCATGCCCCTGACGGACGCCAGACCGAAATCGACCAGCTTTACCCGTCCCGACTTGTCGATCAGAATGTTGGAGGGTTTTATGTCGCGATGAATTATCCCGCAATTATGCGCTTCGAGTAAGCCTTCGCAGATTTGTATCGACAGGTCGATGATTTGCTCGAAAGTCAATTTTTCTTTTTTGATTAAATCACCGAGCGGACAACCATCGACATGTTCCATGGCGTAAAACTGTCGTCCGCCGTGCTCCGAGACTTCATAGACATGGACAATACCGGGATGACTCAGGGCCGCCGAGGCAAGAACTTCGCGCTGAAATCTATGCCTTATATCTTCCTCGGACTTCAATCTTTCGGGCAGAAACTTCAGGGCGACACGGCGATTGAGGTTGGTATCTTCGGCCAGGTAGACTTCACCCATACCGCCGGCGCCGATTTTTTCGATTATCCGATAATGGGAGATTACCGAACCTTCGGTGAGGAACATACTCGATTGTGTCTTGTCATCTTCAGGTTCTTCTGGCATCTCTATTCCTCGAGCGATCGCAGGTCAACCCGATAAATTTGGGCTATATTCGGAAAATATATAATTAATTTTGTAAAACAATGCCAAAATATATCAGAATAAACGATATTTCGCAAAAAAGTGAAAATTTCTTGACACTTTTGCTGTTTATTCGTTATCATGTTGCGGGTAGGTTTTAGACTCGAAATATTTTACATCATCCCTCGAAATAGAAAAAAAGAATGCCGGAAAGATGGGCGGTGGAAAGATAGATGAAACATTATAATTCAAGGCTATTTGAAGGAGGTGAAAGAATGAGCAGATTTTATTCGGGACCACTACTGATATTCATGGTGGCAGTATGTATATGCTTATGCGATTGCGGAGGCGATAAATCGACTGACGATGTCTGGCGATTCCTCAGCGGTGTGGTTAGAGACAGCGTTACCGGAATGCCGATTGATAGTGCTTGGATTGACATAAACGATACAATAGCCCCATTTACAACAAGAACTGATACAGTTGGGATGTATGTCATTGCTTTTGGTACAACGCGGTATTCTATGCAATTATTCGTCGGGAAAGAAGAATATATGATAAAAGATACTTCGATTATGCTACCCGAGGGGCAGATAAATATCGATAGCGTGAATATATATTTAAAACCTGAAAAAATAATTTCTAATTAATCCAATAGCCAATTCATAGTCGGCAGTCTTTACTTCATAAAATCAAATAGGTTCGATACTTTAATCGGCGTCATGCTGTATAAGCCCTGGCCGTATTTGCAGCCGGCCTGCAGGCCGAAGGAGCGGGCCATCGATTCCAGAGACCAGATATAATCTCTCGACTTTTCCGGATTCAAAAACTGCGATTTATGGCACTTCAGGGCTTCCAGCCATATATCAAAATGTTCGGTAATATCGACGACAATCGTGGGATTCATCCCCGGCGGGAGGAAATAGTGGAAAATATTTTTTACCTGGTAACGTTCACCGTCAATCGGCAGTTTTCTTAAAGTGGCGTAATTGACGGCGTTTATGGTTATCTGCCCGGCCGCGACATGATCCGGGTGCGACTGCCTGCGACCGTGACCGATATTGGGGTAGGGCGCCAGTATAATATTCGGGCGATATTTTCTTATTGAGGCGGCCAGTTGAAGTCGCCTTTCATACGAATCGAATAATTGACAATCGCCCCAATCGAATGTCTCCAGCAGATCAGAGCCGAGAACTTCGGCGGCTTTTTGGGCTTCCTCGGCGCGGATCTCGGCCGTGCCGCCGGTTCCCATCTCGCCCTTTGTTAAATATATAATACCGGTTTTAAAGCCGTTATGATTCAATCCGGCCAGAATACCGCCGGTGCCGACTTCGATATCGTCCGGGTGGGCGCCGATCGAAATTAAATCATATTCCATAACAAGACCTCGACTAAAAAAAACAGCCGGAGCAGGTTGGACCTTTTCCGGCCGTCACATTTATTATTCAACGCGCTATTACGGAGCAATAAAGTGGTCGGAGTGGAATTTCAACAATGCCGGCAGAATATCATAAACAAAATTATCCATAGTTGCCGGATAATCCTCGTAACCGTTGAACACCAATGAGTCTATCCCTCTGTTAATCCCGCGACCGGTCAAATAAGTTCCAAGATAATCGGCGAAACTCCGGGTCTGTTCATTGAAGCCGTAACCTTCGTCGTCGGCGATAAACAGTTTAATATACATACTATCCAGGGCAGACGGATAAACATTCAGGAGGGAGGAGATATTATTGTCCAGCCAAATATTCCAGACCGTGTCATAAGCGTTACCGGCGGAATCGAAAGGCAGGACGAATTGGACGCTGCCCCCGGCATGTACGAGCGTATTCGTGTCGGGGAAGTAGAACGTATCATTGGCATAGAATATTGTGTCCGGTACAGCGGTCCATAAAAGCGTATCATAATCGACGTACGGAGTGAAACTGCATGCCATCGCGATAATCTCGGCGAGAGCTTTATGATCGGCGGAATCCAGATTCTTATATTGACTATAAGGTATGGCTCCGCTCGCATTAAGGTCGCTGATAATGTTTTTGAATAGTGTCTTCAAACCGCCGTTACCGCCCGCACCATCGAAATCAAGGGGGGCGGAAACGGCCGAAACCGCGGAGAAATTCTGGCTGTTGGTTACCGCAATTTTCAGGGCGCCGTATCCGCCGAGACCGAAACCGGAAATGGCTCGTCCGGTTGCGGCGGCTGCCGTATCCGTGTTATAAACAAAGTCCATGTAATCAATCAGGCTTCCCTCATCTCCCTCGTTTCTAATTTGGCCGATCGCTCTGGCATACCTGCCACCCGACCAGGAATCACCATAAGAAATTCCACCATATCCTGATGAGCCGTCAATGGAAACGATAATCATCGGCTGTATTTCACCCTCGGCTATCATTTTATCGGCTACCGCAACCAGGCCGCGATTAAAGAAATAATTCTGAGTCCCGCCGAAAGGAGGTAACAGGTATAATACCGGATACGGAGGACCGGCCCCACGACCCTCGTAGCCAATGGGTGTGTAGGGTTTGAATTTTATTACCGGACTCGTTTTTACGGTGGTAAACATGGATAAACCCAAATCCTCGGCAAATAAATGCCATGTTATCCAATTGACTTCATTGACCGGGCGAATTCCGACATTGGGTTCGTTGATATTGGTTCCCCGGTCAGTACAGCCAAGTATCAATGCGACAATAATTATAATCGAATAGGTTGATATAAACTTTTTTATCATCACAAACCCTCCTAAAACCGGTAAGATATTCCGAGAACGGTTTGGTAAATATCCGCCTTGTAATATCCCGGAAGATTGTCCATCAGGTTGTCGTCGTTATAATAAGACATTGCCGTGGCTTCGGCGTCGCCATTGTGCGTATAGGATGTCGCCAGATCAAGGTGCCAGAAGCCGGTTTCAAAGCCGATTCCCAGACTAAGGGAATATTTGGTATAAAGGTCCATAAACTGCGGGATAAGGGTTTCATTTTTCACGGCAGTTTGGTCAACGGAAAAACCTCCGCGTAAATCGACGTAATCTCTCAGCCTGTAATTCGCGCCGAGCATCAGCCGACCGGCATCCTGCCATTCAACGGGAGACGAAATATCGGTCATAATTATCGATCTTAATCGGGTGAAATTTTCCGGAGGCAGGGCGAGACTATCGAAATTGCTGAATTTGAAATCGAATCCCTTGAATCGTGACCAGAAGGTCATTTCCAGGTCAAGGTCAAGGGTAAGCTTCGGATTGACTCGTACGGCGACTCCGGCACCAATCGAGGCGGGGAGGTCAAGAGTCGTTTCAAAATCGGATCGGCTATGTTGAATTTCTCCGTGGAGGAAATAGTATTCTTCGGAAACGGGAGAATAGTTTCTATCCTCAATCGCCGTTAAATTGTCGGCCATATAAGTATTGAATTCGGTCGAGCCGCTTATATTAATTGAAGCGGGGCCGGAAAAAACCAGGCCGACATCGACATTGTCATTTACTCGATAGAGACCACCGATGCGGAAGCCGAAACCCCAGCCTTTGCCGTCGTTATTGTACCATTGCGGTATTTTCTCCCAGGGTCTGTGATCCAGTTCGGTAAACGGGTTATCCCGCAGAACGACACTATTATAAATCAAATCGCCGCGCAGGACCGCCAGACCAAGACCCAAAGAGAGTCTTTCATCCATGAATTCACGGGCGGCGGTCACCTGGAAAGCGACAACGTCAAGGTTGTTATAATACTGGAAACGGGGGAATTTGGATTGAGCATAAGCGGCAATATTTCGGTAAAGCTCCCAACTTTGATTTTGGTCAAACAATTGTATGATTGATAAGCCGAATACGGTTTCGCCCCAGACCGGTAAACGAGCCAATATCGCGCCCTGCGGCACATTCAGGACGGCGTGGTGGTTATAAATCTCCTGGCCATTTAAAAAGCCGGTTTCATATTCCCCGCCCCATAAAACATCTGGCTTGATGGAATAGCGGTCGTGAAAGACGGCCAGATTTCCTGCGATCGTGTTATCCTGAATGCGGCTATATCCGGCGGGATTATAATACGCCGCCGACCAGTCATCGGCAAGAGCTCGAAAAGCCCCACCCATTCCTCTTGCTTTGACCCCCAATCCATCGAATGTAAAACCGCTACCAAAGGCGTTGGGTATTATAAGTATCAGGAGTAATAAACAAAAGGCAGAGCACCTCAAAACTGTCATTTCATCTCCACTGTTATTTAAAAGTCAGCTTTATTTCAATATACCTTCGACAATAATAATTCATCGCCGCAAGCATTCATCCAAATCCGCCGGTTTCCACCGTAAATCATCCCGGCAGAAAAATCGGCGAAAGTTACTACAACGCCGTCAATTTGTCAAGTCCTGTAAAAGATTTTTTGATATCCGCCATATTTCCCCTCTGTTATCTCTATATCCGCCTGAGATTAGACGCACAAGCATGGCTTTCTGGGCAATCGAATCTTGAAAAAAACGCATTCCGTCATGCCATTTCCGGCTGAAAAATCTTCTTTTTCGGCAACAGCAGGGCGATAGGAGCTTGGTCAATATTAATCATGGCTATTAATCGGTCGGCATTTTTTTCTTTCACAGCCGATACTGTTTTGAAATGCAAAGCGATGACTGGAAATTGGTGAAGAGAGTGATGGGCGAAGAATCGGTTGCCTGAGTATTTATGGGTTAAGAGATTTAAAAGGGACGAGGATAATATCATTAAAATGATTTTTAAGGAAATAGATGAACAGGATGGTGATTCCGGTATAATTTAAAAATATTTTGAATAATCGACCGGGCAGGTTTAGTGAATTTTTTGCGATTTGATTTTCAGACAAATTTTCTAGAAATTTCTGTCGGCGTGATTATTCGTAATGTACAATATGGAGTTGACTTAAAATTGGTTTGACATTAACTATCCTTTCGATATCTTAATCTCCTGATAAAATATGTACTGACGATCATTCGCCGGCTTTGACAAAGGTATTAAGCGGTGGGTAGAAGAAAACGACAGCAGCAAAAGAAAAAACACGCAAAATTATGGAGTAATATCGCCGATATTTTTCAGATTTCGAAGCTCCCCCTGATATTAATTGTGATCGCATCAGTACCGCGTCTGCTTTCATTGATCGGGATGAGCCATTCGCCGATTTTCAATTTTCCGGTCATCGACAGCCAGATTTATCATCAGCGAGCCATAGAAATCGTCAGCGGTGATCTGATGGGCGATAGTACATTCTGGCAGGCGCCTTTTTATTCGTATTTTCTCGGTTTGATTTACTGGATTTTCGGTATAAAAATTATCGTCGCCCGAATTGTGGGGCTGATTCTGGGTGCTGTAAATTGTTTTCTGATTTTTAATCTGGCGGACAAAACCGTCGGGCGCCGTATCGCCTGGTTGGCTTATGGGATTTCAGTCTTATACGGACCGTTCATATTTTTCGAATCGGAACTCCTGGCGCCGGCTTTGCTTAATTTTCTGGTATTGCTGTCACTGAGTTTTATGAATGCATATCAAAGCTCGCCGAAAACGTATAAGATTATTTTGGTCGGTCTGTTTCTCGGTCTGGCCCAGATCACGCACGGTCTGATTGTCGTATTTTTGCCTTTTCTGTACGGCTGGCTGGATTATGTCTGCCGCAAAAAGGGTGTGAAATTTACCGCGACGCTAAAGAATTTCGGTTTTCTGTTAATCGGTTTTCTGCCTGTTATACTTCTGACGGCCATCCACAATTATGCCCTTGACGATGAGTTTGTCGCGGTCTCGTCGAATTTCGGCGCCAATTTTTATCTGGGCAATCATCCCGATTATGACAGTACGACAACCATCAGGCCGGGATTGGAGTGGGATGAGTTTATCGGCGAGGCGTCGGTCAATGGTTTTCAGACACCGGCGCAATCGTCGGAATTTTTTGCCTCGCGGGCGCTTCATAATATAACGTCGGATATTCCCGGATTTCTCGGACTGCTCGCCAAAAAGTTTTATCTGCTTTTGTCCGGCGAAGAAATTAAACGTAACTTCGATATATATTTTTTCAAAAAGTACTCGTATCTGCTGAATGTACTAATATGGAAATGGTTTTTGGCCTTTCCTTCGGGATTAATAATTCCGCTGGCCCTATGTGGTATTTTGCTTGTCATATTCAACAAAGGCTTTGCCCGGAATCGTTTTGATGTCTGGCTTTTGCTTTTGTTTTTAATTTCACAGGCCGTGGCGATTTTACTGTTTTTTGTATCGACGCGATATCGACTGGTGATGATGCCGGTCGCCATAATATTCGCCGCCGGTGCACTATGGCAGTTGTACGATTGGATGAAAGGGAAAAATTGGCGTTCGTTTATTACTTATGGTTTGATTTTCCTGATATTTTTGTGCTTCTGTAATATTCCCCGGATAAAGCCGAAACCCCGGGATAAGGCCGAGAATCTGTTCTATGAAGCTCAGGCGGAGGCGGCTTCGGGTGATTATCAATCGGCAATTGATAAGTACACCTCGGCTTTACAGTTCGAACCTTATTTTATGATGGCCCGGTACAATCAGGCGCTGGCTTATTATCGAACGGGTAAAAAGCAGCTGGCGGAGGCCATTCTGGATAAGATAATCGAAAAGACGCCAAACTCGTTTGTGACGCATCTTGTAGTCGGATCGGCCTACCTTGATTTCGATCAGACCGAAAAAGCGGAGAAATTATTCGAGCGGGTTCTTGAGTTGAATCCGTATTCGGTGGAAGCTTGCATAAATCTGGGTCATATATTTCGGATACGGAAGGACGATGATAGGGCGATGGAATATTTTCAAAAGGCGATTACGATTAATCCGAGAGCGTACAAAGCGTACAATCAAATCGGGGCGCTATATTTCGGGCAGAATAAATTATCGGAGTCAGAGCAATACTTCGTCAAGGCGTACGGTATTAACAGATCGTACATCTCGGCCATAAATAATCTGGCGACTGTCTATGCCCCCACCGGACGCGTCGGGAAAGCGGAAAAAATCCTGAAACGCGCCTTGATTCTGGCGCCGGATGATCCCGATGTTTTGTTGAATTACGGTGCGGTGATGATGCAGGAAGGGAAAGTCAATAAGGCGCTGGAGTATTTCGATCATGCCGCCGAGGTCGCCCCCGATAAACCGGAGGCGCATCATTGCCGCGGATTGGCGTTGATGAAACTTCACAAACGGGCCGAGGCGATTGACGCGTTTAAATATGCTCTGAAAGTCAATCCCCAATTCGAACCGTCACGCAAGGCGCTTAAGGAGATGGGGCTTTAGTCGGCTTGTAATTTTTTAACAACGTGCACGATATCCTTTATCGCCTGATCGATTTCTTTTTCAGTCGTGAATCGTCCCACCGAAAAGCGGATCGTCCCCATGGCGTACTCCGGCGGGACATTCATCGACTTTAAAACCGAGGAGATGGTGACACCGTCGCTGTGGCAGGCGGCGCCGGCCGAGGCGGCGACGGTTTTCAATTCCGACAAGATTCCATTTGCCTCCAGATTGCGGAAGCTGATGCTGCATGTATTCGGCAGACGTTTTTCGGGATGGCCGTTGATTTTGATGTCGGGAATCTGTTTCTTCAGTCCGTTTTCAAGGCGATCACGAAGTGTCTTCATCTGTTTATGATGCTCCGAGGATTTATCGGTGATTAACTCGCACGCCATTCCCAATCCGACAATCTCCAGGACGTTCTCGGTCCCGGCGCGGCGGTTATTCTCATGCGAGGCGCCATGTATGAGTTTTTCCAGCTTTACTCCATTGCGGATGTACAGGGCACCGATGCCCTTGGGTGCGTACAATTTGTGGCCGGCGATCGAAAGCAGGTCGATTTTTAAATCATCTATTGTGGCCGGGACTTTGCCGATCGATTGTGCACAATCGGAGTGAACCAAAATATTTTTACGGTGCGCTATCTCGGCGATTTCGGCAATCGGCATCAGTGTGCCGACTTCGTTGTTAGCGTGCATGATGGTTATCAAAATCGTTTCCGGCGTGATGGCCTCTTCCACCTGTTTGGCCGTAATAAGACCGTACTCGTCGACCGGCAGGTAAGTTACTTTATATCCATATTTTTCCAGAAAACGGCAGACTTCGGTGACAGCCGGATGTTCGACCGATGAGGTGACAATATGATTGCCTTTGTTACGATAGGCGATAGCGACGCCTTTGATGGCGTAATTGTTCGATTCGGTCCCGCCGCTGGTGAAAATAATCTCATCGGTCGTACAGTGCAGCATCGCGGCGATTTGCTTGCGCGCATTGTCGACTGCCTTGCGGGTGGTGACACCATAGGTATGGCTGCTGGACGGATTACCGAAGTGTTCGGTCAGGTACGGCCGCATTGCTTCGGCGACACGCGGATCGATCGGGGTGGTGGCGTTGTAGTCAAGATATATCGGTTGCATGTTCGTTCCTTTTTTTATGATACGCAGTCAATTTTAGCGGACGACAGCAAAATAGATAACATAAATCCACGACAGGATGCCGTGCACGATGGCCAGCAGGATCGATTTATTCAGCGACCATGAAATAACGATGGCCAGCGCCGAGCCGAAGCTGAGTCCTTTGACCGCGAAACGTTTACCGTAGTATGTAACTTTCGTTCCCATAATTTACTCCTGTGAATATCGGGATAAACAATTTCGGGTAAGATAAGTCATATGCGGTGGATTGGCAAGGGGTGGTGGGTGTGTGAATAAAAATGGCTTCGTTTCCGATTTTTGAAAATTTTTCGGGCGTCGGTTCACACGCCCCGATACATCGGGCCGCAGGAACCGACGCAACTATTAAAGTTGTAGGGGCGACCCTTGCGGTCGCCCTTGTTTGAAATATGACAGTGCCAAAATCATCGAGGGCGGCAAGCCCCGCCCCTACACTCGATAATAGCCGTACAGGTTTACAAATGGCTTCGTTTCACATATTTAAGGAATCCTTTTTTTATCGTTTCCCTTGCCAA
>CAYXTW010000069.1:9045-15354 GCA_964467955.1 uncultured Ignavibacteriaceae bacterium | reverse complement strand
TAAGATAATAATTCGGATTGAGTTTATCAATGGAGCAAATTGTTTTCCTTCGTTCAAGTTATTAGGCTTATGGAATAATCTAGTTGTAATTTTTAAGTGGAACATATACTCAACTCATCGTATATTTGCTGAAAATTTGCAAATAGATAATTAAAGGCAGGGTGACTTTGCCGAATAAAGTAAACGATAAATCCCCGGAGACGACACAGCATGTAACTTTTGCCCGCGATCTGGGGCTATTCGATGCCACCATGATCGGTATCGGGGCCATGATCGGCGCGGGAATATTTGTCCTGACCGGAATCGCCGCCGGTGAGGCGGGGCCGGCCTCGATTCTGGCTTTCGCGCTGAACGGATTGGTGACGCTGCTGACGGCGTTTGCCTATGCCGAACTGTCCTCGGCCATACCACGCGCCGGAGGCGGGTATTCATTCGTACGAATGGCTTTTCCCGGCGCGACCGGTTTTGTCGCGGGATGGATACTATGGTTCGCCTATATTGTCGCCTGCAGCTTATATGCGCTGGGCTTTGCCGGATATTTCTGGGAATTTTTTATTAAATACCTGCCGTGGCTGACCGAGCCGATCTATCATCTTATCGGGCATCACCGGGCGGTACTCCTGATAACTGTTTTCGTGGGAACCGGCTTTGTCTGGTTGAATGTGCGCGGGGCGGAAGTGACCGGTAAAACCGAAAACGTCCTGACGATGACGAAAATATGCATATTGGGTATCTTTATCTTTTTTGGACTGAAGCGGATTTTCGACGAGCCGGGACAAATTGTCGAGAGTTTCACGCCTTTTTTCCCTCAGGGTTTGGGTGGCGTGCTGATTGCGATGGGTTTGACATTTATTGCATTTGAAGGATATGATCTTATTGCCACGGTCGCCGAGGAAATTAAAAATCCGGAGAAAAATATTCCGCGGGCGACTTTTATTTCGCTGAGCGTAACGATTGTTATCTACCTGATGATACTATTTGTCTCGATGGCGGCGATCGATCCCGGCGGCCAGCCGTCATGGAAAATACTCGGCCATTTTAAGGAGACCGCTATTGTCCGGGCGGCGGAAGGATTCATGCCGGCTTTCGGTGTGGTTATAATAGTGGCGGGCGGGCTGCTGTCGACCATGTCGGCGCTTAACGCCACCGTCATGGCGGCCTCGCGGGTCGCATTCTCGATGGCCCGCGATTTATGGTTACCGAAAGGGATGGCTCAAATTCATATCCGACGCCGAACACCGCACGTGGCTATAATTACAACCGGCATCATTTTGCTGATTACCGCGGTGGCTCTGCCGCTTGAAGCAGTCGGATCGGCGGCCAGCCTGATATTTCTTCTAACGTTCGCGCTGGTCAATCTTTCGGTTATAGTGCTGCGGCGTAAGTATCCCGATATACCGCGCAGATACAAAGTCCCTCTGTATCCGGCGATTCCTCTGGCCGGTTTTTCCTTGAATATATTTCTGGCATTGTATCAATTCAAATTCCAGCCGATAGCATGGTTTGCGACTGCGGGCTGGATAGTTGTCGGAATTTTGTTGTACTATGCTGTTTTCGAGAAAAAAGCGGCGGCGCTGGAGCCGCAGGTTATTCATCCGCGGCCGGCCCCGCCCGGCGTCGAAGTGCAGCCCTCGGTCCTGGTCGCATTGCATAATCCTGATAACGTGCAACAATTATTAAGTCTCGGATATTCAATTGCGCACCAAAGAGGCATTCGATTGGTGGCGGTGTCGGTCGTCGATGTACCGCGCCAGACACCGATTCATGACGGTGTCAGATTCGCGCATCACAAAGAAGCCCTTTTAAACGATGCCCGGAAGATCGCCTCGGAACTAAAAGAAGAGCTGGATACCGATATTATCGTGGCACATCAGGCGGCTGATGGTGTCCTCGCGGCGATACGGGAACATAAGGCGCAGGCACTGGTTATGGGCTGGAAAGGATATACCAATACGCGTGATCGTTTATTCGGCGAAATCGCCGATGGGATTATACGACTGGCGCCCTGCGATCTGGTGATTATCAAACTCGGTAAGACCGAAGAGATGAAAACATGCATGTTACCGACGGCCGGGGGGCCGAATGCCGAATTGACGGCAACGGTGCTTAATGCCTACGCAGCAGATAATGATATATCGGTCACGGTCAGTCATGTCGCGCCTAAAGGCGCAACGAGTGAACGTCGTGATGAAGGTCGGGCACGTATCGATGAAACGGTGGCGCTTCTGGATCCGAAAATTGTCAAAGATACAAAAATAATCGAGGCGCCGTCGATTGCCGGGGGTATTGCCAAGGCGAGTCTGGAATATGATCTGGTCGTTATCGGGGCCGCCAAAGAGCCATTTTATCAGAAGGTCCTGTTCGGCGAAATCCCCGAGAAGGTCGCCCGCTATTCCCCTACCGCGGTAATGGTAGTAAAGATGCACGAAGGTGCGATCAGGTCGATGTTTAAAAAGATATTCGGTTAACTAAATCATTCTGGTATTATGAAAACGGCCGAAGAGCTTAAAGAAGATATTTCGTTCGAGGCATCGCTTCGCGGGAACAAGCTTAAATTTTTAAGTACGTGGGGATTGTTCTCTCCCAAAAGTATCGACGACGGAACGTACTTACTGATAAAGCATATTGACATTAAGGACGGCCAGTCGATACTGGATCTGGGATGCGGGTACGGCGCAATGGGACTGGCGATAGCGAAAGCATACCCCGATAGTACGGTGCATCTGGTCGATAAGGATTTTGTGGCCGTGGAATATGTTTCAAAAAACATAAAATTAAACGGATTAAATAATTGCAAAGCGTATCTAAGTAATGCTTTCAGTGCCGTCGGCGAAACTAAATTCGATAATATTGTCGCCAATCTTCCTGCCAATGTCGGCAATGAGATGCTGTACATCATAATGAGTGATTCCTTCAAGCATCTTAACCGGGGCGGGCAACTGGTGGTGGTGACAATTGCCGGGTTGAAGGAATATATCAAGCGGAATTTCAAAGCGATTTTCGGTAATTATAAAAAAATCAAGCAGGGGCGCGATCATACGGTCGCGCGGGCGGTCAGGGATTGATGTTCGTGTAGATAATATGGTAGATGTACGAGGTGGCCGGTTTACGCGCGCTTGCCTGGTATATCGCGGCCGGCCCGAGTGCAACAATCGTGCGAACCGACAATATATACGGTATCTCCTTCTTTCAGAACGTACGAACTTTCGGGATTGGATATTAGATTTTTATCGCGGGCGACCGCCAGAATATTGACGCCGTAAATCGTTCTAATTTGCGATTTGGCGATGGACTTGTCGATAATCGGTGAATCGCCGTCAAGACGAATGACATTGATTTCCATCTCGGGGATATGCGTTTGCAGATCTTTTAAGGATGAGCTTTTCCGGGATAGGCCGCGAAACATCTCATAACTGTGCGAACGTACCTCATCTATGAATCTATCGATATCGGCCCTGGGTATAAGGTATTTCGTCAGTACCCGACTGAAAATCTCGACGGATGTTTCGAATTCTTCGGGGATTACTTCGTCGGCGCCAAGGTCGTACAACGCCTTCATCTCCGATACGAACCGTGTTCTTACTATTATATACACATCGGGATTGAGGTCCTGGATTGCATTGGTGATTTGTCGAGTAGCAATCGGGTCGGAGATAGCAATCACGGCAATTCGAGCCCGCCCAATGGCAACCTGCTTCAATGTCTCCCGCCCTGTTGCGTCGCCGTATATAATCGGTTCATCTTCAAGACGCATGGATTTCACCGTATCGGGATTCATTTCGATGATTACATAGGGTATTTTGGCCGACAGAGCGGCATGAGCGATGTTTCTTCCATTGATACCGAAGCCTATTATTACCAGATGGTCATTTAATGCGGCGAATTCGCCCTCTCGAGACAGATATCGATATGAACCGTGACGGAATATTCGCAAAAGTGGCCAACCGGACATGGTATCGGCGATACGCGGAGCGATATTGATCAGAAATGGTGCTATGGCCATGGTTAAAACGGCGACTGCCAGAAATATCCGGTAAGTGTCCGTATCAAGCAGACCGGCGGAAATTCCCGTTTTTGATAAAATAAAAGAAAATTCACCTACCTGACCGAGCGCCAGACCGACAATAATAGCCAGCCGGGATGACAGGCCCAGCATGAGAGCGACGATAAATACAAGTGTCGTTTTTATAATCATTATGGCGATGGCCGAACCTAATATAATCGGCGCGCCGGATATAAAGTGTTCGGTATTCAAAAGCATCCCGATAGATACAAAAAAGAAACTCGTAAAAATAATTTTGAATGGCAGGAAACCCTCCAGCGCCTCGTGACTATATTCCGATTCAGAGATTACCAATCCGGCAAGAAAAGCTCCCAAACCGAGCGACAATCCCAGTTTATTGGTTGACCAGGCAACAGCGACGCAAATAAGGGCTATGGTAAGCAGAAAAAGCTCGCGGCTTCGCGTGCGGACGACATGATAAAGAAGGCGGGGCACAAAGTATCGGGCCAATAGTATTACGATAACAATTACGGAAATTCCCTTAACGGCCAAAATTATTATGGAACCGAATATATTTTCCGTACTGCCCGACAGCAATGGTGTAAAAATCATCATGGGGACAATGATGATATCCTGAAAAATCAGAATTGAGAGAATAACACCTCCATGAAGGCTGAATAATTCGTTTCTGTCCTGGAGGCTGCGTAAAACGATGGCGGTGCTGCTTAAAGAGACGAGAAATCCGGCGAAAACCGCCTTATTCATACTGAAATCGAATATATGCATCATTAAAGAGATAAAGACTATGGTCAAAAAGACTTGGAGGCATCCCCCCAGCAGGACAGCTCTTTTGGAATTCAGAAAATCTTTTATGGAAAATTCGATACCGATAGCGAAAAGTAAAAGCACCACGCCGATTTCGGCCAGGATTTCGACTTCGTGGACGGAATCGATTAATCCCAATCCATAAGGGCCGATTAATAAACCGGCCAGCAAAAAGCCGATTATTGACGGTAATTTCAGGCGGTGGCAGGCAAAAAGGCTGATAACCGAAAGCGCGAATATTACCGCAATATCTTTAAGTATTACTATTTCCGCCATGCAGAGGAATATTAATATTTTGATTTGTCCAAGTCTATTATAATTTAAAGCAAGAGATGTTAATGACCGGATCGTAATTTTCACTTACTTATGGACTTACCCGGCCACGGTTTAACCGAATCGGTTTGAATTCAAGAATCCTGTGATTCCTGTCGACAACCATATAAAGAAATCCAACAACCAGTTACGGGGATTATTATGGCTTTATTGATTGAAGTAATCGAGTGGATGGACCCCAGCGGCGAGGAGATGATTTATCGTATTCCGCAGCAGGGTTCGGCCGATTTTAAAATGGGCGCGCAGTTAATCGTGCGGGAAAGTCAGACCGCGATATTTTTCAAAAATGGCCATGCCGCCGACACCTTCACCGAAGGGCGGCATACGCTATCGACACTCAATATTCCGATACTGACCCGGCTTCTGGCCTTTCCGTTCGGATTCAATTCGCCGTTCCGGGCCGAAGTGTACTTTGTCAATCTTAAAGTTTTCACCGATCTGAAATGGGGCACCAAACACCCGGTGACATTCAAGGACAGCAAGCTGGGGCTGATTCGTCTGCGCGGATTCGGCGCCTTTACGATGAAAATTAATAATCCGATTTTGTTTTTGAATTCAATTGTCGGGCGGCAGGCGCGGTACACCAGCAAGGATATCCAGGATTATCTGCGTGATGTAATTATCGCGCGGATGAACGATATGCTGGGTGAAAAGCTGAATACGATTCTTGATCTGCCGTCGATTTATACCGAGCTGGCCGATGATTTCAAGAAAATCGTCGCGACCGAATTCGATAAGTATGGTCTGGAGCTGGTTGATTTTTATATCTCGTCGATCACTCCGCCCGATGATGTTTCCAAGATGATTGATCAGCGCTCCGGAATGGAGGCGGTCGGGGATTTGGATAAATTCTTGAAATTCGAGATGGCCAAAGGGTTGGGAGCGCCCGGCGGTCCGGCCGGAACCGGAGCCGGAATGGGCATGGCGGCCGGGGTCGGGATCATGATGCCGGGCATGATGTCGAGAGTTTTTTCGCCCGAGCAAACGGAGTTGAAACGCGAATCAATACCGACCGTAACCTGCCCGAAATGCCATACCGACACCCCGGAGCAATCGCGCTATTGCTACCGGTGCGGGAACCCGATGGTCGGGCAGAATTATTGTCCCTCATGCAACGAGCAACTTCCCTCGGAAGCGAATTTCTGTCT
>CAYXTW010000069.1:0-8945 GCA_964467955.1 uncultured Ignavibacteriaceae bacterium | reverse complement strand
AGAATTATTGTCCCTCATGCAACGAGCAACTTCCCTCGGAAGCGAATTTCTGTCTTCACTGCGGCTATAAGCTTGACGTAAAGCCGAAATGCCCGCACTGCTCGGCGGAATTGATTCCGGGCTCGAAATTCTGCGGCGAATGCGGCAAGCCGATTAGCGGCGATGATAACGCCAAATAAAAAAAGCGGCTTTTATATCGGTGTCAGTTGCCCCGGATGCGGCGGGGAGCTGGAAGTACAATCCGACTTCTTCGTGCTCGCCTGCACCCACTGCGGCTCCTCGCTGAGAATCATTATGCCGGGAACGCCCCCGGCATATATGATAAAGAGCGCTGAGAACAAACGTACGATTCGTTTTCAAATCGATCGCTATCTGAAAAAGAATTCCATGCCGCTGACCTCTTCGCAGTTCGAAATTAAATCGGTCTACACACCTTATTGGAAAATCGACGCCGTTGTCCTTAAAGTTCGTAATACGATTATCGAGCACATGCGGGTCGGCGATGAGTACAACAATTACGGCTATGGCGGCGGCGAACAAACGACCACCTACGAGCAAAAAATCACCGATATCCGACTGGTGCCGTTTACGATCACACAAATCGCCACAGAAAGAAAAATACAGTTCCCGTTTTCGCTCGGGATGCGGACCGAGTATATCAAAATGATTCCGTTCGCCGATGAGAACATCGATGACGAATTCGAATGTCTTCCCGCTATCAAAGAATGGTCGCAGGTGATCGATGATCTGGATAATAATGCCTCGTCGGTCAATGAATTAAGCGCGGCCGATTTTGGCATTAATAAAACCGAAATATTTCATCCGGTCGGCTCGATCGTGTACTTTCCATATTTTGTGGTCGAGTCGCCGCATGGTGAACAGATGCGGCAATTCATCGTCGATGGTATCAGCGGCCGGGTATTGAAGTATAGTACAGAGTTACTGGATTATGACATCGAAAAAAATGAGACACCGGGGATAGAGTTTGGTGAACTCGGCATCGAGTTTCATCGCTGCCCCAATTGTGGTGTCGATTTACCCAGTCAGCAGTCATTCGTTTATATCTGCGATAATTGCCAAGAGCTGGTTCTGCTGGAAAAATATTCATTTGTCGAAAATCAAATCTTTTCGGCGCCGTCGGGCGGAAATCCCAACGATCGGATGTTTCCGTTCTGGTCGATGAAACTCTCGGGCGAGCATCAGGAAAAAATCCGCAAGATGTTCGGCGGGATTTATAATTCGGATCGTCTGGTACTGCCCGGATTCAAGTTGCCCAATTTCGAGGCGATGTTTCGCCTGTCCAAAAGAATGTCGGCGGCGGCGGCGAAACTTGATTTGTCCCCGATCGAGAAACTGGAACGGCACTTTATGCCGGTAAATCTCAGTTTGACCGAGGCGTTAACTCTGGCGGAAGTGTTGATCTATCGCGACAGTATCGGCAAAGGAATGAAGCAGTCGTTCAGAGAAGCCAAATTTTCACCGGAACAGGCGAGCCTGTTTTATGCACCATTCCATCCGGAAAGTTATTTCTATGTCGACTCCGTCCTCGGGGCCGTGACGTTCGAGAAGAATTTGGTCGAATAAATAACTGACATTGTCTTGTGACAATGTATTATTATGAATAACGACATTAAAACTGAATTAAGAATTTTATTCTCCAAAAATTCAATGAAATGGCCCATCGTTATTGGAGTCATAGCAGTAGCCTATTTTATATATTCAGCATATATACATATTGACTGGAGTCGGGGATTCGATCCTGCAATATTATTATTTCTGTTTATAATATTTGGTGTCTTATTAGGCATTTGGATGACAGCAAAAGGCGCAGAGGAAATCCGCATTACTGATAAATTTATTGAAATACTCCTGCTTGGCAAACGCAAAAAAGTTGGCTGGTACGAAATATCAAAAATTAAATATTTGCCTACTACGGCACAAGTGACATATATATGGCTAAAGAAGAAAAGGAATACTAAAATAGAATGCTCTTTCTTTAATATTAGTGACTGGAAGAAATTGGACATCCTGGTTACGAATGCCCAAAAGTACGTCGAGGTAAAGAAAATACTCTGAATGCCCCGATTTATGACATGGAATCGTCAATTTATAATTGAAATGCTAAATAAAAAAGTAGGTCGGAATGCCCTTTGGGCTTCCGACTTTTTATAATGTCGAAATCCCTCGGGATAAGAATCCCTTCGGGGATTTCGACCTTGTATCTTTCTTTCAATCCAAGGCGCGGTGACGTTCGAGAAGAATCTAATCGAGTAAGGTTGAGCGGATCAATACTGACCTGTACTACCACCGCCCTGTCCGGCAGCGCAAATATCGTTTTCGTGCAATGGGGGATATAGAAACCGGGCCGGATATTCGGCCCGGTTCCGATAGCTTTGAGCCGGCACGCTCTGAAATATCAGAACCGCCGCTAAGAATATACACAGACGCAGCCTGTGTAAAACGGTTTAGAGTCCCTGCTCCTTTTTCCAGTTTTCGTACTCTTCGACTTCCTTATCGAGTTCCTGAAAGGCCTGACTGGCACGGAAGCGGGTATAAAGATTCTGACTGTCTTTAATCTTTTGCAGCATCTCCGCGCGCGCATCGCCCCAGGGAAGCTGCATCAGGACATAGGCCCGGAACAGCGAGCCCTCGGTCATGATTTCCTGCTTATCGACCCGCAAACCCTGCAGCGTGGTCGAGACAACCGATTTGCTTGCCTGTGTGAAAGACGCCAGCAGCTCGGTGTCCTCGTTCAGACCGACCTCTTCATCGAATTTTTTGGTCAATCCCTTGATCCTGACATCCAGCTGGGAAGCGACATCCAGCCGCGCCTGCTGTTTGGCCTTATCCACCGCCAGCTGCATGTCTTTCGAGGTGGCGGTCGCCGCCGCAAACAGGTAATTCGGATCCTGCGGGACATTTATATACCAATCCGGAAGAGTGCTGAGCTGTTTCTCCTCCGTCGTCTGGGGTGCGTCGCCGCCGCAGCCGACCATAAAAATTGCAAACATTCCGAGTGAAATAATCAAACCTGCAAATTTCATTTCCGTACCTCCTTGTAAGTTTATTTATCATCTTGGCTACTTTGCCTTATAACAAAATGCCTTATTTTTGCGGGACCTCCTTTCCGCACAGAAATTAAATGTCGAGACTACACAAATCCATAAACAGCCGGACTATTATTCAACACCAAGGCGCCGCCGGCAACAAAAATTTTCTGTCCCGGCTGCTTAATCAATGATTTTCAGGTTCCCTTATCGACGTAATAATATAAGAAAACAACTTTTGCGTCAAGGAAACCAATAATAATCGCTCAGTATTTTAAAAAGGTCTTTCGTAAATAAAAAGACCCGGAAATAAAATATATTTCCGGGGAATAGAGCGGATAAATTTTACGGTCGATAAAAGTTGCACTTATTGCAGTTGTTTTTCCTTTTTGGCTTCTTTGGCCTTTTTGTTCGCAAGCGCGTAGTAAACGAGCAATCCGATTCCGGCCGCGATCAGTACAACCCCAAAAACAACTTCGCCCTCGATATAATATGGCAGCAGTTTTATGATAACCAGGGCCAGACCGGCAAAGACCATTACCAGGCCCCACTTAAGAGAGGAGGGCAGATATCGATCAACAGTATTGCCGTTGAGGTAGAAAAGATGTTTGATATCTTCGTTCACCAGGCCCTTTTCAATCAAATGCTTTCTGGTCGCATAATTCAGAGAAATTTTTACGATGAGAAATATCGTCGGGAAAATAATAAGCAGCGGCAGAACTTCGACTAACTGCATTTTAAAAACCTCCGGTAATATTTTTTTCGTCTTTTCATTTCAACCGATTAGACCAACTGCACGAAAAAATGTTGCAAAAATACAAAAAAAGCGGCAACATTTCGGGGGATTTTGGGTCAGATTACTATAGGAAAAAGATGTGGATGGAAAATTACGCCTTGTTGAACGAATACTTGCCGGCGAGACAGAGGCTTTCGAGGAGCTGGTCAGGGAGCATCAGCGACTGGTCGGCCATATTGTTTTCAGGATGATTTCCAACCCCGGCGACCGTGAAGATATTTGTCAGGAAGTCTTTATGAAGGTTTACAGGAATTTATCCCGATTTCGCGGTGATTCCAAGCTTTCCACCTGGGTCGCCACAATTGCTTATAACCGATGCTATGACTATCTTAACGCCAAAAATTCTCCCCTGGCCGATGATACTTTTGATGGTGTTCTTGCCGATTTTCCGGATAAGAACTCAACTCCGGATCAAAAAACAGAACGAGATGATATCTCGGATCGTCTGAAGGACGAAATTAATAATCTTCCGCCGAAGGCAAGGACGATAATTACACTTTTTCATCTCGATGAACTCAGTTATGATGAAATCGGGAAAATTATGAATCTTCCCGAAGGAACGGTAAAAAGCCACCTTTTTCGTTCGCGCCGACTTCTAAAAGAAAGGCTCCTGTCGAAATATGACAGAGAGGAGTTGTGGCAATGAAGCATCTATCCGAAAATGAAATTCAGGAATATCTGGATAATACTATTTCCACCGGGAAACAGGAAATGATTACTCATCTCGACAGTTGCCGGCTGTGCCGGAATCGTGTGAAAGAATATAAGGCCTTGTTTCTGCAGCTGAAAAAGGCCGAACCGTCCGGATTGTCGGCTGATTTTGCATCGAAAGTCATGACAAAAATCAGGGCGGAGTCACCGACGCCCGGTCATCGGTCGGTCTGGTCATTGATTCTTTCGATTACAGGAGCAATCGTGGGTCTGATATCAATTGGATATTTCGGAAATCTGAAGCTGCTTCTCGAAGCGTTCAAATTATTGGATGTGCGACAATATTTAGACCATGTTTTTTTCGACGAACTCAGCGCCATTGCCGGCTCTTTGAATATCGATCTGGGCACGATATTATATGTGGGTCTGATTCTGATAATTATCGCCGCTATCGATTTAATTATCCGGCATAATCGACGCCGGCCGATTTCATTCCTGATTTAGCCAGCAAGGGGCTATTTAATAAACACATTCAAAGCGGTATTGAACTGCTCGATATAGAACTTGCTGTCTTCGTTGTCGAATTCTTCCAATTCTTTAGTTGCCTGACCGAGAATTTCCCTTCCTGTCTCATCACCGGAGGCAATCTTCGTAATACCGATATAACCCTCGGCCAACAACTCACCCATCCGATCACCGGCCAGACGGTCATGCTCTTTCGACGAATCAAAAGCCTCAATAGCCTCGTCGTATTTCTGAACGGCGAGCAGTTGCGCGCCGATTGCCCAGTAAGCAACCGATAATTTTTTATCATCTTCATTCAACTCTCTGACGAGACGAAGATTCAGCCGGGCGGCATCAAGGCCGATCAGGATATCCGAATGCCCGATAGCAATCCCCTTTTCGCCCCAGCCCGGCCAGGTAAATGAAGCCAGATTGTACGATATTATCCGCGCCTTTTTCTTCATCTCATCGGCCCGGGTCGGATCCGCCAATTTAAATTCGTCGGCTTTGGCCAGGCAGTACTGGATACCGGCGCGGGCGAGAGTAATCACATACGGCAGATTTTTTTCTTTCCAGTAAAAATCGAGAACAAGGTTGGAATAGATTTCCGCCACCGTATCCGCGTCGCCGATATTGTTTATATAACTTATGGCCTGAAATGAATCGGAGTTCTCCAATAATGATGTGACATCCTTGAGAGTTTTTTCCCCGACCGAATCGTCAATATCACCGGCGGCGGCGGACACAAACAGGAAAAAGACAAAGATTAAATTTTGAAAAATAACGGCACAATTTTCGACGGTCATGCTTGGCCTCCTTTACGGTAATTCCGTCAATGTTAAGATATTATACGGTGATAATATATTTCAAATAGACCTCTTGGCATTAAATTCTTCCCGTAGAATACTGAAAATATAACAATCAAGGTACCTGTTTTTCAATTTGAAAAACTTTCGATTGAGCCCTTCGTTGGTGAAACCGGACTTTTCAAGAGTTCTTATCGAAGCTCGATTATAATCGAATGTATAGGCATGTATCCTTCTGAGTTTTAAATCTTTAAAACCGATTCTAAGCATCATTCGTATAGCCTCGCCGATTATACCCTGCCCCCAGAATTCTTTGGCCAGCCAGTAACCCATTTCCGCGCGATTATGGACACTTTTCAGGCCGTGCAATCCTATGCGGCCGATAATTTTATCGGTGCTTTTTTCAGTTATGGCGTAAATCAGATCGGTTCCCCGCATGCGGCCACGGTGCGCGCGGATGATAAAGGCGAGAGCGTCCCGCAAAGTATACGGGTGCGGTATGCCGACCAGCCGATGAAAATCCTTGTCTTTGAGGATCGCACGGATATCTTCCGCATCAGCTTTCCGGAACCGGCGCAGACTTATTCGCTCGCCTTTGATGAATGATTGCATGTCAGTAATCATGATTACCTATTACTCGATTTACGCGAGCAGGTCAAGCCTCTCCGAGGCCTGACGTCTCAAATCTCGGAGAGACCACATCTCGGAGAGATTTGAGCTACTTTTCTTATTGTTTTCAGCAATAATACTTAATTTATATTAATCAATGACGCGTCTCAAAAAACCATCCGCCTCTTTTGATCTCTCCTCCGCCTGGTCTTTATTCAAAGACAGCTTTTTCATCACTATTGCCGTCTTAACCGAGCCGCCTGAAGACTGCAGAAGTTCATCGGCCTCGTCATATTCAATATTCAAAAATTCCATCAGCATTTTGCGTGAGCGGGCGGCCAGTTTTTCCGAACGAACCTGCAGGTCAATCATCAGGTTGCCATAAGTCTTCCCCAATAAGATCATCGCCGTCGTGGTGATTAGATTCAGCGTCATTTTCTGGGCGGTGCCGGATTTCATGCGGGTCGAACCGGTAATAGCTTCCGGGCCGACCGGAAGTTCAATCAGGATATCAGGCCACTCGTGCAGAACATCTGCCTTGTTGCAAACAACCAGGCAGGTTTTACATCCGATTGAAAGCCCGTGCTCTATACCGGCGACGGTGTACGGTGTTCGTACCGATGCGGCTATCCCGATTAAAAAATCCTTATCGGATAATTTTGTCTTTTTTAAGTCTTCGACAGCCCAATCGGTGCGGTCTTCGGCCCCCTCACGGGAAAGAACCAGTGTTTCATAGCCGCCGGAGATCAATCCTACGACCTGCGAGGGATCGGTCCCGAAAGTGGGCGGACATTCGGCGGCATCGAGGACCCCGAGCCGCCCCGAAGTGCCGGCGCCGATATATATAATCCGGCCACCGTTTTTCAGCGTATTCGCCGCTGTTTCGGCCGCCCGGGCAATTTCCGGAAGCGCCTTTTCTACCACTCCGGCGACTTTTTTGTCCTCGGCGTTGATTTTTTTAACAATCTCAAGTGGTGAAAGGCTGTCAATATTGAGCGTCTCGGGATTTACCTGCTCGGTGGCAAGTTTGGATAATATGCCTATTAAATCTTCTTTTGATTTATCCGCCATCAGCGGCAATTACGGCAAAAACAAATCAGTATGCAATCAGATTTTATTTACTCGCATCGACATATATCGAATCACGCGGCGTAACCACAATAGTCCCGAACCGACCGGTAATATCGGTCAGGGAAATATTATCGCTCAAACCGGCCGGAATCGAGGTCGGCAAATTGTATGTACTGGCCGGTGAACCGGTATAGCTGTAGACATAGACATAATACCAACCGATCGTGAGACTGTCGTCATAAATACGAAAAGCATCGGGCGGGATGGTGGCCGAAGTGACACCGCCGTCGACAAATTCGGTGTAGCCGTCGTCGTCATAAATCGAATCTTTTAAAACAACGGCAAAAATGTATCCATTATTCTGAAGCGACGAGGACCACTGTATCTGGACCGATGCGCCGCCGGCGTTTATACGATTATCAGGAAGCGAGATGGCCGTTAATTCAAAATTATTGGGCAGGACAAATGAAAATTTCCTATTAAGAAATGGAGTATCGACAACGGCCAGCGTATCCTCACCTGACGGCGGTATGGAATCCCCGGTATAACCGAGAACAAAACTGCCCGTAACGTCGCTGTATCCCAGGGGGGTATCATAGATGTCAACGTTCGCCAGAGAATACAGGAAATTATCTCTTTTCAGCGTTACGGCCGCCAGGGTCGAATCGGTGTCCAGATTTTTGACAATTCCGCCGCGAAGATCATAAGTATGACTGGAGAGAGTATCATGTACCAATACCGAATCGGGCAAACTGACTATGACGGCGCCAAAAGTGCCGCTGAAATCCGAATTCGAGATACTGTCATCCAATCCGGCGGGAAATCCAAGCGGCAGATTCATCAGCCCGGTCGGCGACCCGGAATAACCATAGACATAAATATAATACCATCCCAGAACAAGTCCGCCCGCCGGGCGGAAAGCGGCTCGCGGAATGTACGCCGCTGTCCCGACACCGGCATCGATAAGTTTCGAATATCCCGCCGTTTGGTACGCCGAATTTTTGAGAACCGCACCAATGACGTAGCCATCGCTGTTCGATGATGCGGACCATGTTATCTGGACCGAATCACCATACGGATTATCATTATTTGTAACTGATAGATTGGTAATCGAAACGTCACCCGGTATCGTAATTCTGATTGAATCTTTGAGATCCCTTGAGTCGTTGGCTTTCAGATAATAAACACCTGATGGAAAATTGGTCACCGTATCAAAGGCAATTGAATATGTTTCCGTCCCGGCCATATAATCAAGTGTATCCCCGGTAAATGTTATCATGGCCGTGGAGTAATTATTATCATTTTTTTTCAGACCGGCGGAAATGACGACCGAATCATTTTCTGGATTTTTGGACAGACCGCCCCGGAGGTCGTATTTCGGCTCGGTTGCTCCGCCTATATCAGTTGCACGGCCGCATCCGCTTACAAAAAGGGCGGCCAAAATGAATAAGCCGAGAACAG
>CAYXTW010000068.1:0-16081 GCA_964467955.1 uncultured Ignavibacteriaceae bacterium | reverse complement strand
ATGATAAATAAAAGAAACATAAACAGGAACAATGATACCGGTGCGAAGAAACTTACCCGACTGGCAAACGGTCCGGGATTGAGCTTGTGCGGCATCATTAAGCCGATTTGAATACCGGAAATAAGATTGTCATACCGCCATTGTAATTTCCAGCCGTGACCCTCCCTGGTTTTTGATGTCGGCGAGATGCTGTTTTCAGGAAAATCGATACCTTCGAAATTCGTAAATATCGTCATATCGAAATTTCTAATTTGAGAAACATATTCGCTGAAAACGTACCACCATTCATCCATTCCCTGAGCGCCGTATGATATTTTAACCGTCTTCTGTTCGCCCGAACGAAGATTGATTTTCTCGATAATTTTACCATCGCTTGGTTTTATTTCTTTTATTTCCTTCCCATCGACGATTAGTTTGAAATTGTCATATATTCCGGAATTCGTGGGAAAAGTATAGGCAAAATAATACTCTTTATCTGAATTTGTACTGTTATCAATTTGATATTCGGCTGCAAATTCGACACGGTAAGTAGAATACCAGAGAAGTCCTTTTTTACGATGTTCGAGATTGAATCCGGCGGTGATATTACTGCCATTGATGGTCGCTCTTTTTTGAACCGAAATCAAATTCGTCTCAAAAGTCGTATCATTATCGACTATCTTTGCTGTAGAATGTTTTTCTTTTTCGATATAATACAGATCCGGCGCCTTTTGATTTTGTTCGGTACCCCACAGTTGACCCACTGCATGTCTCAGGTTAATGTCTTTTTCGTGAGTTCGCAGACGAGTCTCAACTCCAAGAATAAGCCATGCAACTGATGTGAAAAAAAATATGAAAACGAGTGAGGCGATATGTTTTTTCATGAAATTTAACCTCAATAGACAAAGGTTAATAACCAAATAAAATCGTTTGTATATTACATCGACCAATCAAAGCTGTTTATTATACATAAGAATATCGTAAGAGTTTAGTCATAACGATATATTCAGAAGTATATAATATTTCCAGCTTTAAAAAAGCCCGGCTTACGACCGGGCTTTTCCGGGAATCCGTTCCCTGAAAATTAATGTGGGCGGCAGATGTTTGCATTTGCCGCCTGAAATCTTTCTTACAAAAACAGCGGTGCCAGCACCAGTGAAACCATCGCCATTAATTTAATCAGGATGTTCATCGACGGGCCGGACGTATCCTTGAAAGGATCGCCGACCGTATCGCCGACAACCGCTGCCTTATGAGTATCGGAACCCTTGCCGCCGAGATTCCCGGCTTCGATATATTTCTTGGCGTTATCCCACGCACCACCGGCATTAGCCATCATAAGGGCCAACAAAACGCCCGACAATGTTGCTCCGCCAAGGAAGCCGCCCAGCGCTTCTTTGCCCAGCAATGTTCCGACCAGAATGGGGCCGATAATGGCCAGAAGACCCGGCACAATCATCTCAACCAGAGCGCCCTTGGTGGCGATATCGACGCAGCGAGCCGTATCCGGTTTGGCTTTGCCTTCCATAAGTCCGGCAATTTCCCTGAACTGACGACGAACCTCTTCGACCATTTTGAAGGCTGCTTTGCCGACGGCCGTCATGGTCAGCGCCGCAATCAGGAAGGGTAAAATACCGCCGATGAAGAAACCGACAACTACATAAACATTGAGAAGGCTTATGGTTTCGACTTTAGCCGCTGTGGAATAAGCCGAAAACAGCGCCAGGGCTGTCAACGCCGCCGAACCGATAGCGAAACCTTTTCCGATAGCGGCTGTCGTATTTCCAAGCGAATCGAGCCGATCGGTAATCTTACGAATATCGGAACCAAGCCCGGCCATTTCGGTAATACCGCCGGCGTTGTCGGCAATCGGGCCGTAAGCGTCAACCGACATCGTTACGCCGATGGTCGAAAGCATCCCGACCGCCGCCAGACCGATACCATAAAGCCCACCCAGTTTAAATCCGAGAAGAATGGCCATGGCAATGATAAAAACCGGGAGCGCTACCGATTCCATTCCGACCGCCAAACCCTGGATGATGTTGGTCGCCGCCCCGGTTTCGGAGGCCTTGGCGATTTTCCGTATCGGCGCCGACGCCGTATAATATTCCGTCAGTAGCCCGATTAGAATGCCCGCGATATTGCCGCCCAGAATTGCCCAGAAAAGTTTCTGATCCAATCCCAATCCGCTGATTATAAACCAGGCCGCAATAAACAAAACAATCGAGGCGACATAGGTGACAATCCGCAGAACCGCCGCCGGATTTTTCATCCCGGCAAAAGCTTTAACCGAAATGACACCCAGTATCGAGGCAATAATTCCCGCGCTCGCGATGGCAATCGGAAGCAGGATTTTGCCTAATATTATTGTGTCACTCGGCATTTTGCTTCCCATCGCCACCACTGCAATGGCAATCGTGGCGACAAGGGAGCCGACGTACGATTCGAACAGGTCGGCGCCCATTCCCGCCGTGTCACCGACATTATCACCGACGTTGTCGGCGATAACGGCCGGATTGCGCGGATCATCCTCCGGAATCCCGGCCTCAACCTTGCCGACCAGATCGGCGCCGACATCGGCCGATTTAGTATAAATACCGCCGCCGACACGGGCAAAGAGCGCGATTGACGAGGCGCCCATACCGAATCCGGCCAGATCCGGCCAACTGAAGAAATCAAGTCTGAAAACCAGATAGGTAAAAATTCCGACACCCAGCAATCCCAGAGAAGCCACCGACATACCCATAACGGCGCCGCCGGTGAAGGCGATCGCCAGCGCGCCCCCCTGACCGGTCTTTTTGGCCGCCGCCGACGTGCGGACGTTGGCTTTGGTGGCCGCTTTCATTCCGAAGAAACCGGCCAGCATCGAACAGCAAGCACCCGATATAAAGGCAATTGCCGTTGCCACCGAAATCTTCCACGATAGAAGGAGAAAGACAATGACAATAAAAATAGCCAGAATCGAATATTCCCGTCTCAGAAAAACCATCGCACCCTCGGCGATATGCCCGGCGATTTCTTTCATAAGGTCATTACCTGCATCTTTACTCTTGACATTAAAATACAGTAACAGGGCGAAGAGGATACCGACCACCCCGAGAATCTGTGCGGTGTAAAGATAAGGCCATTGACTTAGTTGTTCCATTGGTAACACTCCGAATATATTAATTTAGAATCATTGATTTTTGATTTGATTGTCCCGCCCTTTGTCATATCTTCTTTCCGGCTCCAACTTACGTCAGGTTGTAAAATTTAAGCGGCAAATTTATAATATTTTGCCGAATTGTCAAGGTAGTTTTTCAAAAGAATGTGATTTTCTTCACAAGGCCGACAATTGGCCAGATCGATGGGGAATGGGAGGTAGGTCGGAATGCCCCTTGGGCTTCCGACGGATCATCGTAGCTCAAGCCTCTCCGAGGCTTGAGTCTCAAATCTCAGGGAGATTTGAGCTACTAAAATATCTTATTGTACAAAATCACCAGCAGAATCATCAAAATCACGCCGCTATAGACACCCAGCATATAAGTATCCAGCCAGAATGACCGTTTTTTCTTTTTTTTGGGCATTTTCAACGGCGAGCCGCAATGTTTGCAGATTATCGCCCCCGGAATTATTTCCTCCCGGCAATACGGACACCTGACCGTTTTCTCGCCAATATTCATGGTAATAAGATGGGATAATTTACAGGCTTTAGGCAATAAAAAAATGATGTCATTCAGATAGCAAAAGCGCTTATTGAATCTGCACTCCTCAGAAATTCATTCCCAGATCGACATGGATGCGCCACGAACCATCGGAGCGGTCGAGCCGTCGCGCCAGCGAAACTCGTAACTCATCGCTGAATGACAAGCCGAAACCAAGCGACTGTTTTATTTCGGCGTCGGATAGTTTTGCGGGATTATCGGCGACCTGACCGACATTATAATATAGCCATCCGGAGACTTCCGAATGCGGCAATCGAATGCGATAATCAATATCACCCAGCCAAAACTCGGTGCCCGGATATTCTTTGTGATAATATCCGTGAAGCGTCCCCAGCCCGCCGATAAAAAATTTCTTAAAATACGGCAAATCTTTGCCGGATCCGCCGTATGTAGCAGTCAGCAAAAATCCGGTATTTTCATTTATCGCCTGATATCGCGATATTCTTGTCAGGTACCGGACTAAGTCGAAATTCGAATTCCATCTTTCCGGCCCCCATTCCATTTCAAGGATTCCCTTCCAGTATGAGGAACCGAATATATCATCTTCATCTCCAGTATCCAATCTGATATGACCGACCAACGAAACCAGCCTTCGGCCGTCAAGAGTATCTTTCAACGCCGGGCGATCTATCCCGGCAACACCGGAGTAATTCAGCGGAAATATTTTTGAGCCCCCGAAAAGCGACCACAAATTCCGATGCGCATCAAGCCATTTGTACTCCTCCGCTTGAAGACCGAGTTCGAAATTTACGAATTGATACGGGGTAAATCGCGCGAAAAGATAGCCGCCCTCCGCTTCATAATAATCCTTATAATCTTCGGTCGCCAATAATGCAAAAGCGCTGTTTTTACTTTCGGAAATCAGCCAATCATCAGGTGAGGCCAGTTTTTTATAATACGAGCCACCCACCGTCAATGGTCGTTTCAGAAAGAACGATTTTTCGATTCCGATAAAATACCGCCATCGTTTCGAAGCAAAACCGTATCCGCCATAAGCCTTCACTTCCGGCAGAAGCGAATCGGTATCGGTGAATTTTGCTCCCAGATATGGCGCCGCCCCGTCAACCCGGTTATAATAAAACATACCGACCGCAGAAATATCCCGCTCGCCGCGTCGCCAGCGCCAGCGGTTAAGACTGAACTCTTTCTTCGAACTGGGTATAAATATGTCACCATAGATAGTCGCTTTTTGAGATACATCGACATTACCGTTAATGGCTACGATATCTCCGCGCACCACGGCGCTGTCACCTATTTTTATATCGCCGAAGACAGCCACGACATCCTCATTCACCTCGCCGTTAATATTGATATCTCCCCAGAAACTGGCGACCGCTCCACGTATAAATTCGCCCGCTTTTATATTTATGTCGCGCAATGCCGATATTCTGTTTTTCCTCCGGATGCGATAAATAGCGGATGATTGCTTGTTTTTTTTGAGATAATATATGGTCGGGCCGCTTTCATCGGTTCCGATATCCAGTTTATCGATCAAATCGATCGGATAAATATTTTCGCCCATGATAAATCCGTCTTTGCCGAGAATCGGCACGTCTTTGATTTTGACATAATCTGCCGTCCGCTTGACATCATTTTCATTGAAGATGATAGTCCGGCTGCTGTCATCACCGAAAAGAGTCAGAGTGTATTTTTTTTCCGCAAGCGATAATTTAATAAAATAATCTCTAGACTCCGAACGGACGTATTTTTTGTATTTTTCCTCCGCCTGAAGATTATTACTTAAAAATATAAACGAAAGAAGTATAATCAGGCTCGCTATTTTCGAGCAATGTGTCCTTGTCATAATTCGACCAACATCCCTGTCATTTTTATTAAACGTCGGCATTACAAATTTTTTTTGCAATATTTATTTCAAATACCGCTGTTTATAGTCGGCCAGCGCCTGGCGGTGCGATAAAAAAGCGATTTTTTCAGGGAGCTCGTCAAAACCGAAGAATTTCACCTCCCCGGCATCATCACCGGCTTTTAACTTCCCTCCATTAATCGATGCCAGATACAAAATGAGAACAGCATTCATCCGGGGATCATCCTGCCCCGAATATATTTCGAAAATCGACTTTAGTTCGACATCGAGGCCGGTTTCTTCCTTTAATTCCCTTACGGCCGTGTCGGTCGGATGCTCCGACCATTCCATAAATCCGGCCGGAAGACACCACCAGCCTTTTTTCGGCATGACCGATCGTTTAACCATCAGGATTTTTCCGTCCTCGACCACCACCGCACCCGCGGCCGGAATCGGATTATGATAATAAATAAAATCACAGTCTTTATCCGGACAACTAAGCCGCCGATAACCATCGATCGATTGTTTAACCATCTCCCGCCCGCAGCGCGGACAGAATCTATACCCGAGGAAGTTGTTTTTTCTTTTGAATAGCGCTTCTTCATCGATTTCATTTTTCTCGGTCATCTATAATCCTCTCGTCACTTTTAAAACGATAATCGTCGTATCGTCCTGCGGCGGATAAGTCGGATCGAATTGTCTGACATCGTTTAGTATCCCTTCGATAATTTGATTCGTATCCCATGCTCTCTTATCCATCAGGTAATTTATTATACGTTCCTGACCGTACTCCTCTTCATTTTTATTCATCGCTTCCGAGAGGCCGTCAGTATAAAGAAACAACAGATCGTCATGATTCAATACCGTAGCTTCATCCTCGAACTGTGCATCGCTGAAAGCACCGATTATTGTCCCGCCCTTTATTAACAATTCGTATGAACCGTCGGCTCGAATCAATATCGGGTGGTTATGTCCCGCGTTGGAATAACGGAATTGGCCGCTTTTCGAGCAGTATTCTCCGTAAAATAATGTTGCGTATTTTTCCACGCCGGTCAGTTCCGTGATATGTCGGTTTACGTTACCGAGAATATTGGAGATGCTGTTTTCATTGTCGATTTCCGCACGCAGCATCGCCTGAACCTGCGCCACCATCAAAGCCGCCGGCAAGCCCTTGCCGGAAGCATCGGCGATAACCATCCCGAAGGTGTCATCCTTCTTCAAGATAAAATCATAAAAGTCGCCCCCGATAGTCCGCGAAGGAATCGAAAAGGCACTGATGGTGCAGGAGCTTGAGGACGGCGGACGTTTGGGCAACAGATCAAGCTGGATTTGTCGCGCCATGGCCATCTCTTCATCGAGCTTCTGCTTTTCGAGTGAATCGATATACAACCGGGCATTGGTCAAGACCGTAACCAGTTGATTGGATATAACTCCCAGCATCGTCCGGTCCTCGGCATTGTATCGGTAACCGGACACTTTTTCGGTTAATGCCAGAAAACCAAGCAAATGCTCGGCATCTTTAAGCGGCAGTATCAACTGAACCCGACGTTTCTCCATTTCATCGGAAAGGATACTGCCGTGCCTGTATAATCCCAGACGATTTATCATTGTAGATGCATCAAGCTGCCCGACCCCGCCCAGGAAAATATCATTACGATCGATGACAACACGGTCGGGATAGTCTTCGGAGGACAACAGGACATAATCATCGAGTTTATCGTCGAATAGTACAAAATATACTTTATCAACTAAAATAGTTGTTCTCAGCGTCTTCTCAATCATATTTCTTAATTGGACCGGATCAAGCACCGATATCAGCCGACGCGACAGTTGTTCGAGTATATTGCGATAGTCGCTACTTCTCTTTATAAAAAATCTCTTGATGAGATTATCCAGTCGAATATTAATCGGCTGAAAGAGAATCAGGGCGACGACGATAAACGCGATATTGGCGACAGCGGTCTGCTCGCCGAACATCGAGGTCAGCCAGCGATTGGCCCGGCTGACGATTAATATATATAATCCGACAAGAATACCGGACGTAATCGTATACACCAGAGATTGTCTGACCAGTACTGTCACATCCAGAAACTGATAACGTATAATCGACCATATTACCGATCCGCCGCCGACGGTCAATGAAAGAAACAGAATAGTCGTCCGCAAGGTTTCGGATATTTCGATCGAGAACATCCGGGGAATCAAAAAACCGAGCGTATACAGGCCGACGGCGAACGACACGCCCCAGATGAAAATAGTCGACTGCCTTTTCAATTCAACGTTCCTTATTTGACCTCGGCCTCTGTTTATGAAATATAGCCCGACGATTACATAAATAATGTTAATTGTCGAAAAGAGTGTTACTTCCGAACTGAGAATAAGCGTAAAGCCCAGGACGACCCATTTAAGGACATAAGACAGCGGTTCTATAATCAGGGAGGCAAATCCCTCCCCCGATTCGACGTCAAGCAGATTTAAAATTTTATCCGGATCGCTGAAAACCACTACCAGCAACAGGTGAAAAATCTGGGGAAGAAAAATCAGGTAGCGCAATTTCGGCCATTTCATTTCCGATAAACGATCGACCGGAAAAGCCATCGAGAAAAGAAGAAAGGCCGGGAAAAACAGCTCCCAGGTATAAAGCATGTTGTATAAAATCGACTCCTCGAACGGCGCCTCGGCCGAGACATTGGGCCGAACAATCGCTGCAAATGCCAGAAGAATCGGGCCGAGAGCGGCAAAAAAAAGCATCAAGCCGGTGATTCGATTCAGCCGATTGGATAGATTGTCCCGCATGACGCTGAACGCCAGAAATAAAAAAATGCCGCCGAAAACAAAGTAGGCCGCCGTAAATACGGGATTAATAGTTTCCATCCTTAGATTAGACCAATAAAATTCTAAAAATGTTTAGTCATGGTTACCGTCGTTCCCTTCCCCGGTTGCGAATCAAACACGACTTTATCCATGAGAGATTTAACTATGAATACCCCCCGTCCAACCTCTTTTAGCAGATTCTCGTTTTCAATGGGATTCTCTATCGAATCCGGGTCGAATCCATCACCCTGATCGGTTATGGTGATTTCAATCTCCGAGTTTTTTTTCGATATTTCCACTTTCACCGTTTTTTCGAGGATTAATTTATTGGCATGGACAATTCCGTTGGTGACCAGCTCCGTGACGGAAATGGCAATATCGGCGATATCGGACCTGTTTAGCCCGTACGATTCCAGTTTACCTTCGATAAAATTGTCAACATCAGGCAGAAAGTCTTCCGATGACGGAATTTCAATGATGTTGTCGGTAATAATTGGTTTTTTCATAATTTACTTTACCATCTTAATAAAAAGGGCAGGTTGTTTTGCCAACCTACCCTGAAAGCGAATTGCGTAATTCAGCTGTTGCCAGTCATAATTTAAAACGATTTGACCGCGTCATCGACCGAGTCGAAGGCCTCGAATACAGTAACCAGCTTGGTAATGGTCAAAAGCGATTGAATCTTATCGGTAACATTGGCCAATTTCAACTCTCCCTGATTATTTCGCAAGGTCGTTAAACTCGAAATCAGGATACCAAGCCCGGTCGAATTCATCCATTCGACTTTCGCGAGATCAATAATAACTCTTTTTTTGCCGCCTTCAATTAATTCATGAAGCTTATCATGCAGAAGAGTCGCATCAGGCCCGCCCATTATTTTGCCTTTGGGCTCCAGTATGGCAATTCCATCCTTTTCGGAATCGGTAAGTTTCATCTGATTTAAGCCTCCAGCCTTTCTATTTTCTAATTTACGTTCTTCCTTTTTTGTATGTTCCCGGACATTACAAAATATATCCGCGGGATTACATGCAATTTAAATCAAAATCCGCAAATATTCTATTTATGTCAAGCTGTTTTTACCGGACACCCTTCGGCCTTTGATATGAATCGTACAGGAATTTTATGACTCTATATTTAATATAATCAATAATCAGTCAATCCGGACAAGATAAATATTTGAATGAGCTTTGATTATAAAGAGCGATATTATCCGATTCAATCGAATCGAGAAAATCCGGACACATAAAGTCTATAAATGCATAAAAACAGTCGACTAATAAATCAGAGTAATGGAGCTAATTCGCCATTATCGTAATTTGATCGAAATCACACAAGATAAAGATATGTCAATCTATTGAGACACAACATATTGGGATTTTTTTTATGTTTTTTAAGTTTTATTGTTGACAGCCTTTTTACATTTTTGTAGTCTGAAATCCGCTGTTACGAAAAGGGGCAACCTGGGGACGGGACAATAACGTGGCCCTGTAAGTTGTTGTGTGATATGGTTTTGAGAGTTTTTTTGAAAACTTGAAGGGTTGAATGTCGCCTTTATTCAAAAATGACCATAAAAAGTGACACTATTTGGAGAAAAAGAGGTTAAATTAAATGGAAAGTATTACTACCGCCGAACAGGAAAGGAATATGTCTAAAATCATCGCCAAACCATCGGTGGAATTGATGGCCATAACTCCCAATGCCGAGCAGGTTATTGAACTGGCCTGCCGGACCTGCTATCTCTCTTTTCACAGATACAATCCTCCTGCCTCTACGGAAGATTTAATCAAGAAAGTGATCAGGAAGAAACATCACTCGGTCCTGGAGCATGCCGGCGCCACGTTTAGGATAAAAGGCGGCTCGCGAACGTTTACTCACGAATTGGTCCGCCACCGTCTGATGTCACCGTCGCAGGAATCGCAGCGTTATGTTGAATATGGAAAAACACGCGATTATGATGTCGTTTTACCGCCGACCATTGAAAAATCGAAGTTCAATGACCGATATCTTGAATTAGCGGTTCAATGTGAGAAGCTTTATTCGGAAATGGTTTTGGAGGATATTCCCAAGGAGGATGCCCGCTATATTCTCCCGGGCGGAACGACTTCGCAGATTGTCATTACCGCCAATCTAAGGGAATACCGGCATATTTTTGAGGTTCGGTGCAATCCCCGGGCGCATTGGGAAATTCGCGGGATTTGCCTGCAGATGCTGGAGATATTAAAAGAGAAAGCTCCCATTGTGTTTTATGATTTCGTACTTGATAGAGAAAACAATTGTGCCAAACGAGAGGATTTATAGGAGATAATCATGGATGACGACAGAAATAAAGCGCTGTCGGAAAATTCGATAAAGGTCTTGGAAAGACGGTATCTCAAAAAAGATAACCAGGGGAGGGTTATCGAAAGCCCCGATGAGCTGTTTCGCCGGGTGGCGCGCGCCATTGCCGAATCGGAAAGAAAATATGGCGCCTCGCCCGATGAAATCAAAAACCTTGAAGAGACGTTTTACGATATGATGATGGCATTGGAGTTTATGCCCAACTCGCCGACGCTGATGAATGCCGGTCGACCGCTGGGGCAGCTTTCGGCCTGTTTTGTCCTGCCCATCGAAGATTCGATGGAATCCATTTTCGACGCCGTCAAACATACCGCCCTGATACACAAATCGGGCGGTGGAACCGGCTTCGCCTTCTCCCGCTTGCGCCCGCGTAACTCGGTCGTGGCCTCCACCTCCGGCGTCGCTTCCGGGCCCATATCATTCATGCGCGTAATTAATTCCGCCACCGAGGCGGTCAAGCAGGGAGGAACGAGACGCGGCGCCAATATGGGTATTCTTCGCGTCGATCACCCCGACATTCTTGACTTTATATCCTGTAAAGATGATCTCAGGGAATTGACCAATTTTAATATTTCGGTGGCGCTTACCGACGCTTTCATGCACGCGGTTGAAGAAAATGGTCGTTATGAATTGATTGATCCGCGAACCGGTTCGGTTTATACGAAAGAGGGACGGCCTTCGAGCCTTAACGCCCGCGAAGTTTTCGACAAAATCGTCGAGCATGCTCATCGCACCGGTGAACCCGGTTTGATGTTTGTCGATCACATGAATGACGGCAACCCGGTTACGCGCGTCGGCCTTTACGAATCGACCAATCCGTGCGGCGAGCAGCCGCTGCTGCCGTTCGAAAGCTGTAATCTCGGCTCGATGAATCTCAGTCGGATGCTCAAAGCGGTCGTGGATCTGGATTCACCACATGAATTATCCCGCTATGAAATCGACTGGGAGAAAATCGATAAAACGGTCAGAACCTGCGTTCATTTTCTCGATAACGTCATTGATGCCAACCGGTATCCGCTTCCTGAAATCGATTTTCATACCAAAGAAAACCGAAAAATAGGCCTCGGCGTCATGGGCTGGGCTGATATGCTTATTCTTCTGGGCATTCCCTATGATTCAAATGAAGCTCTGGAACTGGCCGATAAGATTATGTCCCGCATAAAAGAAGTGGGGCACACCGAGTCCCGCCACCTGGCTGAAAAACGCGGTGTCTTCCCCAACTGGAATAGATCCGTTTATTATAAAGACGGAAACGGGCCGCGAATTCGTAACTCGACGGTAACCACGATTGCGCCGACTGGAACCATTTCAATAATAGCCGGGTGCTCCTCCGGCATCGAGCCGCTTTTTGCCATCTCCTATGTCAGAACGGTTATGGACAAGACGCGGATGATCGAAGTTAACCCGATTTTTGAAAGAGTTGCCAGGGCGCGCGGATTTTACTCCAGAGAATTGATGGAAAAAATAGCCAAGACCAATTCCATCGCCGAATATAATGAGATTCCCGAAGATGTCCGTCGTGTTTTTGTTACGACCCATGATGTCAGTCCCGAGTGGCATGTAAAAATGCAGGCCGCTTTTCAGAAGCATACCGACAATGCCGTCTCGAAGACTATTAATCTGCCGCATGATGCGACCTTAAAAGATGTCGAGGAGGCCTATCTTCTGGCGTATAAATCGGGATGTAAAGGTATAACGATTTACCGTGACGGCAGTCGCGCCGAGCAGGTGCTTTCGACCGGTACTACCAGGGAACCGGATGCGGAGAGTATTGAAATCGAGAAGATAACCCGCGACGTTAAAGACCGTCCCCAGGTTTTGAAAGGCGTCACCGAAAAAATTAAAACCGGCTATGGAAACCTATATGTAACTATAAATACTCTCGATGGCAAGCCGTTTGAAGTCTTCGCCCAGATTGGTAAGTCCGGTTATTCCACGATGGCCGACACCGAGGCAATATGCCGTTTGGTTTCTTTGGCTTTTCGTTCCGGTGTCCCGGTCGAGAAAGTCATCAAACAACTCAAAGGTATCGGCGGCTCCTCGCCGATCTTCGGAAACGGCGGCTTGATTTCCTCGATTCCGGACGCCATTGCGCACGTTCTCTTTAATCAGTTCGGCAATGGTCGGAAAATCCATAAAGAGGCCGATCTTTCCGAGGAATTCTGCCCCGACTGCGGCGGACGAATCGAATATGAATCAGGCTGCGTGGTCTGCCGCGGCTGTGGTTATTCCAAATGCTGATTTTGCCGATATAATTTGGGGGTGAATTATTTTTTATTCACCCCCAAGTTATAGCTATGGCACAAGCAGATTTAATACCGGCCGGGAGAACCTCGCGTATCGTCAGGGGTTCCACCGAATTGCAAATTCAGACCGAATATGCCTATCGGCCTAAGCCGCGATTGACAACCTCTGTTATCTCTAAGGGCCAGATTATCCAGAAAATCCAGCAGGAATTGTCCACTCCAATAGCTACTTTAGAGGAAAAAAACAAAGTCGAGGACCTGCTTCGCAAACAACATATGGAAGTTCTTAACATTATCGGCAGTAAAAAACGAAAGACCGATCTGACCATTCGCGATAAACCGACGCTGGAAGCAACCTCGCTCTCTCTTATTGATCGGCTGGCTGCCATCGAAGGTGTCGAAAAAGTTTATCGCATCAATAATGCCGGCGAGTTCGACTCTTCTGATGTGTCGACAGAATTCAAAAAGATGTTTTCGGCCGTTTTTAAAAGCATCAACGACATTCTCGAGATTTTCTCCCAGCTTCCCGGCGGCAAAAGGGAAGAAGGCGTCTGCGCTCTTGAACCGAATCGTTTATATCTGGTTTCCAGCGGTTATGAATGTTTTTTTATTCTGACAAATCTTGTCGATCCCGAGATCAACATCGAAAAACTCATCCATGCCGAGTTGAAAGAATAGGCTTTTTGTTTTCGCGGTCGTAGCGACTCCTGTACACTTGATAAAGTATGCTTGTTTTAGCGCATTAAGAAATTTCCCTACAATACAATGATGCCCGCCTGCCATGGCGGTCGTATGTTTGACGCGAAAAAGAAAAGGAGAAGGGGTTGCTTTGAAAAAACTCCTCAATAGATACGGTAAAGGGTTTTTACAGTCGCTTCCGGCGTTTTACTTTCGCTGCCACGCGAAGTGGGTCACGGCGTCCGTGCAGCCTTCTAAGAAGAGACGACCTTCATAATTGAGTTGTTAGAGATTTTTCAAATTCCCTTCTCCAACTCTTCGTGACGGTAATTTAATATATTTTTGATTTTATGCAATCAAAATTTGATGGCTCATTGCGAAAAAAAAATAAATCCCTTATCTTCCGCTTATGAAAAACCAGCTAAACGGAGTTGATTCAAAATGATGTATTCAGTCGGCATAGATTTGACCGATATGGAGCGTATCCGGAAAGACCTCAATCGCTGGGGGGAGAAGTTTATCAGTAAACTCCTGGGAGAAGAGGAGCGTAATCTTTATCGCGGAAGAAGGGATAAAGTAAAATTCGTCGCCGGTCGGTTCGCCGCTAAGGAAGCGGTTATGAAAGCGCTGGGCGCTATGATCAATTCAGGCGTCTATCCCCGAAATATTCAAATATTGAATGACCTTTATGGAAAGCCGTACGTTCATCTCGACGACAACATCAGGGAAAAAATATTCGATATGGAAATAAAGGTTTCCATCACTCATGAACATACTATGGCCGCGGCGGTGGCCGTTTTGACCGGGGACTAAATATGAGCACTAATGTTCTCGAAATTTTCAGAAAATCAAACGCCCTTCTGGAGGGGCACTTCAAACTTTCGTCCGGTAAACACAGCGATATTTATTATGAGAAATTCAACATTTTAAGAAAACCGCGCCTGTGCGAAAAAGTCTGTGTCGAGATGGCCAAGCTTTTCGAGAATGATAATGCCGAACTGGTCGTCGGACCGACCACCGGAGGGATTATCATCGCCTATGAAGTGGCCAAATATCTCGGGCTCGATTCGATTTACGCCGAACCGGCCGAGGGCGGCAAGGGGCGTATATTCAAACGCGGCTTTTCCATCGATGCCGGGACACGCGTGCTTATTGTCGACGATGTCCTGACCACCGGCGGTTCGATATTCGAAGTCATCGATCTGGTCAATAAGTACGATGCTAAAATAATCGGTATCGGTGAGTTTCTGGATCGTTCCGGCGGCAAAGTCAAATTCGATTATTTGTTCAAACCGCTGGCGACCGTCTCGGCCGATGCCTGGGAAGTCAAAGATTGCCCGCTATGCAAAAAAGGTATTCCTCTAACCAAACCGGGCAGCCGCAAGTTCGAAAAGGTGTAGTACAATCCTAAAGTAGGTTGGGATGCCCGAAGGGAAAATATCCCGAAGGGCTTCCGACATTATTCGAATAAGTCGAAACCCGAAGCGGGATTTCGACCTACTTCAAATATGTCTTATAATTTTTTAATTTTCTCTATTATATCCGTCGTCGACCGACCCTTGGCGAGGGTTATGCGTTTGATCTGCCCGCCATACGACCTGACAAAATCGGCCCCGGCAATTTCGGAGACTTTATAATCGGCGCCCTTAACCAGTATGTCGGGCTTGACCAGTTTTATCAACCGCTCCGGCGTTTTCTCGTCGAACATGACAACATAATCGACCGGCCGCAGCGACGCCAGAATCCGCGCCCGATCGCGCCCGGACTGAATCGGACGTACATCCGATTTGAATTTCTTAACCGAGCTGTCTTTGTTGACGCCGACAATAAGAATGTCCCCGAGCGCCCGCGCTTTGGTCAGAAAGTCGACATGGCCGAAGTGCAGAATATCGAAGACGCCGTTGGTGAAGACGATTTTTTTGCCACGGCGTCGCAGCCCTTTGGTGAGCTTGCCGATAGTATCATCGGTGAAATTTATATAAATATTGTCGGGCAATTTCATATCGCTTCAACCATCATCGGGCCGGATGTTTACAATTAATACCGGCCTTTGTTATACAATATTATGCACTATGGCAATTAAATGCTTACTCATCGTACAGCTCTATCCGTAATATAGGTGTTCTCCTATAGTTTACCAAACAGTTTTGTAAAAAAGCGATGAATCGCGTGAATCCCGCCCACCGGTTCAGCATACATTAAAATGCACTTACCTGTAACGGTTCTTATCCCGGCCGCTTCGGCCTTAGCCGCGGGCTTGCTGAAATCAGCCCCTCGCTGGAACCATAGGCATTTCACGCCCTTCGCGACGGCATCATCAACGACATCATCGGCTTTATCCGGCGCGATTACAATCAATGCCGAATCTACATTATCCGGCAATGATTTGAGATTGTCGAAAGCTTTATCGCCCTCAATCGTTCCCGCGGACGGGTGCACCGGATAAAGTTTATATCCTCTTTTTTTCAAATCCCTATAAGCATAATTGCCGAATTTCTTCCCCGACGGCGCCGCCCCGA
>CAYXTW010000067.1:0-16530 GCA_964467955.1 uncultured Ignavibacteriaceae bacterium | reverse complement strand
GGGGCAGACGAGGGCGTCTGCCGCCCACGAAATATGAAATCATTCCTCCGCAAATAAAGCCGAAAAATAGCTGTTAAATTTTTGAACAATCTGCCGATAACTTCCCATAGAAATTGAGATTTAAAAGGCAGGCAAATTTTTAAATAGGATTGAGCCGCAAAAATGGAATTTAGTTTAGATTATTATTCACGAGCCCTGGCCTTTGCAAAATATAATGGTCATGCCATGAATATGTGCTCGGCGGGTTCTCAAACCCGCCGCGGTGGGTCTGAGGACCCACCGATCACGCTCCCGGGACGCCGAATCTTTTCGACAGGGCTTTCGAGAAATCCGGTTTCTCCGAATAGTGTCGAACAATCAGAATCGGAAAATTTAATCGATGAAAGATAGTACGATCGAATTAGTATGCTGGAGGAGTCATGGCTAAAAAGCTGGTGGTTTTCGTGGGTCGGGCCGACTGGGCCGGATCATGCAATTCGGTCGTGCAGGCGATAAACCAGGTGGGGCGAATCGAGTGTCGCCATGTTTGTTTGAATAAACATATTTACGGGTATCCGACCGATGTCGTCATTCCGATCTGTTATGTCGAGAATCCCAAACAGGCCGAAGACTACCCGAATGAACTCAAGCAGGCATATGAATTATTTGAACAGGCGGACTTGATTCATCTCTGGAACGACCCGCTGCCGAATTTCAATGATTTGATTAGTATTCCCGCCGAAAAATTGAGGTCATACACTTTTACCGGTTCGCTGTACCGCGAATATCATAAACAGATAAACGAACATGCCCGGCAGTCGGGAATTAAAATGGTCGTTCAGGATCCGACGTTTCGATTCCCCGATGAAATCGAAGCGGAGTTCATTCCGCATGCGGTTGATACCGATTTGTTAAAGCCGATACCGATTGAGCAGCGGGTAGCCAGGACGATCGGTTGTTACACACCGCTGCATCGCAGTACGACGGCTCGTCAGGACATTGCCCTGTTGAAATCCGTCCTGCGGGAAGAGTTTCCGGACTGGCGGACGACGATGGGCGAGGTGACACTGTGGCAGGCGCGGATGGAAGCATTGTCGAAATGTATGTTTTTCCTCCAGAATATGGATGAGGTGGTCGGTATATTCGGCCGTTCGGCTCTGGAGGCGGCGGCGCTGGGTGTGCCGACATTCAGTTTTATCTCGCGCAAGGCGCTGGAGATGTCCGGGGGAAGAATCGGCGATCCGGCGATAATTCATACCAGTCGCGAGACTGTCCGGGAAGTGTTAAGAGAAACACTTAATCAAGACTATACGCCGTTGTCGAACAAAATCCGCGAATGGGTTGTCAAGTATTATAGTTTTTCGGTAATCGGTGAGTACTACACGGAATTTTTTGAAAAATTGCTGGATACGCCGACGGACGAAAGAACGACGGTTAAAGTGCCGCAAACAAAAATGGCCGATGAATTTTCTTATCAAAAAAGTGCAGAGGCTCGAAGCAAAGGAGTATCTATGCCGACCAGCAGCCCGGATCAAATAAACGAAATAATGCAGTTGATTTTGAGATTAAAACCGGAATCGATTCTTGATATCGGTATCGGTTTCGGGAAATACGGTTTTCTTTGCCGCGAATATCTTGATGGTCATTTTGGTAATGATAGTGCGAGTAATCACCGGAAAAGAATCGACGGCATCGAAATAAATGAAAAATATGTCACGCCGCTTCAGAAGCAAATTTATGATGACATTCATGTCGGCCAGGCCCGGGATATCATACCGAAACTCGACAGTTATTACGACGTCATATTGCTGATAAATATACTCGAATATCTCAGCCACGAGGATGGTCTGGAATTGATAAATATGTGCCGGAAGCGGGGTCGTAATGTAATCATATCGACTCTTCGCAAGCCCGGCGATGAATTCACCGGACGATATGCCGGCGAGTTTGCGGGCATCAAAGCGGTGTGGAAGGAAAAAGATTTCGCTCATTATTCTCAGAAGCAGATAATATATAATCCTCTGAATCTTATAATGCACATCGACAATTCGACCCCGGCCAGCGATTCCGGTATTCAGCTGAAATTGATCCACAGGGAAGAGGATTGGGAGAGAGGTCCCGATCCGGAAATCCCCAATACAAAAATATTTATTACGGGCTGCGCCAAGAGCGGGACGACCCTGCTTCTGAGATTATTCCTGGCGTTCGACCAGACGGCGATTATAGTCGGCCCGATCCCGACCATGGTGGTCGATAAAATAATTTTCCAGAAAGGGCCGATTGTCTTCAAACGGTTGGGAGCATCGATATTTTCCGACAATATCACGTTGCCGGAACTGGATCGTCAGGCCAGTAAATTAAAGGAGAGCGATGTCAAAGTCATAAATATCGTGCGTGACGGCCGCGATGTTGTAATCTCGGATAAAAACTTCACGAAACCCGACAGGTGGATGGCCAGTATCAAACACCGGTCGCTTTTTGCAGATTTGATTGATCTTGAGGTGCGTTATGAAGATCTGGTGACCGATCCGGATAAAGTCCAGAAACAAATCATGGATAAATTCGGGTTGAAGAAAAGATTCAATTTCTCCGATTATCCCGATTTTATTCCGGATGACGTTTATGACCCGACGCATCCGAAAATCTACGGCGGGCGAAGAATCAGCCCCAAATCGGTCGGTAAGGATCCGGTGGCGTATAAAAAGCTCTGCGACGAGCGAACGTTGGTGGAATTCGACAGGCTTTTGCGGCAACTTGATTATCTGAAGCCGGAGCCGGTCGCGGCGGAAATATTGTAATATGGACTAATATAACCAATATGGACGGCAATGTAAGAAAATAAGGTGTGTATCAATAATGAGACTCGATAAGATTTTAATAAATGAGGGGCTGGCTATGGCCGGTCAAATAGAAGAAGCGCTGGCTTACCAGAAACAGTACGGCGGACGGCTGGAGACGCATTTATTCCGTTTCGGCTATATCGACGAGGAGCGGCTTTTAAGGGCATTGTCGATTCAGTTTCATTGTCCGAGTATAAAGCTTTCCGGAATCGAAATCCCTGACGTCGTTATTAAGACCATACCGGCGGAGCTTGCCCGGTCAAAGCTGGTTTTACCGTTCGCTTATGAGCCGCATGGTAATATACTCAGAGTTGCCTGCGAGAATCCGAACGATGAAAGTATCAAAGATGAGCTGGCGGCCGCTTCCGGTAAGACAATCGAACTTCATATCGCCCTCGGTGCTATTTTAAAGTGCGCTATAATAAAATATTATCGCAATGAATTGGTCCATATTTCCGTCGAAGAAGCATCCGAGCCGGTATTTCATATTCCACCGAGAGAGTACTTCAAAAGCGACAAGCAACAGGTCTTGATATATAATGAAGACCATGCGGATATCGGTGAACTTACGGCGAATTTGCGTGATCAAAACTATGAGATTATTGTGACCGAATCGATTGATCAACTTACAAATGAACTGATGCGAAATCTGCCGGATATTCTGCTTCTGATTAAATCCGGCGATGCTGAAGAGGTATCGGTGTTTATCGATAACCTGACGGCGCGGATGGTAATCGACGGCAGTCTGCCGGTTTTTCTGATACCTGATCCGGATGTTGTCGGTGAGCTGTCGTCGCTTCTGAAGACCGGAATAGAAGATGTCATTCCGATTGAAAACGAGTATGAACCGCTGGTCATAAAGATGAACAGAATCCGCGACCGGCGTAAAGCGGTGTCGAATCAGCGGTTGCAGGTGCTCAGTGATCTCGGAACTCATGGTTCATTGGAAGATATGAACGTAATTGATCTCATACAAACAATGGGGCCGAGTAAAAAGACAGCCCGGGTGAGTATTTCCGCCTGCGGCAAACAGCTGACCATTTATCTGGATTACGGCAATATTATTTATGCCGAATGCGATGATAAAATCGGCCCCGAGGCGGTTTATGAAGGATTACCCTGGAATCGCGGGGTATGGAGTATCGATCCGATAAGTCGGGATGATCTGCCGGAGCCGAATAATTTTCAGCCCAATGAATCGATTCTTCTGGAAGGTTGCCGTCTTCTCGACGAGCAGCGGGCCAACCACTAAAAATAAGCCGACAATCCGAATTTGACAGGCGCATTATCAATACTAAATCCTGAACTTTTATATTTCATTTCTTCCTCAATTGATGTATTGACGTATTGATGTGTGGATTTTGTATTTCCCCAATAATAATTGAATATAAGGCCATATTCGGCAGTCAATGATATGCTCTTGGAAAGAAACCACTCAATGCCGAGAACGCTTAGAATTCCTGCATCGAAAAAAGTATCGTGGCTTTTATAGCGGTCGGTGCTGGTTGTATGACCGGAATCATCATAGCCTCTGGAGGTGGTTTTCACATCCTCCCACATCCATACAAGATTCGGTCCGATTCCATAATAAGCACTTATCTTTGAATGCGGATTTAAGTGATGAATATACAGCAGTGAAGTATTTAGTCGAATGCTATTGCCGTCTCTAGTGTTATCGCCGTCAATTTGGCTTAGATTATTTTCAGAAATAGTATTTTCGCCATCGTTATGAAAATCACTGGATACAACCCCGACACCCAGTCTTAAAGCGGAGCGCTCCGATACCTGCCGCTGGCAGGATATAAGCGCGCCCTGAAAGGCGCTTAAAGTGAAGTTTTCATCAATCTTGAATTGTAATGACCATTTCTTTCTTTCAAAATCCTCCGATTTTTTTATGTTATTTTGATTGTTTGCCTGTCCCGCCGCTATTTGCGCGAAAACGGGGAATAATAGTACTCCGATGAATAGTCCGATAGAACCGCGGATTTTCCGATAGCCGCTCATGTCTGCTCTCCTTCTTTTTAAGTTGTTTACCTCTTATCGATAGTGATTTCTAACAAATGACGTGCCATAAAATTCAAGCCATTAATAATCAACGAATTAGGGAGGCGCGAAGTTGTTCCCGATAGGAATAGTGCACAAGATATGTTCGTCCAATAGATCGACCGCAAATAATTGGGGCAGGATTTAAATTCTTTGATATCAAAAAACTTAATCGCTTGACAAAGCGGGCGATTCTTTATAAAATATTGTGAAATTTTTAACAAACTTGCCGGAAACCGGCAGGTTGAAACTGAAATATATTCGGTTTTATTTACCCCCTCTTTGCGCGGGGGATAGGAGTTGAAGGAGAAATATATGGCTGAATTCGAACCGGTCGAAGAAAAGATAACGGCCGATACGCTCGTGGTCGGCGGGGGCGTTGCCGGTATAACGACCGCCATCGAAACGGCTGAAATCGGCAAACATGCCATTCTGCTGGAAAAGTCGCCCTCGCTCGGCGGAAGAGTGGCGGCGATGCATCAATATTTCCCAAAGCTGTGCCCGCCCATTTGCGGAATCGAGATCAATCTGAAAAGAATCAGGATGAATCCGTTTATCAGGGTTCTGACGCTGGCCGAAGTGGAATCGGTTGCCGGTTCGCCGGGTGATTATGAAGTTCAGATTAAGCTGAATCCTCGTTATGTAAATGAAAAATGCACCGCCTGCGGGGAATGTGAGAAAGTGTGTGAGATAGAATGCGAAAATGATTTCAATTATGGAATGAACAAACGCAAAGCGGCATATATACCGCACCTGATGGCATATCCGGCGCGATATGTTATAGATCCCGCTTATGTCGGCGACGAAAGAATGAAAAAGTGTGTCGATGCCTGCGATTACGGTGCCATCGAACTGAATATGCAGCCGAAGACGGTGACGGCCAAAGTGAAGTCGATTGTCTGGGCGACCGGATGGCGACCGTACGATGCAGGCAAAATCGACAATCTGGGATTCGGTCAGTTCAAAAACGTCATAACCAATGTGATGATGGAGAGACTGGCGTCGGAGAACGGACCCACCGAGGGTAAAATAATCCGCCCCTCGGATCAGAATGAAATCAAGACTATCGGTTTCGTGCAGTGCGCCGGGTCGCGCGACGATAATCATTTGCCATATTGCTCGGCCATTTGCTGTATGGCTTCGATGAAACAGGCGACGTACATAAGGTCGCTGTATCCCGAGGCGGAGGTTCATATTTTCTATATTGATATTCGGTCGCCGGGACGGCTGGAAGATTTTTATGTGAAGATGCAGGAAGACGAAAAACTGCATTTTCATCGTGGCAAGGTCGCGAAAATAGAAGAGAATCCGGCCAATCAGAATTTGATTTTACATGCGGAGAATACGCTCACCGGTCAAATAAATAAAACCGAAGTGGAGATGGCGGTGCTGGCGGTGGGGATGGTTCCGAATACGGCTGACGAGGCGCCGCCGCTGGAGACGACGCGGGACGAATTCGGGTTCATTGTCCCGGATCCGGATAAAGGTGTGGTTCCGGCGGGGACGACCGTGCGGCCGCTGGATGTTTCGTCTTCGATTCAGGATGCGACCGGAGCGGCACTTAGAGCAAACAACATCGGGGTGAGGAGGTTGAACAATGGCTGATCCGAAAATCGGACTGTATATATGCAAAGGCTGTGAGATCGGCAAAAGCCTCGATATCGATCAACTGATTAAAGAAGCTGAAGGCGATAAACTGCCGGTCTGCAGGACACATGATTGTTTGTGCACTGAGGAGGGTGTCAATCTTATCAGTAATGATATCTCCGGCGAAGGTATTAATCGGGTGGTGGTGGCCGCCTGTTCGGGACGGATGTTCCCGGAGATGTTTGATTTCGGCAAGGACGTTTTTACCGATCGGGTCAATATTCGCGAGTATGTGGTCTGGTCGCATAAACCGAATGACGAAGATACGCAAATGCTGGCCGAAGATTATGTCCGGATGGGTATCGCCAAAGTGAAGGTAGGCGAACAGCCGGAACCGTACACCGAAGAGACCAGCAAAGATATTTTGGTCGTCGGCGGCGGCATGACCGGGATGACGGCGGCCAAGGCGGCGGCTGATGCCGGCTATAAAGTTACGCTGGTGGAAAAAGAGGCGCAGCTCGGCGGCTGGGCGACGAAATTCAAAAAGGTCTTCCCGAAGCGGCCGCCTTATAAAGAGCTCGAAGATTCCGGGTGTCAGGAATTGATCGACGCCATCGATAAGCATGAAAATATAGCCGTTCATAAATCGACGGTAGTCGCAAAAACCAAGGGGCAGCCGGGGAAACTTCAGGTGACATTAAAATCGAACGGCAGTACGACCGAATTGACGGCCGGCTCCATTGTTCTCGCCACCGGATGGAAACCGTATGACCCGAAAAAATTGAGTCATCTGGGGTACGGTATTTCTCCCGATGTCATAACCAATGTCCAGATGGAAGAGATGGCGCTCAAAGATGAAATCAAGCGTCCATCCGACGGCAAGCCGATTGAAAGTATCGCTTTTATTCAGTGCGCCGGGTCACGTGACCAGGAGCATCTGCCGTACTGTTCGGCGGTCTGCTGCCGGGTGTCGTTGAAACAGGCGATGTACGTCCGGGAGAAATATCCGGATGCCAAGATATACATTATTTACAAAGACGTTCGTTCTCCGGCGCAGTTCGAGATGTTCTATGCCAATGTTCAGGATGATGACGGGATTTTCATGACCAAAGGCGAGATTGCCGGAGTCACGAAGAATAACGGCAAGCTGGAAATCAATGTCGAGGAGACGCTTCTCGGTGAGGATATAAGGGTGCAGGCCGATATGGTTGTCCTGGCGGCCGGTATGGTGCCGACGACCAAGGTTCCCGATAAAGTGCTGGAAGAATTCGAACAGGCCGTCGCAGAAAAAACAGAGAAGAAGGAAGAGGCGACCTCCGACGGCAAAATGGAAGACGGCAAAAAGGCGGCGGAATCGGCCGAGCCGGGTGCGAAGATTCTTAATCTGACTTACCGCCAGGGCACGGACCTCCCGACGTTGAAATACGGTTTTCCGGATTCGCATTTTATTTGTTTCCCGTACGAAACGAGACGGACGGGGATGTACGCGGCGGGAGGGGTACGGGCGCCGATGGATTTCGATACCGGATTGAAAGATGCCTATGGGGCGGCGCTGAAAGCGATCCAGGCGGTGGAATCTGTCGCTAACGGCAAAGCGGTGCATCCGCGCGCCGGCGATTTGAGTTTTCCCGACTTCTTTTTCCAGCGCTGCACGCAGTGCAAGCGATGCACCGAAGAGTGTCCGTTCGGCGCTCTTGATGAAGATGAAAAGGGAACACCGTTGCCGAATCCGTTCCGCTGTCGACGCTGCGGTATCTGCCTGGGCGCCTGTCCGGAAAGAATCATATCGTTCAAGAATTACAGCATCAACATGATGTCGCAGATGATAAAGTCGATTCATGTTCCCGATGAGTTCGAGGAAAAGCCGCGCATTCTGGCCTTTATCTGCGAAAACGACGCCTTGCCGTCGGTCGATATGGCGGGTTTAATGCGTCTGCAGTACAACGCCATGATTCGGATTATACCGTTGCGGTGTCTGGGCTCGATGAATGTCATCTGGATTGCCGATGCACTGTCGTCCGGTTTCGACGGGGTGATTCTTATCGGATGCAAGAAGGGTGATGATTATCAATGTCACTTCGTACGCGGCAGCGAGCTGGCCATCACGCGTATGGATAATGTCCGTGAGAAATTGAAACAACTGGTGCTCGAGGAAGAGCGGGTCGAGATTCATGAACTGGCGATAAATGATTACAAGAAGATTCCGAAAATCTTCGATGATTTCCTGGAGGTGATTGACAGAGTCGGTCCGAACCCGTACAAGGGCATGTAGATTTAAATTAGTACTTTGCTGAATAAAAAAATCCGGACCGGTGATGGTTCGGATTTTTTATTAAAAATTTTCGGCATCAGCCGAAAAGCTTGATTGCCTTACTTCGTTTTGACAGTCTCTCTTGTCGAGGTTTCGCTGTAGTCGAGAAAATGCTGATTCTCGGGCATCGGCTGCGATAAATCCATGCCATGGGCATCGATTAAAACCTTCTCCCGGAACCACTTGTCGAACGGATCATTGGATTTTATAAGCGACTCAAAAGACTTCTGCGGATTTTCACCACTCTGCTTGACGACACACATATCGCCCTGCGGGGTATGCTGCAAATATACTTGCTCCGCCTTGATACCTGCTCTCTTTCGTGACTGCTTATATTCCTCAAATCGAGGACCGGTGATTTCCTTCATATAGTTCTTCCAGGTTTCCGTTTTGCCGGCCGCGAGAGGCACAGCGAATAGATACGTCTTCATGTTAGCTCCTTGCTGTGTTTAAGTGGGTTTATTTTAAATTTCTAATTCCTTGAACATCGGTCGGCATTTTATGTTCCAGCCAATCACATTATTTATCAATATTAATTAAAAATAATCTTCATTTGTACCATTACGACTCTTGATTTCGCGTGATTGGGTATGGAATGAGTAGACAGATATATGGATAGGAATAGTCCACGACCTGGTTTCAAATTATGGAATTATTCGTGCTGTCAGGAATCTTTCCTGACAGCTAACAATATTGGTCAGGAATAATTTCTAACGACACAGAAAAATCCCGGCACTAGGGATTTTTATTACTGAATCCCCCAATTCTTTTTGATTGACAAGCCGGTTTAAAATGTCCTGTGGACGGCGAATCCTCAGATTCGCCGCGGCGGGTCTGAGGACCCGCCGAGCACATATATAAAATCCGTTCGATTCTTTTTAATTGACAAGCCGGTTTATTTTTATAATATAGTAGCCGCTTGTTAGAATGCGCCCATAGCTCAATTGGATAGAGCGTCTGGCTACGGACCAGAAGGTTGGGGGTTCGACTCCTCCTGGGCGTATTTTTTTATTATCCCAGCTCTTTGGTGAAATCTTCCAGCCTGTTCGTGGCGCCGACGAGGAGTAGAATATCGCCGGTTTCGATTATGGCGGTCGGAGGCGGGCTGATGACTATCTCTTTATTGGGCTTTTTAATTCCAACAATAGTAACATCATAATCGGCTTTGACTTTCGAATCGATCAATGATTGGCCGTCAAAGCGGCAGCCCTGCGGAACAGTGACTTCCTCAATGCCCAGACCGGCCTCACCGAGCGCGGTCATCTGCATAAAGTCCACGACATTAGGTCGCAGCGACGCCATCGCCATCCGCATCCCGCCCAGGACGTGGGGTGTAACCACATGATTGGCACCGGCCCGTTTTAATTTCTTCTCGCCGTCGGGATGATCGGCGCGGCAGATGATATATAAATTCGGATTCATGTGGCGAGCGGTCAGGGCCAGGTAGACATTATCGGCCTCGCTGGGCAGGGTCGAAACCAGGACTTTGGCCTTATCGATTTGCGCCTCCATGAGAACGCTGTCCTCGATGGCATGCCCTTCGACATAAAGATACCCCTCGGCGTCAAGCTGATTAAGGGTTTGATTATCGCTTTCGATGACAATAAAGGGGACCTTGCGACGGACGTAAGCCTGAGCCACTTCTTTTCCGACGCGGCCGTATCCGGCGATGATATAATGATTTGATAATTTGCCTATTTTGGATTTCATTTTTCTTCTCCCCAATAGATTTCGAAGCTGCCCCTCGACAATGAACTGCCCCAGGGCGGAAAAAGCGATGGTTCCGGCGATGACGCCGAAAACAATTAAAAATATCACGAAAACTCGTCCGGCCGGATGCAATGGTTTTATTTCTCCGAATCCGACCGTCGAAAGAGTTATGACCGTCATATAGAAACCTTCCAGCGGTTTCATTTTCTCCAGAATCGTGAAGCCGATTGTCCCGCCGACAGCGAGAAATATAATAATCGATATCGATATAATAAGTTTTGTTCCGGGGGACATGGCGTGATTCTGAATCATGCTGAAATTAATAAATCAATCGCCCTAAGTAATCAACAAAAAAGTATATGGCAATCTGAAATTGAGAACCTGCCTTGAAAGTCGCTACGGCAATGCTTATATTGCTCATGATGTTTATGTTTGTAAGGACAACCGGATGAAAGCGGGGCGATATTTTGTAACTCCCGGGTGCGATCCGTATTACAATATGGCTATGGATGAATGGTTTTTTTCCGGGTTCCCCGATAACCATTTTTATTGTGACGCGATTTTAAGATTATACAGCTGGAAATCAGGAGCGATAACAATCGGCTATAACCAGGATAGTTCGAAAGCGGTTGATGGGACTTTACTCGATAGGAATATGCCGATTATAAAGAGAATTACCGGGGGGCGGGCGATTTGTCATGATCCGTCGGAAATAACCTTCAGCCTGATACTCGGTTTGAATTTAATGCCGGATCGTCTGCGTTCTTTGAGTGAAACCAATCGACTGATATCGCGGACACTGGTCGATATTTTCCGCGAAAGCGGGATTGAATCGACGTGGGCGAGGAAATCTCGCGAGGGGTGTTCCGGCGTAAACCGGCGCCGCGATAAAATATCCTGTTTTGATTCGGTTTCCCGCTATGAGCTTACGTCGGGAACGGCCAAAATCGCCGCCGGCGCCCAGCGCCGCCGGGGAAATTTTATGATCCATCAGGGTTCGATAAAAATCAACGGCATCGTTGACTGCCCGGCAATCGGCCAAAAGCCCGATTTCGCTATATCACGGGAAGACAAAAAAGGAAAAAAAGCTTATTCGATTGATGACATTTCCGATGATTTCGGAGTAAAATTTTCAGAGAGTCTGGGTGTAGAATTTGAATTTTCATGTTTATCACTTTCCGAGGAGAGAGAATTTAAAGATTTTTTTAAAATATTCGGGAAAAAATATAAAGAAATAGCAGGATTTTATTAAACAGAGAGATGTCTAATGTAGTCTTTTGTATAGCGGTGCTGAGGTCCGCATGAATTATTGAGGGAAAAAGGGGAAAATGAGAAAAAAGAGCTTGACTAAACGACAGAATGAGAGCTATTTTATAAAGTTGTGAGTGGTATTTTTATGGATGTGGTGGAATGTATAACTTGTTGACCGCCGTAATGTTCACCCATCCCTGATGACATGAAAAAAGAAAGTAAAATATAAGGAGATCGGGAAATGATTGGGTTGCCGAGAAAAACAATAATTGCCGCTGCTGTTTTGCTCGGGCTGTTGATATGCACGTCTATAGTCTTTGGCGGAAGTACAGGCAAAATTAAAGGAGTTGTCACGGATAAGGAAACCGGCGAACCGATCCCGGGTGCGTCGGTTATGGTTATGGATACCAAGCAGGGTGCCATAACCGATCCGGACGGAAGCTATTTGATAGTTTTGGTTCCCCCGGGAAAGCATGACTTGAGGGTCACTTCCGTATCTTATAATACGGTTGAGGTCACAGGGATCGAGGTTTCGACCGACCTGTCCATCGAACAGAATGTCGAAATGGAAAAGGCTGTTTCGGACCTGGGTGTGACTATTCGGGTCGTTGGTGACCGCGATAGGCTGGATATTACTGAAACTGCCAGCAAGATGAAAATAACCAAAGAACAAATCCAGGCGATGCCGGTGCAGAATGTCGATCAGCTTCTTAAATCGACGGCCGGAATTAACGTCACCGCCGAAGGTGAAATTCTTATTCGAGGCGGTCGTGCCGGCGAGGTAAAATATATTGTCGACGGTGTCGATATCGGCGATCCGCTTGGCGGCGCCGGGCCTATGAATCTCGGTCTTTCATTATCGTCCGGATCCATTCAGGAAGTCAGTATTATTAAGGATGGTTTTGATCCCGAATACGGAAACGCTCTGTCGGGAATCGTTAAAATTACGACTCAAACCGGTTCGGCGGAAAAGACGAATATGTCGGTGCAATATATTACCGATGATTTCGGCAATAAAGACCTGAATAAGTATTCGGAAAATTATGATAACCTCCAGTTTATTCTAAGCGGCCCCGATCCTATTTTAAGGGATAGAATTTTTCCCTCGCTGGGGCTGAATTTCCTGCAGGACAGGGATGTCACTTACTTTTTCTTCGCCGAGGTGACTAAAACGGGAACACCGTACGACTACGCGAAATATGCATCACCTACCACGGAGCCGTATTACCAGAGTTTTAATTTGCTCGGTATTAAAATCCCGGAAAGACAGAGTAATGATTATACCATCAATTCCAATATCCTGTTCAAGCCCATGAATAATATGAAGGCGGTTTTCTCATATAAGACATCGTCCAGCCATTATATGTACTTTGACTGGCTTTATAGATATTCGCCGCTTAATTCGATTGTCGTGGAGAGTGACTGGGATGTTTATTCGATGGAATTGACACACCAGTTGTCGAAAAATATGCACTATTACGTAAGAGCCTCATATTACGAACGGGATTATAAATATCGTCCCGGTGATCCCAATAATCCGGGTCGCGGGATGAATCCCGATGAGTTTTTGCAATATGACCAGTTCGAGAGATTTACCGATCAGGAAGATGCCGACGGTTATAAAAACGGTGTCTATGATATTCCCGAGCCGCTGATCAATTTGTTCCCCGATACGATGCTTTACGGCCGGGATCTTTCGGGCCCGGCCTTCACCGCGTATCAGGAAGGGCTTCTTTACGCGCAGGACCTTCAGGCCGGTTATCTGTATTTTCCCGATTTCCGTTTTAATGATGGCAGCTATGGTGCGGCCATGGAGCAAGAGCCGTTCATCGATCTCAACGGCAACGGCAAGTGGGATCGAGGCGATTATCTCTTTGATACGAATGGAAACGGCAAATACGATTATAACAGGAGGGATGTCATCGGCGAACATCAACCCGAGCCTTACCTCGATGGTGACATCAACCTCGGTGAAAATTACACCGATATCAACAATAATGGTATCTATGACGAGGGAATCGATATTTTCATTATCTCCAACGGGCCGGACAATCAGGACGTCGACCGAAATTCCCGGTATACATATCCGTATCCGTATGAAGAATGGTCGCCGGGGATTCCGTTTATCGATCGTAACGGTAACGGCCTGTATGATCGGCCCAATAATCAATATGATCCCGGTGAACAATTCGTCGATTTAAACGGCAACGGCGTCTACGATCGCGCCGGTTCGACGAGGTCATTCCTGGATGTCGGCAGTTACGCCAGTACGACTCAGTGGCATCATCGTAATATTAAAAGATATGTTCTTGAAAGCCGCGTTTACAGGCAGATCAAAAATCATGAGATTAAGGCCGGGGCGGAGCTGAAAAAAGAATATATCAGAATGGAAGACATTCGTTCACTCGAGCAACCGTACACCGGCCCTCCCGATGGCGGGCCTTATCCGACGATCGGTGAACTCAGAGATTTTTATGATTATAAGCCTCTCAGCGGGACGTTTTATTTGAGAGATAACCTCGAGTACGGATCGATGATCGCCAGCCTCGGTTTCCGCTATGACTACTTCATTCAGACGGTCGGGCTCGAGCAGGTGGCCAAGTACGATGATCTCGGAAGCGGTATTATTTACGGGGATCGTAACAAGCTCTCCCCGAGAATCGGATTTTCATATCCCATCTCCGACCGGGCCAAGATTCATTTCAATTACGGTCATTTTTACCAGCTGCCTCAATATTCGATGATGTACGACAGAAACACGGCTTCGGCGTCAGCCAATGACGTTGTCGGCAATTATAACCTGGATTACGAAAAGACCATTCAGTATTCGTTCGGCGTGAAGTACGCCATTTCCGAGGACTACACGATCGATATCTCGGGATATTATAAGGATGAGTTCGACAAGGTGAACAGCGCCCTGGTGAAGCTGGGTGGCGGCGCTCTGAGGATTCAGCAATATCAAAACCGTGATTATGCTCGTGCTCGCGGATTTGAGGTTTCCATCGACAAGCGGGGCGGGCGGTTGATTAACGGTGAAGTAAATTATACTTATGCCTTTGCCTACGGTAAAACGTCTCAATCCAGGACGGACTACTGGGATGAATTCCTGCTGAGCAATGAATCACTGGCGGAAAAGCCGATCAATGACGATGTTCGTCATAACATAAACTGTACTATTCAGCTGGCTGTTCCGGAGACAATGAAACCCAAGCTGTTCGGTATCCGCATTCCCAGCGGCTGGAGTTTCACGGTTCTCGGTGAATTCCGCACCGGCAAGCCGTTTACACCGGCGTCCGGTTATCCCGGACTGATTCTGCCCGAAGGTGTTACCGAAGCTGATCGTAATTCTCTGCGCATGCCGTCGATTTTGAACTTCGATATAAAATTTGAAAAATATTTCAGCCTCGTTTCGCTTAACTGGAGATTTATCATCTGGATTAACAACCTCCTTGATAACAAAAATGTCGTCTATGTTAATCCGTCCACCGGCCGACCGGACACCAGCGAAGATAATGGTGGCACCCGGGTGACGGGCGGGACCCCGTATGATAATGATCCGGCTAACTGGGATCGCGGCCGACAGATTAATCTTGGATTACAGGTGAGCTTATAATCGAAAAAAATCGGATTAAGATAATAAGGAGATAATGCGTATGAGACCATATAAAAAGATTATATGGATAGCGGGATTTTTACTTCTGCTGCTGCCGTCATTAGCCTTATCCCAGGCGAAGGTCGGAACAACCGGCGTAAATTTTCTGGAATTGGGTGTCTCAGCTCGCGCGATGGGTATGGCCGAAGCCTATGTCGCGGGAGTAACGGACGCTTCGGCGGTTTATTATAATCCGGCCGCATTGACATACGTTTACGGGCGGGAAATCATGTTTACGCATATCGATATGCCGGCCGGAATCAATTATGAAGCTTTCGCTCTGGCCTATCCGATGGAATCGATCGGCAGCGTTCTCGGGGTGGGCGTTTATTCGCTGAATACCGGCGATATTCTCCGGACCGATTATTACTTCGCCCATGGTTACTATGACAGCACCCAGGGGTATCAATATTTTTCCGCCGGTGATCTGGCGATCAGTATGAGCTTCGGGCGCTTTTTGACCGACAGATTTTCAATGGGATTTACCGTAAAATTTATCCAGGAATCGCTGGAATTGGAAAAGGCTGTCGGATGGGGGGCCGATGTCGGAACCTGCTATAATGCCGGTTTCCGAAATTTTAAAATCGGCATGGTAATATCCAATTTCGGACCGGATATGAAATTCCTGGAAAAGGACTTCCCATTACCTATCAATTTCAGATTCGGCGCTTCGATCGACCTCCTTGATACCGAAGACCACCTGGCCGTGTTTTCGGCCGAGGGGAGTCATCCGGCCGATAATCTCGAGAAATATAATATCGGAGTCGAATATAGATATCATGACCGTTTTACGCTCCGGGTCGGTGAAAGAATCAATTATGACATTGACGGTTTTACCGCCGGCGCCGGATTGACTCTCCCCATGGGCAAAGATATGGATATTTCCGTCGATTATGCCTACCAGGATTTCGGATTGCTGCCCAGTACGGAGGTACATCGATTTACAATCGGATTCGTATTTTAATGGATTATAAAAGGCCTTGAGAATAATTGGAGGACATAAATGAGACGAGTACTTTTCGTAATGAGCACGTTATTGCTGGGGATATATTTTTTCGGCGGCAGTTGCGACAGATTAAATTATGATTATCGGCAGAATCAACCTCCGAAAGTTTATTTTGTCAATATACCGACCGAGGATTCCAAATTTTCATCCG
>CAYXTW010000066.1:15324-16605 GCA_964467955.1 uncultured Ignavibacteriaceae bacterium | reverse complement strand
TTGCTCCCGATTTATCGGGAGTGTGACCTGACGCCACAGCCAAAATGAGTTGCCTTCACTTCAAAGGAACACTATCTTCCTACTATGGATTACGTTATCCGGAACAATCAAATGAATCATGCTTCTTTGTAACCACGTCATTTAGGGACTGGAAAGCGCTCGGCAATGTTGATGGATTTTATGACCAATTAATAAAATCTCTCGACTTCTGTACCAAGAAATACAAAGCCTTGATTTCCGGTTACGTCCTCATGCCTACCCATATCCATCTTCTATTATTTATAGAGGGAATCAAATTATCAGGTTTTATGCGGGATTTTAAGAAATATATTTCACAAAAAGTTACTCGTGGTATTGGCCTGAAGCAAACATCTGTTTGGATGCCCAGATATGACAGGGTTGCTATCAAGAGCCTGACTGTCTTTAAAACAAAGCTGAGATATATTCATAATAATCCCGTCAAAAGCGGGCAGGTTAAGAAGGCGGAGGATTGGATTTGGTCGAGTGCCGGTGATTATCTAATGGATCACAAGGGGCAGTTAAACATTTGGAAAGAATGGAATTAATTGCTGTCAGGTCACACCCTCGACTTCGTCTCGGCCAAGACCTGACAGAACATTGAAACATGTTACAAGATATTTTCATCCGATTAATAATATAGCAATTGATATCTTATCAGTAATTTTTATCCACGAACCGTTAGAATTTATTGCAGGTTTGTCCACCCGACTCGTATGTATTCATAGTCAAAAATCAATAGATATCAAAAATAGAAAGGAGTTAAAATGTATATTCTACGTATTGAACATCAGACCCAGGATTTTGACGGCTGGAAGAAGGCTTTTGATGACGATCCCGCCGGCCGGCAGAAGTCCGGCGTACGCCGGTACAAAATATCACGCGCCGTCGATAATGACAGCTTCGTTATGATTGATCTCGAATTCGATACTCAGGATCAGGCACAGGCAATGGCAAGCAAATTGCGAGACGTATGGAGTAATGTCGAGGGAAAAATAATGATGAATCCCCGGACGCGGATTGTGCAGTCCATTGAAGCCATGGAATATTAAGCGACTGTCGGCTCATATCTTCAAATTCCTCTTGACCTGGATCTGACGGAACGTCGAAAATCCCTGCGATTTTGACAATCGCGCGAAGCATGCCTTATGCGAAGCGGGAAAAGAATAAAATGGCAAGAGCGCGAGGCTCTTGCCTTAAGATTGCCGCAATAATTATCGGACTTATTGCCCGAGCAGAAATTTAATACCGGCGCGGATTGGC
>CAYXTW010000066.1:0-15224 GCA_964467955.1 uncultured Ignavibacteriaceae bacterium | reverse complement strand
CAATAATTATCGGACTTATTGCCCGAGCAGAAATTTAATACCGGCGCGGATTGGCGACATTGTTTACGTGTCAACTAAAATAAAATTTTTGTTATAGGTGAATCTGCGAGTTTTTTTAGGCCAGAAATATTGCACTCCAATCTTACCCTGACGAACACCAAGCGCAAAAAACAAAAAAATCAAGCCGGCCGGGCTCCTGGCTAATGGTTTACATTGAATATTCCGCTCCCTTCATCAAAATATTTACTGGACATTGAATTTTTAATCGATTACAATTAGTTACGATCAGGATTGACCTATCTCAGAGGTTTAAACGGGAGAAGGGGAAATGTATAAAAAACTCATTACTCAGATTTTAATTGTGTTGTCAATGGTCTTTTTTATCGTCGGTTCGGCCGAGGCACAGATTAAGCTTGATATCGGGCCGAAGTTCGGCCTTAATGTGGCGACTTTCACCGGCAGCGATGTCAAGGATACCAGCCTGTTCCTCGATGCCGATCCCGGCAATGTGGTCGGTGCCGTAGTGGGAATATCGATAACCGCTAATGTGGTCCGATACATGTCGATCCAGGCCGAATTTTTATATTCAATGAAAGGCGCGGCGTGGGAAGCTTCCAAAACAGACTCGAATACTGTCTGGGAAGCCGACCAGTGGGTGCGGCTTAATTATTTCGAAGTCCCCATTTTACTTAGAGTTAATGTGCCGATGCAGAGCCGCTTCGAGCCGTATTTTCTGGCCGGCCCGGCGCTGGGATTTTATAGTTCCGGGGAAGCAAAATGGACAGGTGAAGTATATTATAACGGCAAAAAAGTCAAACATGATGAACAGTATGAAAATAAAATATACAACACTAAGAGTACCATTGTCTCGGCAGTCTTCGGCGCCGGAGCTAAATTGAAAAAAGGACGCGGTTGTTTCTATTTTGAAGTTCGGTATTCGACGAGTTTCGGCGATACTTTCGAAGATACGCCGCCCCATAGCGAGATTCCCGATATAAAGGATTATGCTATTTTCGCCGACCCGTACACCGGGGAAAAGGCCAAGATAAAACATTCTCTGTTCACATTCCAGATAGGTTATACGCTTTCAATCGGGTTGTAAAAAAGACCCGTGAGAACATATCAGATCAAGCGTGATGGCGGGGTAGTCAGCCTATATGGTATGTTCAATGTACATAATCCTGTACGTAATTAATCAAAATCTTTACAAGGTTAATGCACCCTGAAGGCTGCAGGCTGGATCCAGATCAAGGGAAAAATGCTATGGATTATGCTATATACAAATTCACGGCAAAATCAATACTGCCGGGCCCCAACGGACTGATTTAATTGGCCTTTTCGTGTAAGAGGCGCTTTCTCCGACTATGCTACCCGGCGGGTTTTGCAGGATTGTTCTATTCCAGAAATCGATAACCCAATCAAAAAGTGATTGCCGGGTGAAATTCTTGAATTTAATCTTCAGCTAAAGACGAATTTAAACGTTAAAAACAGGTTGATGATTTGAAAGAAAGGAGTAACAAATGTTCACTACTATCAAGGATTTCTCCGAATACTGGAAAAGCAATTCCGACGGGACACGCCGAATTCTTAATGCTCTCACCGATAAATCGCTGGGACAATCGGTTGCGGAAGGACATCGGAATATCGGAAGAATCGCCTGGCATATAGTAACCTCAATCCCGGAGATGTCGGAACGAACCGGTTTGAAACTTGAGGGACCCAAGGCCGACGCACCGTTGCCGAAATCGGCGAAGGAAATCAAAGAGGGATATGATGCCGCGGCGAAATCGCTTCTGGAGCAGGTCGAAAAAAACTGGACCGACGAGACGCTTCAAATCGAGGATGATATGTATGGAATGATGTGGAAAAAAGGTCTGACCTTGAGAATCCTGGGCGACCACGAGATTCACCACCGCGGGCAGATGACCGTTTTGATGCGTCAGGCCGGTTTGAAGGTTTCGGGAACGGTCGGCCCGTCAAAAGAGGAATGGTCAAAATATGGGGCTCCGCCACCTGAAATTTAAAATTTCCGATCCGGCGCTCATGATATAATTCGGCCGGTAAGATGTTGAAAAGCAATAGAATATATTTGCGGATCGGCGTCTGAAAATCGTAGGAAAATGCGGAACTATTTTATACTGAATTTCGGTTATAGAATTTGAGGAGAATGACGAATATTGGTTATATAATTTTTTTTAAAAAATGAAAAAAAACGCTTGCATATTTGGAAGTAATCAATTTTATCAATTCTCGTATTTTGGTACAGTTTTGCTGTATGGAGGTATTAATGAATTGCGCATTCTGTGGCGAAGAATTCAGCGGTCGGCCCGTCCGGCAGGGGGATCAGGTTTTTTGTTCGATTGAGTGCGCCGATATGGCGGCTGATATTGGTATTGATGAGGATAATGATTATTACGAAGAAGATCCTCTCGATATGAATGCTACCGATGATGAAATGTCAGCGAGTTGGTAAACCTCGAATTACCATTTTAGATGTAAAAAATCTCCCGGCGGTATCGGGAGATTTTTTAATCCCGTGAAATCTTGATTATCTCGTACTGAATTGTCCCGGCCGGAACTTTTATATCAACCTGTTCGCCGACAGCCTTACCCAGCAGGGCGGCGCCGATCGGCGATTTAATGGAGATAATATCATTATCAACATCAGTCTCTTCGGAAGGCGCCAGCGTATATTCGACCTCTTCCCCATCGGATAAATCCTTCACGAGAACTCTGGCAAAAAGATAAGCCTTATCCGATGGAATACTGTCGGTGTCGACCGATCGGGCGCGGCTGAGTTTATCCTCCAGCTCGGCAATCTTTCTTTCCAGATGCACCTGCGCTTCTTTGGCCGCATGATATTCGGCATTCTCGGAAAGGTCACCCAATTCCCGCGCGCGTCTTATCTCCGAAACGATTTTCGGCCGGTCGACAGTTTTAAGCTCCTTAAGTTTCTTCTCGAGCTTAATAATACCCTGTTTCGACAAATATACAGGCTTATTATCCACAATCAATAAGATATAAAATATTCGCTCAAAAAGCAACCACTCAATGCAAGCGAACGGCATAAGTCAATAAAAAACAATATCATATCCAGGTATCCGGCCTTAGAAAAGTTTTCCCGCCTGTCGAGAATATTTTTGCCGGACAATCATATCACAGCAGTTTAAAGTCAGGTTTAACGTGTTTGCAGACAAATGTTTATCTAATCGCGATTATTCCGGCATCAGCTTTGATATGATTGCATGATTAAAAGGGGTAAACTTTGGCTGGTGGAAGGAAAGAATGAAAAAAATTCTCGCGGTTATAATTCTGATAATCATTCTTGTGGCTATCGATTGGTTCAAACCGGCCTACTGCCAGTCACTTTATCGGGCGGGATATAACGAAGACGATGAAAAATTGCTGGAAAAATACCATAAGCTTCAATCTCAAAGTACCGAAGAGGATATTACTTATAAAAGCCCTGAAATTTACCTGGAACCACCGAAAGTCCTGACACCGGGCGGCGAGCCGATCGTTCAATCGGAAAATTCACCGCTCGCTGAAAAAAAGGATGCCAAACCGGGTCTCCAGCCTTTTGGATATGATCTTTTCAAGGCTCCGTCAGAATTAACGCCACCGCCCGAAGTTGCCGATATCTCCGACTATATTCTGGGACCCGGAGATAATATTATCATACGTCTCTGGGGCAAAGTCGAAAAGGAATACGATCTGACGGTTGATCGCGAGGGCAAAATTTTTATTCCGAAACTGGGTGAGACGACCGTCTGGGGTTTGTCTCTGGATGCATTTGAATCCAAAATCAGAAAGCGATTATCCCAATTCTACACCGATTTTGAAATCTCGGTTTCGCTGGGCAAAATACGCTCCATACGGATATATATGACCGGCGAAATCAATAAACCGGGGGCATACACGGTCAGTTCATTGACAACTTTGTTTAATGCTCTGTACCTGGCCGGAGGACCCAATGAACGCAGTTCGCTGAGAAATATTAAGCTAATCCGAAATAACAAAACCGTTGCCAGTGTCGACCTGTACCAATTCCTCCTTAAGGGTGACAACAGCGGCGATGTCAGATTATCCTCGGGTGACGCTATATTTGTCCCAATTTCGGGTCCTCGTTTCAGTATATCCGGGCAGGTTAAACGTCCGGGTATCTATGAAATAATCGGCGGTGAGAAGGTGAGCCAGGCGCTGGAGTTGGCCGGAGGACCGACCGCCGTGGCCTATCTTGATCGTCTGATGCTGGATCGAATTTCGCAGGATGATGAGCGCGAGGTAATTGATATCAATTTAAATCCCGATAACGGCCCGATTGATGATATAGAGCTGATTGATGGTGATGCTTTGACTCTGTTTTCGATTTATGATATGACACGCAACGTTGTTTCTGTCGCCGGCATGGTCAAACATCCGGGGCAGTTCGAAAGGACCGACTCGACCACGCTTAAATCTATTCTGATGCAGGCTGAATTGCTTCCGGAAAACGTCTATTATGAAAGAGCTAATCTTTTCAGAAGATATGCCGATCTTCGCGCTGAAGTCATTCCGATAAATCTTAACGATGTTTTGGACGGCCGCCTGGATATTGAGCTCAAGGATTATGATTCTCTGCATGTTTACGGCATCGATGAGGTAAAAAGAAAGAAATATGTATATATCGAAGGCGAAGTAAAAAAGGCGGGACAATTTCCTTTATATGACAATATGAAAGTCTCCGACCTGATCTTTCTTGCCGGGGGCCTTAATAAACTTGCTTACAACCTGAATGCCGAATTGGTACATACCGATTCAACAGGAAAAGTCCATCTGGCCAGCGTCGATTTAACCAATTCGAAATCAGGACAGGTGTTTTTGCAGGAAGACGACCTGTTATTTGTCCGAAAAAAACCGGATTGGTTTTTACATCGCATGGTTACGATCGAGGGAGAAGTTAAATTTCCCGGACGGTACACGCTTAAAGAGAGAAACGAAACTCTGTTCGATTTAATCGAACGAACCGGCGGTTTCACGGAGTCGGCCTTCCCCAAGGGCATAATATTTCGCCGAACATCGATTGCCGACGCCCTAAAACGGCAAAATCTGGACGAAATTATAGCCAACTCGCAACCATTAAAAGAGGATTCTCTTGGAAACGTCCGCAAGATAGAAATGATCTCTTATAGTGCCGAGAATATGAATCGAATTATCATCGACATGGATAAAATTCTGTCAACCAAAGGCGCCAAAGGCGATGTAGTTCTGCAAAACGGTGATTATATATTTATCCCGGAGATTCCCAGCGGAATATCGGTTATGGGTGCGGTGGGCGCCAACGGAACCATTAAATATATTTCCGGCAAAAAGGTGAAATATTATATAGAACGTGCCGGCAATTTTACAAGCCAGGCGGATAAAAAAGGGACGCGGCTTATTAAGGCGGATGGCCGGGCTTTTTCCAAGGGCGGAATTCTAGGCAAAACCGTGGATATCGGTGACGCCATCGTCGTCCCGACCTATATTAAAAAGGATCGTGATTGGCTGGGGACAATATCAACAGGTGTGACAATTATCGGAGGATTGCTGACCTCGGCCTTTATCATAGCCAGACTATAAAACTTTCCCGAGAATATTTGCCCGTTCTCACCTTCCAAAAACCGCCCGAGAGGGGTTCCCTCTCCCGGGCGGTTATAAATATTTATTGGAAATAATATCCCTGTCTCGAGGAAATAATTCCCGAAAAATCTTAAAAAAAATCGATGGAGTTGCTGACCTCCTCGGGCGTCGTGGTAATTCATTACTAATCAACACATTAGAGGATATCGATAGTTCCGCTCGAATCGGCATCCGCTTTGCAAATGTAATCGGAGAGAGAAAAAAGGAAGGAATGAGAATAGGATGAAAATCGACCTCCATGTTCATACCGAGCACTCTTTCGATTGTGAAAGCAGCGTTGAAGAGGTCGTCCAACAGGCGGCAAAAGTCGGCCTGGATGCACTCGCCATTACCGACCACGACAATATGTCGGCCTACGGAATTGCCAGGAAAATCACTGAAGATATCACAATCATTCCGGCGATGGAAATCACCGCCGACGGTGGTACTCATATAATCGGTCTTTTTCTTGAAGATAAAATCGTCTCGCGCGATATCCACGATATTATCGATGAGATCCATAATCAAAACGGCCTGGTTTTAATTCCCCACCCGTTCCGACCGGGCAGCGGATTAATTTACAACAAAGATAAACAAAACCATTTTCATGGCGAAGATATTCGCAAAATTATGTCCGGAGTTGACCTGATTGAAGCGGTAAACTTCCGATGTAATCAGCGTGAGATTTTGGAAACGGTCAAATTCCTCGACCTTTGCCCCGATATTTCCCACACGGCCGGCAGCGATGCTCATTTTGTGAATGAAATAGGCAAAGCGTATGTTGAACTGGAGGACGTCAAATCGAATTCATTGGAAGATATAAAAAAAGCGCTAATCAATTCGCCTCGGTTGATACGTTTTGAAGCCTTCAGCACCGAAGGCAAAGAAGAAATTGTCGCTATAAGTGAAGACGCCGGGAAAAAATCAATCATCTCAAAAACCGGAGGCATAATACCCTCGTCTATTAAAAAGTCGATCCGGGCATTATATGAAAAATCTACCGGGAGGACGCGGGGCACTTAAAGAAAAAATCGTAACAGGATAATCATAGAAATTATCGCCTGATGTAATAGGAAAAGAATGAAGGATTCATATAACAAAAACATGGATGTTGAGGCTGGTATCGAGCCAAAAACCGTTAATCGCATCTCCCCGCCTTCAGGAACGGGAACCATCGATTCGCGTCCGATGATGCCGTCATCATTCAGGCATCCCTCGGAAAAAGTGATGGACAGCCTTCAAAGATTCCTTCGATACGGAGATCCTGCCTCGGATACCGATATTTATCTTGGAAGCCTGATCGCCGGGCTGAGTCGTTATTGCGAACTGCCGGAAAACCACATCCATACATTCCCGGAGACTTATCGGGCTGTCGAAACGATAATTCGGGCTTTTGTCAAACCCGGGGATTCGGTACTAATCTGCAGGCCGGCAGGTAATGAAGAATTCCGGGATGGGATTCAGAGGAATATAAAGCCGATTTATCACGATGGTGCCACCCCCTTTCTGCCGGATCCGACGGGTATCATCGATGCGATTGCCGACAATACAAAGTTGATTTATCTGGCCAATCCCAATCTTTGCACCGGAACGATATATAGTATTGATGAAATAGAAACTATCGTCGATCGAACATCCAACGTCAGGATAATACTCGATGAGACATATTATGAATATTATGGTACAAGCCTGGCCGGGCTTATCAGGCAGTATGACAATCTGATTGTGATAAGAACATTTTCGGCCGCTTTCGGGCTTGGTGATTTGCCCTGCAGTTATATCCTGACCGCTCCGGAAAATATCGCCGCCATCAAGCGAATAAAACCGATATATATCGCTTCTCCTTCGGCCCGGGTCGCCGCGGCCGCAGTATTAAGCGATTATGATTACCTGAAAAACCATGTCAATACGGTCAGAGAAAATATGACCTACCTTTCGGTACGATTGCGCGGTCTGGGCGTCCGGGCATATACGACACCCGCCGATTTTTTGTTGATAGATGTCGCCAATCCGGTTCAGGTTGTCTCGCGTCTTAAAACGGATAAAATCAAGGCCAGGGATTTGAGCCGTCACGATCGGCTTCAGAACTATATCGCGATTCCGGTGATTGATGATTCACAGACCGCACGTATTGTCGATGCATTCACAAGAATGCCGGGACAGTACTATCGGAGAAGACAAACCGGCAGGAAGCTGATCCTCCCGCGATACGGTGAAACGATGTGGGAGAAAACCGGAATCAAAAAGCCCGAGCATGTATGAAATAATGAGGGAGACTTCAAAGATTTTCAGGGATTAATAATGATTGATAGACTTCTTAAAAACGATGATCAACCGCTTCCGGAGAATAAATCAATAAAAGACGACATAAATGGCAATTCGCGAATCGAATTGCCGTCCGAAGGAGACAATTTCAAGGCCAAAGAAATTCGTCGAGGCGACGAAGACAGGGTGAAGGGGATCTTAAAGAGGGGGGCGCAAAATCAAATGAATAGTGACGCTAAAATTTCCAGTCCCGGATTTAGTGGTGTTCGCGTATTGCCTTTGGAAAATACATCGGGCGAAAAACAAACCGAAGTAGTCGATAAATATCGACTTGAGGGACTGATTTACCGCCTGACGGCATCGGGCCTGCCGGCAATCGGTTTAATTCTTTTAAATCTCAAATTCAACTTTTTTGCCGATACCATATTCCTTTACAAGCTAAGCCTCCTGACGGTCATGGTCAAGATGCTGGCGTATTTCGAGTTGCCGCCGATAGATTTGATTCCTGTCAGGAAAAAACGTCGGGACATCAGAAACTTTTTGATACATGAGTTGAAATTCGTATTAATGGCAGTCGCGGTTGTATTCTTTTCCAATCTGGCCATCAATCCGGGGCATCTCGGACTATTCCTGATAACTAATTTCGGTCTTCAATCGGCCATATATGTTTTTTGGCGCAATTATAATAAAATCGCATTAAAGCCACGTATTCGTGATGCTTCCGCCTCGTATCTTAAGAACGCCATTATCGTCGGCGCTTCGAAACGGGGACAAAGGACGGCGGATTTTATTCTAAGACATCCCGATCTTAATCTTCAGATCCTGGGATTTGTCGATTATCATAAGAAAAATCTCTGGCGCTATCGCGATATTCCGTTGCTCGGTCATCCCGACGAAATGGACGGAATCGTGGTGCATAACCAGGTCGACTATGTCATCATGGCGGTGGAACCGCAGGATTTTAAAGACAGCCAGCGCGTTTTCAGCACGGTCGAAAAAATGGGCATCAATATTTGCGTTCTTCCTGACATTTATGAGCGCCAAATGTCCAAGTGCCGCGCCTCATCGATGAATGGCCAGCCGATTCTGCTTTATCATTCCAGCCCCGAGAATCGCCGCCTGGGCATGTTCTTTAAATTGGTGATAGACAAAATAGGCGGATTAATAGGGTTGACAGCTTTATTCCCGATTATGCTGCTATCGGCAATCGCCATCAAGCTGGAGTCCAAAGGGCCGATATTTTTCAGACAAGTCCGCTCCGGTAAAAACGGAAGAGAATTTAAAATGCTTAAACTTCGCACGATGCATAATAATGCCGATCGCGTGAAGGACGAACTCAAGCATCTAAACGAAATGTCAGGTCCGGTTTTTAAAATTAAAAACGACCCCCGGGTAACGAATGTGGGCCGGCTCCTCAGAAAATTCTCCATCGATGAATTTCCCCAGTTTTATAATATCCTGAGGGGCGATATGTCCCTGGTCGGCCCGCGGCCGCCGCTTCCCAGCGAAGTGGCCGAATACAAACCGTGGCAGCGGCGCAAACTGTCCGTAAAACCGGGCGCGACCTGTTTGTGGCAGATTAATGGCCGCAATCATGTCGATTTCGAACGATGGATGAAACTGGATCTGGAGTATATCGATAACTGGTCGCTCAAAGAAGACGCTCGTATATTGCTGAAGACCGTTCCGGCCGTCCTTAAGGGCAAAGGAGCTTCGTAAACAATGGGTGTCACCGTGTAGTCGCGAACTTTGACCGCTCTTCCCTATCCGCCCGTCATATTCGTCTTATTTAATTGCATTAGTAAAAATAACGCTCACCATTTTTGTTTTTAAAAATATAATTTTATGAAATTTCATTCGGAACATTGTATATATTGTTTTGTTTAGTTTTGGAAAGGGTAAAATATGCTGGAAGCAAAAATGAAATGGGGCGGTGGTTTGAAATTTGAAGGTGTCTCCGAATTCGGACATATTCTTACCACCGATGGCTCAAAAAAAGCAGGCGGTGAAGAGAGCGGTTATAGGGCGCCGGAATTGGTACTGTTTGCACTGGCCGGGTGCACCGGGATTGATGTCGTCAAGATACTCGAGAAAATGCGGCAAAAGTTGACCGGGTTGGAAATTCAGGTTGAAGGTCATCAACCCGAAGATTACCCCAAGCCGTATAACAAGATAGAAGTGAAATATATCTTCAGAGGAAAGAATTTGGATAGAAAGAAGGTCGAGAAAGCGATTGACCTTTCCGAAAATAAGTATTGTATGGTCAGCCTGTCGCTGAAAGGGGTGGCCAATATATCGTCAAGTTATGAAATAATCGAGGAGTAAGTAATGGATAAGCTGGGATATACGATCGAGTCGAGCAAATCTTTCGATGATGTTTCCACGGCGCTGGAGAAAACATCGCCGGAGCGCGGTTTCCGAGTGCTGGCGGTGCATAATGTCAAGGAGACGCTGGCCGGAAAGGGATTTGAGATCGAGCCGTTGAAAATCTTCGAAGTCTGTAACGCCGGATTTGCCTATAAGGCGCTGGGAAACGACATCAGTGTTGCCATGTTTATGCCGTGCAAGATAGTGGTGCGACCGAAAGGGGCCAAAACGGTGATGACACTGGTGCGGCCGTCGATGATCGCCGAAATGCTCCCCGACGCCGGGCTTAATGATCTGGCTAACGATGTCGAAAAGCAGTTGATCGGGATAATCGATGAGATTAAGTAAAGGGCTTGCCAAATTGGCGATCGGCCTTATATTGGGAGGGCTGGCCGGTGTGGCGGTCAGCCTGATTTACGGCTATGTCGGGGTGACCTGACCGCTGATGTGCGATGCCAAAGTGGCGGCACTTTTTGGTATGGCAGCCGGGGCGGTTGTCTCGATGATGAATGTAAAGGTGAAGTGAAATGCCGTTGTATGAATTCGTATGTTTGGATTGCAGCGATAAATTCGAAGAGCTGGTGTCCTCGTCGGATGCCGATATAAAATGTCCGAAGTGCGGGTCGAATAAGACGACCAAGCAGTTTTCCACGTTTGCCTCCAATGCCCTGAAAGGCGACGCCTGCGGGACATGCAAACCGGCGTCGAGTTTTACGTGAGCGTCATGTAAGTAATCCCCGGTCGGGGTGGTAGAGGAAATCATAGAAAAAATTGTTATCTTTGTTTCGCCTGTAAAATGGCTTCGTTTCTTATTTTTGAATAAAATGAAAATTTAATGGGCAGAACCGGAATTCCATGATTTATCGGAGAATGACGAAGTTCTGCCGTAATCCAATTGGCTCTCACTTTTTTTCGAATCTGGCGCGAATTATCATATCATTTTTCCTCTCTTTGTTTCTTGTTGACAATCAGGTTGTTATACGGTTTTCATTGTGTTCATGCCGATTTATTCGAATAGGCGGAAGCGATGAATAGTATATGGATTGAAAAATAAAGATAAAATAAAAGGTGTCAGGTCACACGCTCGTAAAACTCGCGCAAGACCTGACACAAACGAATAAAGGAAGGATTCCCGACGGCGCGGAATGAGAGAATATAATGAAGGCTGTGGGGCCGTATAGAGAAAGGAGATAAATATGCCGACAATATTCTGGCTCTGGCTGGCGGCGGCGTTGATCTTTTTGATAGTAGAATTAACGACACCGACACTGGTATTCGCCTGCTTCGTGGTCGGCGCGATCGGAGCCGCGGTAACCTCGACCATGTCCGACTCGTACCTGATTCAGACGGCAGTCTTTGCGATTATCTCGGTGATCCTGATCCCGCTGACACGTAATCTGGCGAAAAAAATTACCAAAGAGTCGCCGCAAAAGACAAATGTCGATGCCATGGTCGGGCGACCGGGGGTCGTCACAAAAAAGATCGATCCGGCGCTTGACGTTGGCCAGGTGCGGGTGGACGGACAGGTCTGGCAGGCGGTGGCCGAAGAGGTTATCGATGCTGATGTCAGAATCAAAGTCGATTCCATTAAAGGCGCTCGGCTGTATGTTTCCAAACTTGAAGAATAAAACAGCAAGTCAAAGAAAGGAGAGATAAAAATGGAAGCTTATGTTTTGGTACTGGTGCTGGTAGTATTTGCATTTATTATCGCCGGTCTGTCGATACGAATAATTCGTCCATACGAAAAAGGTCTTGTGGAAAGACTGGGTAGATACCAGCGGACACTCGATTCGGGTTTGAACCTGATCATACCGTTTTTCGATACGGTACTGAAAGTCGATATGCGTGAGATTGTTCTCGATGTCCCGCCACAGTTGGTTATCACCAAGGATAATGTTTCGGTCGAGGTTGATTGTATTATTTATTGCCAGGTGACCGATCCGGTGCGGGCGCGGTATGAGATCGCCAACTATATAATGGCGTCGTCGAAACTGGCACAAACGAATATCCGTAATGTCGTCGGCGAGATGGACCTTGACCAGTCGCTGTCATCGCGTGATACGATAAACGCCCAACTGCGTGACGTGCTTGATACGGCCACCGATAAGTGGGGCGTTAAGGTCAATCGAGTCGAGATACAAAGAATTGACCCGCCGGCCGATATTACCGAGGCGATGAGCCGTCAGATGAAAGCGGAACGTGACAAGCGGGCGGTGATTCTTGTGGCGGAAGGTGATCGCCGGGCGGCCATCGAAAGAGCCGAGGGCAGCAAGCGATCGGCTATTCTTGAAGCCGAGGGTTATGCCGAAGCGGTCCAGAAAAAGGCCGATGCCGAGCGGTATCGTCAGATTGCGGTGGCCGAAGGTGAAGCCAAGGCGATATTAAATGTATTCTCGGCGATACATGAAGGCAAGCCGGATGAAGAGTTGATTACGCTTAAGTATCTGGATATGCTGCCCCGACTGGCCGATAAGCCGGCCAACAAGATATTTCTGCCGTTTGAAGCCAGCGGGATTATCAGCGCCCTGTCGGCGATGGTGGAGGGAATCAGGGAGGATAAAGCGCAGTCGGCTCCGGCGGCTTAAGAAGAGCTCTATTCGAACAAGTGCGGAGAGCTTGGGAATCGTCAGGTCACAATCCCGATAAATCGGGATCAAGACCTGACGAAACCGTAAATTTGACCTCCGCTTTTTTTTATTAACGAATTGTTTACAAACGCAAATGAATTGGCTAAATTGGATCGTATGCAGGATAATTTAGAGATAAGACATCCGGCGGTGGCGGGGGCGTTTTATCCGGCCAATCCGGTTCAGCTTACGAAACAAATCGCCACGTTTTTTGCCGAGGCGGAGAAGCTGTCGTTAAAGGGACGGCCGATTGCCGCAATCGCGCCTCATGCCGGGTATATGTATTCGGGAAGAACGGCGGCGCGGGCTTATAAGCAGCTGGAGGGGCAAAGCTACGATGTCGTGGTGGTGATAGCGCCGTCGCATACGGTTTTTTTCCAGGGCGCCTCGGTTTATAGCGGCGGTGCGTATCAAACACCGATTGGTGTGGCTGATATCGACAGAGATTTATCCGAGGCTATCGCCGGCATAAATCCGTCGGTATATCTTTCCAATAAAGGTCATACGGGCGGTTCGGTGCGCGGTGAGCATTCGCTGGAGGTACAGCTTCCGTTTTTACAGCAAGTTCTCGGCAGCTTTAAACTGGTGGCAATCGTGATGGGTGATCAGGAGGAGGCAACGTGCGTCGGACTTGGCGAAGTTCTGGCCTCGGCGCTGGAGGGCAAAAACAGCCTGATTGTAGCCTCAACCGATTTGTCTCATTTTCACCCGGAAAAAGAGGCGCGGGCACTTGACGGTAATATACTCAAGGCGATAGAGAAATTTAATCCGGAGATGCTGCTGTCGATTTTATCCTCGGGGCGCGGTGAGGCCTGCGGTGGCGGACCGGTCGCGGCAACAATGATGGCGGCGCGAAGGCTGGGCGGTGAGGAAATGCTGGTGACCGGCTATACGACCTCGGGTGAAACGACGGGGGATTTTTCGGAGGTGGTCGGTTATCTTTCGGCGGTCGTGGTTTCCAGTCGGGAATTGAAAACGAAAGACGCAACGATGGGTGCACCGGCGAAGATAAAAGACTTGAGTCTGACCGATAAAGATAAAACTTACCTTCTGGACCTGGCTCGTCGGTCCATTCAAGCGCGACTTAATAACGAACCGATTCCAAAAGAGGAACCGCCCTCGCGGATTCTTAAAGAAAATCGGGGCGCCTTCGTTACCATAAAAATCAGGGGGATGTTACGCGGGTGTATCGGTCTTATCCGGGCGGCGCGACCGCTTTATGAAACGATAATCGAGATGGCGCAGGCGGCCGCCTTTGATGATCCCCGTTTTGCGCCGTTAAATTCAGACGAGTTTGAAAATATCGAGATCGAAATTTCGGCCCTCTCCCCGCTTGTGAGAGTCGAGGATCTGGAGGAAATCAAGGTCGGCCGCGACGGTTTGATGATTGTATTCGGTTCGCATTCGGGCCTGCTTCTTCCCCAGGTAGCGACCGAATATAACTGGGGTCGGACGACGTTTCTGGAGCAGACCTGTCTGAAAGCCGGCCTGCCCAAAAACAGTTACAAAGAAAAAGAAGCCCAGGTTTATCGATTTACGGCTGACGTCTTTTAATTCCCGGTATAGGGCGGCGGCATGGGTCAAAATGGATTTCAGAAAAACCGTCGAAAATTATTTATTCAGCTGGCTTACAAGGCCTGAATTTGATTACGAGCGACTTTTAAATAATCAGGACATAATAGAGTCGGTAGCATTGGCGGGGGAATTCGATTGGGGTGTGGCGCTCGGCTATTATAAAGAGGAAAAGAACGAAAAACATACTTTGCTCGGCGAATTTTTATGCCGGTTCAAATATAACCGGGATAAAAAATGCGGATTGGTCTTATCCGAATTTTTAAGTAATTTTCTGGAAAACAACCGGTTGGAATATGATATCGACCTGACGACAATTGTACCTATGACTCTTACCGAACGCCCGTTCGGGATAATGGAATTTATTTTATCACACCCTGATATTCAGATCCCCGGCAAATTCGTCCCGGGACTTTTGATACGAAAAAAGATTACCGGGCAGGCAAAGGATATACGTGGCGCCTGGCGAAAAAGAGAAGTGGTCAGAGGATTATATAAAATTAAAGAAAATTTCGAAATCATCGATAAGAATATTCTTATTTTCGATGATATCTTTGACAGCGGCGCGACCCTGAATGAATGCACTCGAATTCTAAAAAACGCCGGGGCGAATAATGTCCTGGCCATTACCCTTGTTCTTACCCGCCGCGGACAGGGTTGACATCGGGAATTAAATTGTCTTGAGTTGAGAAAACATATCTATTAAATTCTTCGCATGTCTGATATGGTTCGCGAAAAGGTGCTTGTAACCGG
>CAYXTW010000065.1:0-16968 GCA_964467955.1 uncultured Ignavibacteriaceae bacterium | reverse complement strand
GCACCAAACGAATTGGTTTGTACCATATCCGACCCTGCTTCTAAATACGATCTTGCTATATTTTCGAGAACGTCAGGTCGTGATAGATTGATGGCTTCAAAGCATTGTTCAAGTGCAATACCGGAATCGATCAGCATAGTTCCCATAGCGCCATCGGAGAGTATAATCTCTCCTACCGTTATCCTGTCGAGCACGTTTTTCATCTTAATGAAGGCCCAGCAATTCCTTGACTTTGTCAACGGCGTTGATACCGTCGAAGCCATAAGCGTCAGCGCCGATCGCATGTGCATAATCTTCGGTCAATGGCGCCCCCCCGACTATTATTTTTATTTTATAAGAGAGGTTTCTTGCTTTCACCAGGTCGACGACCTTTTTCATCACCGGCATGGTTGTCGTCAGGAGAGCCGACATCCCGATGACTGCGGCTTCATTCTCCAAAGCGGTATCAATGAATTTTTCGGGAGGAACATCATTGCCGAGATCAATAATTTCGAAACCGGCCCCTCTCAGCATAATCGCTACCAGATTCTTGCCGATATCGTGCAGGTCGCCCTGCACCGAGCCGACGACCACTTTGCCGATCGTCGGGATACCCTCCTTTATCATCAACGGCTTTAATTGATCCATCCCGGCATACATGGCTTTGGCGGCGAGGAGAACATCGGGAAGAAATATCTCATGCGCTTTGAACTTCTCACCGACGACCGACATGCCTGCGATCAGACCATCGTCCAGAATAGATTTAGCCGGCAAATTCTGCTCTATAGCTCGCCTGGTAAAATTATAGACTTCTTCGTCCTCACCACGCTGCAAATTATCCGAAATTTGTTTTATTATGTCCAAAGCAACCTCCTACCGAATTATCATCGTCCTAACGATCCAGTATCTCCTTGATTCTGTCGCGACAGTTCATCGTTTTGCACTCATCACAGAACCGATAGGCGATTTCGAATTCATGAATTTCCCGCGAACCGACTATCATCACCCCCGAGATGGATTTTAACGGCATCATTAAATAGCTGTCATTGAGTTCGATCCCGATTTCTTCGGGATTTAAAAACTCGAAGAGCTTTCCCTGACCGCTTATATGCCAGCCGCAGTAACCGGGACTGTAACGCATCACCAAATCATCGATACTTATATTATCGGTGCCCACGACCGAAGAGAAATAGTAACTTTCCATATAAATTCCCGCATTTTCGGTGGCTTCCGAAGCGACCGAGTCCAGCATCGACCCTAATGCATAATCATGATTTTCAAACAGCTCGACAATTTTATCACTCAATTCGCCGCCGACGGTCAGCGCAAACAGCGCCAGCTTTTTCGCCCGGGGAAATATTTCGGCCACCGGTGACGGGACTTCATTGGCTCCCTCGCCTTCATATATTTCCTCAAACAGCCCTTTGGACAATTCGGAATAAACGCCGATCGGGTTGTTGAGTTCCTTGAATAGCGCCAGTGCGTCATCGCAGAGTTGATTGACTTTATCGGTCAAGTCACTCAGTTTGGAGATCCCCTGATTTTTTAAAACGGCAATTTTATCAGGGATAATATTCTCGAACGAAATTTCGACGATTTCTCTCATTAATTAATCGCCGGTAATTTATGCATTCCGTACCGACGAGCCTCCGCCGTCATAAGTTTTGTCAATTCTTCCTTTGTATCATCATTAAGACGCGAAGGTTTATAATCATTTATTAACTTTTCGACCTGTGCCTTTGCCCGTTCGGATAAAGTCCGGCTGCCTTCTTCGTACCATCGCTGGCGATTGGCGCGTTCGATGGTCGGACCGGGGAAATAATGTTCCTCTTTTAAGTGCCTGCGCGTATGTTTGGAAATCAAAAGGTGTTGCTCTTTTAGTAACTCCTCGAATCTGGGCAATGAAGGGAAATCATCTTTTGGTTCGATACCGCGAATCATCCTGAAAACCATCCCGCAAATTTCGTTGTCGACGACAAGTTTTTCCAGACTGAAGCAATTTTCGAAATCAAGCATGCCCGGCCCCGAGATATTGTTAATCCCCGACAACGCCGCCAATGAGGCGCCGAGCGACGATTCCAATCCGGCCTGCGCATCAAGTTGTTTGGCATCGCTTAAAGATATGTATGCCTGAGTCGGCAGGCCGAGATATTTCCCTATTTCGCTATAGGCGCAATCAATCATTTGCGTCTCGATTGCGCCCATCGGTGTGGTTTCATAGCGGATATCGAATATCGCCGGTGAGCCGCCATAAAGAGCAGGCGCTCCGGGATTGGTCAACTGCGTGATAACCACCCCGCTTAACGTTTCGGCGGTATGCTGTACCAAAGTCCCGACCAATGTCACCGGAGCTATAAAACCGGCCATCGGCATCGAAATATATTCGACCGCGATATTATTGACGGCACAGTCGACCAGATTTTGTGAGGTAACGTCACTCCATTTCAATGGCGAGGTCGGGCAAACCGAAAAAACGGTCAGCGGTTTATTCTTAAGCTCCTCCTTATTTCCCCGCACGGCCAATTGAAGATCACGCATGATGCTAAAGGCGTCAATAGTAAAAGCGCCGGTGACAACAGGCTTTTCGCAGAGCATCAGACTATAGTACAATCTGATACTGTCGGAAATATTTTCGGGAACGTCCGAGGGTACGACGGCAGTTGCCTGTGAAGCGATATGCTCAAGCCGGCTAACCAGTTTGGAGTACTTGATGTAATCTTCCGTTGTCGCCCTGCGTGCCTTGCGGGAGTCAATATCCTGCATATATATAGCGGCCGAACCAGGCGTGAAATTTACATTATTACCGGACAGATCAACCGCTTCGTTACCTAAAACATCATACAACTTAAAGGAATTCGGAGCGGTTTTCAATGCCCTATCAATCAGATCATTTTTGAAAAGAACATGATGTTTTTCTCCGTCAACCTCGGCGCCGTGACCGGAAAGCAGGGAAAGAATTTTCTTATTATGAATCGTAACGCCCAGCTTGCAGAGAATTTCCCGGGCTTCGGAGATGATTTCCTCGATCAGATCATCGCTTAGAAATCTTACTTTTGGTCGCACTTGTCTCTCCCATATTTAAAATGGAATATTGTCAATTATATTGCCAGCTCCTTCATAAACTCGCCGGTATCGATTTTTTCGCATGCGAAAATCAATTCCTTAATCTTATCCCGCCGCTTGGGAGATAAAAGCTCCGAAGACAATCCTTTAAATTTCGATTGCAGATCATCCATAGTCATCGGCTCACGAGGATCACCTTTAGGATACTCCAGATATTCCGAATACTCTTTGCCATCCCTGGTTTTCACAACCACTTTCGACGGCTGCTTGGCCGGGAACATCTTCTCAAATTCTTTCGAGGCCTCGCCCTTGATTTTATCGATCACCTGCCAGATACGTTCATCTTTGAGTTTTTCTTCGGAAAAAGATTGCGTCGTGATTTCATGATCGACCAGGCAGCAGGCGATGCAGTACGGTAATGAATGGTCGGCCGTCTCACGTGATTTTGGACGATACTTCTGCGGATCGAATAATATATCACAGGCACGAGCGATGGTTGTCACAATTACCTTTTCAATATTATCAAAAGAAATATCATTACCTTTAACCACCTTCAGAACGGCGGAAAGATGCGTATGTGTCAGGGCTTCGGTCGGGAACGCTTTCATCCCGCATTCGAGAATTTTGTACTTATCACCCAGACCGCCGATTAGTTTGTCAGACGCCCAATCCGGCCCAAAAACATCCATCAAACCTTCCTTCCCCTCAAAAACCAACTCGGTGCCGCTGTATCCTTTCTGCGCCATTAAGGCCGCCAGAACACCGCTCTGGACTGCCATCGGATCAACCGTGTTTTTCATCATCGTTAGCTGTCCGGCCGTCGGGCAACCGATAGTATGATTATGCGAACCGTTGATACCAATAGCATGCACCATCTGATCGACATTCAAACCAAGCATTTTGCCCGCCACAATCGGCGAAACAAACTGTGTTAATGTTGCATGGTGCCACTTGCGTTCGCGCACGCCCGGCACCGCAAATTCGCACAAACGCTGTTCGAATTCGTATCCGAGAACAATCGCGACAATCACTTCTTTCATCGAGGCACTGATCAATTCTCCGACCGACAGCGCCGCCGGAATCAAATCGGATGGATGCGAAGGGTCTTCTTTCCAGTAAATATCATTGAAATCCAGCGCGCGAATCATCAGCGAATTAACCAGTGTGGCGTTTACGGCCGGAATTCTATTGCCGAATCCAATCAGGGTCGCTTCTTCACGGCCACCCATTTTCAAATAAATATCTCTTAATATATTGACATCTTTTGTATAATAGCCGCCATAAGCGCAACCGATTGAATCGTACAGAAAACGTTTGACTTCATATACAACTTTTTCCGGAAGATCTTCGTATTTTAGCCCGATAGCATACTCGGCTATCTTTCCTGAGATTGACTTATTCATTGTTGCACCTGCAGGATATTATTTTTTACCCAGTTTTCCAAACCTCCTGTGATAATCAATTCCTGGGCGGCGGTGCCGACCGGTGAGATGCGATAGTCTTTATCATTGATTGCGAGAATCGAGCGCCGGAAATCGATTATAGCTTTGATGCCGGTTCTAACAGTCAATTTATCAGTCCCGAATTTTTTCTTAAGGTCATGCACCAGTTCCGGCACCCCGATAACGAGAAAACCGTTATTGATCGCATTACGCATATATGTCTGCGAGAATGACCCGGCAATAACCAATCGAATACCCCGATATTTCAGCGCCGTTGCCGCCTGCTCCCGCGAACTGCCACTCCCGAAGCTGAATCCGCCAACCAGAATATCGCCCTCTTTGGCGATTTTACTGAATTCCGGATCATAATTCTCCATCACCACTCCGGCCTGTTGTTCCGGTGTAAAATCATCGATATAGGTGTACTTACCGGGATAGATGCCATCAGTATTGAGATTATCCTGAAAACAAAAAATTAATTCGCCTTCTATGGTCTCCGGAAAACCATCAAGTATTTTCATTTCACCCGATACGGTCGATTTTTGTTCATTTACCTTTATATCAGCTTCCAGTCTTACATCTTCGACATCGTACGGAGATCTGATTTTTCCGGCCACGGCCGAAGCGGCAACCACCGCCGGAGAAGCCAGATAAGCCTCGGCGCTGCGCGAACCCATCCGTCCCTTGAAATTGCGATTCGTCGCCGAGATACCGACTTCATTATCTTTCAGCGTTCCTTTGCCCAACCCGATACAGGGACCGCAGCCGGGAGGAAGGACAATCGCACCGGCATCAATTAATATTTTCCAGTTGCCGTTTTTTTCACTTTCGGCCTGCACCTCATTCGATGCCGCCGATATATAAAACTCGACATGTTCGGCAATCTTATTCCCCTTCACCACCGCCGCGGCTTCGGCAATATCCTTAACACGACTGTTGACACATGAGACCAGATAGGCTTTATCGATTTTGATATTACGCCGGCTCATCTCGGCAGCCGACTTCATCGTTTTAACGTTGTTCGGACCGGATACGTACGGCTGAATTGTCGACAAATCGATCGTCAACTCCCGAGCGTAAAAGGCATCGTCGTCGGAATGAAGTTTTTCGCCCGAAATTTTATTTATGCTGTCCGGATTCAAACGTGGATGGAACTGACCTCCGTCGCTGTCAGATGGCACGCCCGCCGGACCACGTTCAACAATCCGTTCGGCGCGTTTCACCAGCCAATCAAGAGTGACCGTATCAATTGGAAAAACACCTGCCAGGGCACCCCACTCGGTGGTCATGTTGGCAATCGTTAGTCTTTGTTCAATCGATAGATTTTTTATACCCCCGCCACGGAATTCGATGGCATGGTTCAATACTTCGTCTTTATTGAAGAAACCGCAAAGCGCAATAATAATATCCTTGCCCGTCACACCGGAACGGAGTTGTCCAATCAAAATAACTTTTGCGATCGGTGGAACCTGCCACCAGGTGCGGCCGGTTGCCCATATCGCTGCCGCATCGGTACGCACGACGGGCGTGCCCAAACTACCCAGGCCGCCATACATATTTGAATGGCTGTCGGAGGCGACGACCATCGTGCCGGGAAACGCGTACCCCTCCTCGCACATAACCTGATGTCCGATCCCTCTCCCGGCCGGATAAAAATCGACCCCCATCTCTCTGGCAAAAGATTCGATACCCTTGTATTTTTTTAGATTCTCTTCGCTTCTATTTTGAATATCATGATCCAGCGCGAATACCGGCTGCCGCGGATTGAAGATTTTAGCGGCGCCGATGGCCTTAAACTTGGGTATTACGGCCCCGGTGTTGTCGTGAGTCAAAACATAGGCCGGTCTGATGGAAATAAAATCTCCACTGTGGACAATAGCATTCTTTTCCAAACCGACTGCGAATCTCTGCGCTATTTTTTCGATTAGGTTCTGTCCCGCCATTTAATTTCCTCAAAGTAATTATTTTCCCAAATACAAAAACATATTACGCCAATTATAGCGTTTTGCGAGGAAAAGTAAAGAGGGGATTTGCCGATTATGTTTAACTATAGGTAGTCTTCGAAAATCTACCGAATGATAATCAGTTTACCTTCTACGTCGCTGTTTCCGACCATCCAAAGATATGTACCGGAGGCTACCGGTTGGCCCGATTGGTTGGTACCGTCCCACGTTAAATCACCGTCGACATTTGTCCATTCACGAACGATCGACCCGGAGACTGACGTTATGTAAAAATCGGATCCACTGGGTATCTCGGTAAAGGTGACTTCCGGTACCTCGGCCGGCCGAAACGGATTGGGATAGGCATGAGTGACCGGTTGAACAGTAAAAAATGAGGTTGTGCTGAACTCACTGCTGTTGGCGCGGGCACGCCAGAAATATGTCTGCCCTGCACTCAGACGCTCATCCACTTTCCATGCCGTCACATCGCCTTCCTGCTGGGGAATGGGGGGCGATGTGGCTGCAAGGTTTATAAAAAATGAGTCAGTGGCAACTTCGAAATAATATAAATTCTGCTCGCTAGGGCCGATGTTACCGACCGCAAGATTCGGCTGCGATGAATGCACTTCAATACCGGAAACCGGTTCGATCGCAATTACCTGACCTTCATCGACATCCAGAGGAAATCCGACGCCGGCCTTGCATGAGGCAGTATTGGATATGGCCGAAAAATTGAGTGCCTCGTCGCAGGACTTTATTGCTACATAGTACATCTCGCCCTCGTTAAGACCATCGACCATAGCCAGCTGAGTATGTCCCGCCGGAAGCGGCGGGATATACTCATTAAATATTGTTGCCGAATCCCAGTTCGATTCGGTCAGTTGCGACTGCGAATAGCGGACCAAATAGGCGCTGACAGTACCGCTGCTGCCGTCATCACCCGGTGCCGTCCAGGAGAGAAAAATCGTTCCTTCATCGGCCCCGGTCTCCGCCGACAAATCCTGAATCGTGGCGGGCGGGACATTATCTTCAGGAGTGGTGCTGGCTACATTGGAAAGAGCCGACCAGTTACCGGCTTCATCTCGAACCTTAATCGCGAAGAAATACTCGGTATTGGTGCTCAGTCCGGTAACGGTTAGCGTTTCGGGCGTCCCGGCTACCTGCGGAGACGGCTCCCCGCTGACCGGACTTGCGTCATCCCAATTTAATTCGGTTATGTTTTCAGGACTGTATCGAATATCATACAGATCGGCCGTTCCGGAGGCGCCATCATCGCCAGTGGCAACCCAGGCCAGAAAAGCTTCGTCATCGTTAGCACCCGGTGCGGCCACCAGGCCGGAAATCGCCTGCGGTGAAGTAGTATCGCGTGTGGTGAAATTCCTCACCGAACTCCAATCGCTCCAGCCGCAATCATTGTTTGCGCGAACGCGCCAGAAGTATGTTTGCTGGTCCTCGAGAGTCGAGGCCGAGTAATTCGAAACGCCGGCAGAAATATCAATCGCGGGACTGCCAAAACCGGCATCATCATCGACCTGCACCTGATAATATGTTATACCGCTGACATCCGACCAGTCAAGCATAACCGGAATATCCAGATTATCGGCTCCATTGGCAGGCGAAGCCAGAGTCGGTACCGCCGGGACAGGACATTCGGTGGTCAGGCTCCAGACCGAACTCCAGTTACTCCAGCCGACATTATTGTGCGCCCGCACACGCCAGTAATATTGCTGTCCCTCATCAAGGCCGGAAATCGTACAGCCTGACACAGTGACATTGGTATCCACCGACGGACTGCCAAAACCTGAATTAACAGCTATTTGAAGTTGATAGAGATCAACATCAAGGATGTCGGCCCAATCAAAGAATATCGGCTGAGATTGATCTGCGGCCCCATTCGACGGTGTTGCCAGGACCGGGGGATCTGGAACAGTTGGCTCGGCGTTAGTTGTCGCCGAGGCAATATTGGAGAGTGCCGACCAGTTCGGGACTTCATCGGCGGTCTTAATCCCGAAATAATAGGTAGTTGACGGGTCCAAATTAGTCACCGTGAAACTCTCGTTACCACCCGCCGTAAGCGGTGAAGGCTCACCACTGACTTGAGTAGCGGCATCCCAGTTGGCGTTAGTGATATTCGAAGTCGAATAACGAATATCATATTCCGCCGCCGTTCCGCTGTAGCCGTCATCACCGGGAGCCGTCCAGGTCAGCTCCATCGAGTTCTCGGTTGGATTCTGGGCCACCAGGTCAGCGACAGTCCCCGGCGGTGTATTTTCAGCCTCGGTCGTTTTGGAAATTACATTTGACATTGCCGACCAGTTCGGAACTTCATCGGCGGCCTTGATTGCAAAATAATAAGTCGTACTCGGCGCCAGCCCGAAGACCTCAAATGTTTCGGCACTCCCGGCCGGCTGCGGAGTCGGCTCACCGGTTGCCTGCGTCGCCGCATCCCAATTTGACTCGGTGATCGGTGACAGCGAATAGCGAACGTCGTACTGGGTAGCGGTACCGCTGCTGCTGTCATCACCGGGGGCGGTCCAGTTCAGGGTAATCGAATTGGGCGACGCTCCCACAGCCGCGAGTCCCGCTCCAAACGACGGAGCGGCGACCAGCCAGCTTATCAGGCATAAAACCAAAGCCGGCGTCATATACGGCCGTAAAGATAGCTTCGTTTTACATAACCCCATATAATGCTCCTCTAATATTGATTATTATGAGCGCATCAGGGTTTATCTTTATACAAAACGCATGCCCGCTCAATATCAATTATTACGAGATTTCGCCTGCTGAACCGCAACTATTTAGCTTTCTCACCGGTTTTATCCGCGAGACCTGCTCAGTATTGATTTCGATCAGTGTTCAAAATCCGGGCAGAATACGCCGCGAATCAGCCTTTAATATTCCAGGATTTCCATATTTTATATTTCGAGTTTTTAGCGGCAATTATACTATCCCCGATTTCCGTTATTCACCCTGTAGTAATTAAAACCGATAAAATAGCATCCCAAAGATGTTGATTTTTGGGGTACCGACTACTATATTCTCGAAATGTTTTAACGGCCTGATAATGAGGCCCTGCCGTTGGAAACAGCAGAGCGATTATGAACATGAATGCGGCAACATTAATAAAAATTCCACCGAATATTTATTACCATTTCTCTTGTAAATCAATTCCCGCGATTCTCCGGGAACATCAATGAGAAAAATAATTTTAAATCAGAACGTATTATAAATGGGCAGACTACTTAAATCCCCCTGGCTGGAAATCAACCTGATGGTATTCGTGCTTATTATATCATACATTGCTATGGCGTTTCTATCATGGGGCACTGAGACATCGGAAGGAGCGATGTCAGGTGAAGCCATCTGGGGATGGATTTTTGGATTTTTTCTTTTAAGCTTTGCCATTGCGCTGGTAGCCGTAATTGGAGGAATCGGCGGGGGGGTTCTGTTTACCCCCTTCATGTTGGCCTTTACTTCGGTGGACAGTCTTATCGTTCGTGCTACAGGTTTGATCGTGGCCATGTTCAGCGGTTTGATTTCGACCGGACCATTTATGAGAGGCGGGCTGGCCAATCTTAAAATCTGCATTCTCTGCGCGGCGGCGTACGGGATTGGCGCATTCTCCGGCGCTCAGGGGGCGATTTATGTCGCCAAAAATCTCGGAGAAACCGGTGAAGGATTTATTAGATTGTCGCTGGGAATAATTTTATGCTCGCTGGCGATATATTTCGTTGTCGGAGGGAAAAAAATAGAATGGCCGGAGGTGAAAAAAATCGACGGTTTCACCAAGTGGCTTCAACTCTCTCAACCATATTATGAAGTCTCCCTTGGCAAAGTCATCGACTACCCGTTGACAAGAGCCGCCTGGTCGCTGCTGGCAATCACCGGTGTGGGTCTTCTCTCGGGCTTTTTCGGCCTGGGAGCCGGATGGGCAATTGTCCCGGTGCAAAATCTTATAATGGCCGTACCGCTTAAAGTGGCAGCCGCCAATAGCGGTGTCCTGCTGGGTATGGGTGATTGCATCGCCGTCTGGCCATATCTTCTTATCGGAGCCATTATTCCCATTTTTGCCGCTCCCTGGTTGGTCGGTCAGGTACTGGGAGGATTAATGGGTGCTTTGATTCTCATTAAGGTTAAAGCCGGATTTGTAAGATACCTGTTAATAGGGTTTATGTTTTTCGCCTGTTTTGGACTTCTGACTAAAGGTCTGACAATACTGGGCGTCATCGGGGAAATACCGATGTGGATTAATGGATTAGTGTTTCTGGCGATTTTCGTGACGGTGACATATTCCATTGTCAAAATGAGCAGGGCCACGGCGAAACATGAGGTGTCGGAATGAGTATCAAGAATAGGCCGAAGATGCCTCCGGCTCAGATCTATTATGGAGAGATAGTCTACTGGATTACCATAACGGCATGTATTATATGCATGATCGGTCCGGTCATATCGCTGGCATCGCCGGAAAGGAATATCCTTAATCCGTACAACGTGATTAACTCCATTTTTCAAGGCAAAAGCGCCGAAGAAGTCTGGCAGGAAGTCGGCGGCAGATTTCCCGGTGGACACTTTTATCTGAGCTATTTTACTTACGGCGACGGTTTGACTCAGTTCGGGCTGGCTCTGGGTTGCAGCGTGGCCATCTGGGCTCTTCTCGGAGCGATGGTTGCATTTATCCGAAAAAAGCAGTACGTGTTTGCTATACTCGGACTTTGGGTCGCCTTTCTGGTTACGCTGTCAATGACCGGTATTGTCGGCGGCATGCATTAAAATTCGGCTACAATGTTATAGCAAATGAATTTCTTTACGCAATCAAGATTATCCGTGAATGTCGTCAGAAATCAAATCGCGGAATGTGGATTCGACATTGCCGGTATCGCCAGAGCAGATAAGGTTCAGTCAAGCGAGGACTTTGAAACCTGGCTTAAGAAAGGATACGCCGGTGAGATGAGATATCTGGCGCGAAATCTTGATAAGAGATTTGATCCGGAAAGACTGTTTCCCGGTGCAAAGTCAATTATTGTAATGGGATTAAATTGTTTTCCCACGAAGAATGGAAGAACAAAACAAAAGGGACCTTATAAAGTCGCCAGATACGCCTGGGGCGAAGATTATCATAATGTTTTCAGGCGTAAACTGCGAAAGCTTAGAAAAGGTTTGAAGACTATAAGTCCGCAATTACGGGGGCGAATTTGTGTCGATACGGCGCCCTTTATGGATAAATACTGGGCGCAAAAAGCAGGATTGGGTTGGCAGGGAAAACATACGAACCTGGTTTCACGGCAATTCGGCAGCTGGTTATTGATTGGCAGCCTAATAATAAACATGGAAATTGATAAGTACGACAGGCCTCATTCGGACCATTGCGGTAAATGTACCGCCTGTCTCGATGCCTGTCCGACCGGGGCCTTGATTGCACCATATCAAATTGATGCAACTCGTTGTATCAGTTACTGGACGATTGAGTCAAAAGCGAAACAATTTCCGAATAACATAAGAAAAAATCTAAACAACCATGTTTTCGGCTGCGATATCTGCCTCGAGGTTTGCCCGTTTAATAAATTTCAAAAATCAAGGCACGAGGAAGAATTGTCTCGCCGGGAAGAAACCGGCCTGCTCGAAAACGGTCGGGCGGCAAATCTCTCTGAAAAACAATTCGATGGACTTTTTGCCGACAGCCCGATAAATCGTCCGGCTTTTTCCGGCATAAAGAGAAACATCGAAGCTGCAGCATTCGGTTATACAATCACATGACTGTGTCCATCTGCTCCGGATAGCCTTCCGACATCGTCGATATTTAGAAAATCGCTAAAAATTGCGAAAAATAGTATACTGACCGGTCTGAGCCGGATAAAGCAATGGGCCGATTTTACAAGAACATCCGGTTCAACGAATTATATTAAAAAGACGCCCCCACCTGACCCTCTCCGGGAAATGAGCAATATTATATAAAAACAACCTCGGAACCGAAAGAGGATCGGAGACCGTAACCTCGGGGGAATTGATGTCCGGTTCCCATGACCAGTGGATAAACATCGCCTCACCCAATATCAGATTATCTTTGACCGGCCCCCAGAACCGCGAATCATACGAATGATCGCGATTATCCCCCATCATAAAATAGTACCCCTTGGGGACGACGTATGGCCCCCAATTATCACGAGTATCCTGACCGGAGGGCGGGCGCTTTATATCCTGATTTTCGAATTTTATTTTGGGCGGATCCGGGAACTCCTTCCCGTTTACATAGAGAATCTTATCCTTCACCTCCAGAGTTTCACCCCCGACCGCCACACAGCGTTTGATATAATTAGTTTTTTTATCGCCCGGCCATTTAAATATGACCACATCGCCCGGCCTCGGATTATGAATAGCAGGCAATCGCCAATCAAGAAATGGAATCCTCGCGCCATAGACGAATTTATTGGCGATCAGAAAATCGCCGACCAGCAGCGTATCTTCCATTGAGGCCGACGGAATTTTATAAGCTTCAACTATTGACGTTTTTATTATTACCGCCAGAACTACCGCTATCAGCAGCGATTTAATATTCTCCCAAACGACATCAAATACATCCTTGCTCATAAAATTCCTCTTTTCGACATCCTATCAAAAGCCGATGTTGCCAAAGAACTTAACGCATTCATCCGTTTATACAATCTAATGACGGGTAATATCATTGTAAGTCACAAATATAATCAAAATTATGATAAAGGCCATGCCGATCTGCTGCGCAATCAAACGTGATTTGACCGAAACCGGCGAACCTTTCAGTTTTTCAATCAGCAGAAACAGCAAATGGCCACCGTCAAGAACCGGGATCGGCAATATATTGAGGACGGCGAGATTCACTGACAGAAGAGCCAGAAACTCCAGCAGAACGTCGAAACCAGCCCGTGCCGTTAAACCAGCATATTTACCGATAACTACCGGTCCGCCTAAATTCGACACATCGACTTTGCGGCTTAGAAGTCCCCAGACGAATTCAAAGACCTTTTTGACATAATAAGCTGACTCGGCAAATCCCGTCTTTATTGCTGCCGGCAAGCTGAGGGGCTGATAAACTATTCTCTGTTCGACTCCTATACGAGAAATTACAACCGAGTCGCCATTATCCAAAACTTCGTGCTCAGCAACGGTCGCTATTGTATCGGTAAAAATTTGCTTATCCCTCTGCCACGAAATAACAACCGTACTGCCGGCCTTCGGAGCGATAATTTCAGCCATTTTCTGGAATGATTTTATTTCGAAACCGTCGACGGATACGATTCTGTCACCCGGTTGAATACCGGCCATGGCGGCGGGATAATCCGGCTTGACCTTGTCGATATAGACCGAATCGGCCGGACTTCCGCGGAAAAAGTAAACCCCTGCCAAAACCACAGCCGCGAGAAGAAAATTGGAAAACGGCCCGGCAAAAATGACCAGAAAGCGTTTCCAGGGCGGTTTTGACATAAACTCCCACGGTTCCCCCTGAGTTTCCTCATAAGGATTTTCCCCGGCCATTTTTACGTAACCACCCAGCGGGATAATCCCGATGGCATACTCGGTTTCGCCCCATTTCTTCGAAACCAGGGTTGGCGGAAAGCCGAGCGAAAATTTATCGACCCGGATCCCTGAACGCTTGGCCACCAAAAAATGGCCTAACTCATGGAAGAATATCAATATCCCCAGAACAAATATTGTCGCAAGAGCCGTAATCAAGGTATCGCCTCTTCTAATTTTGCCGCTGTCTGACGGGCCCACTCATCGGCGGCCAGTATATCCTTAAGCGTCGGATCTTTAACGGCGTTATGTTTATCAATTGCATTAATAATGATATCGGGTATTCGCCAGAAATCAAGAGCTTCATTCAGAAAAGCCTCGACAGCCACCTCATTAGCCGCATTATACACCGCCGGAGCCGTACCGCCTATTTCGGCCACTCGATAAGCCAGCTTAAGAAGCGGGAATTTTTCGAAATCCGGATTAATAAAAGTTAATTGAGCTATATCAGCCAAATCCAGATGGCCAAAATCCCCGGACACTCTTTCAGGATAAAAAAGAGCATAAGCTATCGGAAGTTTCATATCAGGATAAGACATCTGGGCGATCACCGAAGAATCCACGAATTCAATCATGGAATGGATAATCGATTGCGGATGAATAATAACGTCGATCTTTTTCGGCGGTATATCAAAAAGTTGCATCGCCTCGATAATTTCCAATCCCTTGTTTATCATTGTCGCCGAATCGACTGTGATCTTCGGTCCCATATTCCAGGTCGGATGATTCAGCGCTTCCTCTTTGGTAATCGAACGAAACTCCGATTTCGGCCGGCTGAAAAAGGGCCCGCCCGAGGCCGTCAGGATTAATCTTTTAACTTCTTTTCTTGTGCCGGAGAATAGCGCCTGCCAGATAGCGGAATGTTCCGAATCGACCGGTATTATTTCAGCGCCCGATTTCAAAGCCGCTTTTTTAATCAACTCACCGCCGATAACCATTGATTCCTTATTGGCTAAAGCCAGTCTTTTTCCGGCTGAGACGGCATCCAGCGATGCTTTCAGGCCGGCCGCACCGACAATACCATTCAAAATTATATCGGCTTCTGACATCGTCGCCAAAGGTGTGATACCGTCGGAAAAATCAATGAGTCTTGTTAAGCTGCTGTCTTGTATACTCTTAAATTCTCGATATGAATGCTCGTCGGTAATCGCAACCAGTTTCGGTCGAAACTTCTTTATCTGCTCGGCCAGAATTTTAATATTGGAATGAGCCGAAAGGCCTACTATTTCTACCCGATCGGAATATTTCTCGACCACTTCAAGAGCCGATATACCGATTGATCCGGTCGAGCCCAATATGACAAGTCTTATTTTCTTCATTTATCTAATAAACGTATTCCTCTCCGTCCGGTTCCGCCTATTAATCAAAAGAATACTAATAATGGTCGAATCATATTTAATGCCAGGGGATATCCTCGATAACATAGACCTTCCTCATAATGACATCTTCCAGCGGCCTGTCTCTGGAATCGGTCGGAACAGTGCCAATTTTATGCAGCGTGTCGAATCCATCCAGCAGTTGCCCGAATACGGTATATTGCCCGTCGAGATGCGGTGCCCTGTCCAGGCAGATGAAAAACTGGCAGGAGGCCGAATTGGGGTCGCGCGCCCGAGCCATCGATAGCGTCCCCTCGATATGCGGCAGGTCGGAAAACTCGGCTTTAAGAGTATAACCGGCATCCCCCGTTCCGGTGCCGGTCGGATCGCCGCCCTGGATCATGAATCCATCGATAACCCGATGAAAAATAAGGCCGTTGTAAAATCCCTCCCGTACTCGCGCCAGCATGCTGTCAACATGCACAGGAGCGACATCATAATACAACTCCAGCGTCATCGTGCCGAAATCGGTATCGATGGCGATTATCGGATTGTCGGCTTTTCTCTTTTTGAATTTGGTTTCATCCATCCTGTTCATTTTTCCGGACTCTTCCGCGACCTTTTTGCTTCCGCCGCAAGAAAGAATCATCAGGCTCAATATTGATAATAAGAATATTCCCGCCGTTTTCATAACAATCTTCCTCGATTTGTTATCAATTATTTTGCAATGTAATTTACTTTTTCGGCTTTTCCGGTTTAACATCTTCAAGAATATGCATTCTTCGAATATACACATCCTTTAGCGGCCGATCGCCCCGGCCGGTTTCGACGCTGCCGATTTTATGCAGCACGTCATACCCGTCCATCAATTGACCGAAAATAGTATACTGGCCATTCAGATGCGGCGCAGGCGCAAGACAGATAAAGAATTGTGTCGATGCCGAGTTGACATCGCCGCCGCGCCGAGCCATTGACAATGTCCCCTCGACATGTTTCAGCTTTGAAAATTCCGCCGGAAGGAAATATTTCGGCTTTCCGGCCTGCCCGGCCTGGATCATGAATCCGTCGATAACCCGATGGAAAATCAGCCCGTCATAAAATTTTTCGCGGATCCGCGATAACATGCTGTCGACGTGAATCGGAGCGACATCGCGGAATAATTCCAGCGTCATCGTGCCGAAATCAGTCTCGATGGCAATCTCGGGGTTATCCGCTTTACGTTTTTGATAAGTATTTTTATCGGCTTTATCTGAATCTGATGCCTTTGTTACAGTGACTTTGCTTGAGTCGTCACCGGCAAAAGCTATAGCCGCTGATAAAATAATCGCCGTCATAATACAAAAAAATTGTTTCATCGTTCTTCCTCGTCCAATTCACATTATCATTCAACAGGTTATTGAATATACTTTTTTATTATACGGCTGTCAAAGTTCAAATTTCCCATATTTTCGATATCCAGTAATTACTGAATCAAATAAGAGTAGCTCAAATCTCGCCGAGATTTGACGTCAAGCCTCGGAGAGGCTTGACCTACTTTTCAAATTTCCGTTATTTTCGCGATGGATTTTTTTAAAAAACGTTTGACAACAATATAATATTTTTTAATCATATAGCCGTAGCTTAGAAAAGACCTCTTGATTGGGCTTCAGTGACTCTAAGCAATTACAGCAAAAGCCCCGT
>CAYXTW010000064.1:0-17659 GCA_964467955.1 uncultured Ignavibacteriaceae bacterium | reverse complement strand
AAATTTGCCGAAACATGGACAGCCACACCTCCATATTCAATAACGCGATTATTTGGATATTGTCAAGAAGAATTCTCGGATTGTCCGGTTTTCTCCCGTAAGGTGAAGTTGGCGCACGAGGACGTACGCCAACCACGAATACCGGATTATATAAAAAAGGGACAGCTGATTTGGCTGTCCCCTTGAAATAAATAGAATATTTCTATTTTACCATCGGGCACATCGGGGCGGGGCCGTCGCGATACAGGAAATATATCATATAGACAACGTCCATAATATTCATAACGCCATTACCATCGACGTCACCACAGTACAGACAGGCATCGCCGATATTATCGCCATCGGAATCTTCCTGGCCCGGATTATAAACATTGGGGCAATTATCGACATCGCCGCAAATACCGTCGCCGTCAATGTCATTATCGGGATCATTCGGGCAGATATCGCAAGCGTCACCGATACCATCCATATCGGCATCCGCCTGTCCCGGATTGTAAATTTCGGGGCAGTTGTCATCGGGGCAAGTATTCAGGGCATAGCCGGGATCACCATAACCGTCATCGTCCAGATCAGTACAGTCGTCGCAGACATCGCCGATATTATCGCCGTCGGCATCCTCCTGGCCCGGATTGGTGACGGCCGGGCAGTTATCGCAGGCATCGCCGAATTCATCGCCGTCATTGTTTTCCTGATAAGGATTATAAGTGTCGGGGCAATTGTCTTCGGGGCAGCTTTGAGGCAGACCGGGATCACCATAACCGTCGCCGTCGGAATCGTAGCATATCTCGGTAAGTGTCCAGCAGTAGGGGCCATTAAACGACGGCGAGGGCGGTTCGAACACCCAGTCGAAGGAAGGATTGGGATGATCGCAGGAGTCGATACAGAATGTACCGGTTTGAGCGATTTCGAGATTAAACTTAATATAAAGGTGTTCACCCAATCCGGACGGCAGCCCGCCCAATCCGATAAAGGCGGTACCTATTGTATCGGGAAGCACACCATCCCAGCTATGTTCCTCAAAAAATATCCCCAGATTGAAATAGGATACGAAAGCCGGGTCAAGCCAGATGGAACCTGACGGGCCATATCCGCCGATATCTTTATGAACGACATCGGTAATACTACCGTCGGGGCTGTAAAAAGCAAATGGCATCGTTATACCATATCGTGATATCCCGTCATTATTATTCAAATAAATATCGACCGTGACATAATCCCCGGAGGCAATTGTGTCCGGCGAAATCGCCGGTGAGGCCTCCGCCCGGACGGTCATGGCGTTTGTTTCTCCGCAAATGAAGAAAACACACGCGACGGCTAAAAGGCAGTAGACGTGTTTCATAATGTCTCCTCCCATTTTGCAATGGGTTGCTGGTTAGAATATTTTTTTATCTTTTTGCCGGTAGTAACTGTCTGCATATACGCATTTTTTATGTTTAGAAACAGGTCATCCACTGACCGATGTCGTATTCAGACATTTTTACCGGAATAAATATACAAAAAAAAGACAATTTTGGCAATTAAAAAAGCGGGCTGCCGGATAATACACTCAAGCTTCTGTTTGCATCGCGACGGTGTCGGGACAGCGATCGGCATGACACCATTTGATAATATTCTGCGCTGACGCGCCGGATAGCGCCTAAAAGTCGGCGCCGATAGAGAAATAATGTTTCGGATGATGCGCCACGTAAGCGAAATTGGTGGCCCAGGCCAGATCATAGCGGAGAACGAAAATCCCCAGATTGGCTCGTATGCCGAAACCAAAAGCGGCCTTGATATCCTGCAGGCGGGCAGGACCGTTAACGGAGGTTCCACCTTTGAAGGCCCTGTCGTCCTCCCAGGCGGCCCCCATATCATAAAAGATATTGCCGGTGATATAGCCGATAGTGAGCGGGAGCGGAAAATTCATTTTGAGATATTCCACGAAGGGGTAACGGAATTCCAGATTGGTCAGGACGTACCTGGTGCCGTTCAAGGCATAGTAATCGTAACCACGCATGGGCGTGACGACATCGGAAAAATAAAGATTTTCAACGTCATAAACTTCGGCGTCGACAGTTGTATGGCCGATTTTATTCGATGTTCCGCCGAGAAAATACCTTTTGGGTGTTTTGCCTCCCGAAGCACCGCCGCTCAGCCTGAAGGCAAACGAGAAAAGACCCTGGATATGCCAGTATTTTCTGTAATCGACTTCGGCCGAGTAAAACGACATGCTGTCCGGATCGAACAGATTGACGGCGCCGGTGAGGTCGATTCGGGACCGCTGGCCGTTAAGCGGGCCGGTTACTCCCCAGAGAATATTATCCTTGACGTGAGACAAGGTGCTCATTGTCACTCTCGTGGAGCGGTCCTGACGCGGATCATTATAATCCTGATAGCGGCGATCGATAAAGAATTGCGAGAGGCCTAATTCGACGCGGGAAAATTGGGAAAACGGCCATGAAGCGTACGCCTGCGCTCCGTAGAAACGATCCGAAAACAGAAAGTCATTGGGATCGATATAATAATTTTTAGTGTGGAATATGCCGATACCGAGATTGATTCTCATCCGATTATAGAAATAGTACAGCTGGAAATTGGTCTGATCGATGGTGTTTACCAGATCGGTCAGCAGATAAATCTGGTGGTCACCGAGATAATCCGAAAAAACAAAAACGGACTGGCCCTGCAGGCCGAAGAATGTATCATAGGCAAATCCGCCGTTGACATAATCGGGCGTAAATTTAACGCGGTAATTATGCACCTTATATTCGCCGTTGGGAAGACGATTATTACTGGCCACGGAATCAAAAACGGCCTGTTCTTGCGGGGTGCGGAATTTTCCGGACTCCGTCGAATCGGCGGCGACGGTTTTAAAAAGAGAATCGAGGGGATCTCTTTCATTGTTTTCCTTATCCGAAACAAAAATGTACTCGCCGTTTTCGATACGGGTGGTATCACCGGCAACGGCGGCGCTGTCTTCCGATTCAGCCTCTTTCTTATGTGTCGCCAGAGGTGATTCACCTTTGGTGGTATCAATTTTTTCTTTCTGCTTTTTGGGGGCGAAGAGCGCCTTCATTTCATCCGGATTACCGAATTCGCCCCTGGCGAAATCGGTTGGTTCGAGGACGCCTTTATTACCGGCCGGATCCCATTCTTTCAGCAGGAAAACATCGAAACCACCCTTATTGAAGGCGGAGAAGGCAATCTGCTTGCCGTCAGGGGACCATGATGGCGAACTGACACCGGTCAGGACATCGGTGATGGCAACGGCGTTGTCGGAACCGACAGGCATTGTATAGAAATTATCGATTCCGTTCCGGTTGGAAACAAAGCAAATCTGCTTGCCGTCGGGTGAAACCGCCGGCTGACGATTCTGACCCGGACCGCAGTGGATCGGCGTTATTTTTTTGCTTTCGATATTGATGACAAACAGGCTATAATTGCCATAGTTGGTGCGGAAATAAAGCGTTCTGTAATCAACATCACCGGTCGGCTTATAATCCGGATTTTTCAGGAAAAAATCGTTATCAGGATGGGGCCGGTCGGAAGAGAAAGCGAGCCGTTTTGAATCCGGGAACCAGGAAGGATCGATATCGTCGTAAGTGTCGCGATTGAGATTATAAGTTTTATCTTTTTCAAGATCATAAATTACGATGTCCCGCGTGCGGCCATCTATTGCCGAAAAAGCTATTTTCTTACCATCGGGTGACCAGACGGGGGAGAGGATACTGTTGAAATTAAAATGTTTTCTTTTATAAATATCTTTATCTTTAACGGTAAAGAAGTACAAGGCATCTTTGCCGCTCGACTTGGCAACAAAGGCCATCCGTTCACCATCCGGCGAGAATGTAATTCCCGACCAATACGAATGTAATGATTCCAGGTCGCCGCTTCGTTCGGCCTTCACCAATCGGTCAATGACCTTGCCGTCAACAGCTGAAATCAAATAAATTTCCATGTAGTCGGAACGATCCGAGAACATGGCCAGCCGGTCACCTTTGGGCGAGAAAACCGGATTGGCATTAAAATGGGACTGGTCCTTTTCATGATTTGTAAGGGGCTTGGCGATTTCGGGAGCTTCTTTTCTTTTGGCGATTTCCGGCCAGTAGCGTCTTTTCATTTCTTTGGAGAAGCCGTCCCAGAGTTCCTCGGGGGTTATCCCCAGAGCGCCCTTTGAGGCTTTATTAATCGTCAGATAGACTTTTCCTTTGGCCAGAAGTTCACCGATTTTTTGAGCGCCATAAGTATCGACGATATATTTTACCAGCGCCTGACCTTCTTTGTAGGCCAGATAACCGTTCAGGAATTCAGGCGGGGTCAGATAATTATTGATGGTGGCGTCACGAACCGACATATCGGCCGAATAATCCCACCCGTGGCGAGAGCTGTATTCGGCATATCCCTCGGCCAGCCAGAGCGGAATTTGAAAAAGTCGCTGGCGGGATACGAGTGACGCGAAAGAATTGCCGTAAAGCATATCGTAGGTAAAAGCGTGGGTTAACTCGTGGGACAGAACGTGACGGAAATCCTCGGTGGAACCGTCGAAAGGAATGGCGATCCTGTTTTTAAAGGCTTCGGTAAAGCCGCCGACTCCCTCGGGAAGCAATGAGGGAACGATATTGGTTTGCTGAAAGTCATTGGGTGAGTTGTAAATAAAAACGGGGATACGTCTTTTTATTATATAATTCAACTGCTCGGAAATTTCGACATAAGCGGATTCCAGGACGGTGGCGGCGAATTTGGCCGTTTCATACATCTGGTTGTTAAAATAGATATCAAAGTGCCTTGTCTGGATGTATTGCCAATCCAGTTTATTATACTGAACCTTGTTTTGCCCGAAATATGTTGTTTGTGCGGCCAGTGAACTGACGGCAAATATAAAAATTATTAATGCAAATATTAATCTCCTGGCCATATTTATATCCGATCCTCCAAGATTTCTGATTATTGGTCTATCCTCTTTATATCGGCTCCGATCGATGAAAGCTTTTCCTCGAGTTTATGATAACCGCGATCAATATGGTAAACGCGCAAAAGCTCGCTTTCACCCCTGGCCACCAGGCAGGCCAAAACCAGCCCGGCCCCGGCCCGAATGTCGGAGGCCATTACGGAAGCGCCTCTCAATCGGTCGACGCCGTTAATCAAAGCCTCATTGGATGTTACCGTTAAATCCGCGCCCAGCCGTCTGAGTTCCATGGTATGGCTGAATCTTTCCTCAAAAATCGTTTCCTTGATTTTGCTGGTTCCGCCGGCGATTGTCGACAGAGCCACGAAACAGGGCAGAAGGTCAGTTGGAAAACCGGGAAAGGGAAATGTCACCAGTTTAACCGGCCCCAGCCTTTTCGGGGCTTTAATTTCGATCGCATCTGTTTTTTCAGTAATTGTACAACCCATCTCATATAATTTACGCGAGACCATTGTCAAATGCTGGGGATTGACGCCGCTGACTTCAACCGAGCCGCCGGTTATGGCCGCGCCGCATAGATAAGTTCCGGCCACCAGACGGTCGCCGGAGACTTTATATTCGACCGGCTTTAACTCGGTGACACCCTCGATGGTTATGGTTGACGTCCCGGCATCCATGATTTTGCCGCCGGCGGCATTAAGGAAATTGGCGACATCGACAACCTCGGGGTCGCAGGCGGCGTTGACGATTCTGGTCGTACCTTCGGCCAGGACGGCGCCGAATATGATGTTTTCGGTTCCGGTGTGTGAAGGTCGGTCAAAATGAATGGTGGCCCCCTGCAGATTTTTGGCTTTGGCGATAGTGTAGCCGGAATCTTCGTTGATTTCCACGCCCATCGAACGAAAACCGTTGATATGATAATCAACCGGGCGGGCACCCAGCGAACAGCCGCCGGGAAGCGAAACGCGAGCTTCGCCCAATCGTCCCAGAAGCGGACCCAAAACCAAAAATGAAGCGCGCATCCGGCGCATCAGCTCATACGGGGCGGTATTGCCTGTGATGTTAGTACAGTCAACATGCATTTGCATCTTCTGCGTATCATATTCAACCTTTGCCCCGATAAACTCGAGGACTTTCTTCATTGTATAAATGTCATTAAGGGGGGGAATGTTCCGCAGAACGACTTCACCCTTTTTAAAAAGGATGGTACCGGCCAGAATCGGCAAGGCCGCATTTTTCGAGCCGTCAGTCTGAATTTTCCCGGACAGCTTTTTGCCGCCATTGATTACGAATTTGTCCATTCTATTACCTTATATTGAAGATCTTCCTGTTCGTTCCTTACATACACCTCAATAAGGATATGAATTTGCAGGAAGGGCCGCAATAAAAATATCATCCGGCGTCACAAGGCCATCCACTAGTTTATTTTATTGGCTCTATTCAGTCGAGACGGATCCTGACTGCGGAACGGCATTTTTCGGCGGGACAGCCAATTGTGTTTTTATCCAGATTTCCTGTTTTTCCGGCCGCTGACGCTGCATTCCAGAGGGACGCTCAAAGCCACCTCCGCCGTAGCCGCCGCCTCCCGGGAAACTACCTCCACCGGGAAATCCGCCTCCACCCGGCCGACCGCCGCCCATGCCTTCCCGTCGATGCCGTTCACCCATATTATTAAACTCGCCCCATTCGGCTCCGATACATACGGATTTACCCGGGTTGGCCCCGAAACCGTATTGGCCGTAACCGCTTTCGGCCAGGGGCAATCTAAATTCGTAAGTATAAATGTCTTTGGAATTGGCAAAAGCGACCGCCGGACCTGCCGGCGCTATCGACGGAAGAGTCTCTTCCCGATAGCTTATATTATCGAGAATTGTAATTTGATTCGAACTGTCTTTTTGCTGTTCGTCACGTTCTTTCATCCGCTCGGCAACATCTTCCGGCATATTAAGGCCGCTGTTTCTGCGTAGTTCCTCCGGGGGCGGACCGCCCTTATAGCGGATACCCAGGTTCTTTTTCTTTTTGGCGGTTCCGTCCAACCATAAAGTCAGACCGGTGGATTCAATGGCGCGGGCCCACATCGGATTTTTAAATGAAAAGAAAAGATAGAGATTTTCGCTGTCATTGCATAAACCGATGGCAACATCCTGATCTTCAAAATAGTTGGCCGGAATGTTTGTCCAATCGGCACGCCGGCCGTCGATTTGAATCGGCTCCGAAATCCAGTGACCCTCTATTTTCTGCGTTTTGCATCCGGTCATAGCGAAAATCACGAATATCGTCGCAATTAATAATATCACGCCGCCGGGGAAAATCGATTTGTGGCTCATAAAATTATATCCTCGTAAAATATATGACGTTTTAAATCGGCTTTATATTCAGTCTTCCCCTCATATCCCAATCTTTTGGCGGATAATTACCACCTTTATTATACCATTACAACAATCCGTTGAGACGAAAAGACCAATCGGAAATCGGAATAATCTTCAAACATTGTATCCGGCTTTTCGCTTGCTATTTATTGCCCGAGGGCATATCTTTTTCAAAGCCAATATCAGTTGCGAATGGATGGAGATTATATGTTTCATTATAAAAATATCGCGGGGTTTTTGGTCTCGCTGCTTCTTTCGAGCGGCAGCCTGTTGGCGTTTAATGTCGAGCCGCTTTTTGACGGAGGCATAAGTTACCGCGCCGGTCTGGAGCCGGGGCAGATTATCAGTTGTAATCTTGATAATAACAGCTATCCCGATATTGTTGTGGCTAACAGCGGCGCCGATGACAGCACGATTTCGATTTTTATAAACAAGGGTGACGGGAGTTTCGAAAAGACCGTTAATTATAATGTCGGCGGTCGCGTTCGGGCGGTGACGGCCGGTGATTTTTACGGCGATACCCTGCTTGATCTGGCGGTTTTGTTGTATTCCGAAGATAGCGTAATAATCCTGATCAATGACGGCGATAGTCTCCGGCTTGATACGTTAAAATTAGCGGTCGAAAGCGACCCGAGGATGCTGGCAGCCGCGGATTTGAACGGCGACGGGGATACCCTGCTTGATCTGGCGACAGTCAGTTATGATTCGGGAACAGTCTCTGTCCTGCTGAATATTCACGATAGTACGTTTGCGGACGCGGTTCATTATCCGGCCGATGATAATCCGGTCGATCTGTGTGTTTTCAGACTGGACACCAATCTCAGCGCGGATATTGCCGTGGCCAATGAGGGGGCCGATGATGTTTCGCTTCTTTTAAATGACGGCAACGGAGTTTTTACTCCGGATACCAACATAAATATGGGGACAGGCAATACCCCGCGTGCCATCAGCGCCGGGGATTTCGATAATGATAACGACGATGACCTGGCGGTGGCATTTGCCGATCGCGTGATGATACTGTACAATCATTATAATGACAGTGGTGTCGTGATTCCTCAAATTCAGGATGATACTCTGGCGGGCGTCAGAGATATAATAACCGCCGACGTCGATAATGACAATGATATCGATATTATCACGGTCGGCGACGACGGTGCGGTAACCGTTTTGTATAATCTGATTGATGCCGCCGATACATCTTTTGGCAACGCGACCACTTACGGCAATAATTTCTCGGGAAATAATCTGTATTCCGTCTGCGCTGCGGACTTCAATGCCGACAATAATATCGATCTGGCCACCAGCGACTTTTTGACCGATAATATTTCCATTCTTTTTAATTATGGCGGTGGCGTATTTCCCGCGCCGAAAAGTTATAAGACGGATTACTGCGCTTTTGCCGTCGCGGGTGGCGAACTTGATGCCGCCAATGGCGCCGATCTGATCGTATCCAACTGGAGCGGTAAAGATATAACACTTTTGACTAATAATGGGGACAGTACTTTTGAAAATATTATCGATCTTCCGCTCAAAGATAATCTCGGATATATATGTCTGGGGGATCTCGATCTTGTCAACGGATTAGATCTGGCCGTGACCAATTATAATAATGACTCCGTTACCGTATCTCTTCACGCCAACAGTAGTATACCTGCAAACCTTTTCAGCCCTTATGTCAATTATTATGCCGGGCCGGGACCATATGAAATACAAATGGCGGATGTCAACGCCGATACGGCGCTGGACCTGGTTATCGGGGATTACGATTCCACGACGGTCGCCGTTATTATCGGAAACAGGGACGGGACGTTTGCCGATCCGGTTTTTTACGAAGCCGGATCATGGCCGGGGCATGTCAAGTGTTATGATTTCGACGCGGACAACGATATAGATATAATCACGACTAATTATTATAGTGATTCGGTCGGTATATTATTGAATGACGGCAATGGTGTTTTTGCATCGCCGCTGAAATATTACGCCGGTGACGGACCCAGTACAGCCTTTCCGGCCGATCTGGATAATGACGGCGACTGCGATCTGGTGGTTACCGATTATGACAGTGACAGTATCGCGATTCTGACGAATAACGGTTTCGGATCACTTTCGATAAGCAGTCAATTTTCAGCCGGTATGACGCCGACTTATGTAAATGCCATCGATTTCGATCTTGACGGCGATTCGGATCTGGTCGTATCCAATCTGAACAGCCATGATATATCGGTGTTCGAAAACAACGCCGGGACGTTCACTTTCAATGCCGATTACAATGTCGGTCGCGGACCGAAAATGGTCCTTCCGATTGATATCGATGGTGATATCGACCAGGATCTGGTCGTTTGCAGTTGTATTGACGGTATGATTACGGTCATACTGAATCGAGCGGCGCCGTCAATGATACCGACCGATGTCGGGGAAAATCAGGAGAGAGCGGCGATTCCGGATAAGTTCATATTGAAAGAAAACTATCCGAATCCGTTTAATCCTTCGACGACGATAAAATATGCTCTGCCGGCACGTTCCGATGTGACTATCTCGATTTATAACATTCTCGGTCAAAAGATAACGACTATTGTCAACGAAACCAAACCGGCGGGGGAGTACACGACAACATGGGATGGTCGCGATGCTGACGGCCGACCGGTGGCATCCGGTTTATATCTGTATCAAATCAAAGCCGGCGAATTTACCGAATCGCGGAAGATGCTGCTATTGAAGTAGGCAGTATTTTTGTCGGTACAGGGCACTTCGGGCTTTATTAAAATCGAGATTATTGAGCAGCTGTACTTATGTATCTCATAACAGGCTGCCGATTTGATAAAAAATAAATGCCATCAGCCAGGCGATCACGAGTTGAAAACCGATCGAGAAAAACATCCATTTTATTCCGACTTCACGCCTGACGGCAATAACCGAGGCGATACACGGCGTATAGAGCAGGACAAAAATCATATAGGCGAAAGCGGCCGATCGGGAGATATTACTTCCCGGATCCTGGAGTTTTTTAATCAGCGTATCCGATTCTTCGCCGGCCTCACCGCCCAGATGATAAAGGACACCCATCGACGACACGATTACTTCCTTGGCGACAAAACCGGTAATGAGCGAGACACCCATCTGCCAGTTGAAACCGAGCGGCGCCACGAGAGGTTCGACGACATGGCCGAGTCGACCGATGATTGTATATTCTAATTGTTCGGCGGCCCTGTCATTCTCCAGTCGCGCAATTTGTTCCTGTGATTGAAATGATTTTTCCTGTGATAGCGATTCTATTTGTGAATCGTAATCCTGAGTGAATTCGGTTCTTTTCGGGAAAAATCCGGCCGCCCAGAGGATTATCGAGGCGATTAGAATAACACCGCCCATTTTTCTCAAGTATATTTTTGTCCTTTCCCACATGTGAATAACGACCGATTCGCCGGTCGGCCAGCGGTATGGCGGCAACTCGAGTACAAAAGGAAGACTATCGCCGGAGAGAATCGTTTTGCGCAGAAAGCGGGCGGCAATGACGGCCAGAGCCATGCCAATCAGGTATATCGACAAAATTACATTCCCGGCCGAGGCGCCGAAGAAGGCACCGGCGAAAAGAACATAGACCGGCAACTTGGCGCTGCATGACATAAACGGAATCAAAAGGATGGTCAAAATCCTGTCGCGATGCGATTCCAGTGTTCGGGCCGACATTATCGCCGGGACGCTACACCCGAAACCCATCAGCATCGGAATGAACGATTTGCCGTGCAGGCCGAGGGCATGCATCAGCTTGTCCATCAGGAAAGCGGCCCGGGCCATGTAACCCGAATCCTCCAGAATCGATATACCCAGAAAAAGAATTATAATGTTCGGCAGAAAAATAATAACCGAGCCGACACCGCCGATGACGCCATTGATAATCAAATCGGAGATTAGATTTGTTGGCAGGATGGAAGCGGCAATGATTTGAAGACCAGCGATGCCGTCGTCAATCCATTTCATCGGATACGAACCGAGTTTAAAAGTCGCCTGAAATATCAGCCAGATTAGAATAATAAATATCGGATAGCCCAGAATACGATGGGTCAGGATATTGTCGAGATGTTCCGACGCCTCCATCCTGTCAGCCGGCGGTTTTTTCATGACCTCACGGATAATACCGGCCACATATCCGTAACGTCCTTCGGTAATCACGATTTCGGGATCGTCATGAGCGGTCGCTTTCAGGTGCTCCACGGACGCCCGCACACGGTCAGTCAATTCCGCCGATTCGCCGCCGGGGAGAACGCACCTTTTAGCAATCTCCTGATCACCTTCAAGAAGTTTGATGGACAACCATCGCGGATTGCTGCAGTAGCTGCATCCCTTGCACTTCGAGACTTCCTCGGCCAGTTCGGTGACGACGTCATCCAGCTGGGGACCGTACGAAACCGGGGGATGATGATGATAACCGCCTCGGTGGCGATGTCGAAAGTGTCCCGGATCGTCATGTTCGTTGCCTACCAGAGAAAGTGTTGCCTGGAGCAGGGGATCTATTCCCTGCCGTCGGCTGCCGACCGTCTTTACAACCGGGGCCCCCAGCAACTGAGAGAGTTTATCGGTATCGATCTCAATTCCCATTTCCAGCACTTCATCCCACATGTTCAAATCGATGACAAAGTCGACGCCCATCTCGATCAGTTGCATGGTCAGGTACAGACTGCGCTCGAGATTACCGCTGTCGATAACGTTAATTATAACATCAGGTTGTTCGTTGATTATGAAATCGCGAGCCGCCTTTTCGTCGGGTGAATAAGCGGTCAGGCTGTACGTTCCGGGGAGATCGACAAAAGTAACGTCGTACGGTCCGATCTTTTTGTAGCCGATTTTTTTTTCGACGGTGACACCGGGGAAATTTCCGACTTTATGGTGAGCGCCGGTCAGGGCATTAAATATCGAGGTTTTGCCGGAATTGGGATTTCCGGCGAGGGCGATTGTTATCGAATGTCTCTCATCCACTTCAACCTGCCGAGAGAACATCAACCGAAATCAGGGCCGCCTCGGCGCGTCTGATACTGATATGCCCGTTACCGAGCGAGATTTCCAGCGGATCCATAAGAGGCGCCGCTTTAATCATCTTCACGATTTCGCCGGATCGAATGCCCATCTCCAGCAGCCGCCGACGGGTCGTCCCGTGACCGCCAACCGCGGTTATTTTTCCGGAGTGGCCGGGCTTCAGTTTATTAAGAGTAATTGTATTCATCTTCGAACAAACTTCTTTCTAAGTCGTTTTACGCTTTTTCGACTTTTTATAATTGCTCAGGCAGCCGGAATCTTTCACCGGGCAGTTGCGGACCAATTCCGTAAAATCAACCAACCTGTTTATGGTTTTTTTGCTCATGCCATGCTCCATCCGACAGGCCTCATGTTCGGAGAGTTCGGGCGGAAGCTGTAAGATTTCATTCAAGAATATTCTTAAGGCGCTGTGAACCCGGTAGATATCTTCGGCCTGTTTCCGGCCGGAGGCATTCAGGACGATTTTTCCGTAGTGACGCTGACTGACCAGGCCGTTTTCCTTCAGGCGTTTTACGGCCGATTTTACGGTCGGCAATGTCACCTGCCGCTCATGGGCGACGTCGGAGATACCGACGGCATCAATCGTTTGGGAGAGCCGGTAGATAGTCTCCAGATAATCTTCCTCACGCGACGTAAGTTTCATACTACTAATAATATTAGAACATTCTAACTTTGTCAAGACCCTAATTTTCGGGGGAACGGAATTTTGACAAAAATATTCAAGAATCGCTTGTCCGGCAGCCGATTTCAGCTATCTTCGGAGAAAGAAAAGCCGGTTTTTTATGAATAGATATGAAAAATCAAGGGCGCTGTTTGAGCGTGCGATAAAAAGCCTCAGCGGCGGCGTAAATTCGCCCGTGAGGGCCTTCAAAGCGGTCGGGGGAACGCCGATTTATATGGAGCGCGGGGAGGGAGCTTATATCTATGATGTCGATGGAAATAGATATCTCGATTTCTGCTGTTCGTGGGGGCCGCTGATTCTGGGTCATGCGCATCCGGTTGTTGTCGAGGCTATCAGTCAAGCGGCGGGGAAGGGAACCAGTTTCGGGACCGTCCATGAAAGCGAAATTTTACTGGCCGAGAAAATAAAGCGGCTCTGCCCGCATATTGAGATGCTGCGATTTGTATCTTCGGGGACGGAGGCGGTCATGTCGGCGATTCGTCTGGCGCGCGCCTTTACCGCCCGCGAGAAAATAGTAAAATTTTCCGGATGCTATCATGGCCACAGCGATTATTTGCTGGCCGCATCAGGTTCCGGTCTGGCTACGCTCGGAATACCGATTTCAGCCGGTGTTCCCGAAGATTTTGCCAAGCATACATTGATTGCGCCGCTGGACGATCGCAAAGCGGTCGAGGAGATTTTCGAGAAGTACGGCTCGCAGATTGCGGCGGTGATTATCGAACCGGTCCCGGCCAATAACGGCCTATTGATTCAGGAAAAAGAGTATCTGCAATTCCTTCGCGAGATGACGATAGAGCAGCAATCGCTTCTGATATTCGATGAAGTCATTTCCGGATTTCGTGTTGCACCGGGCGGGGCGGTGCAGCATTATAGTATTATTCCTGACTTATGTACTTATGGTAAAGTGATCGGCGGCGGATTACCGGTCGGTGCCTTTGGCGGTCGCGCGGAAATAATGTCAATGTTGGCGCCGGAGGGGCCGGTTTATCAGGCCGGGACATTATCGGGCAATCCGCTGGCGATGACGTGCGGATTGGTAACACTTGAATATCTGGAGAAGCATTCCTGCTGGGAAAAGCTTAAAAAGAATGCAACGGAATTTGTTACCGGACTCAAAGGACATCTTGAGGGATTACCGGTTAATGTCGTCTCTTTCGGTTCGATTTTCTGGATCAGCCTGCAGAAAGATATCCCGCACAAAGCTGAAGATATATCGCCTGATAGTGCAATAAAATATGCAAAACTATTTAAGTCTGCACTTGAATCAGGTATCTACCTTGCCCCGTCAGCATATGAAGTCGGTTTCATAAGCACCGAACATTCATCGGATGACCTTAAAAGCGCGGCTAACATTATGGCCGCGGCGCTTAAAAGTATTTTATAGTATCTTCTGTTAAAGATGCAATTCTATGGGCAGGTCGGTGGTGAGCCTCCAAGGTACAAGAACGAAATTAAATATGCAACATCAAAAATATTGATTGCTCCGTCGTTGTTGACATCGGCCGATTCCAAAGGATCAGGCGGAGGACCATCCAGATACAAATAACCTATTAAATAGACAACGTCAAAAATATTAATGGTGCAATCACCGTTAATGTTACCACATACTACTTCTGCGTCATTAGGCAATATATCAACACCGCCGCCCAGGAAAATTATAAAGGATGTCGGCCCGGTATATGATGTGTCCGATTGACAATACTCCTGTGCCCCAAAATATGTGGGAAAACCGCAGTAGGGATCCGTTACCCAAATCCAAGGCTCAAGAGGAGCGGAATAATTAAAAAGAGCCACGTCGATGGATAAGGCCGTGAAATAAGGTGGCTCAAACGGTAGGATATTAGCAATGTTATCCTGGCAATTCTGCCAGTAAAAATTAATCGGGATGAAACGCGATGAATCGGTGTAACATCCGTCAGCCGAAAATTCAATAGTATATAATACTGAAAAGTCAGGAAAATCTCCGTATCCTTCCGGAGGATGATTATCCCCATTATCAATGTCGCCGATGCCAATGGCGCGTATTAAACCTGTCGGGCAGTCTTCTCCACACCCGCTGTTAGGAATATATTCATAATCAAAGTACTCCCACCCCAGATCGGTGAAGGGGTAGCCGCCGACGACATCGACAAAAGTCAAAACTGAGGCGTCAAATCCAATCAAGTAGTCAAAATCCAAATAAGGAATAAAGGTATAATCAGCAATTACGTCAACATATATGTGTTGACCCCACGATTGGTCGCGTACTCTACTAATCCTTACGGCCGGCCATAAGCAACCGCATACGAAATAGGTTACCTCGCACTCATCATATTCGCCGCCGCAGTCATATACCCTGACTACAAAAGTGTAGTTACAGCCATCATCATTGTGAGTTGGCGTAAAACTAAACAATCCATCCTGAGTGATTGAGTAATATCCATCAGGTTCACATTGGCATGCGTAGCCGTATGAATCCGTCCCGGAGGCGGAAGCGCAAAATGCTGTCCACGTAAGACTCCTTTCGGAATCCGGATCAGCGGCCGTAAATTGTACGGATTTGGACTGACCAGGCCCGGCATTAACAGTTCCTCCACAGGGTCCGCTATTTATAACCGGCGGCGAATTGGTTACGGTTACGGTAAAAGTACATTCATTATTCCAGTCACAGCCGGATGAGCCATCGTCGGCGCAGACGACAACCTCATGGCTACCGACGTCCTGACAGGTAGGCGTCCAGCTCCAAACACCGGTAGCTGGATCAACTTCGCCGGGGCCTGATATAAGTATATAGGTAATCGGATCCATCTCCGGATCTTCGGCGTCAAAATCATAAAGAATCTGCTCACCCCACGACCCGGTTAATTCCGTTTGCGGGCAATTTGTAAAATATGGCGGCATCGAAAAAGCCAATCCGCCAGGGACAATAGCCATTAAAAATACAAGGATAATTCCTTTCGAAATAATGTTGACATGATTCATCTCGCCCTCCGATATTGGATAAATATATAGCTTATAAGCTTACATAATTAATATATACGCATTTTAAGCCCTGTCAACACAATTCTACGGGCAGTCAGGCGGAAGGCCGCCAAGATACAAAAACGATATCAGATGAACAACATCAAAAATGTTAATGGCACCATCGCTGTTAATATCGGCTGATTCCATCGGATCAGGCGGAGGACCATCCAGATAAAGATAACTTATTATATAAACAACATCAAAAATATTTATCAAACCATCTCCATTGGGATCACCGCACGAACCCACAATGTCCATCATGCCCACCCAACATTCACTATAATCACCACAGCAGTCGGTTACTCGAATCGTGAAATAATTGATGCATCCTTCATCGAGAGAATCCGGAAAATATTTGAAGTAACCGGTGCTATCGATACTGTACGAGCTATACGGCTCGCACCCGCAGGGATCTCCCAGGGCATTGATACCGGTGGCGGAATCACAGAAGGCTTCATAGTACAGGGCACTATCGGGGGCGTCAGGATCCACAGAATGAAAGCTGTGAAGTGTATCATCATACTCATAGCTAACAGGCAGGATTTTACCGCACTCGCCATACATAAACGGTGGATCATTTGCCACATAGACTGAGAAGGTACATTCCATACCGCTGGGATACGGATTAAATACAATATATACCCCTACTTCGAAAGTCTGCAAACCGACATCGGTGCAATCCGGCGTGAATGTAAACCTGGCTTGACCATTGGGATCATTGGTGGAATCGGTTACGATAAAGCTGGCATGACCGGTGGGGTCATCAAGATGCGAAAAATAGGTACTTTGGTTACTAATTGCGGCCGTCGTTAAAATAAGTTCATATGTTTCATTCCAATGTACTGTATCGACCGATGTTGGACAATCAACAAAATATGCCCATCCGCATAGGCAGGCGTTTACGACTCTGCAAATTTCATTGAATGAAGGTGATGGATTTTCAAACATCCAATCGTAGGCGTTATTGACGGCATCTCCACTATCGATACAGAATTGGCCCAAATAACTGCTCGGGCCTGCAATACCGGGTATTTCAACATCGAATAGGTGCATTACCCCGCCGGACGGCAGGTGAGGTGGATTGAAATCGATACCGGAATAATTGAAAAGATCTCCCGGGCGATCGCCGCCTGGGGCCATATTGGTCAAATTGCCGTCCCAGCTTTCGCGATAATCTGCAAATGCGCCCATATCCCAGATATCGTCGAATTCTGAATCGCGAACCAACGTACCGGTGTCCAACAGAGCAGTTACACTGGCTGTGCCATAGAATAAAAATGGTGAGGACCAACTAAGTCTATTTTCGTCTCCGGGCGCAAAAGAGGCATAAAATTCGATCGTGAATGGGACCCTGGGGAGAATTGTATCGGCGCCAGAACCATAGACGCCCAAACCGGATACTTCAGTATATATCGTTAATCCATAAGCCTGCCCCTGAGCCAGCAGGAGTAAAAAAACTACAGATATCGAAATAACCTTTAAGTATTTCATTTCGCCCTCCAATGCCGGATAAGAATATATCCTGTATGCTTACCAATACAATATACGACTATTCATAATCGTGTCAAGATAAATGTGTGGAGGCAAATCCACGATATCTAGGAACAAATTCTCTGTCAAATCTAACCATTGAGTGCAAAATACCGGACAAAAAAGATTCGTAAAACAGGTTGACAGAATTAAACAATTTCG
>CAYXTW010000063.1:0-18055 GCA_964467955.1 uncultured Ignavibacteriaceae bacterium | reverse complement strand
TTGCGGTTACCCAATTGGCGCATCGGTTTTTCGCGCGTCATCTCTTCGTAAGCATGTGCAATCAGCCCGGGGACACGCGAAATAATAAAGAATCCTTTACCCAATCGCCAGTCGAAGCCCATATCGGATATCACCGCCGCAATAGCCCCATCGACATTGATCGGTAACTGCTTGCCCAGCTTCGCCGCCAGCGCCGCCTCGATCGCTTTGCACAATTCAATATGCCGCCCCGAAAAATTATGCCTGGCGGCAATCTCAAAAAGTTTCAGCGTGCGCGGATCGACATTGTGCAGTCGATGCCCGAACCCGGGCATACGTTTTTTCTTCTCGCTCATAAAGGCAACCAACTGACCGGCCAGAGTCTGAACATCGCCGTCTTTTTTGGCCCATTCCTGCATAATTCTGGCGGCATTCTCAATCGCCCCGCCATGACTGTCGCCGATGACCAAAACGCCGCCCGCGACGGCCGCATTAAGCGGATTACCGCCGGAGATAACATTGCGTGCGCCCAGCGCCGACGGCGGCGAACAGCCATGATCGACCGACGACACCAATATCGCCCGCATCATCTCGGCCTCGGCTTTGCTCGGCAGTTCGCCTTTGAGTATTAAAAAAACCGCCTCGGCGAAAGACAGCTTTTCCATAATTTGTGTGATATCATATCCGCGGATTTTTATTTTCCCGGGACCTATATCGGTGATGGCGGAGCGCCATTCGTAGTCAGCCATTTATACCTCCGTATCATTTGGTTTTTGACGAATCTTCGCCGGCCTTATCGCCCGGAAATCCCTCGAAATAGTTTTCCGCAAATTTCAACCAGTCATCTTCGAAGGATTTCAAATCCATATCAAAAAGCTCCTTTACCGAAAGCTCGAACGAGGCCGCCGACTGCCAGAGCATTTTGAATCTATTGATACCGTAATTGTATGTGATAAACGCTACGATCGAAGCTGATTCATCGGTGCGCCAGGTCGGATCCGCACGGGCATAACTTTCGTTATTTATTAGTGTGTCGAGCGGTATTAGTTTGCCCAATTTCAACCGGGCAATCGTATTATGATGATAATTCTCGTTGGAATAATCCCGCAGCGCCGCCAGGCCATCATACAAAAAATCAAAATCGGTTCTTCTGATACCCATTTTATCTATAAGAAATCGGGCCAACTCGAGTCCGAACGGTGATCGCCGGCCCCAGTGAATCTGGTGTTCGGTATGAAAGGGCAGTTCACGACCGGTCAACTTTTTGCCCTCTTCGGGAGAATCGTGTATATAAAAATGAATGGTGTCAACAGGAATTTTGATGGCCAGAAATTCGCAGTCATCGACCAGATACCGCTCATAGGCGTTGGAGAATTCTTCCATCCTTTTGCCCCAGTAACAATCTTCGGGATAATGAAAAACAAAATGTTTATAGCTGTACGTCAACCAGCCGTTATAATTTGGAATCGTTTCTTCCTTTTCTTTGGAGCAGCCTGCAAAAAAACAAAGCGAGCCAAATAAGATTAGAGCGATAAATAGTCCCGCCCCAAGCGGTGGGACACCCGTACGCCTTAATTTTATATTAATTGAGCGCATCACGTTCCGGGCTCCTTAATATTTAAGTCGTTCTTCAAAACATTTGAATATAGAATAACGATTCACCGATGTCAAATACTTACGGGAAAAACAGGTCTTCAGAGATTTTAATGATGACTATAAAATTCGATTCATCCTACGCCGTTTGACGCGCGGGCGCAGCCTTCACTTCGATTTTCTTATATTCCAGCGCCTTGGTCGGACAGAAAGCGGCGCAGGCGGGATTCCCGCCGCAAAGGTCGCACTTTATAATTTCATCATGGACTTCATCAATTAAGGCGCAGCCAAAAGGACAGGCGGCAACACAGGCACGGCACTTGACACACTTTTCCAGATTCAATTCGATGGCGCCGGTGATTTCATTTCTTTTCAGGGCATCGAAACAACATGACCTGGCGCAGGCGGCATCGTCGCATTGTAAACATGTAACCGGAACGAATTTATCCGGCGCATGGGCGATTGGATATATTCGGCTTCGACCCGGTTTTTTGTTTTTGGTATGATAGAAGGCGCAGGCCAACTCACATGTGCGGCAGCCGGTGCAAAGCGACGGATTAACTACGAAGCGATAATTCATAAAGCCGCCTCCTCCGCCTGAAGAATAATCGAACCCATTTTATTGGCCAGATCGATGCGCTTGCAATCGTCGCAAATTTTGAAATAATCCTCCGGAATATTACGCGAGCTTATCAGATAATCGGCGAAATCGCGCGTGATAATTTCTTTGCCGCATTTCTCGCAGGCAATCATATCGAATTTCTTTTTCCAGATAGTGCGAACACCGTTCTCGTCCTGCCAGGGAATAACATCGGTCGGACAAATCATCGCACAACTAAGACAGCCGATACAGTCGGGCGGTTCTTCGCCGAAAGGCGGCGCGATGACTTTATCATGCCCGCGATACACCGCGGAAATAGCCGATCTACCCAATACCTCACAAATCCGCGTGCAGGCATAACACATGATGCAATTGTCGGCATCGGGGATTTTTTCAAAGCTGGTTTTGACGACACCGTGCTCCTCGGCCAGTTTCTGAATCACTTTCGAGTTGGGGCAGCGCGCTAAGTACAAATCAAGAATCGTGCGGCGAATTTCCATTACCTGCTCGGTATGGGTGTTGACAATCAGACCGTCTTCCGCCGGATACAGACATGATGTGACATGTTTTTTCCAGCCCTCCCACTCTTTTCGGGTTATTTCAACCATACACAGACGGCAGGCGCCGCATGGCTCGATCGCTTCATGATCACACAGAGCAGGAATGTCGATACCTTCCCGGCGGATAATCGACAGCAGCATCTCCCCCTCTTCCGCTTTGACCATTTTACCGTTTAACTGAATATCTATCATAACTCACCCGTCATTCGATATCGATAGCATCAAAAGTGCATACCGCGTAGCAGGCGCCGCAGCGATCGCAAATTTCGGTATTGATAACATGTATTTCTTTTTTCTTGCCGGTTATGGCATCCACCGGACAAACATCGAGACAGGCCAGGCAACCGGTGCACTTATCATTGATTCTGTATGTTATCAGCTTGCGGCAGACACCACCCGGACATTTTTTATCCCGGATATGGGCCAGGTACTCATCGCGGAAATATTTCACCGTACTGATAAACGGATTCGGCCCCGACTGCCCCAGGCCGCACAGCGAGCCGATCTGAATGGTCTTTGAGAGTCGTTCCATTGATTCCAGATCATCCTCGGTCGCCTCGCCTTCACAGATTTTGGTGCATAACCTGTAAAGCTGATACAATCCTTCGCGGCAGGGAACACATTTACCGCACGATTCAAAGACCAGAAATTCCAAAAAGTATCGCGCCACCTCGACCATACAGGTGCGATCATCCATGATTACCATACCGCCCGAACCCATCATCGAACCGGCTTCCGTGAGCGTGTCAAAATCGACCGGAAGGTCAAGTTTATCTTCGGGAAGACATCCGCCCGACGGGCCGCCCGTTTGCACCGCCTTGAATTTACGCCCCTTGGGAATGCCGTCACCGATGTCATAAATAATCTCGCGCAGCGTGACTCCCATCGGGACCTCGATTAAACCGGTATTGTTAATCTTTCCCGCCAGAGAAAACGCTTTGGTCCCGGTACTCTTTTTAGTACCAACCGAGGCAAACCATTCGCCACCTTTATTCAAAATAACCGGGACTGTCGCGAATGATTCAACATTGTTCAGGACCGTCGGTTGATCCCGCAAACCCTTGACAACCGAACGGATATATTTGGCCCGCGGTTCTCCGACTTCGCCGGCCACCGATTTCATCAATGCCGACGATTCACCGCAAACAAATGCGCCGCCGCCGCGACTGATTTTTATATCGAAGTTCAAGCCCGTGCCCAGTATGTTTTCCCCCAGAAAACCGTACTCACGGGCCGCATCGATGGCCGTCTGCAGATTTATTACGGCCAGCGGGTATTCTTCTCGAACATATATATATCCCTGACGTGAACCGATGGCATGGGCACAGATTATCATCCCCTCCAGTACCGAATGCGGGTCACCCTCCATAATACAGCGATCCATAAAAGCCCCGGGGTCACCTTCGTCGCCATTGCAGATGACATATCGAGTATCCGATTCGACTCCGGCACAGGTCTCCCATTTGCGTCCAGTCGGGAAACCGGCGCCACCCCGCCCGCGTAGACCCGATTTGGTAACTTCATCAATGACTTCCTGCGAAGTCATAGAAGTCAGCGCTTTGGCCATCGCCGAATAACCCCCGCTGGAAATATAATCGCCGATACTGTCGGGGTCGATTTGCCCGACATTGCGAAGCGATATACGCTGCTGATGGGAATAAAAGGGTATCTCTCTGTAATCCGTAATCTGTTTCTTGCTTTGAGGATCAATATAAAGGAGTTTGCTGATTATTTCGCCATTTATCAGCGTCTTTTCGACAATATCGGCAACATGATTTTTCTTGACCCTGGTGTAAAATATACCTTCCGGTTCTATAACAACCAGCGGCCCGCGCGCACAAAAACCATGGCACCCGGTTTTCTTGACTGACTCAACCGTAACATCCTTGATTTTTTTATCCGCCAGGACTTTTTTAAATTCTTTCAGAATGACATCGGAGCCCATCGCCAGGCAGCCCGGACCGAGACAGACCGCGATTCGCTTTTTCTGAGTGTCGATCGCCTTTCGGTAATCGTCTCGCAACCGGTCGAGTTTTTCTACACTATCTACCCGCACTTTAACCTCTTTTGACCAGTCTCATGGCCCGATCGCAGCGAACATTGGCATGGTACTTATTATTGACAATCATCACCGGCGCCATGGCGCAGGCCCCGACACAGTTTACGATTTCAATCGTGTACTTCATATCCGGTGTCGTCTGCCCCGCCTTTATCTTCAATCCGATTTCGAGTTGTTCCAGAAGCTGATCGGCGCCCCGAATATGACAGGCGGTTCCCTGGCAGACACGAATTATATTTTCGCCCCGCGGCGTCAGACTGAATGCATTATAGAAGGTCGAAGCGCTGAAGACCTTGCTCAACGGCACATACAATGCCTTGGCCGTTTCTTTGAGCGCTTCGCAGGGCAAATAATGAAACTCCCGCTGGATATCCTGAAGAACGGTAATCAATGAACTTGGGTCCGCCGGACTGCGGCTGATGACTTCCCTTATTTTATTTATATCATGCTCCATCAAACGACCTTAAAAATATCGACTTTTTTAACCAGCTTACGGCCCTCTTCGAACGCCTTTAAATTTATATCAAGCAATTCCTTTTTCCTCGTTCCCAGTTTTTCCTTTAGCATTTTTGTCAGTGTTTTGAAACTGACAATTTCGGTCGCCTCTACGTATGCCGCCAGCATCACCATATTGGCCACTTTGGCATTGCCCAGCTTGATTGCTATTTCGTTGGCCGGAATGAGGATTTCAGTTATATCATCTCTGCCCGACCGGATTTCAATCAGAGAACTGTTAATCATCAGCAGGCCGCCGGTTTTAAGTGATGCACCGAATTTCTCCAGAGAAGGACGATTGAATACGCAGGCCGACATCGGATTATTAATAATCGGTGAGCCGATACGGTTATCCGATATTACCACCGTGCAATTGGCCGTTCCGCCGCGCATTTCCGGGCCGTAAGAAGGAATCCAGACCACCTGTTTGCCTTCCTCCATACCGGAGTAAGCCAGAAGCTGTCCGGCGGTCATGATGCCCTGCCCGCCGAAACCGGCAAAAACGACTTCGCGTTGCTGCGGCATTATCGGCTGTCCTCCCTTTCGGGATCCCTGAAAATCCCCAGCGGATAGTACGGTTTCATATCGCTTTCAACCCATTTGGTCCCGGCCAAAGGTGTTACTCCCCAGTTGGTCGGACAGGTCGACAGCACTTCCACCAGTGAATAACATTTTCCTTCTTTCTGAAGCCGAAACGCTTTTTTAATGACTTTTTTTGCATTGACAATATGCATCGGCGTGTGAACCGCCACCCGCGCAATAAACGACGGCGTTTTCAGGGTGGCAAGTAATTCGGCCATTCGGACCGGATATCCGGCCAGAGAAACATCCCGCCCGGCCGGGGTTGTCGTCGTCTTTTGATTAGGCATCGTCGTCGGCGCCATCTGTCCCCCGGTCATTCCGTAAATGGCATTATTGACGAATATCGTGGTGAACTTCTCGCCCCGATTGGCAGCATGTACTATCTCACCCATTCCGATCGAGGCCAGGTCGCCGTCACCCTGATAAGTGAAGACAATCATGTCGGGACGCGTGCGTTTGAAACCGGTCGCCAGTGCCGGCGCCCGACCATGCGCCGCTTCCATGAAATCACAATTAAAATAATTGTATATAAAAACCGAGCAACCGACCGGCGCCACACCGACCGCACGTTCCCGAAGACCCAGTTCATCAAGCGACTCGGCCACCAGACGGTGAATCACACCATGCGTACAACCGGGACAGTAGTGAGTGATTTTATCACTCAGCGATTCCGGTCTTTTGAAAATTGTCGTTTCATCCGACATTTTGTCAACACCAGCCTTCATTAATAGCACTTAATATCACAGAAGCTCCCGTACTTTCTCTTTGACTTCATCCGGTGATGGCACAATCCCGCCGGTCCTGCCGAAAAACTCCACCGGCTTAATCCCTAAAACACTTAACTTCACATCTTCCACCATCTGCCCGGTACTCATCTCGATTGTCAGAACCGTTTTTATATTTTTTTTGGCGACTTCCTTATGCAATTCCTTTTCTGGAAACGGAAACAAACTGACCGGGCGGAATAAACCGACACTGATGCCTTCCTCCTCCAGTTCATCGATGGCCGTCTGGCAAATACGAGACATTGTTCCGTATCCGATAATCAAAATCCGGTTTTTATCGCTGACATTATACAGTTCGTGCCGCACTTCTTTTTCTTTTATCTCTTTATATTTGGCCTCCAGCTTCAGACAGTTATCCTCGAGCTCCTGGGGATCCAGAAAAAGCGATTTTATGATGCGCGGTTCGCGATTTTTTGCACCATTTAACGCCCAGTCGCTTTCATCGGGATTGTTGGGCTCGCGGCGTTCTTCAGGAAATTCAACCGACTCCATCATCTGTCCGATCATCCCATCGCCGATTAGCATCACCGGCGTCCGATATTTATCGGCCAGGTCGAAGGCCAGAATCATCAAATCGACCGCCTCCTGCACCGACGCCGGGGCCAGAACGATAGTCCGGTAATCGCCATGGCCGCCGCCGCGGGTCGCCTGAAAATAATCGGATTGCGCCGGCAAAATGCCCCCCAATCCGGGACCGCCTCGAATAATATTGACGAGTACTGCCGGCAAATGGGCTCCGGCCATATACGAGATAGCTTCCTGCATAAGACTGATTCCGGGGCTGGAAGATGTCGTAAAAACACGCTTGCCGGTCGAAGCGGCGCCAAACAGCATATTGCCGACCGCCACCTCCGATTCGGCCTGGACAAATACGCCGCCGACTTCGGGAAGCCGCCAGCACAGATATTCGGCCACTTCGCTTTGAGGCGTAATCGGATAGGCGAAATAGTGCTTCACTCCGGCACAGACGGCCGCCTCGCCGATCGCCTCATTACCTTTCATTAATTTCTTAGCCATCGTATCTATCCCGATCAATAATCAAACAGGGCAAAAGTAGTCCCGTGCGTCTTAACTTCAATCGCTACATCCGGGCAGATAATAGCACAAATTCTGCATCCGATGCACTTCGACGGCTCATGCACATGCGCTATGAAATATCCCTTGACATTTATCTCCTTCGACATGGAAATAATTTGCATCGGGCAGGCATGGACACACAACTCACATCCTTTGCAGTACACTTTATCTATTTTAATTCCCGGCATGATCTATTTTGTTGCTTTCATGCTATATTTTATTCTTACCGGTCTGACGCTCCCACGGTTTTAACATCGATCGCGTGAGCGGCAGCACCGGACATTCAAAATCCTTGGCATTCACAAGTTCCAGGGCTTCATTCTTGGCGCTGACAAATACAAGCGGCAAACCGCTTACGCGGCTGACATCTATCGCCAGATTGTATCCCTCGTGAATAACATCGGCGTCAGTTTCATCAATCATGTGGCTGTTGGAAATAAGACCGCTGAATTTTAATCCGGCAGTTATCTCAATCCGCTGCATAGTTTTTATACACCGATCGACGTCGGAAGTCTGCGGTCGACGGCTGTTTAGAACCATCAGCATATCATAAGTATCGGGTTGAAAAACTTCCGAAATAGAGCCGAGCGCCTTTGTTCCCTGGGCATCGCCGCCGATGTCAAGAATAACGATTCCATCCCTGTTTTCAATGGCGCCTTTCACCTCCGGCAAAAGAATCGGCAGTTCTGAGTAATAATTCTCACCCCGCGGCGCGATAACCCGAATCCCCAGCGATTCCATTTCCTTAATCGCCTCACGGGAACGGAAATACGGGTTTACCAGATCGAAATCGACAATCGCGACTGATTCATCCCCGGTCGACGCCAGATATTTGGCAAGATTCACCGAAACCTCGGTTTTACCGCTGCCAAAACCGCCCAAAATAGCTATAATCGGCCTTGAAAACGAGGGATAGCGGAATTTTGACCTTTCTGTCACCAGAGAATATTCCTTTTTCGCCTGCGTCATTAGCATCATCCTAATATATTACGTATTTTTGCCCGAAGTCAAGAGTATATTGTGAAAAAATTCACCAAATCCGGCAATATATCTGGCACTTTTTCATATCCGAATAATTTGAAGATTTCACTCCGTCGCCGGCAGCAGATCCGGGTCGGAATATTTAATTCTTTCCAGAAAAGAGACCCCCCGGCTGCCATAATAGGCATCCGGACGCTGATAAGCCCTGTCTTTCAAAGCATAATTTAAAGAAATGAACCGGTATCCCTTGTCTTCAATAGTTGTCAGAATATCATCAAGAAACATGGCATTAAGACGATTGGCGCGCAGCTGCAAAATATGTCTAATCGGTCGATCAAAGATTTCGAGTGCGAGCGATTCATAATAACCGAGACGTTCCAGTATATGGGCAATATATTCATCCCGAAGCTCCAGAAACTTCAGGCTATCATTGCTGTTAATTATTTTCTCGAGCGATAGATTGTAAACAAAATCTTCGGTAACGACCGTGGCGTGGGCAATACTGATTTTGTAATCCTTCAAAAATTTCTCGACTTTGTTTTTTACCTCGGGCGTTTCACCGTAATGCAGAAACGGAAAACGAAAATACCGCCCTTTTTGCCCGTACGACTGAACAATATCCTCCATCACTTCTTTGCCCTTGGTAATATCGGCCAGGAAAATTTCGACCGGGACATTATCCACGTCCTGCCCGGAACTGGTCATAAAACCGAGCGTCTGCTTGGTCTCCAGCCAATCGACCAGGATTTTCCAGTCACCTTCGACATTATCGCCGATAACGAATCCGGCCGCGGTGACATTGTGTTTTTTCAGGGCCGCTAAGATTTCCTCGTTTATCTGTTTTCTTTCTTCATGCGAATAATTGCGTTCGGCGGGAAGATTATCGAAAGTGATGCAAATTGTTTTGTCCGTTATCTTTTTCCCTGATTTTTCAGCAGGCTGGTCCTCACCCTCCTGGCCAGGGATTGCGAAGAGCGGAAGACAGAATATCGCCAGAAATAAAAGTACGGATTTATGAATCTTTCTCATGCTGTATATTTAACCGCTTCTAAATCCCCGGTCAACCAAAAATATCATCCAAAGACGCTTATTTACAGCCCTGAATGGCTTAAGAACTTCTTGACACTGACGATGATATGACTATATTGATTACGAAAGAAGGGAGTGACATATGATACTTCTCCCCCATTACTTTGCTCGGTTAGCCAAAGGAATGCCAGATGAATAAAATGACAATATTATATACAGCGGCACTCTTGATCTCCCTGTGCTTGCCTTCGTCAGCGACCGTTGATTTCCTGCCGGTAATCGAAGGCAATGAGTGGAATAGCGGCCCCGATACATTTTATATGCCGGGTGATTTTACACTCTGGCTGTTGATGACCAACGATGGCGACACTCGATACGGCTTTAGTCTGCCGCTATATTTTTTCAGCCCCGGCGGTGATATGACCAATGTAATTCACCGGAATATTGGCGGTCACCTTTCGACCGGGTCGCTTATCGATCACTGGTCGGAGGTTGCTGTCGATTGGAATGTCGCCAATGAGTATCTTGAATTCGGCTGGGATGGCGTTCTTCCTGATACTTTTTGCCATGCCGCCGCCTCGACATCCGGCTGGCTGCCGGATACCGGATGGTTAAACGTCTATGAATTTGCCTTCAGAACGGTAAAAGTGCATGATTTGCCGAGGACATTCTGCATCGACTCGGCCTATATCGATCCGGTCAATGACTGGCTCTGGGATGATCCTTCGCCCGATTTCGGCGGCCCTTATTGCTGGGAGTTTGCCAATCCGCCATATCTGTGCGGTGATGCGAACGCCGATGCTGAATTAAATATATTTGATGTCACGTATATGATCTCTTATCTGTATCGGGATGGGCCGGAGCCGCTTCCGCCGGATGCCGGCGATCCCAACGCCGATTTCAATTTCAACATTTTCGACGTTACATATCTTATTACTTATTTATATTTGGATGGTCCCTCTCCCCAATGTCCGGGTGAAGAAAGGTAGAACGGATAAATAATCGCTGTTTATACCTTTCGATTTTGTTAATTCTGCTAAGGCAACAAAATATAACAAGTTAAATGTGTAATAATTCCGGGACGTTAACATTCACGCCGAGATTATATTTTCGTAAAAGATAATTTTATCTATTGCATTCAATGGAACGACCTTATGGTCCGGACAGCATTCGTACCTTATTTCGGCCAAAAGACATAATGGCTCGGCACAATCGCTAAGAAGTGTATCCTTTAATGTTCAGTGAAGAATCAATGAAATAGTATACGCGGCAGACAAAAAATCTGCCGCGTATTGTTATAATCGAAATTTATTCCTTCTCCATCGACTCCATTTTGGCCATCTCCTCACGTGTCCGCTGGCCATGCTCATGAATCAATTTTACGACTTCGGGATTATCGGATGTCATCAGAACAACATCGCCTTCCTTGGCATTAATCACTTCGACTTTGGCGCCAAGCCCTGATAGTTTGCCGTAATTTTCGCACATCCCGCACATCTTGACCTCTTTCTTCCCCGCCATCATCTCCTCGCCCAGGGCTTGCATCGCCTTTTGGGCTTCCAGATACGATTCACGGTATTCCGGCTTGACGGTCGTTATGCTCATCAGCCCGTTGGAAATATCATAATGATTCCAGGTCATATTCTCCAACAAGTGGGGATCTTTACACAGGTTGCTGCAGAATTCGCAGTTTTTCATATCAAACCACGGCTTCTCATCTTGAGCGACCAGGCCAAGACACGCCAGAAGAACAACTGCGGTGCCCAAATAGATAGCACGTTTTCTCATGTTTGCTCCTTTCCCTGACAATTTAGCGCGCTTTGAAAAGAAATATAATATAAATATCCTCCGTCCGGCAATCATTTTATTATCACATATTGGAAATTAAGATAAAATAGAAAGACCCCGTTTATTAGCGGGGCCTTCCGGATTCATCGCTTTATCGACGATTATTCCCTTAATGGAGCATCACAATTCGTCAACCATTCCTCGCAAGTCACCGGGGGCGAACCGCTTAGATCAAGGAAAGACATCGGGCCGGTAATGCCAAAAATATTGACAATCAATTTAGACTCATAGTATCGCACGTTATTAGCTCCCGGGTGGCTCCGACATGAGAGTAGATTCTAAATCCACTTTGAAATCAGATATGTGGAAAGCGCCACTGTTGATATATATCCAGATCGGTCGTGATTTCCTGGATTTCCGGCATTTGAAAATGCGGAACATGAACCGGACAGATGATACTGAATTGTTTATGGCCTGTAATTACCCCGAACGGACTATAACGCCTAAACACAAGTATTACCAACAATGGGTGCTGGTTAATGGCGGACCGCGTGCAAAAGGCCAAAGACTTGCCAGGAAAAACTTCCTTAATAAAAAGTACATTGTCCTTGTTCAAAACACGAAACGGAAACACTCCAATGGCAAACTGATGGCCGACAGTTTGCAATATTCGGTCGTTGATTCAATCTTGAAGGTAATTTCTGATGAAAAGTAAAATCAGCAAATTTTTGAAAAAACGAAAAAAGACGAAAAGGCGCTCGCTTTTATTGGCTCGCTCTTTCCTTTCTTTTAATTTAAAGAAAAGGAAGAATCTTGTACCTTTAACTAACCACTCTTCACTTCTTACTCTTCACTCTTCACCTACTACCTACTTTGTGTCGCTGGAATTTATTGAAAGAATATCGGTTACAGGGAATTTTAGCGGTCAAAAATAATGGCGAAAAATGAATAAACTCCTGACTCCACAAGAAATCGCCGAGTATCTCGGTGTTCAGCCGTCCACCATCTATCAGTGGACACATGAGGGATTTATTCCGTATGTGAAGATCAAAAATCTTTCCGGTACAGGCAAAATGATATTGATAAATGGATTGAGGACCGAGCGACCGATGGGAGGAGAATGAGGAAAGTGGATGTGAGGGGGATGGGGATTTAGGGCTTGACGAAAGAGACTTTTTTTGGTATTCTTAATATACAATTTAAATCGGCTATTAAATATTTCAGCTGGGAGGTTTTTCTAATTTTTGGAAAAAGGCGAAACTCTGAGATTCCTTCTTGGAAACAAATTATGGTCCAATAGATAACAATGTATTTCAGGCTCTTAATGGAATATGTCTGAAAGGAGGAACATTCGATGAAAATAAAATTATACAAAACTTGGGCAACTATCGCTATATGTTTACTATTTTTTAAAGCCGACGCAATGACAATCAGAGCTGATGCAGCACCTCAAATAGGTTTGGATTCAATCTTGGCCAACACCGATTTTACGGTTGATGTTTATATGAATAATGATGATAGTCTTGAGATAGAAAACGGTTATCGCGTGGCTTATAGTACTCCTTTTGCGTTTTTCAGTACTGATAATAGCATACAGAATATAACCCATATTGATGTTGGTGGTGAAGGTCCCACCAACAATATTACGCTACTGAATGGATTTGATGAATTTTGGGATATCTATTTTGAAATTTTGGGATGGAGTTATGATGGGAATTTACCGGATTCAATAAGTATCACCGGGATCGGATTAAATGCCGGTTGGCCTTTTAATCTTGGTGAACAGCTTTACATACAATTTAGTTTTCGGATCAACGATACGGGTACGTTTTGTATCGACTCAATAGACGGTCGAACTGAAACTTACGATTGGTTGTTTGAGCCGCCGTCACCCGATTTCAACGGTCCGTATTGCTGGACACTAATCTGTATTGATAGCGATGGTGATGGATTTTGCGATGTTTATGATAATTGTCCTGAGATATACAATCCCGATCAGGAAAATAGCGATTCCGACAGTCTTGGTAATGCCTGTGATAATTGTCCCGATATTTATAATCCGGAACAGGTCGACTCGGATGAGGATAGTATCGGCAACTCCTGTGATAATTGTCCTGAAATATACAATCCTAATCAGGAAAATTTCGACGCTGATAACTGGGGTGACTCATGCGATAATTGCCCCGGCGTTTACAATCCAGGACAGGCAGATGGCGATCAGGACGGAATCGGAGACAGTTGTGATTCTGAAATACAGGTGATAAACTATTTTGATTCGGGCCCGGGGAGTTTTTATTGGGCCATCAGCTTGGCCAATTCGCGGATTGGGACAGACACAATTATATTTTTAGATTCAGATACAATTCAAATAATTGATCCCCTTCCCGCGCTGACTGATGATAGCACTATTATTCAGGGTTCATCGGCACCGGGTGGAGCGCATACGGTTATTATTAACGGTCCCGCCAGGTCGCCTGGCAGCGGCCTGGTTATAAACAGCTCGAGCAATTATATTGAAGGCCTTACTATCACGGGTTTTTCCGGTAATGGAATTGAAATTATCGGAGCAACCTCAACTGGAAATACAATAACGAATAATATTATTTACGGCAATGGACTGCTAGGTATTGACCTTAGCGATGACGGCGTGACCGCTAATGATTCAGGAGATACTGACAATGGCCCCAATGATCTTCTCAATTTTCCTGAATTTGATTCGGTGGTTTATTTGGATATCGATAGTTCTTTTACAACGTACGGTACTGCTGCCAATAGCGCCGTTATTGAGTTTTTCGAGGCACACCCGGCTGGCGATAGTACAAGACCCGCCGATCCATCAGAACATGGTGAAGCCTACAGTTATATTGGCTCGGCCACCTGCGATGAGGATGGAGATTTTAATTACACATTTCCTCATACCGTAAAACAATTATCAATCATTACCGCAACTGCGACGGATACTCTCGGTAATACATCGGAATTCTGTCAAAATGATACCATTGATCCTGGTCCGCTTACTATTGTCGGCTATACGACGGGGAGGGCGAATGTTATCAGCCTCTGGGTAACCGATCCGGAAGGGTATTATATAGGACGCGATGCTGACGATGTCCTTTCCCAGACTTTATTCCCGGCGACGTATACCGAGGCGGCGAATGATTCAATTAAAATTCCATATCCGAAGAGCGGTACTTACATAGCTAGTGTTATCACCGAAACTGGAGCGGCTAAGCGAACAACGTACGCGGTTGGCGTCAGGATTGATGGCTCCGAAGAATCAATGACAGTTATTGACCGGGGTTTACCGCCGGAGGGGGATAGCGACGAGTATAATTACGAAGTGGAGGAGAATTGGCATTATATAAACGGCGATGCCAATCGTGATGAAACTGTGAATATATTCGACATTACGTTTATTATATCCAATTTATATCTGGAAGGCCCTGCACCTTGGCCAGTCAATGCCGCTGATGCCAACTGCGATCTGGTTGTTAATATTTTTGATATTACATATCTAATCACTTACTTGTATCTGGGCGGCGAAGAACCGTGCTATTTGCAGGAATAATCGACTAATACATTGAGAATTTCCTGACTATTTAGGGGCTGGCATACCGGCCCTTTTATTCGTGGAATATTACTTCGCAAACGGCAACTTCTCCACAGTGTTCAAGGACAGGGCGGCGGATGGGAGGAGGACGAGAAGGGTAGAGATGAGGGGGATTTTATAACGAGCTTTATGTTCATTAATTACGCATAGTAAATATAGAAAAAAGAACGCCAAGAAAGCGGGTGAGGAAGCTGCCGTTTGCGATACAATAATTTGGAGGAGGGAGGACTATTGGAGCATGGTTTTCATAACCTTCTATATGCCAACAAATTACGTTTTAAATTTGTGTCTTATAAATCTTAGATTTTTGATCCATTTTGATTGTTTTTAATCTGCTTTAAAGGTTTTTAAATTTTTCGGGGCACAAATAGCGCACGGGAAGGTGCCAGACTATATCTAATTTTTTTAGATTCATATTTGCATGAAGTGGATGACTGTATGATGCGATTATCATCTTATGCCGGAAAATCCTTGCAAAATCAGGCTTTTTACCGATATTAAAGTAATTGCATGTCAAATGATGAACTAATTACAAATATTTGGAGGATAATATGGTCAGGTTACAAATACCTCGGGTCGTATTAATGGTTACTGCATTGATTATCTTTGCGATTTCAATCAGTGCGGAAGTTCCCAATGTCATTAATTACCAAGGGCGGCTGACTACCCCGGATGGAACTCCAGTGGAAGATAATGATTATCAAATGAAATTTATCATTTACGGTTCTGAAGATGGGAACGATTCTCTTTGGTCATCAGGATTTCATGACGTTTCGGTCATCGATGGTTTATTCAACTATTTGCTTGGATCCAATACGCCGCTACCCGATAATATTTTTGATTCGCCCAATAGATACCTTGGTATTACAGTTGGGTCCGATCCTGAAATCAGCAGACGGACTTCGTTTGCTACATCGGCCTATACATTTAAGGCGCTGAAATCAGATACTACTGAATATGCCATAAGCATTGCCGATTTGTCCGTAACTCAAAACAAAATAGCCAATAACGCCATAAATACATACCATATACAGGATGGCGGTATTGATCTGGTTGATTTGGGTAGTGGAGGCGCTGCCGATGGCGAAACTATTATCTGGAATAACTCTGTAATGGAATGGGAGCCTGGCGCGGTCGGAAACGGTGATATAACGTCAGTTACTGCAGGAAGCGGATTGACCGGCGGTGGAACATCCGGTGATATTACTTTGTCGGTTGGTACCGGGGCAATAAATGCGAGCCATATGGCTACAAACTCGGTCCAATCCGATGCTATTGCGCCCAATGCTGTCGGTGCCAGTGAAATTGATAATAACGCAGTCGGAGCGAGTGAGATTGCTGATGGGGTTATATATGCTACCCATATTGCCGATAATGCGATTACTCAGCCCAAAATCGCCCAGAATGCGGTAACCGATTATGAAATAGCCACTGGAGCGGTCGGCGCCAGTGAAATAGCAACCGATGCAGTAAATTATCCCGAAATTGCGGCTAATGCAGTGCGTTCAGATGAGATAGCCGATAATGCCGTCGGTCCCAGCGAAATTGCAGCCAACGCGGTTGGTGCCAGTGAGATTGCAACCGATGCCGTCACTTCTGATGAAATTGAAGACGAGACCATAACAAATGATGATATTAATCCATCGGCCAATATTCTCAATAACAAGATCCTCGGTACCGCCGCGACTTGGTATAACAACAACTATTACTATGCACCAAATTTCAGTAATGATTTATTCCAGTTCAATGACTCAGTCAAGTTTACGCGAAATCATGGGGGCTTAGGTAAAACCATTTTTTATGACAGCACTATGGTTATTGATGAAAATGGTATTAGTATAGGTAGACTGGAAACTCCTAGCAATACCACATTGATGCGGATTAATCGATACTATAATTCAGCGGACGGCCGTTATGGAATTTATACAAGGCTCGAGAATTCAGGAGATGGCAATTTAATAGGAAATTATACTCATGTAGAACATACATCGTCGGCATTGATACCAGGTATATATACATACGGTGTAAGATCCTGGGTATGGTCCAATGCGGAGCATAGATGTGGAGTGTGCGGAATCACTTATACAGCGACCGATTCATTAAATGAAGGTTTTTCCCAAGGTATTTACGGTTCGGCAGCTGGTGGAGCATATAATTATGGAGTATATGGTAGCGCCACTCAACTTCTTACTGCCCGATATGGTGTATACGGTACTGCAGGAGCATCCAACTATAATTATGGCGTATACTGTTACGGCAATCTTCATTCAACCGGAACAAATACCAAAGCCGGCGGAGGATATAGAATTGATCATCCGGATGATCCCGAGCATATGTATCTCCAGCACTCTGATGTGTCTTCTCCTGATATGATGAATATCTATAACGGTAATGTCACTACTGATCTCAATGGCGAAGCAACAGTCATGCTTCCAGATTATTTTGAATCCCTCAATTCTGATTTCAGATATCAGTTAACAGCTATTGGTACATTCGCTCAGGCCATAATTAGTGAAGAAATCAAGGGAAATGTTTTTTCAATTAAAACCGATAAACCGTATGTCAAAGTCTCCTGGCAGGTAACTGGAATTCGCCAGGATGCTTTCGCCAAAGCACAATCAATGGATGTCGAGGTGGCAAAAGACGCCACAAAACAGGGACGCTATCAGAATCCGGAGCTATTTGGTTTTGGAATCGAACAAGCGGTTGACTACGAGAATCATTTGAATAATCCTGATAAGCAGGAATTGGAATAGAATAAAGCCGAGATGTAAGTTATAATTGTTAGCCGTCAAAACCTGTTTCAACTTGTCACAAATTCGCCACATAGCTTTATCGACTTTATTATAATATATTTTAACTAACTGTAAAGGATGTGACCGGAATATACCAATTAAGCGGAGAGGCAGGGATTCG
>CAYXTW010000062.1:6887-18301 GCA_964467955.1 uncultured Ignavibacteriaceae bacterium | reverse complement strand
TCGTAAAAAATAATCGTGCGCGGCAGATGTGGACATGTGCCGGACACGGTTATAATAACAGATTACAGATAGAATTGTGACGGCAATAAATCCACCGCAGAGCGGTTAGGCTACTTTTTTTTAAAGATAAGTCATTAAAAAATCTTGCGTCAGGTGTATATTTTTATAGAATAAACAGCAGGAAGGATAAGGTAGCCGAAAAAATGATGCTTTTAAAATAAGGGAATTAATTATGAAAACAGCTTTAATCGCTATTTTAGTCGCTATTTGCGTAGTTGGCGCCGATGCGCAAATTAGGCGACATTTTGATTTTGATGCTTCGAAGATATATCACAATCGCTTTGGAGGGGTCAGAGTATTTACAGGCAGCTTTGATTTTGAGCAACTTCCTGCCGCCTTACAGCAGACGAGAGTCCATTTCAATTTAACTGCTGTCAGAGGGGACGTACCCAATTTCGACGAAGATTGGATTATTAAGCTAAATTATCTTCATGGCACCATCAGGCTTTTAAGCGATACCATCTTTTACTGGCCGGGACCTCATAAAGAAGGCGATATTTTCGGCGGATATATTGAATTTATTCCTAATTTATCTAGCAAGTGGGACATGGATATTTACTGGCAGCCGTCTGCAAAAGCGCATCAATTTGGCCAAATAAAAAATGGCATATCCTTCTACTGGTGTATAAATGAGGATGGGCAATTAATAGATTTAGGTGTTCCGGGCGACCACGAGGGTAATCTTTCCAAGTCCAGAGTTTTTTTCTTTGATAAGGATTCAGTCTATATATCCCAGTATCTCGGCCCCTATGATAACGAATTATTTAAATACAATCTCATAATAAAACCAATTCCTAAAACGGGTGATAGTTCTACGATTTATCTTAATCTTAAGGCTATAAAAGATATAGTTGGCGGTTGTGACATTCGTCTTATAGGAAATAGTATTTCATTCATGAAAATTCCATCAAGAATCGATTATCCAATCTCAATGGGTCAGAATGTCAAGCTCGAATTGGGATTTATTCCGGAGAAAGTAAGAGCTGTAAATGGTATCAATATCGAATTTTCCATGGGGTCCTCTATTAAGGAGAGAATAGCAAATTTTCAAAGAATTCATTGTTCATTTATCTTTAATAATGATGGCACTCTTAGATATATTAGCACTGATGGACTTGATTTAATACCGGACGACCGTCTTCCCCAGGATTTTCCTCCGCCGCCTACCGAACAAGCTCCTACAATTATTAGAGTAAATGCTAATGAAGGAGATACAATCATGGAGAAGATAGAGTAGGTACAATATTTACGCAATATCAATATATAAGGAGGAAAATTGTGAGTTGTAAATTGTGGTGATTTCTTGCGAACGTTCCTCTGCTTAGGCGATAAAACGTACTCAGTACATTGGTAATGCCTTTCTATATTCTCTATCGGAATATTATTGCGCTAAGACAATCAACATTCTTTATTCCCCACAGATATGAAAAAATTCGATATAAATCTGATTATATTTCTGTTTATTTTGGTTATTTATCTCGTCGGGCAGTTTTTAATCGGGACGTATAATCCCGATGATAAACGATTCGTTTTTGATGCCCCCGCCGACGTCGACTTTCTTTACTACGGGGCAATTGTTAATATGTTGCTGAACAGTTTTCCGCCCGAGAATCCGGCATTTGCGGGCGTTAAACTCACGCAGCCGTTTTTGCAGTACTATCCGGCCGCGGTACTGGCCAAAATATTTAATCCATATAACAGCATCAGAATTTTGAATGTAATATATTTGGTGTTGTTCGGCCTGCTTCTTAAAAAGTACTTCCCGCGTCGATACGGCCTCCCGCTGATTATCTTATTCGCCTCATCATCTCTATTCGTCAGTATAAATGCCGTCGGCGTCGATTTTATCGCGCGCGGCTTTACGCATGTTCCTTTCTTCATTCTTATCACCGTTGTACTATTCGAAAAACAACTCTCTCTCAGGCTGCTTTCTGTTTTTATCGCGGGCCTGCTCAACGGATACCTGATGCTCATTTTCGGTATTTATCTGGGCGTTACGCTGCTACTCCATCGCGATCGTGAAAACCTGCTTATTTTCATATCATCTCTTTTGGGATTGCTGCTGGCCTCATTGATTGTCTCCTCCGAAGCCGTAGAAAAACCGGTCTATTTTATATTAAGCGAATCTTACGGATTTAATCCGGTCGAGATTATCAAACATGCCGCTCCCTTTCTGATTTTAGCTTTTATCTGCCGGCACAAAGCGATGACCATCCTGATGATTATATCAGTCATTTTCGGTTCGCTAATCCATTATAATCCGTTTTTCCCGGTCTTTATGATTTATTTTGCCGGGGCGCTATTGCTGGCCGACGGCGAGATTAAATTCCCCGGAGCCGAATCGCTTGTTTATCTGTTTATTTGCGTGCTTTTTATTGGTTTTTTAATCTCTTCCTACGATAAATATAATCCTGACAGCCGGCATTACTACCCAAGGTACGATTCCAGAATAGAAAAAGCAGTTAACTGGATAAAAGAAAATACCGCTCAGAACAGCGTATTTATGGCTTTGACCGCCGACGAAAATAATCTTGGCCTGATAATGCAGGACCGCCCGGTTTATCTGGGTTATATCGGCCATGTATCTCATCTCGGGCTGCAATGGCATCAACGCTATGATGACCTCCTGAAGTTATATAAGATAGGAAGCGTTCCGAAAAATGTCGATTACATCTTCTACGGCCCGATCGAGAAAAAATATTTCCCCAACACCCCCATTAAATTACCGACTTGCTATAATGACGAATATGTCGAGATATTCAAGGCCGAATAGAACACACTTTTATCCGGCCCGAAAGTCGTTCAGATTTTGAACTATCCTGAAACACCTTACGCCACAAGCTGATATGGCCATCCCGTCCCATATTCTATTGCTTATTCGATTTTTATTTCTTATTATCAGGGCGTATGGGTGAAACTGCCAATTGGGTAAAAACGTAATCTGTACTGAAAGGTCTGATTGCCTGAGTTGGACAAGAAATTAATTGTCGGCGCCCTCTCCGGAGACCAGGAAGCTTACCGGACGCTGATGAATCGGCATCGTCCGGCAATCTTTCATATAATCTTTAAGATTGTCCGGGATCAGGAAGCTACGGCCGATTTGGTACAGGAGACGTTTATGAAAGCTTTTGCTTCACTGGCGACTTATCGCGCGGAATATAAATTCTCCACCTGGTTATACCGAATCGGAGCCAACTGCGCGATCGATTATCTGCGCAAGAAAAAGATTAAAACCCTCTCGCTCGATACTCCGGCCGAGACAGCCGACGGCCAGATAGAAATCGAGGTCCCCGACAATTCATACAATCCCGAGCGGGATCTCGAGGAACGGGAGAAGAGAATTTCCATAAATGAAGCTATCAATTCGCTTCCGGAGAAGTATCGAGTGGTGATTGTCTATCGGCACAAAGATAATAAATCGTACGAGGAGATTGCCGAAGTTCTGGATATACCCCTGGGTACTGTCAAAGCCCGGATTTTCAGGGCCCGGGAATTGTTAAAGAAGAAACTTCGACCGTTTTAAGGATTCGCGGGGTGCAGGTGATGAAAAGAAACACTTTTTATTTAATGACGATGCTGATTATCGCCGCATCCGGTGTTTCTGCAAAATTGTACCGGTTTGATTATCAGAAGAACATCGAGATGCCCGGCGAGGTCGAGCTGGTCGTCTACAATTCATACGGTGATATAACCATCACCGGCGCTCCCGTCAGCACGCTTACCATCAACGCCGTCAAAAATGTTCGGGCCGCCGATCAGGAGGAGGCCGAAAAAATCGCCGACCATATCGAAATAAAAGCCAAACGTCAGAATCGCCGAATTATGCTGCAAACCAATTATTTGAGGTTATCGGGACGAGCCAGTTCTTTCTGGGAGAAACTTCTGGGCTCAGGTGAAGACTCATTCGGGGATGTTGATTTCGATATTACAGTGCCCAATGAATGCAGCGTCGATATCGACAACACTGTGGGCTCTGTAACCATTTCCGGAGTTACCGGTAATGCCACCGTGATGGGTTCGCCGGATAAAATTTCGATTGAAGATCTGACCGGCGATGTGGAAATCGAATGCACTGCCGGAGATATCGATCTCTCGGATCTGAAAGGGAAAATAAATATCTCATCCGGTGGGTCGAATATGAAACTCCATTCGATTACCGGCGCGATGGAAATCCATTCCACATCAGGTGATAAAACGGGAGCGTATATCTCGGGTCCCCTGATTATTTCGCAGACTTCGGGCGAAGTCGATCTAAAATCGATCAACGGCGATTTGAGAATCAAGTCTTCGTCGGGAGATATACAGGTTGAACAGGGAGCGGGCGCCGTGGATATCACTACCTATACCGGAAGCGTAACGGTCAAAACCGAGTTGTATTCGGACAAAGATTCCTTTATAAAAACATCTTCGGGAAATATTATTTTTGCCATTCCGGAATTATCATCGGGAACGGTAAATCTGGAATCGGTTTCGGGGAAAATTAAAACCGAAATGCCAATGTCGATTAAGACGCTGTCGGAGAAAAAGATGATCGGAACTTTCGGAGCCGACGGCCCGAAGATATCTCTTATATCCACTTCGGGAGATATTACCATCAGGCAGTATTGATGAAATTATGAAGTATATTATCAAAATATTGAACATCTCCCCGGCGCTGATATTAATCACCGGTCTTCTTATTTTCCGTCCGGGATACAGCGCGGAAGAAAAAGCGGAAGTCAATACGCCGGCTGCCGTCCTGTCCGATTCGGCCCATAAGGATACCATTTTCACCGAAATTCATGTGACACCGGAAGGAACCTATGCGGTCGACAGCTCCGATGTAGAATGGGAATACGATTTCAGCCGCGACGAATTCGTCAAAGGGGATACCGGCCGACAAAGCACGAAAACCACTTTCCGTCGGCGCGAAGAAACTCCCACCCGGGCGGAAGATAACACCAATCCGGAACTCATTATCCAGCCTGATGAGGGACTTTATATCACGCCTCGTATACTCGCCGGGCTGAAATTCGGGGCCGTTACCGTCGAGGTTGATGAAAAAGTAAACGGATCTATCGTCGCCGTCGGGCCGGTTACGGTCAAGGGTATGGTGCAGGGCGACGTCACATCCTATAAGAAAATAACCGTTACATCGACCGGTCGGATTATGGGTGATGCCCGTGCGCCGAAAATCGAAAAGATGCGCGGCGGTTACATTGGCGGTCGTCGCTTTGAAACGGCGATGCCGACAATTCCTGAAATCGAGCTGGTTCGAGATTATTCGTATACCGCCCTCCACGTAAATTTGATTATTCTTATCTGTCTGTTATTTGCCGGCCTTATGACGGCGGCCATAGCCGGGCGACCGATTGAAAGAATAAAAACCTGCCTGCAGGTAAGTTTCCTTAAATCATTTTTCGTCGGATTTTTAATCTGGATTGCCTACGGGCCGTTTTTCGGGCTGCTTTGCCTGACCATAGTCGGTATTCCCGTAGCCGTTTTGGCATTGCCTTTGATTACATTACTTGCAATTATCCTGGCAATCGTCGGGCTCAGCCAACTGATCGGCGAAAAGTCCTCACATCTGTTGGGCGGCTCATTTTCCTCAAGACTGGGCCGGACCATTTTGGGTATTCTTATCCTGGAATCGTTATGGATAATTTTTTCGCTGTTTTATGCATCATCCTCCGGCGTTGCACAGGGATTTTCGACATTATTCCTGGTTATTTCCATCATCGTCTGGTCAATCGGCCTGACCGCCGGGATGGGCGCTATTTTATTGACCAGATTCGGAAGCAGAGATTGCAAAAGAATTGTCATTGATGAATACAAGGAAGATTTTGTCCAGCCGCCGCCACCGCCCACTCCCCCACCGCTGTCAGGTGATGTTAAACAATAAATATATTTCTTTGTAGCCGGCGTTTATTGCGGGGCTATTTCACAAAGACAATAACAATGTCTGCTCCCTGCCCCAATTTTTCGGCGATATAAACGGCATCTGCCTGAATGTAATTTCCCTGAGAGATTAGACCGGCCACCTGCACCCCCAACCTCGTGCAAAATAAACACTTGCCGTCGGAGCAAAACTTTTATATTCTCCTGAAACGAAATCGACGATATAATGTTATAAGAACGAGGTTAACGCCTTAAATGAGGTAATAATGAAAAAACTGATTTTGCTGATATTATTGTTAATAACTCCGGCGTTGAGCAGCGTCGGGCAGGTCCTTCCCCTGCAGGAAAATATCTACCGCGCCCGGGATAAAGTGCTGCCCGCTCTGGTCCATATTCAGCCGGTGATAACCGATTACCGCACCGGTAAACTCCGTAAACAATCGATCGTCGGTTCCGGTGTCGTATTTCATAAAGACGGCTATGTCGTCACCAATTTTCATGTAGCCGGGAAAGCCGAACGGATTATCTGCACCATGTACGACAGAGAGCAGGTCAAGGCCGAACTGATTGGCGGCGACCCTCTGACCGATATCGCCGTTATCAAGCTTGACCTATCCGAATATAACGGACCGCTGGCTATCGCTGAGTTTGGTGATTCCGACTCGCTTCAGGTGGGGCAGTACGTCCTCGCCATGGGCTCGCCGCTTGCCCTGGCGCGCTCGGTGTCGTATGGAGTCGTTTCCACGACCGACCGATATTTTTCCGGCGATGCCCGACTCCCCTCCGGCGAAAAAACCGGCATCTATAATAACTGGATACAAACTGACGCCGCCATCAATCCCGGTAATTCGGGCGGGCCGCTGGTGGATCTGGAAGGGCGCGTCGTTGGAATAAACTCCCGCGCCACCCTTTTCGCAAATAATCTCGGCTTTTCGATACCGATCAATATCGTCAAGGAAGTAATCAAGAGTATCCTGGCCAAAGGCAAAGTAGTCCGAAGCTGGATCGGGGTTGAGTGCCAGGGTCTGCAGGATATGGAGGGCTGGTTCGGGACCCCGCGCGACCAGGGTGTCCTTATCGCCTCGATCGATTCCAAGTCCCCGGCCGAGGAGGCCGGATTACATGCGGGTGATATTATCCTGAAGGTCGACAATAAACCGGTATCGGTTCGTTTCGCCGAGCAGTTGCCGTCGTTTTATAAAAAAATCGCCGATTACCCCATCGGCTCCAAAATCGAATTGACACTCCTGCGCAATGACCGGACCATTTATCTTGACGTGGTCACTCACGAACTGGGCGAGATCCTCGGCAAAGACCTGGAATGTAAAGACTGGGGTTTCACGGTCAAAAATATTACCAAACAGATGACCGTTGATAATCAGCTCGAGGATACACTGGGGGTTTATGTTTCCGGCGTGAAAAGAGTCGGCCCCGCCGCCGAGGGCGGCTTGCGACGCGGCGATGTTATTCGCGGTATCAACGAGGAGCCGACCTTATCATTCGAGGTTTTTTCCGATAAATACACCAAGCTGTCCGGCGCCGGTGAAGCAAAAGTTCTGTTGACCGTCAAACGTATGGGCAGTACGAAATTCATTCTGGTAAAGGCGGATAACGATGAAGCGACCGATAACGGTAAATAAAGGAGTCCATTCGTGAAAATACTCATTTCCTTTCTGATTATGATTTTGACCGCAAGTCCCGTATTTGCCCAGAATTTCGATTTTGATAAAATAAACAGGGAAGCCTCGAATTATGTCGTTTCCGTTGAAATCCTGATCGAGGTTTCATTCGGTATCCAAACGACCGAGGCCAAAAGTCGCGGTATCGGGACCATCGTATCGCCCGACGGATTGGTCATGTTTGACGGCACCCCGGTCGACAGCGACGATCCTTTTTCCGCGATGGCCGGTATGAATGTAAGCACCGAACCGGTCAATATCGAAGTCGTCAAAATGGACGGCACCCGGTATCCAGCCGAATTTATCGGTGTCGACCGCTTCACCAAAATCGGTTTCTGCCGAATCAAGCCGGAAGAACAAATCAGTTTCGATTTTCTCCAATTCATACAGAGAGATGATTTTAAAATCGGCGAATGGATCGCCGTTTATTTATTGCTCCCGGAATTCGTCAGCCCGCACCTGGGGACGGACATTGGCCTCGTCTCGGCAATTATCAAAGAACCGGAAAAGTTCGTTCTGACGGTTGGATTCAATGAACTCGAGATTGGCTCGGTGATGTACGATCAATCCGGTTTGGCGGTCGGTATTCTCGGTAACATGAATAACCCGGCCATGTCCGGTTATGATCCTTCGCAGATGATGGAGTCTTTTTCTCAGATGGAAGATTATGTACCGCTTCTGGGTATTATCAATGCCGACCGTTTGAATCGACTGATAAAAGACCCGCCGCGCAAAGGCGAGGTCAACCGCGGCTGGCTGGGAATTTATCTTCAGGCATTGACACCCGACATCGCCGATTTCTGGCATATCGCATCGGGCGGGATAATCGTCAATGATGTCGTCAAAGACTCACCGGCCGATACGGCCGGGATTAAAACCGGCGATATAATTGTCCGGCTCGCCGGGGTTCCTATCGAAGTCGACAAAGAAGAAAACCTGCCTGTCTTTCAAAAAAAGATTTCGGAAATGGGCGCGGGAACAACCGTCAATTTTACCATCCTGCGACGTCACGACGGAACTATTGACAGTCTTGAAATCCCGATAACGCTGGCCCAGGCGCCGCTCACGCCGGTAGAGGCAAATGATTACGAAGACGATAATTTCGAGATGAAAATCAGGGATATGGTTTTCGCCGATTATAATATCTACAATCTCGATCGCGGCAAATTCAAAGGCGTTATTGTCAAGGAGGTCGAGCCGGGCGGATGGAGCGCTGTCGGGGGAATTCAGCCGGGTGATATTATTCAATCGATCGGCAACCGCAAGACTGATTCGGTTGAGGACGCCAAAAATATTCTTGTTGAATTGGGTCAGGAAAAGCCCGAGGAAGTCATCTTTTTCATCTGGCGCGACAACAAGACATTGTTCATAAATATTAAAACCGACTGGTAGACTTATCCCGGAACATTAGTATTCCCCGCCCGGAATGGACCCACCGCAAATCGGCTGGCGACCGTGGCCCCTGATTTACTTGTATTCTATTTCGTCAGGCAGATTTAGTAGATTATCTAAGATTTAGTAGATTATCTATAGGATTTCTTAACACTTCTTTTACAGTCTTAGTAGAAATATGTGAATTAAACACATCTAGGACAGAGCCAATTTGATTTGCAATTTTTATAAATAACCATTTTTTGTCATCAAGTGTTTTGCCTATGCGTTTCTTTGTGAGGTGGGCAACTTCTTTACTGACTCTTTTTATATCTTCTTCCAAGCCGTCATTCGTTGGCCTAATTTTTAACCATTGTGCGCTACTATCTAAATAGTCAACGGCATTCATATCATCCGGATATTTTTTGTTTCTATACAGTAAATCATAAATATTACGTGCGTGGATGCAAAATGATTCTAATAAGGCATTACATATTATTCGATCTGTATTGATATCGCGCGGTCTAGAATAAATTGGGCGGGATATTGATGTAGTCGTTGCCGCATTATTCCTGAGATATCCATTCTCAGAGATTTCGTAGCTTGCTTCCAAATCGGGCGACGCAAGCAACAACTTGCGAGCAGTCGCACCCAGCATATCAATCTCGTAAACCAAGTGTTCCAATGAATTATGAATAGTACTATTTAGTTTAGTCATTTACATCTCCTCGCCTTTTAATCAAATATATAGATTTAAGTAGGTCAAGCCAAAAGGCGACCGGGCGGTAGGTCGAAGCGAACGGCTTTTGATATTCCAAAAATTGCCGAGGTGTTAATAACACCGAATTGCTTTCCTCCTTAAAATGTGATTCCGGTCGAATAATAAAAATCATATAAATTATCAAAAAATTGTCATGGATTGACAAAAATTGCCGTATATTACGGGTTCGGCCGGAGTAAAAAAGGTATGATCGAGTCGAAATATATACATATAAAAGGCGCCCGCGAGCACAATTTAAAGAATATCGATGTCAAAATTCCGCGCAATAAACTGGTGGTAATCACCGGCTTATCCGGCTCGGGAAAATCCTCGCTGGCCTTCGACACGATTTACGCCGAGGGGCAGCGGCGGTATGTCGAGTCGCTTTCGGCTTACGCCCGGCAGTTTCTCGGACTGATGGAAAAGCCGGATGTTGACCTGATTGACGGGCTCTCGCCCGCCATTTCCATCGAACAAAAGGGGGCGGCCAAAAATCCGCGCTCGACAGTCGGCACGGTCACCGAAATTTATGATTATCTGCGGCTGCTTTTTGCCCGTATCGGTGTCCAGCATTGTGTCCAGTGCGGCCGTCCGATTACGAGGCAGACGGTTGAGCAGATTGTCGATTCGGCCCTGTCGTTCGAGGAAGGGCAGCGCATGATGGTGCTGGCGCCGCTGGTGCAGGGGCGCAAGGGAGAGCACAAGGATGTCATCGAGCAGGCCAAACGCGAAGGTTTCGTGCGGCTGCGCATCGACGGCAACGTGGTCGAAACCGACAGCGATATCGCCCTTAATAAAAATGTCAAGCATACGATTGAAGTTGTGGTCGATCGTTTGATTGTCAAAAAGAAATCGGCGAGCCGCCTGGCCGATTCGGTCGAGACTGCTCTGCGCACTTCAAGCGGAACGGTACTGATAAATATCAAGGGTAAGGATTTGCTGTTCTCCGAGCAGTCGGCCTGTATCCATTGCGGGATAAGTTATGAAGAACTCAGTCCCCGGATATTTTCATTCAATTCGCCTTTTGGCGCCTGTACGACCTGTTCCGGTCTGGGGCAGAAAATGGAAATCGATCCGGATTTGGTCGTACCGGACCCGTCGCTTCCGATAAACCAGGGCGCGATTCATCCCTGGGGCTCTGAGATGGCCAATTGGTACCGGTCGATGCTTCGCGCGGTGGCGTCACATTATGATTTTAAGATGTCAACGCCATACGAAAAACTGCCGGAGAAAATGCAAAAGATAATAATGTATGGTTCCGGGCGCGAGAAGCTGAGATTTCGATACGAACATTCCAACGGCCGCGGGACCGGTGAATATATCGGCGAATTCGAAGGTGTGGTTCGCAATCTCGAGCGTCGCTACCGCCAGACGCAATCATCGGGCGTCCGGCAGTGGATCGAACAGTACATGTCGATATCACCTTGCCCGGCCTGCAATGGAGCGCGTCTGAAGCCGGAGGCGCTGGCGGTCGTTATTAATCGCGAAACCATCGATTCGGTGACCGATATGTCGGTCAAGGAAGCCCGCCGCTTTTTCGACGAGATTAAGCTCAATAAACGGCAGGAACTGATTGGCCGAACGGTGCTGAAAGAAATCAGGGAACGGCTGAATTTTCTGGATAATGTCGGTCTCAACTATCTGACACTAAGCCGGTCGGCCTCGAC
>CAYXTW010000062.1:0-6787 GCA_964467955.1 uncultured Ignavibacteriaceae bacterium | reverse complement strand
ACAAATTAAAAAATGTCGTGACTCGATCACCGGGGCGTATCTGGCCAATCGCAAAAAAATCCCGGTTCCCAAAACGCGTCGCTCGAGCAATGAAAAATTCGTGACGCTGCGCGGGGCCAAGGGGAATAATCTTAAGGATGTCACGGTCGATGTCCCGCTGGGGTTATTTACGGTCGTGACCGGTGTCTCCGGCTCCGGCAAGTCGACCCTGATAAATGAAACGCTTTATCGGATTCTGGCCCGCAAGTTTTACAATTCGCGCAAACCGCCGCTGGAGTACGGATCAATCGAAGGAATGGAACATATCGATAAAGTCGTCGATATCGACCAATCGCCGATCGGTCGTACGCCGCGTTCGAATCCGGCGACTTACACCGGTGTTTTTACGTATATCCGTGATCTGTACGCGCAGCTTCCCGAAGCCCGGATGCGCGGTTATCGTCCCGGTCGGTTTTCCTTTAATGTCAAGGGTGGTCGTTGCGAAGCCTGTCAGGGTGACGGCATTATCAAAATCGAGATGCACTTCCTGCCTGATGTTTATGTCCCGTGCGAAATCTGTAAAGGGAAACGTTTCAATCGCGAGACGCTCGAGATTTTATACAAAGGGAAATCGATCGCCGACGTGCTGGATATGACGGTCGATGAAGCGCTCACTTTTTTCGAAAATATTCCGCGTATAAAACGCAAGCTTCTCACGATAAAAGATGTCGGATTGGGTTATATTTGTCTCGGTCAACAGGCGACGACATTATCGGGCGGCGAGGCCCAGCGGGTGAAGTTATCGTCCGAGCTGTCCAAAACCGCGACCGGTTCGACTCTTTATATCCTCGATGAACCGACGACCGGATTGCATTTTGAAGATATTCGGATGCTGCTGTCGGTTCTTAACGAACTGGTCGAACGCGGTAATACCGTACTGGTGATCGAGCACAATCTTGATGTTATCAAGACGGCCGACTATATCATCGACATCGGGCCCGAGGGTGGTGACGATGGCGGCGAGATTATCGCCGTCGGTTCACCCGAGGATGTCGCGCGGATTAAATCATCATATACCGGACAGTACATCGCCGGATATCTAAATAAATCTTCCCGATAGTATTATCCGATGTAACCCATACATCGATTATCGTTCGTCCCGGCACTCAATCGGTGTTTTAATTTCAGCATTAAAATAGAAGGCAATAATCAAAAATATTAAAAATATTATATTTTTTTATTGCATCGCTGTTTTAACATTCTTTATTTTTGTGACGATAAGGGAATTATGAACGTAAATATCGATTGTATGATGCACATCGGGGGACGACATGCAGGATGCACGCGATATGATAGAATCATATCCATATTTGGTGCTGTCAATTTGAATATAATTCTAAAATAAACCTTAACATCCAGATTCAATGAAAGGAGTCTGTAATGCCGGTAAAACGGAAAAGGGCCAAAACAAAAACCAAGGCCAAAACAAAAGCCAGGCGGCGACCGAAAGGCAAAGCCTGGACTGCCGCCGAGATTACGAACCTGAGAGTCGGCTACAAGACCAAAGCGGCCTCGAAAATCGCCAAGGAACTCAGACGTTCGCTGGCTTCGGTACGCGGCAAAATCAGTGCCCTCGGGCTGACCAAAGGACCGGCCCGGAAAAAGGCTAAACCCAAAAGAAAGGCGAAAGCCAAGGCGAGACCGAAAAGGAAAGCCATGGCCAGAACCAAAACGAAGGCCAGGCCGAAACGTAAAGCCAGAGGTCGCAAGAAACGCCGGTGATGTTCTTAGCATCAATGGTTACACCCAAGGATGGGAAAATATCCTAAAAGGATTTTAAAGTATCCATCCCGGAAGAAACCCGTCTGCATCAGCAGGCGGGTTTTTTTATTTTTCCTGAAAAAGCAGACGGTTTATTATCGATTTTGTTTGTCCCGGCCGGGTCGTTAATTTTAACAATGTACCTCTTGGTACGTTTGATGATTATCGCATCTATGCAAAAGCACTTTAATGGCATGTGGTATAATCGATTAGTTTTTATACCCGTTCCGGCATGAAGTTTGTATAATAATGGAAAGTGGAAGAAAAAAACAAAGTTAAGGAGCTTTCTTATGTTTCAAAAACTTCTGCTGACGCTGTTCACACTCGGTCTGATCGGTCTGATGCTCGGCTGTAGTGAGACGACAAAATCATCACCCGATGACAGCGCTATTGCCGATGAGTTCGATGGCTTCCAGCCGACCGACGAAGCCCCCGCGTTCGGAGACACCTACCTTGCTTCTTTGGGCGAAGATTCGGTGTACATCGATCCTCTGGAGAATGACCACGTCGTTACGGCCTGTGTCAATAACAAGCAATCAGGTGTATATGCTCTTCAGATAATCTGGGGACGAATGGTTTTCGATACGACTCTCGATTCGGCGGCAATTGCGGATATCGATCCGATTGATTGGTCAGGCTCATTATCCATCGATGACGGGGCGATGCTTCTCCGTCGACTGATACGATTCGAGCCGGCGACCGATTCCATTTTGCCGAGAACCGATCGGAAACTTGTCGAGTGGGTTTCCCAAACCACAGTTCATAATGACGGTATTTTCGTCAATCTTTATATCCCGCCATCGACCGCGACCGTGATTGAGACGATTACCTTCGAGACCGGACCGCTGACGCAGACATTTGCCATCAGCGATCTGGCGAAACTGGATACTATTCTTTATCTCGACGATTCGGTCAATGCGGTCGCTTTTCGCGCTCATAAGTTGTATCGCAACGGCTGCCCGAAAGGATTTTTGGAAGGCCAATGGGGTCGCGACAGCACCGGGCAGGGAATATTCCGGGGTCGCTGGATATCCCAGAATGGTCTTCTGGCCGGTTATCTGAAAGGACGATGGGGTAAGACAATCGTCGATAGCGCCGATACGACGGTGCTGAAGGTCTTTTATGGTAAGTACATTGATGTTTCCGGGAAGTTCGAGGGACTTATAAAAGGTGTATATGTTCCTCATCCATGGCCGAGCATTGATGCCAATTGTCCTCCCCACGGCAAATTTTACGGCCATTTCTTCGACGCCAACAGAAATATTCAGGGTGTGTTGAAAGGCAACTATCGGATGGCGCCGACGGATAACAGCATCAAGAAAGGGTATTTCGCGGGCCGCTGGAAAACGTATTGTCCGCGGAGCAATTTCGAGCATGACGGAATGGATGATGTCGACTGGGGAGGATAATTTATATGATGCCTCTCCGTTACGTTTTAATATAGATGAACGGCCGGGTTTTAAAACCCGGCCGTTTTTTATACCCGAAATTAAAATTCATCGAAGAAATCGAACCGGAATATTCAATTGACACCCAATCCGGCGACGGCTATATTATGGCAAAAATGTATCACCAACTTTACACCCGGGAGCAATCAAAATGATTCCATCAATAAAAAAAACAACCATTATTATGACATTTATTATTTCGCTGATGATTTCATCGGTCCTGGCCGCTGACGGATCGTTATCGAGCGAGGTAATCAATAACATCCGTTCGTCGTTCAAAATGGATTTGAATACCAGAGCGATGTACAACGCCATCACCAATAATGATATAAAAAATCTTGCCCTCAATCGGGATATTGTTCGGTCGAATAATGATATTTTCAGCCATAAGATAAAGACCCATGGTGTTACCAATCAAAAATCGAGCGGGCGCTGCTGGCTTTTTGCCGGATTGAATATTCTGCGGCCCAAGGTCATCGAGAAATACAAATTGTCGAAGTTTGAGTTTTCCGAAAATTATCTCTCTTTCTGGGATAAAATGGAAAAAGCGAACAGCTTCCTGGAATTCATTATTGAACTTCGCGACCGGGACCTGCTGGATCGTGAACTGGAGATAATTCTCAGGCGGCCGTTCGGCGACGGCGGTTACTGGAAATATGTGGTCGCCCTGATCGACAAGTACGGCGCCGTGCCCAAGGAAATCATGCCGGAAACACACAGCTCCGAAAAGACCGGTGATATGAACAAACTCGTCAGCCGCAAACTCCGCACCGGAGCGGTCGAGCTTCGATCCATGTATGCCGGCGGCAAAACGGTCGATGAGCTCCGAGCAGCGAAAGAAAAAATCCTCGATGATATTTACCGGATGCTGGTGATGAACCTCGGCGAGCCGCCAACCGAATTCGAGTGGCGTTTCGAGGATCGTGATTCGGTGGTCAGCGAAAAGCAGACGTACACACCCTTGACTTTTTATAAAGAATTCGTCGGCGTCGATTTGAAGGAATATGTCAATCTTCTCAATGACCCGAGCAAAGATTACGGTAAGCATTATCAGCTGAGGTTGTCGCGGAATATTTATGATGGCGAGGATGTCGACTACGCCAATGTCCAAATCGACAAACTTAAGGAGATGGCCGAAAAATCGGTGCTTGATGACGAGCCGGTCTGGTTCGGCAATGATGTCGGCAAGGATCAAAGCCGTGACCTTGGTATTATGGCGATGGATATCTATGACTACGGTTCGATTTATAATACCGATATGAGCCTGACCAAAGCCGACCAGTTGATGTATCGTGAGAGCGCGCCCAATCATGCTATGGTTTTGACCGGCGTCGATATAAAGGATGATAAACCGGTCAAGTGGCTGGTGGAAAACAGCTGGGGAGATAAAAACGGCAACGAAGGATACTGGACGATGTATGACTCATGGTTTGACAATCATGTATATAACGTTATCGTGAAGAAGAAATATGTCCCCAAAGAGATTCTCAAGATATTCGACCAGCCGGTTATTATCTGTCCCCCCTGGGATCCAATGTACAGTATATTTGAGTAGGCGTTTTTTATGTTTTTATTCTTGGCGTGGACGGTGCGGGTAAAAAATCAAATGCCCTTGCGCTTTTAAAATAAAATTTACTTGATAATCTGCCGGATGATTTCGTCGGCAAGGGGTAAGCCGCTTTCGGTCAGGCGAATATAATCCTCGTCGGAAGTAATCAGCTTCGAATCGAGCAATCTCTTATACTGCTCGCTGTTGATGGCTTCCTCAATCGACATCCCGAAGCGCCGGCGGAATTTTTCGCGCTCGATCCCCCGCGCGGTGCGGAGACCGAGCATAACCGATTCGACAATCCGCGATTCGACACTGTCGGTGTCATAAATCAACGGCCGCTCATTTGAGGATAATTTGTCGATATAGATTTTTAAATCGGATGTGTTGGCGAACCTCTTCTGACCGATAAAACTGTGCGCCGAGGGACCCAATCCCAGAAAATCTCCGCCCTCCCAGTAGCGGAGATTATGTTTGCATTCAAAACCGGGAATAGCAAACGAAGAAATCTCGTAACGATAATAGCTCGCTTCTTTCAGCTCGCGATTAATCGCCTGATACATCGCCGCCTGCAAGTCCTGATCGGGAAGTTTGATTTTGCCGGACTTGATTTTGGTATCGAGCGCGGTTTCTTCTTCGACGGTCAATTGATAGTACGAAATATGCGGCGGCGACAAATCGACCAGTTGATTGAGATCGTCGGATAATTTCCTGGTCGTCTGGCCCGGCAGTCCGAACATCATGTCGATGCCGAAATTGGTAAAACCGGTGGCCCGCGCAAGATAGACCGCTTTATAGGAATCCTTGGTGTTATGGGTGCGCCCGAGGCGTTTTAAAAGACGGTTATCGAAACTCTGAATACCGAAGACCGGCCGATTGATGCCGAGCTCGCGAAGCGCGAGAAGTTTGTCGCTGTCGATCGATTCCGGATTTATCTCGAAAGAAAACTCGACCAGAGGATCGATCTCGAAATATTCTTTAATCATGCTGATAAGATTTTTGAAATGCCAGAAATCGATCAGCGAGGGTGTTCCGCCGCCGATATAGATCGTTTCCAGCTTCCGGGCATCGGCCTCAAGGCTTTCTTTGGCCAGCCGCAGTTCGGTCAGAAGCGCCTTGCCGTACTGCTCCTCCATCTCCGGAGTGATCGCTTCTTTATAGAAATCGCAGTAGTCGCAGCGATTGCGGCAAAAGGGAAAATGTATATATAATGATAAGGCCATTCTTTACAGCGCCGTAAACAGTCGTTCCCAACGGGTATGGGTAAATATACCGGTCAGGAAATAATATGCAAAGTGAAAAGCGGAGTGAATATACGGGAAATGCCACTCCGGCGCGTCGGGATCCGGCTCCCACGACCAGTAAATGAACACCGCTTTGCCTTTGATATGTGTCGCGGGAACAAAACCCCAGTAACGGCTGTCCTGGCTGATATCACGATTATCGCCGAGCACGAAATATTGTCCCTCGGGCACCTGAATCGGGCCGAAATTGTCACGGGAGGATAATTGTGCCGCCAGGATTTTCGGGTCGCTGTTTTTGGCCAGAGGGAAAATATGGGCCAGTTCGTTGTCGATATAGACAATTTTGTCAACAATCTCCACCGATTGGCCGGGAAGGGCGATGACCCGCTTGATATAATCTTTGGTCGGATCGAGCGGATACTTGAAAATAATTATATCGCCGATTTCCGGCTCGCCGAATTTGTAGGCGAGCTTGTTGACAAAGATATAGTCGCCCTCAAAAAGGGCGTCCTCCATCGAGCCCGAATCGACCCGATAGGCCGAGACGACCAGAAGTCTTAAAAAGATGGCCGCCGCCAGCGAAATCAGAACGACTTCAAGGTATTCGCGCCAGAGCGGCTTCGGCTTCTTGCGCCGCAGAAGCTGATTTACCTTTTCTTTAACTTCGGCCTGTTGAAATTCCGATAAAAGGAAATCGTTATCCATACTGCTAAATTTATCGGAGATTTTGTTCATTTTCTTAACAG
>CAYXTW010000061.1:0-18373 GCA_964467955.1 uncultured Ignavibacteriaceae bacterium | reverse complement strand
CTCCTCCCAAAATTCCATCGCGCGAAGATAATAATGGTACGCTTCGAGATTATCGGTTGGTTTCGTTTGAATCAGTTCCCTCTCCGGTTCGCGAAGCGTCACCCCCAATTCCTCGGTTATTTTGGTGGCAATGTCGGTCTGGACGGCAAACAGATCGGTAATGTCGCGGTCGATTTCGTCCGACCAGAGGTGCGTATCAGTCGAGACTTCAATTAACTGCGGAATAATACGGACACGATCGATATTTTTACTTTTATCCCATAGAATCGTCCCCTCGAGTATATAATCAACCCCGAGTTCTTTCGCGATTTCGGGTATTCTTTTTTTTGTATTCTTATACGCCATCGTGCTTGTCCGGGAGATTACACCCAGACTATGAATCGACGCCAATCGCGTGTTAATGGCATCGGTAATACCGTCGGCGAAGTAATCATCCTCCGGGGCACCGAGATTTTCAAAAGGCAATACGGCCAGCATCTTGCGCCTGGGGACGGCTTCCTGGTGTTGCTTTACTATATATTCATTATAAAACCAAAAACCGGCAAAAATTAAAAGTATCGCGACGGCCGTCGTGACCACGTACCGATTCCACCAGTCTTTGGGGCGTTCGGCGGATGGTTTGGGCTTTTGAATCTCGGTCAGTTTTTTTAAGTCGGAAATAACCGCCGCCGCGCTCTGGTAACGATTATCGGGGTCTTTTTCCAGCAGTCGGGAGATTATTTTTTGAAGTGGCTCGGGCAAATCAGCTTTAAATTGCGATAGCGGTGGGGGCGTTTCATTCAAAATAGCATTGAGAGTGGCAGCTTCGTTGTCGGCTTTGAAGGGTGACCGGCCGGTAATCATCTCGTAAAACACGACCCCAAACGAAAACAGGTCGGAACGATTGTCGATATTTTCGCCCCGAATCTGTTCCGGAGACATATAACCGACCGTACCCAGGGTCGAGCCGGTTCGTGTAATTTGTTCCTCGCCTCGAACGGCCGCCAGGCCGAAATCGAGAAGCCGCGCCTGGCCATTTTCATCGATAACGATATTGGCCGGTTTGATATCGCGATGAATGATCCCTTCGCGATGCGCCTTATCCAGCCCTTCGCAGATTTCAATGGCCAAATCGAATGCTTTTTCGGTCGTAATATCGAATTGCTTAAGCATCGTCCGCAAATTCTCGCCGCGGCAACGCTCCATGGCGATAAACGGTCGGTTTTTATATTCGCCGACTTCATATATGGTGATAATATTGGGATGATTCAATTTCGCCGCCGCCTGCGCCTCACGCTTGAAGCGGGCCCGACAATCGGCATCCGCGCAGAGTTGAACGGGAAGAAACTTAAGGGCGACTTCGCGCTTAAGTTGAGTGTCCTCGGCCAGATAGACTTCACCCATCCCGCCGGCACCGATCTTTTTGATGATTTTATATTGCCCGATAACGGTCCCGCCGGTGATAGCCACATAAGTTTCGGTTTTATCGTTATCTCGGGAATTTTCCGGCATCAACTGAAACTCCAATTAAACTCAACAATTTGCCTTCAAAATGATTTATGAGAATATAACTTTTTGATAATCGAGCGGCAACATTAAAAATGGGTCGAGTGGTAACTTGTTATCATCTACCAATTAATCGATTTCCCGAGAATCCGGAATTTGGGCTATCTAACGAATATGAATCGATTTACCGATAAAATATATGGATATTCGTAACAGACAATCAACGCAAGACTTATGTCGCTTAAGTGGATTGTTATTATTAGATTTTGCTTGACGAAAGACCTGTTTTCAGTTATTATATCGTTACAGATTAACTGGTTACAGAGTAACCTGGATTTCTTGAGCGGCTACTGCAGAAATTTCGAATTGCGGGTCGGAGGTTAGGCATCATCGGTTTTTGGCTTTATAAAAATACAACTGATAAGAAAATATTTAAACATATAAATGGGATGAGGAAAATGGATACGAAAAAATTGATAATTGGCTGCGCGGTGATCTTATCGTTCCTGATGATGGTTTCATTGGCCTTCGGCAATGACCTGCGTCCGCGATATATTCCGCAGAAACCTGCCGTGGCGGTAATTCCGCAGGGCTACAGTCATCATCTTATCGATGTTAAGTTTGTCGATGGACTCGACATCGGACTATCAGAAAAGTATCAGCCAACCGATCGCTCGGGAAGCGCCCTGAGTTCAAGGGAAGCCGCTGACGTCCTGAGACAGATTGCAGATGCGGGCGGGAAATGGCTGCGAATGAGCGGTGAAAATGAAATAAAGGCCGACGATATGCGCGAAGTGGCGCAGAAAAATCTTGGCGAAGAACTGGCCGACCTTAATAACTACTTCATTCTGAACGTTCCCGAAGGCCGATCGGCCGAGCAGTGGCTAAATCGGCTGAACTCGCTGGCTGAAATCGAATTGGCCAAACCGATGCCGATGGCGGTCGCACCGCCGGTTTCGAATTACGAAAGTTTACAGGGTTATCTTAATCCGGCCACAGATGGTATTGACGCCAAATATGCCTGGACGGTTCCGGGTGGAGCCGGAAGTAGCGTAACGGTATGCGATTTGGAATATTCCTGGAATCTCAGCCATGATGACTTGCCGATAAATATTGCCACATGGATTATGATCCCGTACACGGCGCAGGATCCGTTTAATGACGACAATCATGGAACTGCGGTATTGGGTGAACTGGTCAGTCTTAATAATAGCTGGGGTACGACCGGTGCGAATTACGGCTCTTATATGACGGTTGCGCCGACTTTCCTGAAACCGCCGGTGGGGGATTCGGGCTGGTATCTCAGTGTCGCCATGACTAATGCATCGTACAATCTCGGTGTTGGTGACGTTATGTTAATTGAACACCAAATGGCGGGACCGAATTGGTCGGCAAGTACCGGTGATACCGGGCTGGTCCCGGTCGAATGGGATTTGACCATTTATAATCTGGTTAAGACCATAGTCGGTAATGGCGTATACGTGGTCGAAGCGGCTGGCAATGGTTATCAGGATTTGGATAATGCCATATATAATACGGGCCATGCCCCGTTTTATCGCACCAATCATTCGGGCGCCATTATCGTCGGGGCCGGCGCGGTTCCCTCATATTTTGGCGGCTCGACGACCGATCGTTCGCGATTGTCATTTTCCAACTACGGCACACGCGTCGATCTCCAGGGATGGGGTGAAGCAGTTGTTACGACAGGTTACGGTGACCTCGATAGTACCGAAGGATATGATCGCAAATACACGAACTCATTCGCCGGAACATCGAGTGCATCGCCCAATATAGCATCGGCGGTGGCGATTTTGTCGAGCATCGATGAAACATATAACACCTTCATGAATCGTATGCTGGATCCGGCCAGGATGATTCATCTTCTCCGCTTTACCGGCTCCGAGCAGCAAGGCGGTATTCATCCGCCGTGGGAAATTATCGGCACACGACCCGATGTCAGGTCGGCCATTATGATTTCCGGTATAACCGATACGGTGTATAAAAAGCCGGGTTATGTTGATTACTGCCCCAAAGGTATGCCCGATTTTTGCATGTATCTTGACAGCAGCTGGACCGGCTATGGTCGCTGGACATATGACGGTCCGGTGGCGCTGGCTAACTGCTTCTGGTGGTTCGATTCCAAATTTGAACCGTACCCGATCGATCCGCGTCCGTTTTATCCCGGCGGCGGAACGGTCGGCGACAGCTTCTCTCTGGTGACGTCATACGGCGCCTGGGATGACCATGACACCAACAATGTCAAACCGCTTATCGAAGCTTTGGCTGCATGCATGACGACGGATGATACGGTAACGGTGCCCGGTATCTATGAATATGGCACCTGGTACTTTGAATTCGAAAATTGTATCAATACCTGGTTGATAAGCGCCGGTCTCAGGGGAAATTTTACCGACACTATGGTTAACCTGCCCGGATTTGATTATCTGGCTGATCAATTGACCGATAACCAGAACGTTATTTTGCTTCTCGGATTTTATGTCGCCGATTCGGCCGATCCTTCCGGTTTCAATTGCAGACGTATCGGCGGGCATTATGTCAATATGGCCGGCGTAAATTCGACGACCAATCGAATCGCCATCGCCGATGCCTATATGCCTTATCAGACCAGCTACTATTATAAAAACATCGGGACTTATGTCGATGCCGGAGATATCGATTATGATTATTACCAGATCGGTAATGTCGACAGCAGTATGTGTGAGCGAATCGCCGGCGGTTTGAAACTCGATGATTATCCAAGCTACGCTCATTCGAGCTTTGAAAACATAAACGGTCCATCGGAGGGATTCCCGGGGGGATCGGTGCTAAATTATTACACTGTTATTGAATACGCCTATGTCATCTGTCCCACCGAGGAACCGCCGCTCGATACCTGCACTTACTATAAACCGTCATACGACGATTATGCCCCCAATAGTGTCCCCGATTTTGACCAAAAGCAGAAAGCCTCCTGGATTTCACCATATACCGGTATGTATAGTTATTGCGGCCCGGCCGCCCTGGCCAATTGTATGTGGTGGTACGATTCCAAGCTGGAACCGTCGCCGGTCGATCCGCGGCCATTCTATCCCGGACCGGGTAATCCGGCGGCCAATGACGGTTATCCGCTGGTGACATCGTACGGCGCCTGGGATGATCACGATACGAATAATGTTTCCCCGCTGATCCTCCAGTTAAAAGCGCTGGCCAAGACCGACGGTCCCTATCCCGGTACTTATATACAGGATATGAAAACCGCTTTCGACAGTATGACTGTGCTGGCCGGTATCGATACCGAATTCGTCTCGACTCTGGTTGCCGGGCCCGATTACGATTTAATTGCCGATTCCGTTCTGGCTTCGAACAACGTTATTTTGCTACTCGGTTTCTACGAGCCGACCAATCCGGCCGGCTGCGTCCGACTGGGTGGACATTATGTTACCGCCGCCGGCGTTTGCACCGACGATAATGCGGTATGTATTTCCGATCCGTATTTCAACAAGAACGAAAATGAACCGCCGGCCGGTGCCTCGCATGGTTCAACGGTCCACAATGATGCGTACTATGTGTCCGGGCCCCACGATACCCATCATCATGATAAATATCTCACGGCGCCATATTCGCACACTTGCAGTACTCAGGCGGTGACTCAATTGATAAACTACCCCAGTAATTGGTCCGACCTTGTCAATTTTGCATCTCAAAACTGGCACAGCGTGACTGTACCGCCCGGACCGTACACGGGCGGTCCGATTGTGACATTGGTCGATTATGCGATGGTTATCACTTATATTCCGCCGGGTGGCCCATGCGATTGTCAACCCGGTTATTGCAATGGCGATGCCTTGCTCAATATTTTTGATATTACCTATTTAATATCATATCTGTACTTAGGCGGCCCGGCGCCGGTTCCGTACACGCTCTGTTCCGGTGATCCCAACTGCGACTGCACGACCAATATTTTCGATGTTACATATTTGATTTCGTATCTCTATATTAGCGGCCCGCCGCCGTGCAGCTGTACTGACTGGCTGACCGCCTGCGGCCCGCCGCTAAGGAAATAATTCTGAGATTCAGACGCTATTATTCAAGGCCCCGCTCTAAAGCGGGGCCTTTTTTTATCGTGGGAAATTTGGCGGAGATAATGTAGTCTGATCAGTATAAAGCTTTAATTTACCGGGCGGCGGTTATCCAATAATGTTTTTTGTCGGCGGCGGACTTCATCTTCAATAAGTACAAAATCGGGGCCGACCTGCTCGATCATGATCGAAGAAACGCTCGAGGCAAAACAGCCGGATTTTCTCAAATCGCCGGTCTTCAAATATTCATAGGTGAATCCGGCCATATAAGTATCGCCGGCGCCGGTGGAATCGATTAAATCGACTTCATAAGGCGGAATATCTATATAATCGTGACCATCATATATAACCGAGCCCTGTTCGGCCAGAGTCACAATCACGATTTCAGGTCCCCAGCTTTTGATTATTCTCGCCGCCTTGTACGGTTCCTTCCGGCAATCGACGCCGGTCAGGACTTTGCCCTCCAGTTCATTCGGTTTAACGACGGTGAAAAGACCGAGAATATCCTCGATACCCTCGACTTTCTCATGATAAATGCGGCCGGTCTCATCGGCGTTGCGAAGCAGACCCTGCGGATCACAAAAGAAGAACCCATCGAAATTCCGGCGAATGGCCCTCATCTCATCGAATGACACCTCACCCAGAATCGGTCCGATAAGAACCGCACTGGAGTCTTCATATAATTCCTGTGCGATGTGTCCGATATTTGCCGCACGACCCAGAAGATCGAGAGTCCGATTGCCGAAATCGTCATAATAAACAAGCGAGAAGCCGCCCGATTCCTTCGAACTGATTATTTCGGATTTGATATTCAGAGAATCCAGTTTTTTCTTGAAACCTGTTTTGTAATCATCACCTATCGCGCCGATAAGAGAGACTTCTTCACCGAGTTTGGCCAGCGCCAGCGCGGCGTTGGTACTGCATCCGGAGAGGACACGCCCGTCGGATTCGATTTTTTTTGTTTTTATGTAGTCATAGACCGGGTTGCCGATGGCGGTAATCATACAGTCGTTATTCCGATTTTCTTTCTTTTAAAACTTTGCGAGCGTAAATCAATCTTTGAACCGAAGTAAAATATGACGAGACGCCGACGATTATCAATGCGGTTTCCAGCCAGCGGCTGCTGGGGAAATAGTTTTCCAATATGGCCCCGGCGATAATCAGCACCAGCTTTTCCAGACGACCCATAAAACCGACGGCGCAGTTTTCAATTTTTCCGATCGATTCCGCCGCCTCGCGAGTATAGCTGGCGATAATCATACCGAACAGCGCAAACAGCCCCCAGCCGGGATGAACCATGCCCGAAAGCGCAATCCCGGTCAGGATAAAAAATTCGCCATAGCGGTCGGAAACGTGATCGAGAATGCCGCCAAAAACAGTTCCGATCTTGCCGGCGCGGGCGGTGGCGCCGTCAAGCATATCGGTAAACATCGTCAGAACAATAAAAATTACGCCCCACCAGATTTCGTTTTTCCAGAAAAAAATTCCCGAGGCAACGGCACAGACAAAAGAGAGGGCCGTCAGTATGTTGGGCGTCAGACCCATCTTCAAACACAACCGTCCGAAACCGGGAGTCGATTTCTCGTAAATTTCCCGCTTGAGTTTGTTAATTTCTGCCATCTATTTCCGACCCTTGAGAAGCAATATATCGGCGGCGATAACAATGTCAAGATGTAAACGATTTTTGACCGAGTGATTGTTTGACAATTGGATGGAATAAGTGTATTTTCTGCGACCGCTTAGGACTAAAATGAACGAACAGAAACTGATACGCAATTTTTCGATAATCGCCCATATCGATCACGGGAAATCGACGCTGGCCGACCGGCTTCTGGAGATGACGAGAACCATCTCCGAGCGGCAGATGCGGCGGCAGGTACTGGATGATATGGATCTCGAACGGGAGCGGGGAATAACGATTAAGGCGCATACGATCAGGCTGGCCTATAAGGCGAAAGATAATTTAATTTATCAATTGAATCTGATCGATACCCCCGGCCACGTCGATTTCACGTACGAGGTCAGCCGTTCGTTATCGGCCTGCGAGGGTGTTTTACTTGTCGTCGATGCCGCCCAGGGAGTTGAAGCGCAGACGGTTTCGAATCTGTTCCTGGCGCTCGAAAACAACCTGGAAATAATTCCGGTGGTAAATAAGATCGATCTCCCCGCCGCCCGGCCCCGGGAAGTGGCCGGGCAGATTATCGACCTGATCGGCTGCAAAAAAGAGGAAATACTTTATTGTTCGGCCAAAACGGGACAGGGAACCGAAGATATTCTCGAAGCCATCGTAAACAGGATTCCACCGCCGGCGGGTGATCCGAACAAACCTTTTAAGGCGTTGGTCTTCGATTCCATCTACGACTCCTATCGCGGTGCGGCGGTTTATTTAAAAATCGTCAATGGTTCGGTAGCTCCGAACGATATGATAAAGTTTTTTTCGCACGGGAAGCAGTATGAGGTTGATGAGGTCGGATGTCGGCGTCTGATGAATATCCCCTTGAAGCAGCTGAATACGGGTGAAGTCGGCTATCTGTACGCAAACATCAAAGAGGTTGCCGATACCCAGGTGGGTGATACCATCACGACAGTCAAAAATCCGGCTGATGCGCCTCTTCCCGGATTTGTAAAAATAAAACCGATGGTTTTCTCCGGCCTTTTTCCGGCCATTGCGGAAGATTATACCGAACTGCGCGACGCGCTGGATAAGCTAAAATTGAATGATGCTTCGCTGTCTTTTACCCCGGAAACTTCCTCGGCACTGGGATTCGGATTTCGATGCGGCTTTCTCGGTATGTTGCATATGGAAATTATCACCGAACGGCTGTCGCGTGAATATGACCAGACCATAATCAATACGGTGCCGACCGTGGAATATTTCGCCAATTTGCTTGACGGTACCAAACAGCCGGTGAATTCACCCTCGGATATGCCGGATCGAGGACAGATCGACTTTATCGAGGAGCCGTTTGTGGATGCACAGATAATCACGCCGCCGGAATCGCTCGGTCCGATAATGCGCCTGTGCACGGAACGCCGAGGTCTTTACAAAAATACCGAATATCCAACCCAATTGCGGGCGGTACTAAGCTATGGTTTTCCGCTATCGGAAATTATTTTTGACTTTTACGATAAATTAAAATCAATCTCCCGCGGGTATGCTTCGCTCGATTACGGTCTTCCCTATTATGAACGAGCCGATCTGGTCAGGCTGGATGTTTTAATCAACTCCGAGCCGGTCGATGCGCTCTCGGTAATTATTCATCGTGATAAAGCATACAGGTACGGCGTCAATCTTACTGAAAAACTCCGCAAGCTGATACCGCGCCAGCTTTTCGAAGTGGTCATCCAGGCGGCTATCGGCGGGCGCATTCTTACGCGTGCCACCGTCAAACCGCTGCGGAAAAATGTGACTGCCAAATGTTACGGCGGCGATATTACGCGCAAGCGCAAACTTCTGGAGCGACAAAAAGAAGGCAAAAAGCGTTTAAAGCAAATCGGCCATGTCGAAATTCCCCAGGAAGCATTCCTGGCGGCACTGAAGATAGAGGAATAAGGGTATTGTTAAAAAATGTGGGAAGGAAAATGCAGGGCAGGTCTGCATCAGACCTGCCTTTTAATATTGGCAGGAGTCAGGGGCTCCCTCCCTGCTATTAATTTCAATGTATGATGAATGATGGTAAATTCAGTACGCTATTGAAAGAATTCACTGACATTTTATACGGCGTATGTCAGTGTAAATAAGTACCGCGGCTATATTTTTCCTGTAAGAATATGTTTAGCCGGAGAATCTTTCAGCCAGGGAAGTTACTTTTGAAATTAATCTTCAGGTGTAATTGAACATGGCCAGATGACTTTGCAGCACGGAATTCAGTGTATCCTGCTGTTTTGTGGTAAGCTCCTCTTTCCATCTGAAATTCGTATTTCTTAAATTATAACTATTAATAGTCTTTTCGAAATTCAGATCCCAATCCAGATCGCAAAAATCGACGACATCTTTGAAAACAGCCAATTTATTCGAACATAACTCCTCATATTTAATTTCCATAAAATTAGTATTATCAAGCTGTTTCCGTACCTCGTTCATACGATCCATCAATATTTTCCATTGAATCGCGGCCAGGACTATAAAGGACCTGTTATAAGAGATCCATTCTTTATTGTACTGCTCGGGCAGAGGACCCCATCTCCAATTTTCCGGTCCGCGCCAGCCCCACCACCAATCTTCATTTATAAGCGAGTTAACCAGGGCCCGGCCGTCTCTTACGATATGAATGAACTTCGTGTCCGGGAATAATTCCCTTATAAATTCAATTCTGGGCCACCCCGTAATTTTGATAAGCAGTCTATTTCTGGATTTCGTCAACATATTTTCCAGTGCATATTTGATGCTCTTATTGACCTTGTTGGTAACATCATCGGCAGTTAAATCCCTGAATGGCGTCCTGAATCCTTTGCAATGATATTCCCAAAATGTATAGCATTCTTCAGGCGGGTATTTTTTTAAATATAGTCTGCCCATAACAGGTTTGTCTATCAATGTCATAAGTCTTTTGTTTTTTTCGGGATTAGCCGGGAATTGATCACAGATTCTTGACAGCCAGGCCAAATTTTTGTTGCGGGCATAGATTTTGTGAAAAATGGTCGAGCCACTTCTCCCGGCGCCCACTATAAATATCGGCTTTTCAATCTTCATATGTGCTCCCATAGAGTATGTACATTTTGATCTTATTGATTTGCGAATCTTCTTGATTGAACAATATTTAAACCTTTTCTGTCAAATATTGCGAAGGTTTTTACACACGGCCTAAATGCGATTGTCATAATCCGTTTTTTATCAAGATCTGTTTATCAACTGCATAAAGTTCATATAGTCGATACTGGTTTTTATATTTATCCGAATGATATATTATTCATCTTCATTGGTTTCAACGCCAATATATCCCTGCTTTTCAAGATGGATCATAATTTCCATTACTCCTTCGTCCGGAGTTACGTTGGAAGTATCAATAATAATATCGGCATCATCAGGAACCTCGTACGGATCGGATATGCCTGTAAACTCTTTCAAGACGCCGGCCCTGGCTTTGGCGTATAAGCCTTTGCGATCCCGTTTTTCACATTCTTCCAACGGGGTCGCGACATGAACAAGGATGAATCCGCCATGCGTTTCAATCAGCTCCCTTATTTCTTTTCTGACTCCGTCATAGGGTGCAATGGGGGCGCAAATGGCGACCCCATAGTTTTTAGTTATCTCGGAAGCTACAAAACCTATTCTTTTGATATTCAGGTCTCGATGAATCCTTGAAAAGCCCAATTCGGAAGACAGGTTTTTTCGGACAATATCCCCGTCGAGTAAAGTTACGGGACGATTACCCAATTGCAGTAGTCTGGTTCTTAAGACCTTTGCCATCGTGGATTTTCCCGACCCGGAAAGCCCGGTAAAGAAGACGGTGAAACCCTGTTTATTCCGAGAGGGATAACTTTTTTTCAATTCGTTTTGCACTTTGGGGAAGATAAGCCATTTCGGCAGTGCCTGGCCACCCTTGAGTCTTTTCATGATATTTGCATCGGATATTTTTTCCACTTCCATATTTTTGGGTATGGTGGTTCTGTCCTCAAATTGATCCAGGTCTCTAACATAAACCAGTTCCTGAAGGGGAATCATCTTAATACCTATTTCGTCTTCATACTTTCGGATATCGCTAATATTATCATGGTTATCCGGAGACGAACCGATTTCTTCGGGATTTAAAATAAAATGGGTACATCCATAATTTTTGCTTATAATCGCCTGGAGAAGTGCTTCCCTAAATCCGGCATTTCGCTGGAAGTAAGGCAATAAGGTCAATAACACCTTTAACTGGGGGAAATATGGTAATATGGCTTTATAGCATCTTATCCTCGTAAAATATCCTCTGTCCGGCAGCAACTGAGTGTTTGAAATACCCTGTATTAAAAGATTTGTTTTCTCATTCAATGACGCCCTCAACATAAATTCGTGATGCGCTCTATGAATAAAATTTGAAGCCTGATATGCCATTACTCTAAGCCAACCCAGTCTCCCAAACTCACGTCGGACTTCCAAAGGAGTCAATCTAAGAGTCGGAAAATCATAGTGAATCGGTGATTCAATTCCCTGAATTTCACCGCCAATATAATATTTCTTCGTATTTTTTTGAAATGATTTGGCTCTTTCATCGCCTTTATTTTGCGTGTTGTATATGAATTCTGCTTCGGATTTCAGGTCGGGTTGCCAGATATCTTCCACCCTCATCACGGCAAGTATGACCCCCTCGGAGTCTCTTAACGCTATCCGGTCTCCCGAATTTATCTTTTTTACTTGTTCTTCCGACAAATCAAGCGTAATCGGTAATGGCCAGAAAATCCCGTCTGTTAACTTTAATTCATTACAGACAAGAGTGTACAGGTCTTTCTTCATAAAACCGGTCAACGGTGAATAGGCTCCATTCATGAGCAGTTCCAAATCCGACAATTGCTTTGCATCCAAATCGATAGAAAAAAGATCTTTCGCCTCGCCGATATCCTGAATTATCTGTCCGCGATTCAGTAAGTCTATTAATTCGCCGCCATGAGGCTCAATCAAATGCTTCCTGGATTTCATAAATACTACCCTTAAATTCAGCTAAATTCGGAAAAACCTATTGGATTAATATGACGAAGTCAATAGAATTAAAGAAGTATTTGGACTTCCCTCTCAAAAATTGACGGGAAGTTAAGTCGGTTTTGTCGTCATTTTTTCGTACGTTTTCAGGCGGTGAGTCAGGTTTGTAGAAAAATAAAATAACGGTACGAAACCTTGAACCGCGGATCCATGAGTACATAATTTTGCAACTTTTTAAACCACAAAGAATTGTGCCGTAAATCATTTTCTTTCAATGCGAAGTGGTCATTGCCGGCAATCTAAAAGAGCACAAGCGGGTCAATATCCCCTATAAAGGAATCCCTTTTAAAGGATGCTCGGCACAGGATCGCTTACGCCTTCGGCCAGGCATAAAAGATAGAGGCGGAATCCGACTAATATATAAACCTATCTTTCTTCAATTGGCGCGCAACCCCGTTGGCGACGGAACTCCTGAATTGATCGGCGGAAGCCGGATCTATGGACTGACTGGTTACTGACCACACCAGCTTACCATTCTCTTGAGGAACCAAGAGATCAGTTCGTACACTGATGGCGGTGTCAGTTTCCGTATAACCCGGATAATAGACTTCTTCGTAACGGGTTACATAAGTTTTCCACCTGCGACTATATGTGGTTACCGGTTCGCTCGCAGTATAACCCGGCACATCGCTCAAGAGCGTGTCGCGCCGGGCTCGGGCAATTAGCAGGACGCCATCGAAACCTTCCTCTTTGGTCTTCAAGCGCATATCCAGAGTGTCAGGGATGTTGTTGGGGAAAAGTTGGTAAGAGGCAACGGCAATCGTCCCGGCGTTTCCTTTACTATTGAGCGCCGACACGATCGCATCTTCCCACATGCGGCGCCTGAGTTGACCCTTACGCATCGCAACCACAAGGATTTTTTCCATCGGAGGGGCATTATACAAAGGATCCATCCAGAGGTTTTTTTGCTGAGTCGACCCGCAGCCATCTATGATGACAGCACCGAAGGTCATGATTATGAGCAGTGTGAGCAGGCAAGCATTTCGGTAAATACTCTGTCCTACCATTAGAGTTCTCCTTTCAGATTATTGTGCAATCTACTTTTAATATACTAATTTTCTAACCGTCGTGAAATACGGAGGTCAGGTTGTCCCGCAATATTTTTAAGCCATCCATATTAATTCCCTTGCCGGAATATATGTATTAATATAGTGCTACATGATTACTTTACAAACAATTTTATACTCTAATAATTTCTCGACCAGAACCGTATACCGGTGGACCTGTAATCTCCGGGCAAGGCTATTCGGAATAGAAACGGTAGACTAAGGTGTGGCGATGGCCTGACTGCCTGACACATACAGCCCAATTTAATCCTCGTTAAAATGCCCGGCATGAGTCCAAAAATGAGAGAAAATCGGGGCAAAGGATAATATAAACCGCAGTCATCAAAATAAAAGAGGGGAGGAGTATATCCAAAGGAAACATGTCCCCACAATGTCCCGGCGAATAATTCCGCCCGGCCTCAATATCACTCTCCCCAAACTTCGGTGATTTCCGACTGCAAGAAATATTTACCCACGTTTTTTAAAGTTGTATTATTTGCTTGACAGGAAAACATACCGGCTTATTCTATATGTATTGACAATTGCCGCAGCTTTGTTTGCAGGAGGAATCAATATGCCGACAATCAATGATCCCGAACACCCGATGTATATATCGGAAGCGAACAGAAAGATTGCACAGGAGCGGGCAAATGCATATGTGGGGATGATTTCCGATTACCTGGCAGTGAAGGACGCAATTCCGACGGGGCGCAATTGTCAGGTGCAAAACCGGGAAAGCAAGAAGAAAGTTCTTAAGGTCCTGAACGGATCCGACAAGGATTGGGACAATTGGAAATGGCATCTTAAACATTCCATCCGTGATGTTGAAATTCTTTCCAAGATTATATCTCTGACCGAAAGTGAAAAAAAAGATATTGAGAAGACGGCTTCTCAATTTCGCTGGAGTGTGTCACCTTACTATGCCAGTCTTATGGATCCGGAGGATCGGGAATGCCCTATTCGTCGGCAGTCCGTACCAACGATCCAGGAATACCTGAGTAAGGAAGACAGTGAAGATTATTATGCAATGGTCTATAACTCGCCGGCCCCTTTAATTACCAGGCTTTATGCCGATCGCATCATTATCAATGTCACCAACATGTGTGCCGTTTTTTGCCGGCATTGCCTGCGCAAGAAGGACATCGCCTACCGTGACGAAGTATATCCGCAGGAGAACATAGACACCGCGATTGACTATGTCGCTCATTCGCCGGAAATCCGTGATGTACTTCTCACCGGGGGTGATGCTCTCATGCTGCCCGACGGGCGTCTGGATAAAACCATTTCCCGGCTGGAGAACATCCCTCATGTGGAAATCATAAGGCTGGGGTCCCGGATGCTGGCGACGTTGCCGCAAAGGATAAATCAGAAATTATGCGAAATGCTCGGCCGACATAAGCCGGTATATATCAATACGCAATTCAACCATCCGAAGGAAATAACGTCAGATGCGGAGCAGGCCGTGGATCGACTTATCAGATCCGGAGTCCTTGTTGGTAACCAATCGGTGCTTCTCAAACATATAAACAATGACATACATGTTATGAAAAAGCTTGTTCAGGAGTTATTAAGAATCCGTGTGCGGCCTTACTATATTTTCAACTGCAAAAAACTCCAGGGGATTCGGCATTTCCGCGCACCGGTCGCGGATGGTTTGAATATTATGGAGAATCTGCGCGGATTCACATCAGGCCTGGCGGTACCGACTTTTATTATTACCGCACCGGAGGGAAAAGGCAAGACCCCGATGGCACCGACATATCTCCTCAATCCGAACAGGAAAGGTAAACTCCTTTTTAGAACCTGGGGTGGATATGTGTGTGAATATGAAGATGAAATTCCGGACATGGAGTAGTACATCATAGACAACCAGAATAAAAAAGTCGGGAAAGTACGATCCATGTCAGATTCCACAATTGATTTTAAGACGGCCATACATTTCTCCCGTTGGCTTCCACGTGCGGCGACGATGACTATAATATTATCCGGGCGCGCCGGTATTATAAAATATCCCGGTTTTGAATTGAAATAGCTGCGAGCATTACCTATGTCGAGAGAAAAGATCATTTCCTTTACTGACAGCCATAGCCGGGAACAAATAGAATTCATCGTTGACCTGTGTAATCAGAATAGTTATTCCAGCAACAAGCGCGGGACGGATCGTGTCGCCGGGATGATTCTCCACCATCTGGATCCATTCTTTAAATATCATGATGTCGTGGAGCAGGACGAAGTAGGGAGTCACCATATTCTGCGGAATCACCAGGGCGGGCGGGCTGTCTATCTGGTTGGGCATATGGATACCGTATTTTCGCCGGATCATGAATTCCAGACATGCCGTAAAGAGGGAGGAATTCTCTATGGTCCCGGTACCAGCGATATGAAAGGTGGAATCGGGGTAATTGTTTACGCCCTTAAATCATTACATCATATCGGGGTTCTTGAGCGGATTAACATGACCGTCATCCTCAACAGTGACGAAGAACTTGGCTCCGTGACATCGCAACCTTTGTTCGAAAGGGAGCTGAGAAATGCCGAATTATGCCTGGTGGCTGAATGTGCGGGACCCAATGGTGAGGTCGTGGTTTCCCGCAACGGAAAGATCGGAGCCAGGATCGATTGCAACGGCGAGGATCGTCATATCTCAACTGTTGCCGACAAGAAGGCCAGTGCGGTTCTTGAACTTGCCCATCAGGTCATCGCCCTTGAGGAACTAAACGCATCATTTCCCGATGCGGGTATAAACGTCGGCAAGATAGAAGGCGGGCTCGGTTCGTCAACTATCGCGGGACATGCCGCCGCTCAAGTAGACATCAGATGGATCAACGAGGAGTATCGTCCAATGTTGCTCGAATCTATAGAAAGAAGTCTGTCGGAACATAATCAGCCCGGATGTCAATCTCGATTCACGATTCTAAACTCACGTCCCGCCATGCCGATCAATATAAAGACTGAAAGACTCTTCAAACGGATTCAAGAAACGGGTCGTGGTCTTGGGCAGGTCGTTAATTCCGAACATCGTCGAGGAACCTCTGACGCCAATTTTTTCGGAGCTGCCGGCATACCGACTATCGATGGATTTGGGCCCAAAGGAGACAGGGAACATACCGCTGAGGAGCATATCGAGATCGGGAGTCTCAAAGAAAGAACTGCTTTGCTTGCAAATGTTCTGTTCGACTTATCTATGAAGGATGAATAAAAATGCAAAGGAAAAAGAGAGTTCATGAAGGTTGCCGTTATTTACAATAAGATGGAAATCCAGGATTCGGACGTCATCAATATCTTCGGCAAGCTAACCAAAGAACGCTATGATCCGAAGATAGTCGAAATCGTGGCGACAGCTTTGGAGAAAGGCGGCCATAACGTTCGGATCATTGAAGGTAACATGCAGATTATCGACGAACTCCAGAATTTTATGCCCCGGGTGGTTTCGGGAGAGCTTCCCGGCATGGTGTTCAATATGGCTTACGGAATTCAGGGGCAAAGTCGCTACACTCACATCCCGGCCTTACTTGAAATGATTGGAATTCCGTACGTTGGATCGAATCCCGCCGGCCATGCCGTTGCCCTGGACAAGGTGATGTCGAAGATGGTTTTCCTGCAGCATAATCTTCCCACGCCGGCCTTCTGGCTCTCTTCGGGAGTTGACGAGGACTTCAAGTATATCCGTTTTCCCGCCATCGTCAAACCCAAGATGGAGGCTGTATCGTTCGGGCTGCGAGTGGTCCATAGGGAGGAAGAATTGCGTGATGCCGTACAGGAGATTATACGGGAATTTCAGCAACAGGCTCTGGTGGAAGAATTTATCCCCGGCCGTGAGTTCGGTGTGGGGCTTCTGGGCAATGGACTTTCTCTCGAAACCCTTCCCATTGTGGAAATCGATTTCGGAGAAGATCCCAACGGCTATCAATCCCTGGATGATAAAATGAATCACCCTCGTAAAAAAATCTGTCCCGCTTCCATTACGCCGGAGGTTTCCGATAACTTGCGAACACTTGCTCGGAAGGCCTTTGAGTCCCTGGGATTATCCGATTTCGCCCGGGTCGACTTCCGCATGGATGCCCAGAATAATTTGTATATACTCGAGATAAACTCGATGGCAAGCCTGAACCTCACCGGCTCTTATGTTCAAGCCGCCAAAGTATCCGGCCTGGACTTCTCCGACCTGGTTAATCGAATTCTGGAGGTGGCAGCAATTCGCTATTTCGGTGAAACTGTTGCCGTCGGGGAAAAGAAAAGCCCGGCAACCAGGAAAAAGGCGGAACCGCTTCCCGTCAATGTCCGCCGCTATCTGCGGAGTCATCTGCCTGCTTTCGTTAATACGCTGGAAAAAATGGTGACTATTAATTCCTTCGTACATAATATAGAGAGCGTTAATATCATGGGCAACCTGGTGTCCCATGAATTCCTCGAAATGGGTTTCTTACGAAAGGTCTATCCGCAGGTCGATGTGGGCGATATTCTTTATTTCACCAATCACTCCGATAAGCGAAACGATATCCTGCTGCTCGGTCACCTCGATACGGCGTATGACTATCAGAATTTCGTACCGTTCCATGAAGAACATGGAAAAATCATCGGCTCGGGCGTTGCTGAAAGCAAAGGCGGTTTGGTGATTATCCTGGCTGCCCTGCGAGCACTTCACTTCGCCCGTACGCTTAAAAATATTCGTTGCGGAGTTTTGCTTACTTCTGATGACACGATCGGCGGACCCTTCAGCCAAAAACTGATTGAGGAAATCGCACTGAAATCGAATCATGTGGTGGGGACAAAGTACTGTGATCAGGCAGGCGGTATTGTAACCTCGTGTGCAGGTCTGGAGGAGTACCATATTATGATCGCGAACTTCAAGAAACCGGGAAAAGGATCTGCCTCCGATCTGATCAGCAGCGTGTGTCAAAAGGCTATAGAGTTGCGCAAATTGAGTCGCCCGAAGGAAGGCATCACCGTCAGTATCAGCTCCCTGAGTGCGCAGAAAAATCCCGGAAGAGTCTCGGATCACGCGACGATAATTATCACGGTCAGTTACATGGATAAAAAACGAATTATAAAACTGGACAAGCAGGTTCGGGCAATTGCAG
>CAYXTW010000060.1:0-18739 GCA_964467955.1 uncultured Ignavibacteriaceae bacterium | reverse complement strand
AATTAATATACTTGCTTTTCCGATGTTTGAAGTTATCTTGTTAATCCTGTCAATTTTTATTGGCATAAAACGAAACTCAGGTTATGTTGGTTAAAATTTGAGTTAATATAAAAAATGAAATAGCAAGTAACAAGATTTATTGAGGAGATAGAAAAGTGGATATGCGACAGCAACGGATGAATATCGAACTCGGCGAGAAGGAAGCCGAGGGAATATATTCCAATATGGTAATGGTCGCCCATTCGCCGAACGAGATTATTCTTGATTTCGCTCGCATTATGCCGGGCGCACAGAAAGCCAAAGTGCAGTCACGGATAATCATGACTCCCGCCCATGCCAAAATGCTTAACAAAACACTTGAAGAGAACCTGAAGAAGTTCGAAAAGCAATTCGGTGAAATCAAAATCCACGGCGGCCCGGATTCGATGCTTGCCAAAAATATCGGTTTTGAATCGGCCGGTCCCGAGGAAGAAAAAGAGGATAAGAAAAAATGACTAAAGGATATTTCGCCTTTTCGCTGCATATGCACCTGCCGTATGTTCTCGCTCACGGCCGCTGGCCGCACGGTATGGACTGGCTCTCCGAAGCGGCCGCCGAAACATATATACCGCTTCTGAGAATATTGGATGAACTGATAGCTGAAGGAATTAAACCAAAACTGACGGTTGACATTTCGCCGGTTTTATGTGAGCAGCTGGCTGACGATACTTTCAAGGATGAATTTACGCATTATTTGAATCAGAAAATCGAAGCAGCTCAACATGATGCCGAGGAATTTTATAAGTACAGTCAGAATAACATGCTGAAAAATGCCCAGTACTGGGAGAAATATTACGGACGGACGCTGGCAAGCTTCAATAATATCAACCGCAATATTGTCGGCCGGATGAAGAAATTTCAGGACGACGGCTATCTGGAGATTTTGACCTGCGGCGCTACCCATGGCTATCTCCCGCTTTTGTCGCGTGATGAATCGCTTCAGGCACAGACCAAACTGGCCGTTAAAGATTATCGTAAACATTTCGGCCGCCTGCCGCGCGGTATCTGGCTGCCCGAGTGTGCCTACCGTCCGCGATACAACTGGGCGCCACCGGTGCCTATTGCAGGCAGTCAGGAGGCATATTCGCGCAAAGGTGTCGATGAATTTCTGTCCGAAAACGGGATCGATTTTTTTATTGTCGATTCGGCGCTTTTGAAGGGGGGTAAATCGATCGGCGTTTATCTTGATCGCTTCGAGGCCTTAAAACGATTATGGGGGCAGTTTGAATCTCAATATAAACCCCGGGCCGAAGATAAGGAAAAAACGCCCCGCGAGATTTATCTGGTTAGTTCGGCCGCCGAGGGCAAAAAACCGACCGCCGTTTTCAGCCGCGATCCCGAAACTGGCCTGCTCGTTTGGTCGGGTGAGTGGGGTTATCCCGGCGACGGGCATTATCTTGATTTTCATAAAAAGCGTTTCCCCGGCGGGCTTCGCTATTGGGCGGTAACCTCGGCCAAATCGGACCTGGCCGATAAAGTAGAATACAATCTTGAGTCGGCTTTTTCGCGTATCCCTGAAAATACCGATCATTTCTCGGGGAAAATCCATGAAATCCTTACTGACTATTACGAAAAGAGGCATCATGCCGGCGTTTTACTGGCTCCCTATGATGCCGAACTTTTCGGCCACTGGTGGTTTGAAGGGCCGGAATTCCTAAAAGAAGTCATCAGAAAGGCGGCCTCCAATCCGGAAATAGAGTTGACCTTCATGGGTGAACATTATGATCGGGAGCAGCCGACCGAAGTTATTTCGATTCCGGAGGGAAGCTGGGGAGAAGGCGGCAATCATTATATCTGGCTGAATGAGGAGACCGACTGGACCTGGAGGCGCATCTATGAGTGTGAGAGGAAAATGTGCCATTTGGCCGCGCATTATGAAGCCAATAAGGATTCGATAGACAATCAATTGACGGATGTTCTGAAGCAGGCGGCGCGGGAATTGATGCTTCTCTCGGCCTCTGATTGGCAATTTTTGATCTCCACCTGGTCGGCTCGCGATTATGCCGAACTTCGCCTTTCGGAGCATTATTCCGATTTTAAAAAACTGGCCGCCATGGCCGATAAATTAATAGGCGGCGAGAGCTTGTCTTCGGGAGAAATCGAATTCGTCAAAGATTGCCGCAAGCGCGATTCGCTGTTTGATGAAATCGAACTGGAGTGGTTCGCCCGTGTCGAATATCCCGCTTAGGGATTAGATATTCATTCGAGAAGCCGGAGCGCGGGCAGGCCCTTATCTCGATTTATCAGGATTGTTATCTGCCGGAGTTATCATTGCGGCCACTTCCATAGTTAAGTCATTCCTGTATCTGCCGATATATTAAGAGGATAAACACAGGGTGGCTATAGTATGGATGGATTAGACGAAGACAAGACCGTAAAATACTCCACCAGCCATATTTTACGTGAATCGGATGATTTTATGGATAGTGAAACTGAAAAAGTAAGAATATCCGAGGCCGGGGATGCCTTGGCCGAAATGGAGGCGGCGCTGGATCAAATCGCCGATAATCGTCCCCGCATTCAATCCGGTAGAAGCGATTCCAAAGCGCTTGAAGACCTGAAAGCCATTTTTCAGGTTTCGCTGGCGGTTAATTCCTCGCTCGTCATCGATGATATTCTCGAAATCGTGATGAACAAGGCAATAGAACTCCTCGCAGCCGAACGAGGTTTTATTATGCTTCTCGACGATAATGGCGAGTTGCAATTTAAAACAGCCCACAATATCGGGAAGGAATCTCTGGATCAGGAAGATTTTCGTATTTCGCGTTCGATTGCCAACAGAGTTGCCGAAACCGGTAAATCGGTTTACACATCGGATGCCCTGTCGGACGAACGTTATTCGCACCAACAATCGATTGTCGAGCTTCACCTGCGTTCGATCATGTGCGTCCCGCTGTCGATCAAGAATAAGATTATCGGGTTAATTTATCTCGATAATTCCTCCGAAGCTAAATTATTTTTGAAATCCGATTTGTACTTGTTTGAACTGTATGCCCAGCAGGCAGCGCATGCCATTCACAATGCGATCCTCTATGATCATCTGATGGTCCTGAAAAAATTTAATGACAAAGTCATCGATAATTCGCCGGTCGGTGTTGTTGTTCTGGATTATGCATACAGTATAATATCTATAAATGATGCCGCCCTTGCCATTCTCGAAAAAAACAAAGATGATATTAACCCGCCGGGAGAAACCGGTTCCGCTGTCAGTCTGCTTGACATAGTTCCGCAGCGCGAGATCCCGAAATGGCGGAATATGATCGAATCCGTCTTGGCTTCCAATCAGTCTTATGAAGATTCCCGCTATTTTCATAATACGGGATATAATGAAAAAGTTCTATCGGTAAAAATTACCCCCATCGGCAGCATTCCCGACGATGGCGACGGTTTGATCCTCGTACTTGAAGATATCACCGAAAAAATTATCATGGAAAAATATGTCATCCTTTCCGAAAAGCTGGTGGCGCGCGGCGAGATGGCTGCTTCGATCGGGCATGAGTTGAACAACTATCTGGCCATAATTGCCAATAACGCGGAGTTGCTTTCATACAATCTGGAGAGAAATAAAACCGATAGCCTTAAAACGAATTCGCAACAGATTATAGAAAATATTTCCAAGATGAAGCGCTTCACCAACGGTCTCATGGACTTTTCCAAACTCGAGACGGAATATGTGGCGTATGATGTAAATCATTTGATTGAGGATCTGCTGTTCTCATTAAAGGCGCAATCACGGTTCAAAGATATTTCATTCTCATTGGATCTGGCGGAAGGACTGCCGCGTATCGAAATCGATGTCGGTCAAATACAGCAGGTATTGATGAATCTGCTGTATAACGCCGCCGATGCCATCGCGGAAAAGGAGAAGGAGGGTCCGCCCGGAAGTGGTGATTTCGATAAAAAAATCATTATCAAAGCTTATCGCGATTCTCAGGAATCAATAGTCGGGATTTCGGTCACGGACAACGGTTGCGGCATTACCGAAGAAAATATGAAAAAAATATTCCAGTTGCACTTTTCCACCAAACAAACAGGTCATGGAATTGGCCTGTCCAATTGCAAGAAAATAATCGAAAGCCATAACGGCGATATCAGGATAGATTCCAAGGCGGGTGAGGGAACCACCTTCACAATAGTTTTACCGGAAAAACAATCGGAAAAATTAGTCAATGTATAATGACACAGGTCAAATTTGCCCCTGATGGATTTAAGGTAATCCGCCGGATAGGAGTCGGCGGTACGGCCAACGTTTATCTGGCAACAGAAATCAATTCCAATCGCAGATACGCTCTAAAAACTCCTCTGGACGACAATAATCGATCTCTAAATGAGTTTTCCGGACTTATTCGACGTGAGTATGATCTCATCGGCAGACTTAATTATCCCGGCCTCGTCCGCATCTATGGCATTGGTGAAGATAAAAATAAGCGGCCGTTTCTGATTATGGAGTACTGCCCGTCGGTCTCCCTGGATCAAACAGGCCGACCTGAAACGACCGAAGTTCTTCTCAATATTTTGTCATCATTGTCAGCCAATTTTCTTTATCTGCGGTTGGCCGGTATTTATCACGGTGATATAAAACCCCAGAATATATTTCTCGCCGGCAATCCGAACGATTACGATGGCAACAAATTATTGTATACAAAGTTATCCGATTTTTCGCTGGCTTTGAAGTCCGATGAAGACGAAAAGAAACGCCTCGGTGTCGGGACCATCGGCTATTCGGCACCCGAGACGATTGAGCATGATATTTTAAATCATCGTTCGGATATATTTTCACTGGGAGTCATTGCTTATCTGCTTGCAACCGGTCGGCATCCGTTTATGCATGATGAAACCGATCCGGTTCGAGTCAGCTCGCTTGTAAAAGAGCATATCCCCCCGGCCCCATGTGAAATCAATTATGCCCTTGGCGGAGATCTATCGGATCTGATAATGACGATGCTGGAAAAAAGTCCGGAGAAACGACCTTCGGATTCCTACACCATTTGTAAAAAACTCGAAGACTCCGGAGCCCGATATCCGTTTCGTAAAGCCATCAGGCCGAAACATCTTCTGGAGATAATCAACGGCGACGCTTCATCAGTCCTCCAAAATGATGTCTTTGCCTTTCCCGACGAGACAGCAGAAATATTACTTGAATACGGCGGTGAAGATCGGAATGCACTGCGGAATATTCTCGAAATAAATTTCACCCGGGGCGTTCTGTCTTGGTCAGGCGGACGACTTAAATTTAATTGTCCGGATAAGGAGATAGTCTATCCGAAAAAATTGTCGCGCAATGTTAAAAAATACTTTTTCGGATTAGGTCATTCGCACAAAAAGGAAGCGATTCTGGCCGCAATCGTTGGAAATATCACGGATGCCGAAGTTATTTTCAACGGCATGAATCTATCGGTTGACAGAAAAATCGTAACCAGACCAATAATTGGATTCCTGTCGAAAAATCTGTCACGGCCGACAGTCAATCGTTTCGCGAACAAACTGGCCGAGATCGCCAAAAACAAATTGAACCGTAATGTATTAGCCTCGAAATTATATTTGAAAGCGGACAATCCTGGGAAAGCCCTTACTGTTACACTGGATGCCGTAAACGAGTTGATTAATAATAACGATTATGATTCGGCATTCGATTTATTATCACAATTGAAAAATTTATGCCGTAAGGTGCATGATATTGAAAATCTCAAAATCGTCCTGATGAGAATCGGAGATTTACAAAGGCTGACCGGCAACGCCGCCCGGGCGGAGGAAACTTATAAAAACATCGTTGATTTGTACGATAATCAATCGCCCGATCGACTTCTCGGCGAGACATACAAGGACCTTGGCGACCTCTACAAGATGAAGCAGCAATATGATGATGGAATTTCTGCTTTGAGAAAGGCCGAAAAGATTTATGCCGCAATGGGCGATGATCTCGAATTATCGCATACGCTCAATAACATTGGTAATATTCAGACGATAATCAGCCAATACGATGAGGCCGTATCAAACTACCGACGCGCCCTTAAAATCCAGAGGAAACTGGAAATTGACGCCGATGTCGCCTCGACTCTGAATAACATAGCCGCAATATATTTTTATCGGGGGCTTTATTCCCGCACTTTGCACCTTTTTAAAATGGCGACGGACATACAACGACAGACCGGTAATGCCGGTGAACTCGCGCGATCGCTTAATAATCTCGGATGTGTCTATCATGAGTTCGGCGATTTCGACAGGGCGCTCGATTATCTCGGTGAATCTATAATTCTTAACCGCAGAATCGGAAGTAAAAAGGAAATGATGTTCAATCTGGAAAATCTTTCGAGCGTGATGCTTTCCGCCGGACGATTGCGCGATTCTTTGAAATTTCTCAAGGAAGGGTTGCAGTTGTCCCGGGAGCTTTCCGATGTCCCGCACATCGCCACCTTCACCTGCAATATGGCGGTTGCGCAAAAAAGAATGGGATTATACGGTCAGGCGCTGGACAATGTCAACGAGGCGATAAAACTCCATGATGCCATCAACAGTAATCAGCATCTTTTACTCTGCCTTATCGAAACGGCTGATATTCATCTGAGATTGAACAATTTCCAATCGACTGCGGGATTTGTTACACGAATTATTTCTTTGGCAGAATCGACCGACGACAAGAAAGCTCTTATTACAGGATATTTGCTGAAAGGTCAAATGGAAAAGAATGCCGATATTATCAAAGAAGCGATCGCCCGGGCGCGTGAAATCAAAGCTTCCAGAATAGAAAATATCGGGCAATTAAAATTGGCAAAAGTTTTACTGACCGGCGGGGACTATCACGGCAGTCGAAAAGTTCTGATCAGTTTGCAGACCATATTCAAAGAAGGAAGCTCCGATATAGAAACGGCCGGTTACTTTAACCTGCTTGGCGGCTGTTATCTTGCAGAAAGTCAAATCGATAATGCGAAACGATTTTTCACGAAGGGATTTAACCTGGCCAAAGATCTGGCGCTTCTGCCGGAATTAATCGACAGCGCTTTCAATTTGGGGAAGATCAATGCCGGCCTTAATGCCCATGAGGCTGTCTACGATTATTACCGATTGGCTATTGAGAAATTGAAGATTATTGCCGCCGATATCAAAGATGATTTACTCAAAAAATCCTTCCTCTCGGACGGGAAAATCGCGTCTATGGCGGAAGAAATTAAGCGCCTTAGCAGTCTTCTGACAAATAAATAAGCGGATTTATAATCCGCAATTCCGAGATCAGCGAAGTCGCGTATCCGTCATCTGCCCGCCCTGGCTGATGCCGGATAAATAAATCGACATTAATATTAATTCGATATCCAATATCATTTCCAAACCTCCATGTTTGAAATTCCACAATATTAAACGTAAATAACCGGACATCGGTTGCAGAATTTATTCTGATAATTTAATTCCGAAAATTAATGATAAATCGATGATAAAAAAAAGCGGGCCCGTTAAGGCCCGCCTGGAGCGCCAATCTTAGCCTGGCGGTAGCATAAACAGTTGTCCGCCCTGACTGATTCCGGCTGGTGCGATTTTCTCTTCCAGTTTCTCCACTTTGAGCTTCATCCACCCACCTCCTTTTGAGTTATTGACGCCCTGCTCCCGATTCATTCGGGAACGGACGGAAAAGTTGGGCAAAATTTATGGCCAGATGATTGGCCAATTTCGCCCCTCTTTTCCTGTTTATAATGTAAGCCGAAACATAAAGAGTAGTCAAGGAAAATCTCCATTATCAATCGATAATGTAACAAATTAATGAATTTACGGCTATATGTGGGACTGATGATGTCAAAATATGCCATATATTGTATAAGAATGTGTTGTTTATCCTGTACAGGCGGTATTTGTTGATTGATAAAGACCTTTAATTCGATTATTATCCGGGAAATAACCGTAAATACTGTATTATGATATGCTCACTCACATAATAGGAGCAAATAATGAATTTCGAATTTAACGATGACCATATTTCAATTCAAGAGCTTTGCCGCGATTTTGCCAGGCGGCATGTCGCGCCCAACATCAGAGAAAATGATCGGGCGCATCGTTTTGATGATTCCATTATTCCAAAAATGGCCGATGCGGATATTTTGGGATTGTGTTTGCCTGAAAAATACGGCGGGGTCGGGATGGACTACATTTCGCTCGGACTGGCCTGCGAAGAATTGGAATATGTCGATACTTCGGCCCGTGTGGTGTTATCGGTGCATATCGGCCTGAACTCTTTGACTCTTCTTTCATGCGGTAATCAATTCCAGAAGGAAAAATACCTGATTCCTCAGGCAAAAGGGGAGAAGCTGGGGACATTCGGACTGACCGAACCGAATGCCGGCTCTGATGTCGTCGGCATTCAAACGACCGCCGTTAAAAAAGATAATAAGTACATCCTTAACGGCGAAAAGATGTGGATTTCGCTGGCCGATGTCGCCGATCATTTTTTGATTTTTGCCTGGACCGATCTCGATAAAAAAGGCCGGCGGGATCACAGCGGGATGTCATGTTTTATTGTCGAGAAAGCGTTCGCAGGAATTACCACCGGAACGATCGAGGGTAAACTTGGTGTTCGCGCCGGCAATACCGGATGGATTTCGCTTCAGGATGTCGAAGTCCCGGCGGAAAATATGCTCGGCAGCGAGGGCGATGGTTTTTCAATCGCGATGTTTTCGCTCGAGCAGGGACGTTATACCGTGGCAGCCGGTTCGACCGGTCTGATAAAAGCCTGTCTCGATGCTTCGGTCAATTATTCATTGACCCGCAAAACTTTCGAAAAACCGATCGCGGAGCATCAACTGGTCAAACGGATGATCGCCAATATGGCGGCCGGATATGAATACTCTCGTTTGCTCTGGCTGAAGGCGGGCTGGATGCGCAATGAAGGAATCCGCCCGACCCGCGTTACTTCGATGGCCAAATGGATCGCCTGCCGTGAAGCCGAGAAGGCGGCGGCCGATGCCATCCAGGTGCATGGTGCGTACGGTTTTTCCGATGAATATCCGGTCGAACGGTTTTATCGCAATGCCAAAGGGGCGTCGATTTACGAAGGCTCGCGCGAAATACAAACATTGATGCAGGCCGATTATGCGCTTGGTATTCGTCAGGATAAAGAACGCCGCTTTAAGCTCCCCTCATGGCCGTTTGGCGAAGATGTATAATCTATCCGGGAAAAATATCCGGATTAATCTTTGTTTGCGGAATATCATTCGACTCTCAAAAATAGATAAAAGACTTGACATTTAACGGCTATTCTTATATCTTATAATAAAAGACAGTAAATCTATGAGTTGATAATTCTTCGGGTTGGAGATGTGGAATTATCTATATGTATTAAGTCTTTAATGTATTTTTTTCAGATCCTGTTTCGTCTTTATTATTGAATAAGGTAAAGAATAAATAGGATACTTTTGACAAAAAACCGATACCATGGAGGTATTTATGCGTAAAGCCAATCTATTGACCGTCGGGGCGATTTTAATATTTTTTCTGTTAGTTTGTGCGCCTTATGCCGCGGCATCCTTGTGCGGCGATTTTGACGGCGACGAAGCGCTCTCGATTTTTGATATAACCGGTTTGATCAGTTTCCTGTATTTAAGCGGCCCACCGCCGGCCGATCCGGCGATGGTCGATGTCAATGGCTCGGGCGATCTTAATATCTTCGATATCACATATATAATCGCTTATATTTATCTGGATGGACCGGCCCCGGTCTGCCAGGGGAATCTCCATGAAGAATTCCAGAGCGGCTGTATCGCGTATGGTCCTGCCAAAGATGATAGCGATTATGTTTATTTCGAGGTTTTGGGCAACGACCTTCATATACATCATATAAATGCTTATTACAACTGCGGTCTGGCCTATGTTGTCGATTATGCCGTCGGAGATTTTTGTATTTATGCCATGGAATCGGATACCGGTGAACCGGCCGATTGTATCTGTTATTTTAATCTGGAATCGGTTCTTTATGACCTTGAGGACGGCGAATATAATGTAACGTTTGTTGGAATCTACGGCGACACGCTCAAGACCGGCACGATTGTCGTCGATGAAGATTTCGGATTGATTGGCTATGAAGACAGCGGTTGTCTCGAGAAAAGCCCGGGAGATTCGACCCCCTCAATCGTCTATGTATATTCCGGCGACACATTGAATATGCTGCATTATAATGCTTTTTTCAACTGCGCCGCCGAGTTTTTTATTCCTTTTGAACTGGCCGGCGATACATTACGGTTTTATGAATTAAATGTTTCTCAGGTCTATGTTTATTGTCTTTGTTATTTCAATATTTTCGCGTATACGATCGGTATAATGCCGGGCGACTATATCGCCGAAGTGTATGAACAGCAATATGATTGGGATGTAATTCAGCTGGTTGATCGACAGGAGCTGCATCTGGAAAACTAAAATATCCTGCCTTGATTTAATATGACCGGAGGGAATCAATGATTCCCTCCGGTTTTTCTTGCCCAAAATAGATAAATTTTATAGATTTTTATCTTGTCAAAATATTGATATACATTATATTATATATTATAGGAAATACTAACAGGTTACCACTCCCGGGTTAATATATGAACCTATCGAGAAAAAAAATAAACAACTTTATTTTATAGAGAGAGAGGATACAAATGGGTAAAAGGCTATTGCTTACCGCTCTTATGCTCCTTGTGTCGACATCCGTCGTCCTGGCCGAACGGATTGAGTTCGGAACCGGCCAAAACGATGTCGACGTCGCTGTTTTGGAATCAAATGACATCAAAACGGTTGTCCGTTTTGACGTCAGCGCTTTCAGCAGGGAAGCGATTGACATCAACAACGAAACCTATTACTTATTGAACTGCGGCGAAGAAAATCAATTGCTGAACGCCGAGGAGCCGGCTGTCCCGCGAATTTGCCGAAGTATCATTATTCCCGATGATGCCCACATGGAGGTCAGGATTGTCTCATCGGAATATATCGATTTTCCCCAGATGCCGGTGGCGCCTTCGAAGGGAAGTCTTCCGCGAACGATTCTGCCTGCGGACGTTCCGTATAAATTCGGGCCGGTCTACAGTAAAGATGCTTTCTATCCCGGCGTTATTGCCGATATCAGAGAGCCGTTTATTTTCCGTGACTTTCGCGGCACCGTTATCGAGATGAACGCCTTCCAGTATAATCCGATCAGTAAAACATTACGCGTATATACTTCGGTCACGGTCGAAGTCGTAAATACCGGGCCGGGTGAGATCAATGTTTTACATCGCCATAAATCTGAAATCCATCTCGTGAAGGAGTTCGAACAGATTTACAGTCGCCACTTTATAAACTATAATCAGGCGCGAAGCAAATATCCCTCGGTTCCTGAAATCGGTGATATGCTGATTATTACCTATGACAGTTTCCATGAGACGGTCATGCCGCTGGTGGAGTGGAAACTTCAAAAGGGTATTAAGACCACGATCGTCGATGTTTCCTCGATTGGGAGCAGCGCAACTTCGATTTATAATTTTATCAGTAGTTTTTATGACACAACCAATCTGGCTTTTGTTTTGTTGGTCGGTGATGGTGGACAGATTCCGACACTATATTCCAACGGGGATTCCGATCCTTCATACGGCAAACTGGTCGGTGGCGACGATTATCCCGAGATTCTTGTCGGGCGCTTCTCGGCGGAAAACAATACTCAGACCGAGACGCAGGTGCTGAGATCGATTAATTATGAAAAAACGCCGTATGGTTCCGATTGGTATCAAAAAGCAACCGGTATCGGTTCATCCGGTGGTCCCGGTGACGACGGTGAATACGATTGGGAGCATGAAGATAATATTCGTCTATTGCTGTTAGCTTACGGTTTTACGTACGTTGACCAGATTTATGATCCCGGGGCGACCGCTTCTATGGTAACGACAGCCATTAACGATGGTCGCAGCTGGGTAAATTATACCGGTCATGGCAGTACTAACGCCTGGTCGACGACAGGTTTTTCCAGTTCTAACGTCAACGCCCTTGTCAATGACTGGATGCTCCCGGTGGTAATCAGCGTTGCGTGCGTCAACGGTGATTTTGTCGGACAGAGTTGTTTTGCCGAGGCCTGGTTAAGGGCCACTCATAATGGAAATCCGACCGGGGCAATTGCGACATACATGTCGACCATCAATCAGGATTGGAATGAGCCGATGGAAGGCCAGGACGCGATCAATGATTTGCTTGTCACCGAAGCCAAGACCACTGTCGGTGGCTTGCTTGTCAATGGTGGCTGTCAGATGCTGGAGACTTATGGATATGACGGCGAAGATGATTTCGATACCTGGACCGTTTTTGGCGATCCCTCGATTCAGGTACGGGTCAAGAATCCGCAAAGTATGACAGTCAACCACGACAACGCGATTATCTTTACGATGCCGGAAATGGATGTTGAGGTAGTTGGTATTGAAGGCGCTCTGTGCGCGATATATTTCGATGGTACGCTCTATGGCTCGGCATATACCGATGCAACCGGTTCGGCGACGATAGTTTTTGACCAGGAATTGCCGGTTGGAGAGGCGGTTACATTGACGGTGACCGCGTACCATAAAACACCCTACATTGCGACCATTCAGGCGATTGCGCCCGAGGGCCCTTTTGTGGTGTATGACGACAACAGTATTAATGACGCAGCCGGCAACAATGACGGCATCGTCAACTGCGGCGAGACGATTTCACTCGGAGTGCAGCTTGTGAACGTCGGCCCGGATACCGCCTATAATGTCACTGCAGTCTTGAGTACCGGTGACCCGTTGGTGGACATCACCGATGATACGGAAAGTTTTGGAACAATCCCGGGTGATTTCGGCGTTCTTAATCTGGCCGATGCTTTCACATTTGACGTCGCCGACGATATGCCGAATGACCGCAATATCGTATTTGATCTTGTCGTCTCGAATCTCGATACTTCCTGGTCGAGCAGTTTCAACATCACCGGTTATTGCTATCCCGAAATAACTTTGCCGAGCGAAATCATCGATAGTATGTTTTTGGGTGAATCATCGGTTGATACGATGATGGTTTACAACAACGGCAAGGCAATACTGGAAGCGAGCTTCAGCGCCTCCGATGGCTGGCTATCGGTCCCGACCGGCCAGCAGATGATCCCGGCCTATGACAGTATCTCGATACCGGTGACTATTAACTCCTCCAGTTTGGATTATGGTAATTTCACCGGATATGTAAACTACGTGACCAATGATCCACTGAATCCGAGCGGGGCAATCCCGGTTTATCTGCATATTTATTCCCCCGATATTTATGTTGCTCAAAGCTCGATTGAAGAAAGTGTCGAACCGGAAGGTCAATCCTCGGTACCGCTGACAATTCAAAATGTCGGTCCCGGACCGCTGGAGTACAACGTCGTTCGACTGATGTTTAACGGCAAGCGCGGAACCAATCCGGCAAAGGAAAACGTTAATCCTCAACCAATCGGTTACCGCACCGCCGATCCGGAGAAATCAATCACCAATGAATCGGAACCGGTTTACGCCCCGGTAACGAGGGATAACGGTGGTCCTGATTTATGGGGTTACTCATGGGTCGATTCCGATGATCCCGCTGGTCCTGCTTATGGCTGGGTGGATATCTCGTCAGTCGGGACAGCGGTTGAAGGTATCGGCGATGATGACAGCACCGGCCCGATTTCTATCGGTTTTGATTTTCCGTTCTATGAAAATACCTATAATACTCTCCAGATAGGCTCCAATGGTATCCTGACATTCGGTGGCGGTTCCAAAATCCGGACCAATGACCCGATTCCCGATGCTGCACTTCCCAATAATATGATTGCCATGTGGTGGGATGATCTCGATCCGCGTAAGGGCGGCATGATTTATTATTATTACGATGCCGCTAATGAAAGATTTATCGTCAGTTTTGACGGTATTCCCAATTATTATTCAACGACCGGCACCGGTTCACTGCATTTCCAGGCAATCCTTCTGCCTAACGGCAAGATTATATTGCAGTACGGCTCAATGGTCCCGGGCGCTGATGGCGACGGTTTGACCGGCTCAACGATCGGAATTGAAAATATCGGCGGGGACGACGGGCTTGAAGTCGTTTATAACGCCGAATATATCCACGATAATATGGCGATTCTCTTCAATGCCGCCAGCTGGCTTTCGGTTGAACCCGGTTCCGGGTCGATTGCACCATTTGGTGAAGATGTCGTCAATGTCAATTTCGATGCCGCTGAATTGCCGGAAGGCGATTATTACGGTCAGATAACGTTCAACTCGAACGACCCGGATACTCCGGAACTCGATATCCCGGTAACCATGACCGTTCTGAATCAAACCGCGCCCCCGCCGGCACCGAGTATGGTTAGCCCGGAAGACGGGGCCACCGATCTTCCGCAACCGATCACGATCGATTGGGATAATGTCAGTGGCGCCGATATGTACCAGATGCAGCTTGACAGTTCCGCCACTTTCAGCGGCGCCAAACTTATGGATACCAGCATGGCCGGAACGCATTGCGATGTCGATAATCTCGACGAAGGTGCCACCTATTATTGGCGGGTTCGTGCTCACAATTCCATGGGATGGGGCGACTGGAGCGCAGCCTGGAGCTTTACTACCGAAGTAACATGGATTTGCGGCGATATCGATAATGACGGTCTCCATAATCTTTTTGATGTCACATACCTTATTTCATACTTGTACATGGATGGTCCGCCGCCGCCCTACCCGGACGCCGCAGATGTTAATTCCGACGGTACTGTCGATATCTTCGACGCCACTTATATGATTTCATTCCTCTATCTCGGAGGCCCGGCGCCGAATTGTCCGTAATTTCATTAATTTATTATTTGGGGACAGGATTCTTCCTGTCCCCTTTTTTATGCTGAAAATTCAATTGAGTTGTCCATTCCGGATTTGATTATTCGGTTAAAATAGTTTACATTGCCTTAAATATAAACTTTTACAAACCCGAGGAGCTTGAGGTAATGAATAAGCATCAGGCAAATAAGAAAACCGCCTTATCGATATTGGCTGTATTTCTGGTCGGTTGGGCGTTATGCGGCGCGTCCGATAGGCTCTTACCGCCCGAAACCAGAGTCGAAGTTGTCATTGACACTTTGCACGGTCATTTAATCGAAGACCCTTATCGCTGGCTCGAAGATCAGAACAGCCCGGCCACGAGGGAATGGATTGACGCTCAAAATCGATATACGGATTCGATTCTCGATTCACTTCCACAGCGCGAACGACTTAAAAAGCGATTCAGTGAATTGATAAAAACCGATTATGTTTCAAGACCCTCGCAACGGGGCAACCGATTTTTTCTCTATAAAAAAACCGGGGAGCAGGAGCAGTATATTATCTACATGCGTGAAGGGCTGAAAGGTGAGGATAAAGTCCTCGTGGATCCTCATAACCTGAGTGAAGACCTGACCAAAAGCGTCGGGATGTATGATATTTCCGATGACGGGACGGTTCTGGCTTATTATATTCGTGACGGGGGAGAGGATGAAGTCGTTCTCAAATTACTGGACGTCGAGACGGGGGAGGAGTATCCAGATTCATTGCCGCGCGGTGATTATTTCTCCCTGTCACTGACGTCGGATTTAAGCGGATATTATTATTCGCTTCGTAATGAGGCCGGAAGTCGGATTTATTACCATGAAATGGGAACCGCTATTAGTACGGACAAGATGATTTTTGGCGAGGGATATGGTCCCGAAATGATAATCGAGTCCAATATTACCGAAGACGGCAAGTATTTATTTATCTATGTTTACGAAGGTTCTTCAGGAGAAAAAACAGAAATTTACTTTAAGAATTTGCAGGCCGACGGACCGATTGAAACGCTGGTTAACGATGTCGAGGCGGTTTTTGATGTCGATGTGATCGGTGAGAGGATGTTTATCAAAACCAACTGGAACGCACCCAACTGGAAGATTATGACCGGCGATTTAAAAAATCCCTCGCCGCAAAATTGGAAAGAATTAATTCCCGAAAACGATGCTGCTATCCGTAGCTTTTCGACTGCCGGCGGCAAATTGTTTGTTAACTATCTGGAAAATGTAATGTCGCGTGTTAAAATATTTGAACCTGATGGCCGTGATGTTGGCGAGATTTCGTTTCCTGCGATAGGTACGGTCAGCGGTGTCAGCGGACGTTGGGATAGTGATATAGCCTTTTTTACGTACTATTCATTTTATATACCGACAACCAATTATCTGTATCACGTCTCGACCGAGAAACGAGAAATCTGGTCAAAGATTGACGTGCCGATCGATACCGACAATTTCGAGGTCAGTCAGGTTTGGTGTACTTCCAAAGACGGCACCAGTATTCCGATGTTTCTGGCTTACAATAAAGATATCAAACTGGATGGAAACAATCCGACTTTGCTGACCTCGTACGGCGGTTTCCGCGCCAGTATGACACCATATTATAGTTCCCAGGCGGTTGTTTTGCTTGAAAACGGGGGCGTTTATGCGGTCCCGGCCCTCCGGGGCGGCGGTGAGTTCGGCGAGGAATGGCATCGTGCCGGTACTTTTGAGAGAAAGCAGAATACTTTCGATGACTCTTATGCCGCCGCCGAATGGCTGATTGATAACAAATATACCAATCCGTCAAAGCTCGCCATCCGGGGCGGCAGTAACGGGGGTTTATTGGTCGGCGCCGCCATGACCCAACATCCGGAATTATTTCAGGCGGTGATATGTACTTACCCGCTGCTTGATATGCTGCGCTATCATAAGTTTTTGATGGGGCCGTACTGGGTTACCGAGTACGGCTCGGCCGACGAGCCCGATCAGTTTGATTATATTTATGCCTATTCACCGTATCAGCATGTCAAAAAAGGCGTTAAATATCCGGCCGTGATGTTTATTACCGGCGATGCCGATACCCGCGTCGATCCCATGCATGCCCGCAAGATGACGGCGATAATGCAGGCGGCGACCGCATCCGACCGACCGATAATTTTACATTATGACACCAAAGCCGGCCATTCGGGCGGAACGCCGATGAGCAAAATTATTGAAGATATAACCGATGAGCAGAGTTTTCTCTTCTGGCAGCTGGGTATGGAATAAACCGTTTGTCCTTGACATTCGCCGATATTGGCTGTTTTATGAAATCTGGATTTGATTATGAAAGAATTCTATGGATTGGCTCATAATAATTGTTGTTTTTCTGGTTGGACTGCTACTCGGCTTTCTGTTTTTCCTGGTTTTTAAGAAATTCCTGTCCAAAACCGGCGAGGAATTGGCCGAGGAAGTATACCGCAAAAGCGAGGCCCTGCGTCAGGCTAATATCGAGACTGTCGTTGAAAACATAAAAGCCGGTTTCGGCGATCTTTCTCGTGACGCTCTTTCAAAATCAACCGATGAATTCCTGAAACTGGCCAAAGAAAAGTTTGAAGCGGAAAGGGAAATAAGTGTCAAGGAATTAAGTGAGAAAAAGAGTCTTATCGACCAGGAACTGAAGCGTATTACAGGAGAACTGGAAAAGGTCTCCAGTACCAATATAAAACTCGAGAGCCAGCTCAAATCGGCCGGCGAACAGACTACCGCCTTAAGAGATACGACTGACTCTCTTCGCGAAATATTGTCCAGTTCCCAGGCCCGTGGACAGTGGGGTGAAAGAATGGCCGAAGATGTTTTGCGACTGGCCGGTTTCAAGGAAAATGTGAATTATTTAAAACAGCGTGCCATTGAGGGTCTTGGCTCCAAGCCGGATTATACATTTCTGCTGCCCAAAGACCTGAAATTGAATATGGATGTCAAATTCCCGTTTGATAACTATAAAAGATATATCGAAGCCGACTCCGATTTGGAAAAAGAAAAATTCCGGAAAAGTTTCCTGAATGATATAAAGGCCAAAATCAAGCAGGTTACCACCCGGGATTATATAAATCCACAGCAAAATACGGTCGATTGCGTTTTGATGTTTATTCCCAATGAGCAGATTTTTTCATTTATTCAGGAACAGGATGAATCCATATTTGACAATGCCCTGAAAGAAAAAGTCGTTTCATGCTCACCGATCACTCTGTTTGCCATCCTGGCCATAATAAGACAGTCAATCGACAATTTTACTCTGGAGAGGACTTCCCATGAAATCCTGTCATTGATGGGCAATTTTAAGAAGCAATGGGGCGAATTTATCACCAAAATGGAACTTATGGGCAAACGGATAAACGATGCCCAGAAGGAGTATGAAACGCTGACGACGACGCGCAGACGTCAATTGGAAAAACCGTTACGTAAAATCGAATCGCTGCGCATACAACGCGGCATAACGGTTATTCCAGAATCCGATGAAGATCTGTTGCCCGCAATTGACGAAACGGAAGCTGATAAAGAAGACGATTTTTAGCCGAAATTCAGCGGTTTTGTCGGAAATCTTCCTGTCGACCGAACGAACTAAGGGCCTAAAATAGCTTGACGAAAGTCGATTTTCTTATATCTTATTAATGATTGAAACACGCAGATTACTTCTCTCGTATTTAGAGTAAGTCCTTTAAGACTTGACGCTTAGAGAAACTACTGCAACCTGCCGCCGAGGAACTTAAATTTTTAAGGAGGATATGGTGAAAAAAGCTAATGCGCTGCTGTATCTGCTGGGGATTATGCTGTTAACCGGCATGGCCTTAGCGGATTATCCGATTCCGCCCAACTATCAGATTTCCAGCCCATCGTCACAGCTTCAAAATGAAGAGATGATCTGGGTTTGCCCGATCGACAGCA
>CAYXTW010000059.1:0-19064 GCA_964467955.1 uncultured Ignavibacteriaceae bacterium | reverse complement strand
AAAATACCGGACAAAAAAGATTCGTAAAACAGGTTGACAGAATTAAACAATTTCGTATATTTCATTAAAACATAAATGTTTACACCCAGATTCTTCATTGATTTGCGGGATTGATTTTGAAATTAATAAATATCCAATAAAATCTGGAGGAAAGGATGAAGGTTTTTCTAACTGTCTTTGCTTTCTTAATAATTTTAATCAGCCCGGTTTTCGCTGATCAACCGAGTGAGGACTTTTTTGTCCCGGCTCGTATTTCAGCCGAAGCGGCTCTTACCCAGCTCAGGATAGAGACACCGGAAGTTCAGGTATATAAACTGAGCCAACGGGTCACACGGATTTACGGTCATGCCTTCGGGTTCGGTTCCAGCCCGGAAGCGACGGCCGAGCAATTCCGGCTCAATCACGCGGGCGTTCTGGGGGCCGACGCGGCCGATTTACGCCCCATCAGTCTTCTCAATGATAGTCGACATACGCAGCCGATGATGTATAATCCGGCGACCGGCGAGTACAAATTCACGCTGGTTTACTATACGCAATATCGCGATGATATCCCGGTTTTTCGTTCCGACCTGCGATTGCTGGTTCGTAACGAACCGGATTACCCGCTGGTGCTGGCCAGTTCGGCATTGCGTTACCTGGGTGATTTCAGCGTCGCCGATAAAAATAATGTCAATTTCGATCTGGGCAAAAGCGCGGCTCTGGCTGAATTCCCGTCGCTGACGGATTTCACAAAAAGCAGAACCGTAATCTGGGCCGGCTATAATGACAAAGATGCCGAGCCGCGGCTGGCGCTTGAGTTTACCGGTTACGATGATGAGCCGGAGCGATGGTTGTTTGTCACCGATGCCTCGACGGGAGAAATCCTCTATAAAGAGAATCAAATTATTTTCGAGGATATTACCGGGCATGTCAAGGGTAATGCTACACAGGGCACGGCGGCGGATTTTTGCGAACCGGAAGCTATAATGGCCCTGCCTTATACGCGCGTCAATATCGGCAGTACGGTTGCCTACGCCGATCATAAAGGATATTTCGTGATTTCCAATCCGGGAGTCGATTCGGTTGTCGTTGAATCGCGCATCTGGGGACAATTTTTCCGTGTTTATAATAACGGCGGCAGTGATGCCCTTTTGGTGGATACGGTTCTTCCGCCCGGTCCGGTCGAGTTCGTACATAACTCCCTCAACAACAGCGAATTCAATCGTGCGGAAGTCAACGCCTATGTCTATACCAATATCATTCGCGACATGTGCCTGATGTATGTACCTAATTATCCGGGAGTTTCCACGCAATCCAATTTTCCGGTTTATGTGAATCGAAACGACGGTTATTGTCCCGGCAACGCCTGGTATGACGGCTACGAACAATCACTCAATTTATGCCGCGCTTCCAGCCCGTATCCGAACACCGCCTGGCAATCGGTAATACATCATGAGTACGGTCATCATTTTGTGAACATGGCCGGAAGCGGTCAGGATCAGTACGGTGAAGGGATGAGCGATTGTGTGGCAATTATGTACTCGGATGAATCCGGTCTGGGTTTCGGTTTTTACGGCGATTGCGATACGCCGCTGAGGGATGCGGATAATAATATGCAATATCCGTGCAGCGGTGAAGCGCATGCCTGCGCGGAACTTCTTTCCGGCTGTATATGGGATTTACGCAACGAACTTCTTATGTCGCTTCCAAGCAGCTACAAGGATACATTGAGGAATCTGACTTTCCATTCGATTCTCCTGCATACCGGTTCAATGATTACGCCCCAGATTACGATCGATTACCTGACGCTCGACGATGATGACGGCGATATCGACAACGGGACGCCGCACTATGCTGAAATCTGCACCGCCTTCGGCAGTCATAACATGGATTGCCCGGAGCTGACGCCGATCTGGTTTGAGTATCCGGAAGGTCGTCCTGAAATCGTCACGCCCAATTTAATAAATACTTTCAGTGTCATTGTCCATACCGGTTCCGTCGCACCGGTCGGCGGGAGCGGCGAATTGCACTATTCTATCGATGGCGCGCCCTACACTATAGGGACCATGACCGAGACATCGCCCAATGAATACGAAATTACGCTGCCCGCTGTCAGCTGCGGCAGCAAAATAGACTGGTATATCCTGGCGGAGGCAAGCGGCTTCGGGATAATATATGATCCGGCCGACGCCCCGGCGACGGCATACAGAGCTGTCTCGGCAACCGAGGCGGTGACGGTCTTCAGCGATAATTTCGAGACCAACCAGGGCTGGACAGTTTCGGGCAGTGTTTCCGCCGGCGCCTGGGAGAGAGGCACACCGGTTGGCGGCGGGGATCGCGGCGATCCCCCGACCGATTTTGACGGTTCGGGGCAATGTTATCTGACCGGCAATACCGACGGCGATTCCGACGTCGACAACGGGACGACGATTCTTACTTCACCGACGATTGATCTGTCGGAAGGTGATGCTTCGATTCATTACGCGCGCTGGTATTCCAATAATTATGGGGCCGACCCGAATAACGATGAAATGAATATTTACGTTTCGAATAATAACGGTTCCAGCTGGACGCTGGTCGAAACGGTCGGGCCGGTCGAGCAGGCCAATGGTGGCTGGTATGAACATACTTTTGTGGTCAGTGATTTTGTCACGCCGACGGCAACCGTCAAGGTGCGGTTTGACGCCTCCGATCTCAATTCCGGCTCGGTGGTTGAGGCGGCGGTCGATGACTTTACGGTCACGTCGTATCGCTGCGGCAGTGAGCCGGTTATCATAACCGAATCACTTCCCGACTGGACGGCGGGAATGCTCTATTCGCAACAACTGGAGGCAACCGGCGGCGTCGGTGAAATGACCTGGACCGATAAATATCTGGATCTTGTCGGAACCGGTTTGACATTATCGGCGACCGGATTGGTTTCGGGGACACCGCTTGAGGCCGGGCCGGTCAGCTTTACCGCGGTGGTTACCGACGAGGCCAAGGCCTCCGCGGAGAAAGAATTCAACTTTACCATTAATTCCCACGTTGCCGTGACAACCGATGCTTTGCCGGATTGGACCGTCGGGCAGACCTATTCGGAGCTTCTTGAAGCCAGCGGCGGAACACCGCCGATCAACTGGAGCGACCGCGACAATGATCTTTCCGGGACCGGATTGGCCCTGTCTTCCGATGGAACGCTTTCGGGAGTGCCATCGTCGGATGGTGCGATCAGCTTTACGGCCCGCGCCGGCGATATGACGGGTGATTATGACGACAAGGGTTTGAGCTTCACCGTCAATCCCGCGGTCGACATAACGACCACGACCCTACCAGATGGTACTGATGGAACGGCCTATTCCGAACAACTGGAAGCGGCCGGCGGAACCGGCAGTAAAACATGGACCGATAAAAACGGCGATTTGAGCGGAACCGGACTGACGTTGTCGACATCCGGTCTGCTGTCCGGGACGCCGAACGATACCGGGACCATCAGCTTTACGGCTCAGGCCGAGGATGTAACCGGCAGCAGCGACGAGCAGCTTTTGACGGTGACGGTAGGCCCGGCCTTTATATGCGGCGATGCCAATGCCGACCTGGCAATTAATATTTTTGACGTCACATATATAATTACCTATCTGTACCTCGAAGGGCCGCCACCACTTCCCCCGGAATCGGCCGACATAGATAACAGCGGCGAGATAAATATCTTTGATGTTACGGGACTGATTAATTATCTGTACAATGGTGGTCCGGATCCGGTCTGTCCGTAAGTGGCGATTTGGATAAAAATGAAGGGGGATGGAGTTTTTAAGTCCATCCTTCTTTATTTTGTACAATTATCAGGTCATTATTTATGGGCCGCCGCGACCAATCGTGCGGCCTTATGATCATAGGGATCACCGACTAGATTACCGAAAATGTCGACACGTTTAAAACCGCTTTCGGTAAGCAGGGCTTTGAGCTCCGCGGCGGCATACAATCGCAAATCAAGCTCTTCCACTTTCTGTCGCCCATCTTTGATCAGTATCCACTTGTTGTGAACACGGCTCCAGTTATCGAGTAAAGCTCTTTCCTCCAGCATCATTATCCCGTCGAATTCGACCCAATCGCGGGGGCAGAAATTGCGGGCGAGGACTTCTTTTCCGATTAAGTCCAAAAGAAAAACGCCGCCCTTTTTAAGAGAAATGTAGGTGTTACGAGCGACTTTATAATCGTCTTTTTGGTCTTCGAAGAATCCGAAGGATGTAAAAAGATTGATGACGGCATCAAACCTGTTTTGGCGGCAAAATTTTCTCATATCTTCCAGAACAAATTCTATCTCCAGTTTCTCTTTTTTGGCCTTGGCCTTCGCCTTTTTTAAATATCGCGGTGTTATATCCACGCCGGTAACCGAAAAACCGCGGCGCGCCAGTTCGAGTGAATGGCGGCCGATCCCGCAGCATAAATCCAGAATTCGACAGCCTGATCTCAGGTTGAGCAGAGCCATTATTTTATCGATTTCATTGGCGGCATTGGAAAGGCGCTGTTGTCGAAACAGCACCGGTTCGACGTTTTTCCAGAATGTATCCCGTTCGTGCCAGGCTTTCTTTTTTTCCATTGTTTTTCTCCCGGAATATATCACTTAATCATGGACTATAGATTTTCCAATCTTTCCCGATACAGCTGGCCTATTTCCGCACCCAGAATAAAAACTATGGCGGTATAATAAATCCAGAAGGCGATCACCACAATAAGTACATAGGCGCCGTAAACCATTTTTAATGTGACGACATTGGCCAGATAAAAGCCGAATAATTGTCGCGCCGATTCCCATAAAATAGACGCGGCCAGGGCGCTGACAAGAACCACCTTTGGATTCATTTTTTTGTATGGAATCAACCAGTATATGATTAAAAAGGTCATAAGGATAAGTAAAAAGGAAACGACGGCAAGGGCCAGATCGGAAAAAAAGCCGAAACTGATAGTCCCGATAAAAAAGAAGTCTTCCGCCAGTCTTTTCGCTGCTTCCAGAAGCGGCAGAATCGCGATGGCGAGAAGAAAATAAAGAGCCACCGCTATAACCGCAAGGAAGTCGCGGAGTTTACCGATCAGGACCGGTTCATCCCTTTCAACTTTATATATGGTATTCAATATGGTCCGCATACCGCTGAACAGGCTGGTCGAGGCGAAGAATAGTCCGATCAGTCCGATTGCGCCGGCCAGGTTCTTGAAGACCTTAAATTCATCCACCCGCATGAATACTTTTTCCTTGACAAAGGAGGCGTAATTTTCGTACGGAATCGCGCGATCGATAAAAGTCTCGATTTCACCGGCTACCGACGGTTTTTCCAGGATAACGCCGAGCAGAGAAAAAACGATCAGGATCAGAGGCATGATACAAACAAAGAGAGAGAAAGCCAGGCCCCCGGCCATAAGAAAGATGTGATGCCGGCTGGCCCGATTATAAATACCGCCGATATAATGCCGGAGGAATTCTTTAATCCAGCGTTTATCGAATAGTTTTTTTGAATGGCCGATAATTCGTCCGACAAAAAGCTTTGCCTTATTGATACCCCGCTTCATTATTTACATCCCATACGCTCTAAATCCGCAAAAAACGTTAGCCGGATGATTCGGATTTGGCCGACGCCATCAAGACGTGCAAAGGTGACGCCTCGCCCTTTTTATCTTCACCCATATATACTGTTACATGAGGGTATGGTATCTCGATACCTTTCTCATCGAATTTTTTCTTCAGGCGTAGATTAAAGGCTCGTCCGATACGCCACTGCTGAATCGGTTTGGTTTTAATGCGCGCCTTAATTATTACGGCCGAATCGGCGAATTTATCCAGCCCCAGAATCTCGATTGGCTCCAGAATGTCTTTTGCATACTCCGGATCCTTGCGGAATTCGTTGTCGACGTCCTTTATGACTTCGATGACTTCTTCCGCGTTTTCCCGATAAGCCACGCCGATATCGAAAACATAATAGGAAAAATCTTTGGTCATGTTTATCACGACATCAATGTGACCGTTACGTACGAATTGGACGTTTCCCGAAAGATCGCGAAGAATCGTCATCCTCAGGTTGACCTTTTCGACCAAACCACCCTGGTCGCCGATTTGAACGACGTCGCCGACACGAATCTGATCCTCGAGAATAATAAAAAAGCCGCTGATGATGTCCTGTACGAGTTGCTGGGCACCAAAGCCGACCGCCAACCCGACGATACCGGCGGCGGCGATTATGGGCCCGATTTCTATCCCCAGCTCGCCCAAAATAGTTACAACGGCGACACCTATAATAACCACGCTGAGAATATATCGAATAAGGGAGTTAAGTGTTTTGGCTCGTTTTTGAATTTCTCCTTCCAGCCGGGATTCGTTAAAACGAGCGAAAATTCTTTTGGAAAACAGGGAAGCCAGTTTCAAGGCAACAACGGCGATAATGATAATCAGAAGTATCCTGGCGCCGCTCGTGATAAGCCATTGAAGACTCTGATCAAACAAATTTTCGATATTCATAATTATCTCCTTTTATAATGTAATAAATATATCATAATAACCCGATTCTCATTTATTATCGCAACTCGCCGAGAATATATATTTTATTATTATATAGAAATAAAAAAACCCGGCTTTGTCCAGCCGGGTTTTTGTTTATTTCGTTCCGGACTCTTTACATTTTGTTGCCCAGCGAGAATTGAACGCCGACCGCCAGTTGTAATAATTCAAATGTAACGTCGCCAAAAACAATATGAAATCTCGGTGAACCGTAGATATATACTTTATCCGAAACCATCTTGCGGTATAAAACACCGGCATTGAGTCCGAGTTTCATGCCGCCATAGTCGTATAATCCGGCTCCGCCACTCAGGAAAAACGCCGATTCATCATCATAGCTCATGGCATAAAGGCCGTTGGCAAGAATAGAGAGTTTGGTACTGCTGGCACCGCCGGAACCGGTATATGCACCGAATGGACTTGTCGTTTTGGATTCGACACTACCGCCATAGTGCTGGAACATCAATTCACCGCCCAGCATTATCTTTTCTTTCAGTCCGTAATAAAAGGTCCCGCCGAAGCCTATTCCGGCGCTGCTTGTAACCTTGAAATACTGATCTTCATAATCTTTAAAAATATCGCCCATCCCAAATGCATAGCTCAAATAGGCCCCGGCCATCATTTGCCCGGTTAAATCATAAAATTGAGCGATTGCTGATGGCATTGTTATAAGGAAAATAGCACAGATTGTGATTAAAAAACGCTTCATTCTTTTTTCCTCCTGATATCCTTTTTTTGATTGTATTCCCGATTAAAATATCCGCCTGTCAAAGCATCCACGTAAAATAAATCGGCAACCACCTCCTTCACAGAATCCTTGGCCTTAATTTTCGTGAAATTTATGCATTTTCAAATAATTTTGTCAAGCAACATTAATATTAAATTCCCCGGATTATTTTCGCCGATAAAAATGCCGCCGGGCTGATACCGCCCGGCGGTCTTGCTTTTCGGTCTGCCGGCACAAAAAGATTTCAGATTCGTTTGTTTTTTAATGACAATTATATCACTCCGTCACATTTATCAGTACGACAACGCTATCGGAAGCAGGATTGGCGGTGGCAATGTCATTTAAACCGTCCTGGTTGAAATCGCCGACGGCAACATCCTGCGGATCATTGCCGGCCGCATAGCCCGTTTTGTTATCGCCCGGAAACGTCCCGGTGCCGTCATTCAGCAATACGGTAATATTGTGCGTGGTCAGATTCGTAATAACCAGATCCATCCAGGTATCATTATCGAAGTCGCCTGATTTTATTGAATAGGGCCCGAAGCCCGCGTCATAATCGGTTGCCGCCTGAAAAGTGCCGTCTCCATTACCCATCAAAATCGAGACCGTGTTTGAACCATTGTTGGTTACGGCCAGATCAATATTGCCGTCCTTGTCATAATCGGCCGAAGTCAAACCATAGGGATAACTGCCGACGGAATAATTAACGGCGGGGTCGAACCTGGCTGAGTCTTCATTATAGATTAAAATCGAAACATCACTGGAATAAAGATTGGCGCTGGCAATATCGCTATGGCCGTCATCATCAAAATCGGCTGTCAATATGACATACGGCTCATCGCCAACCGTGTATCCTGTCATATTACCGGCCGGGAATGTGGCGTTACCGTTATTTCGCATTACCCGGACGCTGTCTCTGGTATAGTTACTTATGGCCAGATCGGCCAGGCCATCACCGCTGAAGTCGGCTGATATTATTGACGAAGGCGGGACGGTGCTGCCGGTCGCATACTTGGCAGGTGCATTGAACTGGGCGAAAGCATTGGCCCTATTGGTCAGGACGGATATGACATAAACGATAGAAGTACCAACCGTATCTTTGTAATAATTGGACACCGCCAGATCAAGATAGGTATCGCTATTGAGATGAGCGGCGACAATAGAATTAGGATGCAAGCTGGCCCGGTAATTGATAGTGCCTGTCGTGATAAAATTCAATGAGTCGGCCAGGCCTCTGTTGCGCAGAATCGTAACATTGTTCGATAGTTCGTTGGCGACAGCCAGGTCGAGATGGGTGTCGTTATTAAGATCGGCCGCGATTATTGCAACCGGTTTGTCACCCACCTTAAATTTGACGGGAGCGGCGAACCGTGACCACAACGTCGAGTCGACATATAAATTGGAAAATTGCGAAGGGTTCCCTTTATCATCTTTTGTTTTGAGAGCAAAAGTATAGACGGTATTGTATTTTAAGCCGGCAACCTTGAATGTATCGGGCGTCCCCGAAATATTCGGAGTCGGTTCACCGGTGACTTGCGTGGCCGAACTCCAGATGAAGGCGGTCGTATCGGTTATGGCGCCTTTCATATACCTTATATCGTAAGATGTGGCGGTAGTGTAAATGCTGTCATCACCCGGCGAAGTCCATGTTAGAGTGATTTCGGTCGTAGTTTTCAGCAAAGGATCCAGAACGGTCAGATCATCAATGGCCGCGAGCGGACGTGTCGTGGCCGACGCAATATTTGATATTGCCGACATATTATTCACTTCATCCGTTGCCCTGACCGCAAAATAATAGGTTGTCCCGGAATTCAGGCCGGTTATTCTTAAAGTCTGATTAGACCCCGGTGTTTCAGGCGTAACTATTCCGGAATACAATTTTGCCGAATCCCAGTTGGCTTCGGTTATGGTTGCCGTATCATATCTGATTCTATATTGATTTATCGTTCCCGACATACTGTCGTCTCCCGGCGCCGTCCATGAAAATGAAATAAAGCTGATGGCGGAATCCAGGATAGTCAGGTCGGTAATGGTTGCGGGAGGAATCGTGTCGTTATCCGTAAAACCCTCGGCGATGTTTGAAAATGGCGCCATATTGCCGACCTCATCGACGGCGACGACATTAAAATAATATCTGGAATTCGGTTCGAGCCCCGAGACAAAAAGGCTTTCGGCACTTCCGGCAGGACCGGGCGTGGGGACATTTCGAACAAGCTGCGCCGTTTCCCAGGTTGTGTCGGTTACCGTATCTTTGAAATATGCGACCCCATATGCGGTAGCCCGGCCGACGTTGCCGTTATCGCCGGGAGCCGTCCATGTCAGTTTCAGGCTGGTTGTCGTCGAGTCCCCCGCAGCCAGATCGGTGATGCCGGCCGGAGCCACATAATCCGGGCCGGGCCAGTTCGGTTTTTCTTCGCTGCAGGACCAAAATATAAAGGACAGGACTATAAGTGGAACAGTAAGCTTTTTTAACACAGCAATCCTCCTTGCCTGGTTGCCAATTTTTTTCTATTTAATTTGCCCCGCAAGATATACAATGATACCCAAGCCTGTCAAGCGAATTTGGCCAAAAATGGGTCAGGCTAAAACCCGCCGATATTTTATATTTCACTGTCATAACTTTTGGCACAAAACAATATTTCCGCCAATAAAATCGACGTCGATTATATCGATTTCGTTCAAACGGATTAACAAACGGGGATTAAAAATAGAGGAAATATCGGCAAGGGAAGCACTCCTGAAAATCCGTCTCGAGCAAATCTTGCCTTGACAGAATTCAATATTAATGTATAATTAATTGTATAAATTATGCTTACGCTTAATAAAGCGACTGACGGCAGAAAACTGCAGACCGGTCCCCCCATGGAGAACCACCGAGCCATATAGTATGGCGATTACTTTGCCGGCCGATAATATGAATTAAATTGGTAATAATTTGCAAGTATAAACAGCTTCGAGGTGATTTGATGAGTTTCCATTTGACGGTAAAAAAAATATTTCTATTGGCTGTTACGCCTTTGACTTTGATCGTCGGTTTTCCCGGTTGGGCGAGCACCGGAAGTCCCCTTTTGATTGAACATACGGTTGAGTTTTCGGCGGATGCTCTATCGTTCGATAAAATACAGAATTATGATATAGTTCATTTAAAGGAGCGGAGCTATTTCAATCAGGTCGGCAAGCCGATGCTGCCGATGAAGATGATTAAAATCGCTTTGCCGGAAGGAATGTCGGTCGAAAGGCTTCGGGTTATCAGTAAGGATTATCAGGATTTGAATGGTGAATTCGATATTTTCCCCTCCCAGCCGCCGCTTGAAATTGATCAGGATGATGCCAACCTGACTTTTGTTGCCCCGGAGCCGGAAGTGTATAGTTCGTCTCAACCTTATCCGGCCGTGGCTGCGGAATTTATTCGTCAATCGGACCTGGCCGGGCAGGCGATGGCCGAGGTATCAATCTACCCGCTGCAATATATCCCGAGTGAGAAACGACTCAGGTTGTTGACGAAGATTACATTTGTTCTGGAAGGCTCCGACGGTTATCGATGCGGAGATTATCTGCCGGCCAATACTTCAGAAAATACCCGGGAGATGTATTTGCGGAGATTGCAGGAGATGGTAGATAACAAGGAAGCCGCGCTCCCGGCCAAAGCGCCTGACGGTTTGAAAGTAACGCGGTCGCTTCCCTCGGAAACACCGTTTGACCATGTCATAATTACATCATCGGCCAACGCCCCTTATTATCAACCTCTGGTGGACTGGCACTGTAAAAAAGGGCTGCTCGATACGATTATAACCACCGATTTTATTTATGCCAATTATTCGGGCGCCGACGAAAAGGAGAGAATCAGGAATTTCATAATCGATGCACACGAGAACTGGGGAACGATGTACATCCTGCTGGGTGGCGAAATGACAACCATACCTTTTGCCTATCGGGAATATGAAAATACCAGTATTCCCAGTGATGCCTATTATGCCGACTACGATGATGATTGGGAATATGAAGTTTATCTCGGACGGATGACGGCGGAAGGTGCGATCGAAATAAACCGTTTTGTTAACAAAGTATTGGAATATGAAACCAATCCGCCCCTTCTGAATTATCCCCTTAATGTGACTTTATTGGGTATGGACCTGACGACGTCATGGGAACCACCATATTATACCCTGACACGGGGCGAGGATATGAAGAAGTATATCGAAGAGGAACTTGTCCCGCCGCGATTCGGGATAACGCCGATTTATGACACGCAAAGCAGCAATCATCGCGATGATTTTATTGCGGCCCTCAATAATGGCCAGAATGTGGTGAATCATTGCGATCACGCCAATTATTCGGTTATCTGCACCGGTGACAGGAATCACAACTGGTGTTTTTATACGGGCGATGTTTACAATCTGGTAAATTATCACAAGTATTGCAATATCTATTCATTGGGATGTTATGCCAATCGGATGGATATTGAAGATGCCATCTCGGAGCATTTTATATTCGGAACCGATTCGACCGGGGGTGTTTCCTTTACGGGTAATACCCGCAGCGGCTGGTTTTATGTCGGCGATCCGTTCAGTCTGTCATCGGATCTGGATGTTAAATGGTGGGCGGCCCTTTTTAATTATAACTGGCATAAATTGGGCGAGGCTCTGGCCTGTTGCAAGAGCATGAGCAGCGTTGAATCGCAATTTCCATTTTGCGAATGGACTTTAAACCTTCTCGGCGAGCCGGCTATGCCGATCTGGTCGGACCTGCCGTTGTCGATGAATGTTACGTATCCGACCGACATTGAAGCCCTTCCGCAGGAGTTTACGGTGCATGTTGAAAAGGCCGGAGCCATAGCGATAGAGAATGCTTACGTATGCCTCTGGCTGAACGATGATATTTATGAACGCGGCAATACCGACGCCGGGGGTAAAATTACATTTGATATTGCACCAACCAGTGTCGGGACGATGTATGTCACCGTTACGAAACAAAATAAATTACCATATCAGGGCCAGGCGACGGTGTCCGGAAATATTCCGCCGACCTGCCATGTTCCCAACGATACGGTGGTTTTCCAGTGCGTTCCGGCTGCAATAAGCCTGCCGGTGGGATGCACCGACGATGACGGCAACCTTGAATCCGGTCCCGAGCTGGTTCGGGGTCCGGGCGAGATTGTCGGCAGTAACTGGGAATATGCGCCGTCGATAGATGACGACTCGGTCGCAGTGACCATCAGATGCACCGACTCGTCGGGATTTTTCTGCGAAACGACCTTTATTGTATATTTCGACTTTAATGATTTGCCGGTATGTAATGTTCCCGATGATACGACAATCACGCAGGTGGCACCGATTACCGAAATCAGCCTGCCGGTTTCGGCCGATGATGCCGACGGCAATCTTCTTGATGGTTTTGTTATCAGCGGGCCGGGGACATTGTCCGACGGTCACTGGAATTACACGCCAACCAATGATGAAATAATAGATGTATCGGTTCGATTCGATGATGAATGCGGCGCCTATTGCGAGAAATCGTTCCAGGTGACATACGATGTCCATGCCTGCGGCGACCCCAACGCCGACCTGGAAGTTAATATCTTCGATGTCAGCTATTTGATAAGCTACCTGTATCTTGAAGGCCCGGCTCCCGATCCGATGCTGACCGGTGATCCCAATGGTGACGGAATGATAAATATTTTCGATATCACGTTCATTATCAACTTTTTATATACCGGCGGACCGGCCCCGGTTTGCCCGTAGAAAAGCAATCAATTGATGTTCCAGGGATGGCGACGGCCATCCCTTTTTTATTTTGTATCGTCGAAAATCCGATACGGGACAGGAAAGTCATAATAGTATCCGGACTTGACATTGACTATTTAATCCGATAAAATAATTCACCAACTAAAACCGAATACAATGACAGCAATAGAGCAATAATTGCGGGCTAATATCTAATGTTTGATAAAAAGCAGGTAAGAATACAGATCGGTTTGTTATTGGGACTGGCAGCGATTCTAAGGGTTGTGTATTTTGTTCTGACTTATTCGCATCTGGGTGATGGCGGTCTCTGGACCGTATTTTACGATACCGACAAATACCGGCTGGCGGCGTCGCAAGTACTTTCCGAATATACGGCGGCGGCCGGGACCGAGGATTATCTTTTTCTGGTCGGGCCGGGGTATCCGGTTATGGTGGCCGCCCTTCGGATATTATTCGGTTCCGGTGCCGTCTATGTTTGCATGCTCAGCAATATTGCGGGTGTACTGGCGCCGATTCTTGTCTATCTAATAGCCTTAAATTTGAGATTACCGAAAACAGTGGCATTTATAGCGGGAATTATCGGGGCAATATCGACGACATCGCTGGCCCTGAGCAGTGCCATCCTCAGCAATCAGCCGTTTTTCGCCCTGATGGCTGCCTCGCTGCTTTGCTTGATTATTGGATTAAACGGGCGAAAATATATCTGGTTTATCGTTTCCGGTTTGATTGCCGGAATGGCCGTTTATTTTCGGGGGACAGCACAGTTCTGGTGGCTGGCTCTGATTTTTATCGCACTGGCGATACCGATAAAGGATCGATTTAAATCAAGGCTGGATTTATTGAAAAAAGCCTGTATAAGCTCGGGTATAATCTTGATCTTTATTCTGGCCTGGTCGGCGCGAAATTATTTTGTCCACGATGTTTTTGTTTTCAGCGGTAATGCCGTTCAGTCGGCCCGAATATATCTGGCGGCAAAGGCGGTGGCCGACCACACTGAGAATGCCGGAGTGCTTGATATTCGTCAAGAATGGTCCGATGAGGACGATGAGTTTTTCGGCCCGGAAAAACCGACAGCGGGGCAGCAATATGCTCGAGCGGCCGAGCAATTCACGCTGGTTTTCAGAAACCACCCGGGGTGGATCGTAATGGCCTATTTTGCGATAGTCAAGGGGAATATTCTGGCCGGGAATCATCTTCCGTTATCGCAAATACCGGCATTGAACGGATTGTGGAGACGGCTAATTCTCATTAATGGCAAGTGGTTGGCCCACCTTATCTTCTATCTGACTTTGCTGGGACTGCTGTTTTTAATTATTGACCGGCATTATCTTAGTTCTGTAATACTGGGGACTTTTTACGCTTATTTTACGCTGGTAACCGGTTTCAGCTTCTGGCAGGGTTCAAGACTGTATTTTACGACTGAAATCGCCTCGTCTATTTTTGTGGCATATGCAGTCTATCGGATCTGGCGGTTTTCGGGGATAATTATCATTAGATTACGACGACGACTCGGCCAATCCCTCTGATTTCCTTATAAAGAGGGCAAATTTCGGGTAAGATTGGAAGATAATTCTCACCAATGGAACTTTTATTATCGTATTATGTTTACAATAATAAAGAAGACAATAATAGTCCAATATAAGCATGAAAGATAATTCTTAAATAAAATGTAAAAGCCTAAGACAGGAGACAGAATCATGAGAAAAGTTGCAACTCTAAGTTTGACAATCATTTTGGGCGCAGCCTTTATGCTGATGCCGTCGGTGGCTACCAGTTGTGGTGGCGGAGGTAAAATCGGTTTTAAGGCGAATTCGTGTGGGGCCAAGGCTGAGACCGTTACAGCCGAGAAAACGTCCGCATCGACGAAGGATGCCGGACTGGCATTGGCCACTTTCAGCGTTAAGGGCATGACCTGCGGTGGCTGTGAGGCGCAGGTTAGCAAGACTCTGAAAGGATGTGAAGGCGTATCCGAGGTTGTGGAGGTCAGTCATAAGGATAATACGGCGGTCGTGAAGTATGACCCGAGCAAGGTTAATGCCGACAATCTGGCCGCAACAATAACAAAATTGGGCTATAAGGCCGAGGTTCTGCCGGCCGTCGCCAAGACAACCAAAGAGGCTGCTGAAACTGAAAGTATAAAAACCACGAAGGATATGTAAATGGCAACCATGCCAATCCAATTTTTTGGCCTGGAAACTTACTTCTCATTCGAAGGCGGGGCTTCTCCCCGCCTTTTTAATATATCTTCGATAGAGTATAATATTCGCCGGATGCACGGACGAAAGGCCGATTTGCTAATATAAATTTCTTGACAAAATGGATATAAACGGTATTATATTAGTTAATTGGTACTGCATATATTAAATCTATTTATGGAGGAGTTTTAAGTGAAGAGGTTTTCAGTTCTGTTTCTGGTGATGGTCTTCGGTATGGTCATGATTTCGGCACCGGCTTTTGCGGGACCAGGTTGCGGCATGACAGCGCAGGCAGGCGGATGTGCTAAAGTTTGTGCCAAGGCGTGTATACCCGGCACGACGGTTGACAAAGACAAATGCCAAGATGCGACGCTGGTCATAAAAGGCATGAAGGATAAAGATGCTGAGACCGAGATTACCAGAGCTCTTGCCAAGCAGGATGGTTTTATTTGTGTGCTGGCTATCAATCATGAAGATGGTAACGCCAAAGTCTGTTTTGACGGCGAAAAGATTAATGCTGACAAAATATCGAGCACAATTGAAGGTCTCGGTTATGAGGTAGAGATTGCATCTGCGGGGAAAGGTTGTCCGCCCGGTTGCGACCATAGTTCACCGTTATGCAAGAAAGTTTGCCCGGCCCAAACTTCGAAACAATAGGGAATTAAAGGGACATTACACCAGAAGGCGGGATTTTTTCCCGCCTTTTTTTTGTCTCATCAGATAGAATATATTGTATAAATAGCCGGCCGATAATATATATTAGTTGAAATGCGACTTCTGACGATCATACTCATTATTCTTTTAGTTGTTTATCCTTCCTACGCCGCGAAGTACGCCGGGGAGCCGTTTGCGCTCGGTGTCGGGGCGCGGCCGCTGGCGCTGGGTGGGGCGGCGGTCGCCGGGCCGTTCGACGGCTCGGCCGCCTACTGGAATCCGGCCGGATTGAATTACCTGAGCGGCCGAAATCTGATGGCGATGCATGCCGAGACATTCGGCTCGCTTCTCAATCAGGATTTTATCGGTTATACCTATAATCGGAATGATACCGGCTATACGATCCGCGCCTACGGTTTTTACCTGTACTATCTCGGCGGCGGGGGAATAAAAATCACCGACTATGATGTCACGCAGCAGCGACCGGTTGTGATTCGGGAGGAATCGCACGGGGATTATCTTCTGGCGGCGTCGCTTTCGGGCAAAGTCTTAAGTAATATAGATGCCGGTGTGACGGTGCGGATTATATACCGCGACCTGGCGACCATAAGCGGTTTCGGCCTGACGGCCGATATCGGGGCGCTCTATAAGCCTTACGATTTCGCCCGGCTGGGCCTTATGGTAACCGATATAACTTCCGGCTTCATCCGTTATTCCGGTGGTAATACCGAATCGGTCGCGCCGACCGTCAAACCGGGTCTGATGCTGATTCGGAAGTACAGAGATTTTACCGGACGTTTTGTGGCGTCGGGGGATATCAAATTCGAGGGTATCAAAACGGCCGCACAGTACTGGGTGGGAGAAATATCTCTGGATACTCATTTCGGCGGGGAAATATCGTACAAGGAGATGATCTTCGGCCGGCTGGGATTCGATATCGGCAATTTTACGGCGGGTGTCGGGCTGGATGTTCGTCGAATTACGATTGATCTGGCTTATCTTCATAACAGCTATCTCGACGAGACTTTTCGGGTATCGGGCGGATACAGGTTTTAGTTAGAGTATTTTTCCGGCTTATAGAACCAAGTCAATGATCGTCATTGCAAGCCCTGAGGAGAATGCGCAACATTAAAAAGTTGCGTCAGGTCTTGCTTATGGTTCACCATGAGTGTGACCTGACGCGATAGTGTCAAAGAGTATGTGATTTGATTTTATCGCCGGAAACTGAACTTGATGGCGTTCTCTTCGCAGGCGTTGAGACATTCGCCGCACGACGTACAATCGGGCGCCGATTTGGTGCTTTTATCGACCAGCTTCCCGATGGTCGGGCAGGGGCTGACCTCCATGCAATCGTAACATTCGGTGCAGAGTTCATGGTCGACGCGCACTCGTCCCGGAGCGATTTTTTCGCATAACCATGTTACCGCCCCGATGGGACATATTAAATAACAGAATGGTCGGTAAAGAATTAAACTGGCAATGATCAATACGATCATCATGATAATAAAGGTCGCATCCACATACCAGTGTAACAGCTCGAAGAAGTTAATCGGATCGTACACACTATAGGCCGAGAAGGCCAGCCAGGGCTGGACGGTGGCATCGGTTTCGATTCTCGCGGCCAGCATCACGATCTGCTCGCGCGCCATAAAGAAAGTCAGGACAAACATCACCAGCAATCCCATCCGAATCGAATTAAAGGCGGTGAAATTGAACTGCTTCCAGCGATATTTAAACGGGATTTTGTTAATCAATTCCTGAAAAGCGCCCAGCGGGCAAACCCAGCCGCAGAACAATTTGCGGCCGATCAGGCTGGGAATAAGTATGGCTATCAATATAACCAGAAAAGCCGGGAAGAACTCGCCGTAGACGAATTTAAACATAAACAGCTTGGTAATACCGCACATCGGGCTGGGATGCAGCGGATAGAAATAATCGAGGCCGAATAAAACAAAAACAATGGCCATGGCGGCGATTCTGATCCAGATATTGATTTTCCGCGTCAGCAGAAGCACCAGGCTGAGCAGTGCCAGTCCGATAAAAAGTATATATTTTGGAGTTAAAAGATAATCGAGCAATCCGGGGGGCGCCTCGCCATTATCGGCCAGAACCGGCGCCGCCGCGAGGATAAAAACCAGAAGCCAGAACAAAGTTGTCTTTTTCGTGTTCATAATGTTGAAAGAAAATAATGATTATCCGCTATTTGTCAAGTTTTACAGATTGCGAAAAATAATTGACAATTAGATTGGATAATCTGCTTATTTTGACTTGAATGAAACAGAGGAGTAAATTCCTCTTATTGAAACTTAAGGAGGAAACAATGAAAGCGAACATGGGAACAGCTGATAAAATAATCCGAATTATTCTCGGAATAGTCTTGATTATTATTGCGCTGGCGGTTGCTATGTCGACAGTGTTAGAAATTATTTTGTTGGTCGTCGGCATAATCCTGCTTATTACCTCTATTACCGGATTTTGTGCACTGTACGTTCCCTTCCATATCAATACGGGCAAGAAGAAGTAATAATTAAGAAAAGGCGGCATGGAGTTTTCGGGGAAAAACGCTCTAATCACCGGCGGTTCCCGCGGGATCGGGCGCGCCGTGGCCGAGGCATTTGCGCAAAACGGGGCGCGCGTCGCAATCGTCTATAAATCGAACGAAAAAGCAGCACGAAGTACGCTCGATTCTCTGCCCGGAGGCCCTCATTTCGCGATTAAGGCGGATATTGCTGACCGAGAATCAGTCAAATCTCTGGTCGATGAAGCGATCGATAAACTCGGCCGGATTGATATTCTCGTGAATAACGCCGGAGTGGCGCTTGACCACCGAATCGATGAGATTGAATTCACCGAATGGGAATCGGCGTGGGAGAAAACTCTGGCGGTCAATCTTCTCGGACCGGCGAACATCATGTATTTCGTGGTCAGGCACATGATTCAAAACGGGGGCGGCAGAATTGTCAATATATCTTCGCGGGGGGCTTTTCGCGGCGAGCCGGACATGCCGGGGTACGCGGCCTCCAAAGCCGGATTGAACGCCATGAGTCAATCGCTGGCGCAGAAATTGGGCAAGTACAATATTACGATCGGGGTGGTTGCCCCCGGTTTTGTGGAAACCGATATGGCGGCTTCATATTTAAATGGCCCGGAAGGTGAAGCCATAAAAAAACAGAGCTCGTGGGGGCGGGTGGCCAAACGCGAGGAAGTTGCGGCGGCGGTGCTTTTTCTGTGCCGGGAGA
>CAYXTW010000058.1:0-19562 GCA_964467955.1 uncultured Ignavibacteriaceae bacterium | reverse complement strand
AAAAAAGCTGGGAGACAGGGATTCGAACCCCGATTCTACGGTCCAGAGCCGCATGTCCTACCATTGGACGATCTCCCAGTCCAAGCTGGTCGGAGATTCTGTTTCAATATCGGCAGAATCTTCCAAAATTTCCCCAAATATATATACCGGTCAAGGATTGTCAAGTAATTGTTAAGCGTCTTCCTGTTGAAAGCCCGGATCAATAAGCAGCATAATCGTAGTTTCATATCTGCAATAATCATCGCTTAAGCTTCTTTTTTACAATAACCACAATCGCTTTTCCTCCCTTGATCGACAACCGGCAGCTTCTCCGGCGAAATTGATTACGAAGAGTCAGGCTATTGCCAAAAACTAACGGCCCTGTCGGCGGCGGATATCGAAGACCATCGAAATCCAGTTTTACTTTATCGGTCAATGGAATTACCGAAATATAGTCATCCTTATTTCCAGACAGAGAAATCGTTTCGTCGTTCAGAAGAAAAACTCTCTGAGCCGGGCTGACCAGATAAGCATTTATTTTTATTCCATGTTTTTTCTTGAATTTATTCACGAGTTCAAGAAGGAAAATATTGCCCAGCGTATGATCTATCTCGGATGCACCCAGGGCGCCGCAGATTTCAATCTGTTTGGCGCCGCGTCTTAACGCGATCTCCAGCGCCAGCTGGCCGTCAGTTTTATTTTTTTCCGCTGGATGTCTGATGACCTCGAAATTCGACAGATATTTTTTCGACATAGGCGGCGTTGAATCAAAATCGCCGATTAATAAATCCGGGTAGATCCTGTTTCTCAAAAAAAACCTGATACCGCCGTCAACGGCGACAGTGGTCTTACTTTTCAGGTTATCAAGATAAAAATCCTTATCGTTTGAAAGATATTTGTTGTTCAGAAAAAGAATGTACTTATCTAATTTTTTCATCGAAGTACCAAAATTTATGTCTATTACGACAAATTCATTTTACTCTGCCGTTATTATAGCTCCTGTCAATGCCAGCACAATAAAAATGATCATTGATATCAGCAGCCACTGTAAGCCTATAAAGGGTAGTAAAATAGTCACCGTAAATAAGGCGCCGAACGAAGAGCCAACCAGGTCGAAAGCATAACCGGCGCCGCGATTGGCCTCGGCGCGTCCGAAATAATATCGATCCGTCGCCGCCACGAACAATGATCCGGTCGCGACGGCGATCGTGAAAAGAAAAAGCGTAAAATAAATCAGTTGGAATCCCGGAATGATTTTTTCATACGTGGCGAAAAACAAAACTGCGGCTGTGAGAAGTAAGAGCAGCGCCGGGAATTCAAGATTCTCTTTATTGATTCGCAATGAATAGTATGCACCCAGCGCCATCCCGAGCATAAAAACACCGATTAGAACCGCCATCTCGGAAAACAAAGAACCTGCCGACGATTGATAGAGATAAAATGATATCAATTCCAATGACAATGATACAAATCCGGCCGTAAAGTACAGAAACAAACCGTAAAAGCGGCGTTTCCGTTTTCTTAATATTGTTATAAATAAGAATATTAACATTATCACGGGAATGCCGACAGACCAGGTTGGATTAATAAATAAAAACGGAAGTATCTTCTGATCCAGTTGACCGGTTTTGGACCTGAACACCGCCTGATAGGCGGTCAACAACGGCCTTTTTATTGTATTTATTCGTTGTGAAACCGAAAACACCTGTTTCAATCGATCGATCTTATATTCGCTCAGCCGATCATCGAGGTAATTTTCATTGATATAAGTGGGTGTGAATTCGAATTTACCAATCCGCGCGAAAATTGTATCCAGCGGCGGATTGAATAATGAATCATCGGATGCGAAAAAGAGCGTCATATCCCCCGGCCAGAAATGGACGTACCTGAACGACACCTGCATTGTATTACGGATGAGAGCAAGGATATCCTTTTTTTCGGGTGATATATAGCGATCGGTATCGTACCGGGTGGGGAGAAATAGTATACCGTCTTTTTTCAGGAATTTTTTGGTAAGCCCGATGAAATGATCGGTCAACAGGCGATTGTTTTTGTAATTATCCGGTTCCCCGGCGTTGATGATAATTATATCATATTTATCGGTCATTCTGAATGACCTGAAAAACGAAACCTGGTCGTCGTCCTTCCTGACGACATTGCCGCTGAAGGGGATCGTTTCATCGATATTACCCGATAACGATCGGCGGGGATCGAGCGCGACAATCTTTACGCCCGGCAGACTGTCCGCCAATTGCATGATGCCGAATTCGCAGCGACCCAGGAATAAAATATTTTTGCTGTCCGGCCTGTAAACCAGCGGAGGAAGAAGAAGATTTTCAGCCGTCTTAAGATCCGGATAAACAGCCTCGACAGTGTTATCGGTCAGAAGCGTCGTACCGCCTTCCTGCGAAATAATCGCCTGGTGTCCGTAATGCGTATCAAATACTTTTTCAACTGTATAGGCTCTATATTTCAAGCCTTCAAGATATAAATCTACCTTCGGGATTAACAGCCGAACCGCTGTAAGTACAATTAATATGGAAATCATCATAGTGGCTATGCCGACCCGGCCCGCGGGTAAATAATAAAAACAAAGGAATATAACACTGAACGTCACGGCCATCGCCAGGGTGGAAAAGATGTTGCCGATTAAGGCGGCTATCATAACGCCGCCGATGAAGGCACCGATACCTTCGAATAGATAAACCTGGACTATCGAGGCGGCCGGTCGATGTTCCTCGCGGGTTATCACCGGAAACAACCATCCCGATATAAAACCGATCGGTATCATAAGTACAATTGATAATAATGCCGCCCGACTGAAGGGAATAACCTCGCCGGCCACGTCAGTCACCGGCACGGGGCACAGGCGTGTAACGATAATCATTACCGGAAGAAGTAAAGCTCCCAGCCAGAAAAGCGTCCTGGCCCGGATTCGGCTGTTTTTTCGCCCGCCGAAAATAGCCCCGGCGGCGACGGCTATAAGCCATCCGAAAAGAGCGGTGGCGATGAATAACTCGTCGCCGTTAAAAGAAGACACCAGCTCTCTTAAGATCAGTACCTGCCCGCCGACAGAGAAAAAGCCAAGTAAAAAGGCTTTCCGTTTCATTCAAAAATTCCGGGTATCTTTCGATTACAAAAAGAGCAATTACTTCCTTTTAAATTATATTTATATATTCGATAACCCCGACGTTCAATCAGAACTTTCCCGCATCCGGGACAATAGGTCGATTCGGCCGGATGTCCGGGCAGATTGCCCAGATAAACGAACTGCAGACCCTCCGCCCGACAGATATCATGCGCCTTCTCCATCGTCTCCTGGGGTGTCGGGGGAAGATTCTTTAACAGATACTGAGGATAAAATCGTGAAAAATGAATCGGGGTATCGACTCCGAGATTGGTCTTTATCCATTGCGCCAGCTCTTTGAATTCTTCTTCGCTGTCGTTCAATGTCGGAACAATCAGATAAACGATCTCCAGCCACATCCCGGCCTTTTTGATTTCAATCAGACCGTCCAGAACCGGCTTCAATTCGGCATCGACAATGTTTTTGTAATAATCCTCGCGTATCGCTTTCAGGTCGACCTTAATGGCATCAAGGACACCGAATAAGTCATGCAACGGCTCCTTTTCGATATATCCCCCTGTAATCATGACCGATTTGATCGCCTGCTTTCGCGCCAGTTCGGCCGTATCGTACATGTATTCAAAAAATATAACCGGCTCGGAATAAGTGTATGCTATCGTGGGTACGTTTTTACCGAGGCAAATATCGACAATACTTTTCGGAGGCAGATCGATGTTATCGGTCTGTTCCGGGCGCGATTGCGAGATGTCCCAGTTCTGGCAGAATTTGCAATTGGAGTTACACCCCGCCGTCGCCAGCGAGAAGGCGGTCGTCCCCGGATAAAAATGAAACAAGGGTTTTTTTTCAATCGGGTCCACATTAACGGCGCAGGGGAGACCGTACACAAGAGTATAGTACACGTCATCGCGGTTTTCTCTGGTCCCGCAGTAACCTCGTTCCAGATTGGTTATGTTGCACCGGCGCGGACATATACCGCATTCAATCCCGCCGGTCTCCAGCTTTTTATAATGGCGGGCTTCGACCGATGCCAGCTTTTTGGTATAATCAAAAGCGCAGGCATTTTGAACGCCGCCGATAATTTCAGGTAACAAATCGGTCTGCGTCGCCGCCGTCGCCAGAGCGGTGCAACCAAGGCATTTCAGGAAAAATCGCCGTTGCATTAGAATAGTCTCCCTGCTTGCGGCTTGCCTGTGTCATTGACGGTAAAGACTTTTAGCTCGATTTTCTGCATATCAGCGATTCCCAGGCCGATTTCCCCGGCCGTTTGAAGGTAATCAGGAGGTCGGCCGGCTTCTTTCAATGACGGCAATTTATTATTCCGGCGCATAGTTTCGACAATTTCCAGCCCGACTCGATCGGCTGCGACCGAATCGATGGATATTATCAACCCTCCGAAATTTTCGATATAACGGCTGTCATATCCCGGGCCGAAATTATATTGCACGCGCGTGGCATCGATAACAGACAGCCGATTTCGCGATTTAATCGGTTCCAATTGCGAAACATGCGCCGCGTACGGATTGCAGTTATTGCCATGATATTTATTCGGATTATGAATAGCGCCGTACATATTTTTCAGGCACCCCGAAAGGCCCGCGATGGAATGGTCTTTTAAAACCGGCACATTAATATTATGGTCAACCATATTGGTGAGAATGCCAGTCACCAATGAATTAACGTCACCGGCGCCATAAAAATCGCGGCTGTAACCGACACCATTGCTGTCGGTTCCGAGACATCGGCGGCCGAATGACGAAGCATTCAGCTTATATCCGGCCTGCTCCAGTTCATAATTGGTTCTTTCCCAGACAACAATATTGTTTTCCTTGATATTGTTGTTTATCAGGATATCAGAAAGTGCATCCGTTAAGGCGACCGGTGTCGAGTTAAATTTCCGGGTCAGGCAATTGGTTTTCATCCCGATAATTCCACCTGGGAATAGCCTGTCTATCGTGGTTTTCAACGAATTGCTATCGAACAGCGAGGTTAAACCGGCCTCAAGCATAATTTTATAGCTTTTTTTATCCAATCCTTTGGAGACCTTTTCAGCAGGCCATTTTACGACTATAACACGGCTCATATTAATATTATACAACTTTTTTCCGAATTTCTGCCAACACTTTTTTCCTTGACGGTATAACTAAAGAGTGGTATTCTGGCAGCAAAATAAGAGGATTTGATTATGAGAAAAATCGGCTTTTTAATGACGTTGGGACTATTTCTCGTTTTCTTATATATAACAGCTTCGGCCACGACACTTCGGCCTCCGGCGGTCGCAGGGACTTTCTATCCGGCTGATTCGACCGAACTTCAGACCATGGTGAATAAACACCTTGACAGTGTCACTGATCTGCCTGAAATTGATGGCCAAATTATTGCGCTGGTCGTTCCTCACGCCGGATTGATATATTCGGGTCCCGTTGCCGCATATAGTTATAAACTCCTGGAGGGATCAGATATCAATAAAGTAATTGTATGTGGTCCGTCTCATCATTATGCGTTTGACGGGATTTCGGTTTACGGGCCGCGGATCGTCTGGAGAACGCCATTGGGTAATGTCTCATGTATCGACAACCTTTGTATGCAAATGATTGATTTCGATAAACGCATCGATTATATCCGGGAGGCCCATGCCGAGGAACATTGCATCGAGGTTCAACTGCCGTACTTACAAACCGTCCTGGATAGATTTGAAATCGTCCCGGTAGTTATGGGGCGCCAGGACGATCGTACCATAAAATTGCTGGCCAATGCCTTGAAGGCGATTGACTTCGATAAACACACTATCATGATTTCATCGAGCGACTGGCAGCATTATCGGCCTGCCTCGATAGGATATCCGATGGATTCGACCGGCATGGCCTGTCTGGCCGACCTGGATCCGGTCAGATTGGAAAAATATCTCGAAAGCGGCAACGTGGAGATGTGCGGTGGAGGCCCGACTGTCGCGGTGATGGAGGCGGCTATTGCGCGTGGTGCAAATAAGGTAAAAATACTAAAATACGGCGACTCGGGTGACCTCACCGGGGACAAAAGCAGCGTGGTCGGGTATGTCGCGGCGGTAATTTATAAATCATCGGATAAAAAGGGTGGCAAGGATCCGGATAAGGCCGTACCTAAGGAGAAAAAAGAGCTTCCCAAAAAATTCGAGTTATCCGAAGCGGAAAAAAGTGAGCTTCTGGTCATCGCCCGCTCGACAATCGAGAATTATCTGAGTACCGGCAGTGTCCCGGAATTTGACGTATCCGACAATTTGAAAAAATTCGGTGCCGCTTTTGTGACACTCGAAGAGAATGGTCGCCTTCGCGGATGTATCGGTCACACGACGGCGGTTGAACCGCTGCACAAAACAGTCTCTGATTGTGCTATCCAGGCGGCGGTATCCGATCCCAGATTCGCCCCGGTCGAATATGATGAACTTAAAAATATTCACATCGAGATTTCGGTTCTGACGCCGATGCAGATAGTCGAATCTTGGGATGAAATAGAAGTCGGTCGCGATGGCTTGATGATTTTTAAAGGCAACAACCGTGGGCTGTTACTGCCGCAGGTGGCCATCGATTACGATTGGGACAGAACGACATTTCTCGAACAAACCTGTGCCAAAGCCGGTCTTCCCGGCGACGCATATAAGGCGCCCGATGCCGTTGTCTATAAATTCCAGGCGGTGATATTCGGTGAATAAACATGGGGCGTCTTGACATTGATTAAGAATTAATTATCATGTTGTCTTACACTTACTCGGAGGAACGATAAATTGATTTACGGAGTTATTCTGGCGGGTGGACGAGGAGAACGATTCTGGCCGCTTTCAAGGGCGCATCGACCCAAGCAGCTGCTAAGATTAATTTCCGAGAAAACCATGCTTCAGGAGACAATTGATCGTATCCTTCCTTTAATTCCGGTTGAGCATATTCTGGTGGTAACGTCCGAGGATATGAAAGAGCCGATCTTGAAGGAAATCGACAGCCTCGATGAAAAAAATATTCTGGGCGAGCCGGAAGGCCGCAATACCTGCCTGGCTATCGGCCTTGCCGCCGAACATCTGAAAAAAATCGATCCCAAGGCGATTATGGTCGTATTGTCGGCCGATCATATTATCAGACCGCCGCAAAAATTGATCGATATTATCAAAGTCGGCGCCGAAATCGCCACGAATGAGAACCGCCTGGTCACAATCGGTATTGATCCCACCCGAGCCGAGACCGGCTACGGATATATCAAGCTGGCTGATGTGTACAGGACGGTCGGCGGTATATCGGTTTATGAAGTCGATTCCTTTACCGAAAAGCCGAAACCGGTTGTCGCCCAGCAGTACTATTTAAGCCGCGAACATCTGTGGAACTCCGGGATGTTTATCTGGTCGGCTACGGCCATTCTGGAAGCTATTAACCAGTGTAAGCCGAATATGAGTGATTCTCTCGAAAGTTATGCCAAGAAAATCGGCACTCCCGGGGAACTATCAGGCCGACGAGACCTCTATCACGAGAGCGAACCGATTTCAATTGATTTTGCCGTTCTCGAAAACGCGGAAAACGTTCTCGCCATCAGGGGTGATATTATCTGGGATGACGTCGGTAGCTGGAATGCTCTCGAACGCTACAAAGAAATGGATCATAATCACAATGTCATCATCGGTGACGCCCGCGTATGTGATTCCTATGAAACCACGATTTATAATGAAAACGGGGGGGTAATAGTCTCGCTCGGCGTTTCCGATCTGGTGGTCGTCAAAACGGATGATATCGTCTTGGTGGCTCACAAAACCAAAGTCAATGACGTAAAAAAAGTCCTCAAAGAATTTGGCGCCGACGATAATCTTAAAAAATTCTTATGATTTGCACGCCAATCAAATACGGTCTGTTTTGCATTTTGTTAGTGTCGATGGTTATCGGCTGCAATGGTTTATTTAAGCGTGCCGGTGAGGAAGAGGCGACGAAATCGAAAGAAAACCGGAAAGATGCCGTCAGTCCTTTGAGTATGCCCGAAGATTTCGAAATCGTTCCTGAAAAATATCCACTGGTGGCAATGGCCGACACTTCCGCGAAAGGCTTCGCTGATAATCGGAATGTCACCGAGGATTCCGCAGCTATCGGCGGATCTTATGAAACTTACCGGATACAGCTTTTTACTTCGAAAACATACGGTCCTGCCGCGCGAGAACAGAAAATAGCCAGGGAAGTCTTTGACAAAGATATTTATCTCGATTACGAGGTGCCGTACTATAAGGTTCGCATCGGTGATTTTTCCTCCTTTGATAATGCTGAAATTTACCTCCCCGCGGCCGTCGAAGCCGGGTATAAAAACGCCTGGGTCGTCAAGGTCGCCGTGAATGTACAAAAGATTGAAGAACCGTACGATGAAAATTTTCCCCCGCTGATTAATCCGACCGATACCAATGCAATCATACCGGAGCAGATAAATGACAACCCCCAAAATCCTGAAAACTGACCGAGCGCTACCGACGGAGAATTTGATTGCCTTGACAGCAGAGATTTTGAAAAACGGAGGAATCATTGTTGCACCCAGTGAAACCAGATATGGCCTCCTCGGCCGCGTCGATAATGTTCAAACCGTAAGCCGCCTGTATGACTTAAAGCAGCGACCCGAAACAATGGCCACCGCGATTTTTATACGTTCCCGAAATGATATTTCCCAATTCGCTTTTGAAACAAAAATTTCAAAAAAATTGGCTGACGATTTTCTTCCCGGACCTTTAACGCTGATTCTAAAAAATAAGTCAGGTTATCAGCCACCGATTGTCATAAAAAATAAAATAGGCATCAGATGTTCGTCGTCCGTTTTTATAGAAAAAATTCTCTCGGCGATAGATTTTAACCTGACGGCGACCAGCGCCAATATTTCCGGCGGTGATGAACCGGAAACGATAGATGAAATCCTGGATAGTTTCGGGGCCGACGTCGATCTGTATATCGACTCCGGCCGATTGAACTCACCGCCATCGACCGTCGTTGAATGTCTGGACGATAACTATCTTATCTTAAGAGCGGGTGCGATCACTGAAAAAAGAATTAATGAAAAAGTTGCAGGAATATGATATGTCAGCTTTCAGAATAATGTTTGTTTGCACCGGTAATACCTGCCGTTCTCCGATGGCCGCCGGCGGTTTGAGGAAATTACTTGAAAAAGATAAAATTGCCAATATCGAAATCTTTTCATCCGGAACCGGCGCGGCCAGCGGATTCCCCGCCACCGAATATGCTTCCGAGGCGGCTCGCTTATGGGATGCCGATCTGACCGATCATAGATCGCAGCCGCTTACGAGAGAGTTAATAAATGAGGCGGATTTAATTCTTGTAATGACTCCTTTGCACGCCTATGATGTTATCAACATGGTACCGGATGCCAGGGACAAAACATTTTTATTGAAGAATTATCCGGAATCGTCCTTAAAGGGGGAGGGGATTGATGATCCGATCGGCGGCTCGCTGGATGTGTATAATCAGTCGTTTTTAGAAATCGGCGAGGAGCTCGGCAGGATTTTACCTTACCTGATTAAGGCGGCCGAAAAAAAAGCGGGGGTTCAGACCGACGATGTTTAAGAATATTTTCCTCTCGATTATTTCCATAGCCATCATCGTCGGTATTATTTATCTCTCCGATGTTATGTACGGCTGGGCAGCGCCAGCTGACGACGGCAGCAACGGTTCCGTTTTCGAGGATGCCGGTATCGATCGGTACGTCGAGAATGACGCTTTTGGTGTCGGTGAAAAATTGGACTTTGATATCGGTTACGGTTTTATAAATGCCGGTTACGCAACTCTCGAAGTTGCCGACCTGATTGAATATAATGATCGGCCCTGTTATCTGGTCACCTCTAGGGCCAATTCCAACAAATTTTTCTCATCGTTTTATCCGGTCGAGGACAGGGTCGAATCGATTATCGATGCCGTCGGCATTTTCACCTGGCATTTTGAAAAGCGATTGCGCGAGGGAAAATACCACGCCGATAAGTCATATACATTCGATCAGATAAATCATGAAGTCTTTTATGAAGGCGACACCATCGGCGTGGCGCATTATATCCATGATGCCCTATCGGTCTTGTACTATGCTCGGACGCAGAAGCTGGAAGTGGGCAAGTCGATTTTTATCGATAATTTTACAGATGGAAAACATTACCCGCTTGAGGTACGCGTCCTTAAACGGGAATCGGTCAGTGTCAAAGCCGGCAAATTCGATTGCCTGGTGGTCGAACCGCTGTTGTTATCATCCGGCATTTTTAAACATGAGGGCCGTCTGAAGGTCTGGTTGACCGACGACCGTATCAAAATGCCGGTCCTTATGAAATCCAAAGTCCTCGTCGGTTCGATTACCGCCGAGTTGACCGATTATAGACTGGGTGAAATAATTGATTTTTAGGGGAGATTATGAGTCGATTCCGTCAGGCAAATTTAAATAAAATAAGAACGGTATCATTAAAGGCTCGAAAAAGTAAGGTGGAAATTTCCGCCGCGGGAAAAGTGTTACCAGTGGGCTACGCCGGCAAATTTTTCGATTCGCTGCCGAAATATCTTAAGGCCGCCGACCTGATCGAATTTATTTCGCGCGTCACAAGCAGTCGTAAAAAAGGCTTTCCGTTTCATGTTATGATGGGCGCGCATGTTATAAAAGTCGGTCTGTCTCCGATTATTATTGATCTGGTGAAAAGCGATATAATAACCGGTTTATCGTTCAACTCGGCCGGATTAATTCATGATCTGGAGTTGGCCTTTACCGGCAAAACATCGGAGGACGTCAGAACTAATTTACAGGACGGCAGCTTCGGTATGGCGTTCGATACCGGCGAACTTTTTGCCGAAGTTGTCGATCTTGCCGATAAAAAAGCGATCGGCCTTGGAGAGGCGGCTGGGATTTTTATAAATAAACAAAGGGCGAAATACCGGGAATATTCTCTTTTTGCCGCTGCCGACAGAAAAAACTTCCCGGCCACAGTGCATCTGGTTATCGGAACCGATATCGTCCATCAGCAAAAAAGTTTTCGGGCCGGACCGGCAGCGGAAGCGTCATATCGCGATTTTAAAATCCTTGCCAATATTATGACCGGAGTCGACCGTGGCGGGGCTGTGGCTAATATCGGATCGGCCGTAATTATGCCGGAAGTTTTTTTGAAGGCACTGACGGTGGCGCGGAATTTGAAAAAGCAAAAGTGCAATATAACCACCGCCAACTTCGATATGATAAATCACTATCGCCCGTCAAAAAATGTCGTGCAGCGTCCCACAGCCGGAGGCGGTCGGGGCTATAATTTCATCGGGCATCACGAAATAATGATACCCCTCCTGGCATGGGGGCTTAAATCGTATACCCGGAACAAAAATATCCAACGGAGTTTAAGATGATAAGACTGGTTGAATGTGTCCCCAACTTTTCCGAAGGACGGAGGAAGGAAGTTATCGATGAAATCGTCGGTGAAATCACTTCCGAATCTGCGGTCGTCCTCCTTGATTGCGAAATGGATGCCGATCACAACCGCGCCGTTGTAACGTTTGTCTGTCCGCCGGAATTTGCCGTCGATGCCTGTTTCCGGGGAATAAAAAAAGCCTCGGAACTTATTGATATGCAGACCCACAAGGGTGAACATCCAAGAATGGGCGCTACCGATGTTTGCCCCTTTATTCCCATATCCGATTTTACCGAAACCGAGGCGGTCGAACTCGCCAATCAACTCGGCAAACGCGTCGGTGCAGAATTGCAGATACCGGTTTATCTTTACGAATCCGCTTGCACCCGACCCGAGCGGGAAAATCTGGCCGATGTTCGGCGGGGGGAGTATGAAGGCATCAGGGATACGATTGAAACCGATCCGGATCGCAAGCCCGATTTCGGCCCGGCCAAGATGAATCTTAAAGCGGGCGCGACCGCCATCGGGGTCCGCTTCCCGCTGATCGCCTATAATGTTTATCTCGATACCAACCGCGTTTCGATCGCCAAAAAAATCGCCAACGCCATCCGGTTTGCCCGGGGCGGCTATCGTTTCTGCAAGGCGATGGGTTTTTCGATTGTCGAACGAAATCAGACACAGGTATCCATGAATCTCGTACGTTATCCCAAAACACCGATATTCAGGGTGTTTGAGTCGATAAAATCCGAGGCGGCTCGATATGGCGTCAATGTCGTCTCCTCCGAAATTGTCGGGCTGATTCCCCAGCAGGCCTTGTTTGATGTTGCCGATTTTTATCTTCAACTTGAGAATTTCTCCGCCGCCCAGGTGCTCGAAGAGAAACTGCGTCGATTGGGGGGCAGGGCACAATCAACCGATGATTTCTATAACGAGGTGGCCGCCAGAACACCGACACCGGGCGGGGGATCGGTGGCCGCGTCAGCCGGTGCGTTGGGTGCGGCATTAAATTCGATGGTTTGTCGATTGACGATCGGGAAAAAGAAATACAAAGATGTCGCCGATGAATTATCAGCCGTTCTGGAGCAGTCCGAAATCCTTCGCGCGGAGCTTAAGGAAATGATTATTAAAGACGGTGAAGCTTTCGACAAGGTCATGCTGGCGCGCAAATTGCCGAAAGATACCGAAGCCGAAATCGCCGGCCGTGACAGGGCTATTTTCGATGCGACCAAAGGAGCCGCGGCGACGCCTCTGGAAACTGCCCGCAAAGCGTATAAAGTATTGGAATTATGTAAAACGGTGGCTGAAAAAGGTAATGTGAACTCGGTCTCCGACGCCGGAGTGGCCGCCCTGATGTCCAAAGCGGCCATTGAGGGCGCCATTTATAATGTGAAAATCAATATTACCGGTTTCGAGGACGAGGCATTTGTCGCCGAGATGCAAAGCGGCATCGATGAGGTCAAGGAGAAAAGCGACCGGCTGGCTGATGAAATAAAAAATGTTGTCGAAAGTAAAATTTAATGAAAAATAAAATAGACCTGCATATTCATACCAATTTTTCCGACGGACTTTCATCCCCGGCGGAAGTCCTCGATATGGCCCGTCATAAAAAGTTGTCCGCTATTTCCATTTGCGACCACGATAATTTCGCTGGATACTTCGCGATAACGGAGATCAGGCGTGATAATGACCCTGAAATCATCCCCGGTGTCGAACTGTCAGCCGGCAAAGGCGGCGAAGATATACATATTCTCGGTTATCTATTTGATCCGGAATCGGAGACTTTCATAAAGGCTCTGGAGGAATTTCGCAACACCCGAAACAAACGGGGCGAAAAAATGTTAAAGAAACTAAAAGAATTGGGTATGGACATTCCTTTGGATCTGGTGAAAGAAATAGCTGGTGATTCCGCCATCGGGCGACCGACCGTGGCCGATGCCATGGTCAGAGTTAAGGCGATTAAGTCCTACGATGAGGCTTTTTCCAAATATATCGGTCTGGATGGCCCGGCTTATGTTCCGAAGCAGAATTTGACCCCGAAAGAAGCCATTGATTTGATTCACGCCGCTGGAGGACTGGCTTTTCTGGCCCATCCCGGTGTGGCCCAGGCTTATCGCTATATCGATGAGTTTGTCGATTATGGTCTGGATGGCGTGGAAGTGCATCATCCGTATCATAATAATCAGATGAGAAAGAACTTGGCCAAAATGGCCGAAGAAAAGTCGCTGCTCAAATGCGGCGGCTCCGATTATCATGGTCGTGAAAAACACCACGGCAAAATCGGCTCGCAGCCGGTTCCCGGTGAATGGCTGGTCGCAATTAAGAATAAACTAATCTCGAAAGCAGAGGAATAAATTGAAAAAAATATTGTCAGTCATCCTTGTTTTAATGTTTATAACCGCTGGGTCGGTCTATGCGAAGACTCTCAGCGACCAGCAGCAGCAGGAAATAATCGATCAAATGCTTTACCTGCGGGGCGAGGGTCCCCGTCCGATTTCGCTTGGGAATATAGAGAGAGCGCATTGCGGCACCGAGATCGCCGCCGATTTTCATTTTAATCGACCGTATTTTACCGGGAAATATGCGTCTATCGCCGAAACTATGGCTCGCCCCAGCCTTGGGCTTTACTACGACACCCCGGGCGGGCATTTTCGAATACATTATGATACGGCCGGTATACATGCTGTCTATCAGGTAAATATTGATACCGTTCATGGGGGCCCCGACGGCATCCCCGATTATGTCAACAAAGTCTCCGATATTTGCGATTCCGTTTGGGCGTTTGAGGTCGGCTATCTCGGTTATCCGCCCCCTGTTTCCGATGGTGCTGCCGGCGGCGGGACCGACCTTGTGGATATCTATATTGGCAACATCGGCTCGGATTATTACGGCTATACCGAACCTGAGCAGCAAATCAGCGGTCTGAGTTATACGTCGTTTGTCGTTATTGACAATGACTATGGCGGTATTCCTCCCTATAACCAGAGTACCAGTATGGATCGTCGGCTTGACGCTGCCCGTGTGACATTGGCCCACGAGTTTTTTCATACCATTCACTACACCATGGACTGGAATGAATTCGAAAACCAGGGAACATTGGCTCCGCAGGCAAGGTACTGGTGGGAAATGTCGGCGGTTTGGATGGAAGAGATGAATTATGATAATATCAATGATTACTATACATATCTGAAATATTTTTACGATGAACCGTTCAAAAGTCTTCAGGCAGTAACTTCTTCCATAGACCTGCATCAGTATGGCGCCGTTGTTTTTCCGCTCTTTCTTTCCGAAAAATTCGATACTGTTTTAATAAGAGATATATGGGAGCGATGCCGCGACTATGGGCCCGGCCCCAACTTCCCGCAGGCCGCGCAGGATGCTATCGACAGTTTTACCAACGGCGCTTCCAGCCTGCATGATGCCTTTCAGGAATTCGCCGTCTGGAATTATTTCACCGGCTCCCGCGCCGCCAAGGCGCCGGCCGGATATGGATTTGAGGAAGCGGCCTATTATGCTCCGATCCCCGATTCGTTTTTTATGACATATACTTCCTATGATAAATATGATACTTTTTTAACGGTGTGGGTCGATAACGGTATGGGTTGGCGAGATACTCTTGATAATGGCGATCCTAATTATCTTAACGGTTATCCGATTACCTTTTATGAAAAGCATATGCCGCAAAACATGGGCGCCAATTATATCAGACTGCAGAATATCGGTTTCGTCACCGACAGCGTATTTAAATTCGGTTTTCTCGGCGGAGGTAATATCAACTATAATCCGGTGTGGGATTTTTCTTTTATTAAAATGCCGACCGGCGGAATCAATCCGCCGATTATTAATATGTCCGATATCAATCCGGCTTATGACTCGGTAGATACCGACGGATATACAAGTGTCATCATTGCGGCGACGCCGGTATCTACTGATGTCGATGCTTATTTTTTAAAAACGTCGGGATTCGGCTATGGGATTCTTATTAACGGCTCCTTTTTTGATACCACTGAAACGCATGTTTCCTTCTGGCCTCCATACCCGAATCCACTCGTTAGGCCGGCGCAAGATGATTTTATCGAATTTCGCGCCGATATTATAGATACTGCTGCCATTCGCAAATTACCCGTTTTGGAAGTCACGATCTTTAATATAGCCGGTGAGAAGGTCAACTTCGTATCGACGGCATCGGTCAATTATTCCCCCAGCGGCGATATGTATATCACCAGATGGTTTCTGGATAATCAAAGCGGAGTCAAAATCGCGGCGGGAGTTTATTTGGCCTATTATACATGCAAATTTGACGATGGGACCCCGTCCGCCAACGACCATTTCAAAATCGCCGTTATTAAATGAATCGGAGTTTGAGAATAATCACCAGAGTCGCTGTCTTTGCGGCCCTGGTTTTTGTTTTTTCATACTTCGCCATTTTTCTTTATAATATCAATCCTTCGTTTTTCATCGTTTTTTTAAGCGGTTTCTTATGGGGGGTGTGGCCCGGCGTCGGCGTCGGTGTCATTGGTTTTTTTCTGTGGTCGAATTTTAATCCGATGGGCCCGGCGCCATTTCCGCTTTTGCTCTCGCAGCTTGTCGGTATTTCAATTGCGGCTCCGATTGGCGCTGCTGTCAGGAAGATAAACTTTTCAAAAAGCGCAAATTTCAAAATGATTTTGATTCTGGCTTTATCCGGCCTTCTGACCGGATTGCTTTATCATGTCATTGTTGACGTTGTCGATGCCTTATTATATCAGCCGTTCTGGCCGCGTTTGATCGGTGGGATGTTATTTTCATTGATTACTGTTATCTCGAATACTATCTTATTTCCCATATTATGTCCGGTCCTGGTTTTCTTATACGAGAAGGAAAAAGTGTGGCAGGCATGAAACGTCTGCTTATGCCGATAGTCCGTGCCGGACTGCTTGTTTTCCTGTTATGTTCGACGAGCAGTGCTCAATCTCCGGCGGAAACAATACCCTCGGATACTTCGTTAAAATTATCGGATTCAACGCAGTCGCTGGAGCCGGATACAACTCTTTCGGATACGACCTTGCAATCCGATCAACAATCTGATTCGGCCGGAATAGAAATCGATTCGTCAACTGTCTCATCCGGCGAGTTGCCCGTCGATACTTTACTCGGCAGGCGGCGTGAAGAAAAAATTAATTTTTTCAATGCCGACGATTCCATCAACACTTATCTCTTAAACCGGCGAATGGAATATTCCAACGAGATGGAACGGTCGTTCTTTCGTGATGCCGCCGATCTGATTCGCTATAATCCTTCGAATTTTATCATCGAATATCAAAACACGCCTTTCCGAAAGACATTATCGCCGTTCACCCTTCCCGGCGACCGCATGAACGTCATCCTGGACGACCGCGCCCTTCATCCTTTTGAACATTTGTACGAGCCGGATAACATGATTGACTTTAACGATATTCCGACCGCGCCGGTCCGGGATGTTTACAATGTCGAAGGGCCACTGGGTATGGCGTTCGGTGCCGATAATGGAACCTCGTCGATGATTCTTTTGCCGTACAATCCTGACTCACTGCTGGCCGAGTCGAAACTTCATGTCGACAAAGGGTCCTTTGGTTATGCCTATACCAAGGCCGTTTTCGCCAATCGCTACCCCAGCGGGCAATTAATCTGTCTGGCGCTCGGGTATCGCAAAGCGGATGGTGCTTTTTCTCATTTCGATGATGATGCCTATCACCAGTGGGGCAAAATAATTTATCCTATAAATAACCGCACCCGGCTAAACCTCGACGGACGGTTGTATCGCCGCCGCGGCACTTTCAATGTCCAGCCTGATAATCCGCATGTCGGCTTGTTTTATATGGACCGTTTTCGGCGCGACCGCGACCTTTCGGCCGGTCTTGATTATGCGGTAAATGACAATCAAAAAAGTTCGCTGGAGTTTCGCCATCAACGATCCGAAGCCTCCCTGACGAGGCAAAATCGCAGTTATCGAAGAGTCTTCGATATTTTCGATGATTCCTTTATCTTTTCGCATGAAGGCCGGTTGAGAGATTATTATTTTAAAACACGATTATTGATTACTCAGGAAAAATACAGTGGATATGACAAAAAGGTTCGTTACCGCGGCTTATTTGATGCCCGGTCGCTTTATTCCCGCGGCGCGTCATCATGGTTGCTTTATCTTAAAGCCGAAAAAGTCGTCGGTTATGAGCCGGCCCCGTCGGGCATGTTGTACTATTCATTAAATAATAAGAAATATTACCTTTCCGGCTCGGTCGGGTATAGTACGAAATTCCCGAGATTGTATGAACTGTACCTCAGCAGTCGCGTCTTCAGGATTTATAACAGTACCGAAGCCGATTATTACGAATCGGGCAATACTGCACTAAAACCCGAAAAACAACTTATCGGCAATCTTGCATTCGGATTGGGCAAGGTCGGCAATGACTTTATGCTGTCGGCCACAGGAGGCAAAATCACCGACGGCATCGACTGGCAGCGCTCCGATAGTCTGCCGGGCGATACCGGCATCATCTGGTCGAGCCGAATCCTCGGTATTTTTCGGGAGGAAAACCACGATATTGAATTTGCCAACTTTACTGCTCGGCAGAAGTTATCCTGGAGGAATTTTCTGCACTGGTCGGGCGGGGCAAGCTATCATCTTGTCCGGGTCGACGGCAAAACCGATTTACCATATTCACCGGACTACCAGTTTTTCTCGAACCTTGAACTGCACATATATATCGAAAAATTCGATCTTCACCTGTACGGTTATGGCGAAGCCATTTATCAGCAGCCGTATCATGGTTACCTCGGCACTGAAATCGGCGATAATATCACTCTCAATACCCGGCTGTCATTTCGCGTCAAGAAATTTCGTTTCTTTTATATTTTCCAGAACATCCAGGCTAATGTGTATGAACTGCGCGAAGATTACGTTTTCCCCGGCCGCTATCTGACCTACGGCATCAACTGGGAGTTTTTGGATTAGTAACGGATTAAATCAAAAATCGTAGGTCGGAATGCCCCTTGGGCTTCCGACAATTATTGTAGCTCAAGCCTCTCCGAGGCTTGATAGCTCAAATCTCAGGGAGATTTGAGCAACTGTAATTATTTGAAACGTGTATTTATTGAATGTGATCGGTGGGTCCTCAGACCCACCGAGGAGAGCCTTCGACTCGCCGTAAATTAATCCGATAGAAAAAGTAGGGCAGAACCCGAGTCCCGACACTTTAGCGGCGTGACGATGTGGTTCTGCCTATTAAGCTATTAACCGAAAATTCGAATCGTGATCATTCCGTATGTGATAGGTGGGTCCTCAGACCCACCGCGGCGAGTCGAAGACTCGCCGAACCGTAAGTCGGGATGCACTTCGCACTTTCGACGAATTAAATCAAGTCGAAAATTGAAAAGGATCATTATATATATTAAATTTTGGTTAGCCTAAATCTATTATTTTCAATTGGAGCCAAATCGAATTTTGGTGGCTTACGCTTCTTCCATTCTTTATGGTTGTTTAATAGAAGCCAATTTTTAATTGCTCCCCCTCGGATCTCTGGACATGTCGACCAGAATCCTTGAGAAAGATAGAAAGTATAAAATTTGCCATCTATTTTAATTTGAATAGGCTGATTATTTTTGGAAAAGTGTTTTAATACATCGGCTCTACGGATTCGTATGCCATAGGTCCATCCTTTCCATGCGGAGACTATCATACTCGTTATCCCCCTTTCTATTTCATCTGCGCGAATTTTTCTTCCCAGTTTATTCGACCGGTGATTTGCATTACCACAAATAACGTGACGATGCATAAAATAGTAATCGATAATCCGGTGATACCTTCAAGGAAAAACGCGTATGCAAACAAAACCAGATAAACAAACTGACTGATCCCGACCTGAAGAAGAGCCATTTTGATTCCGACCACCAATCGCATATATGACACCACCAGAAATATCGATACTATCGCCGAAATAACAAAGGCCACATATAAATCCACCTGATCGGCCAGATAGGCCAGAAGAAGATGAAAACTGAAAAAGGCGGCGGCTATAAAGAAGTAATTCATCGGATGAATTTTTATTTCTTTTACGGTTGTAATGATAAATAAAAGAAACATAAACAGGAACAATGATACCGGTGCGAAGAAACTTA
>CAYXTW010000057.1:0-20128 GCA_964467955.1 uncultured Ignavibacteriaceae bacterium | reverse complement strand
TTGCGAAATTCGTATAAATTTCCCCGCCTATATATTCGTCAAGCGGCATTTTCAATTATCCAGTTGCGGAAATCGTCTCGTAGACCCCGCCATAGACTAAGAAGCCCGATTCTGTCGGGCTTTTTATTTGTCCATGGCCAAAATCTACCGGTGACTGTAGCTTGACGGCAACGCAATTCATCCCGAATGCCGATCACTCGTCGTTCATCGCACTTTGCCTATTTGTCCAATCTGGTGGCCATTCTGTATGCCAATGCGGCGCACGGAAGTGGTGTTAAGGTCTCCGAGAGAGTCTGGTACGTTCCCTTCTGAGACAGCTCGTCAGCAACTTTTTTTATTAGAGCTAAAGTTGCTTTCATCAAACTCGAACCAAGACTTAAACGGGCAACACCTAAATCCTGCAATTCGCTGACTGACGGGGGTAGTCCTATACCAATCGTGGGGTTTGAAAGAATATTGATAGGAGCATTAATTTCCTTAACCAATGTTGAAATTGTTTCTTTTTCCCATACAGGTTGGACAAATATGCAGTCTGCACCAGCTTCCCGGTATTTATTGCCGCGCTTAATAGATTCAGATAATTTTTCTCGTGGCGAACCTAAGGAGGCATAAAATGAATCCGTTCTCGCATTAATTACTAAATGAAAGCCCAATGAACTTGATAGTGCACGAATGGCTGATATTCTCTCACAAAATTCCATCTCATCAATCAATTTCGGATTCAAATCAAGACTGTCTTCGATGTTTATTCCTACAATGCCTGTTGCGATTATCTTTTTGGCAGAATCAATTATTTCATCCAAATTATTTCCATATCCGGCTTCTATATCCACGCTCACCGGAACTTGTACTGCATTTACAATTCCCGTCATAACTTCGATCATTTCTGATAATTGAATTACCTGACAGTCAGGATATCCTAAAGAGGCAGCTATTCCCATGCTTGTTGTTGCGATCGCTTTGTAACCGCATGCTTCTATTAGTTTAGAACTACCTATGTCCCAAGAGTTCAACAGAACCAGAATTTCTTTGTCTTGATGAAATTTCAAGAACAACTCGGCCTTTTCTTTTTGAATACTTGAAACCATAATGTCGTCCTTATTTTATTGTCACTTTGCGTTGGGGTTAACCGGCATTTGAAAGGGGGCGAAGCTGACCGAAGCGTGTCTGAATGAGTCACGTGTCAAGCCCGGCTGTGTTAGATATCAGGCCCGAGCTTACTCTTCCCTGACTATATCGACCGATATCTCCACTGCCGGAATTTTTCCTCTGTTCTCAAGCCAGTGTATGGTGTTCCTATCCTCGGGCCATCCCAATCCAGGCCCATAGTCCGTAGCGACTCCATTTCGATGGTCAGTAATAGTTCCCTGCAATATGTAGACGGTCCCTGGTCTGTCTTTATGATTGTGAATCGGGCCGAAGATTCCTCCAGGCTCGATGGTCACCATACGCATACGAAGTTGGCGTCCTTGCATGCCCTCGATCTCAGGACCAAGGTCTACCGTTGCAAGTAGCTTCACCGTAACACCTCTCGTTTCAGGTGCCACCTGTTTATTGCCCATTGTGCTCTCCTTTTTGTATTTCCGGAGCCTAACCAGAAATAGGCACATCAATTTCAGCCTAGAACACGGAAAGATACTGCAATGTTCCTTTTGCCGATCGACAGTGTCTTTTATAGCGCAAAATTTGTTTGGTTTGGAGCGTCGTAATTTCTAAATTAACACGTAAGCGTTTGTCTTCTTTCGTGTTCCGCTGCTCGTGGAGTATCTTGTTTTCACCTCAAACGCGAATTCCACAGAAGTTTGCTGAGAGTGATATTGGGGCCGTTTTGTCGATTTAGATTAAATTTTAGCGAAAAAGTTCTGTGTATTGTGATGTCAACCCCGCCATTTTTGTATCTTATTGTACCCCACTTAGTTGCAATCACATCTGTTCGTGCATTCTAAGATATTCACAATAATCTTACATTCTTGATTTCCTCTTTATAATACATTTAATTGTTATTAACACTAATTAACGAGCTATTCATTGAATGAGGTGTGAATAAAGTACATGATTCGAAATTATTTAATTAGTATAATATTGATAATTGCACTTATTTTAAGCGTTAATATTGTTACATTTTCTAATTCGACCAAATCTATTCTCGATCTACAAACCAGGCGGACCGAGATTTCCGTCCCACTCAAGGGACGGCAAAATGAATCTGTGACTTTGATAAATCTAAATCCCGTTATTAATGCATGGTACATCTTGCAGATTAATAAGGATGATAAATCGATTGAATCATACCACCTTGAGAATGCTTATCCTGGGATTCAAAAGCTCGAGCTTAGCGAAAACGGCCGAGAACTTATTTTAGCGGCGGATTCTCTTCCTCCGTATTCAAAATCTTGGTCAGTTGAAATCGAATCTGTGTTGGCGGAGGCGCGTAAGATACAACGTCCGTTTGTAGAACTTTGCGAAGGACGACTATATCTGAGAAATCCGACCGTTGGAAAAAGAACCAGAAAAGAATGGATGACTGATCTTCTCCGGGATCGTGTAAAATATGGCGAGCGTATTACGACTTTTATAAAAGAGAAGCTTTTTCGGGATAAGTATAGACAGATCGGGGTACGCAAAAAACAGGCTATTGAAAATAATGCGATAGATAATCTAATTAAACCGGTAAAAGTACATACGGAAACTGATGTGGCAAATCTTACGCTGACTACTCCGGATCTCAATCTCACGATTAGCGTCGAATCCGGGCAGGGTATGAAACCCGGTCATTGGTATCCGGTCACCGACTATCCGGGTGTTTTTGTCAGTGCAGTAACACCGGAATTGGTCTTTGAGGAACCGACGTGGATTGAAGAGGTTCTGATAAGCCCTTTGGACGATAAGGAATCTTCGGCATTGGTTTATTTGGTGGCATTTGATCTATCCAAGTTTGATCTGCATTTCGCCCTGGGAACAGATCATCCCCGAGTGGGGTGGTCCGATCGCGTTCCCGAGACATCCCACGACCCGCTATTACCAGGTCCGGACGGATTTGATACTGTATTGCCCCTTGTCCGAACCGGTAAAGTCAATCCTTATAATGTCCGTCTCGTGGCGGCGACGTTTGCGGGTGGATTTAAGCGTACTCACGGGGCCTTCAAATGGGGCGAATTGGCAAGCAAAAACCACGGCAGCCATTACGGATTTGTCGAAAATGGCGTCGTTTTCAGCACTTTGAATCCCGGGCTTGCGACTTTAATCGTATACGTAGATGGTACAGTTGATATGAAAACCTGGCAGAACAACGATCGGTTGTTTACCAAAGAAATATTGGGTGCCCGACAAAACGGTGTCCCGTTACTTGAAAAGGATAATGTCACCGGTGAAATTAGACCCGGAAGTTTCGTAAAAGACTGGGCAAAAGGTAACTGGTCCGGCTCGGAATCGAAACAACTCCGGACTTTGCGCGCCGGGGTAGGTATTCAAGAAACCGATACAACCCGTTTTCTTATCTACGGATATTTCTCCAGTACCACTCCTTCTACCATGGCCCGGGTATTCCGCGCTTGTGGTTGCAAATATGCCATGCAGCTTGATATGAATGCCCCGGAACATACATACCTTGCAATTTATCGTATCATTGATGATAAATTCGTGGTTCAAAGACTGGTCAAAGAAATGGCCGAGGTTGATCCGCCGGTGGACGGTCAGGAGTTGCCTCGTTTTATTGGATACTCGGATAATCGGGATTTTTTCTATTTTCTTCGAAAATAGGATAGGCGGTTTTCAATGAGATCAATAATAGTCTTCCTATTGATAGTTGCTGTGGGAGCGGCATCAGAAAAGCCGCCCGGATTGGAAGAGGCTAATGAAATACTTCTAAAGCAGCTCAAAGAAGTGCATGGTCTGACCGATGACCAGATAGATTCGCTGAGGGCGATATTCAAGAGATCGGGCTATATAGGGCAGGGGAATCCGGCCATTTCGGAACATCCCGTATCGGAGCAAGATTGTCTTGACAAGCTCGCTGAAATGGATTGTGATTACGACAATCCGCTTTTTTTGAGAATTTGCGGACATCGCTATATGGCACCTTTATACGATCCGGAAAATCAGAGAATTGAGGATGCATCTGTTTGTATCGACCAATTTGAATTTCCAAATATTCCCTGCGTCTATCCCGTTGTTTGGGTCAGAGCCGGTGAAGCGGCTCGAATATGCGAAATTCTGGGAAAACGTCTTTGCGACGCCCACGAATGGGAAGGCGCCTGTGAAGGAGCATTGAAACCACCCGATTACAGATTCGACCTGGCTGTCGGCAAATCGCCCGATGTAGCCATTCGCCTGATGCGTGAAGCGCATAATCGAGAATTCGGAAGTGAAAAATCATGGAGTTACGGAAGAGAATATCGAATTGGCATTTGCGGAACATCGAGCAGGAAAAGTCCCGACTGCGATGGCGGGAGCTGGTCGCTTTGCGGATCAAATACTTTTCCGTCCGGTTTCTTTCCTGAATGCGTAAGCCCTTTGGGCGTCTACGACCTTCACGGCAACGTTGCGGAGCATATGAATCTTCCACTCGATTCGAGTCAGATGGCCGGCAGAGGCAGTCGAACCTACGGTTATACTGAGATGAAAGGAAGCTGGTTTATATTCGATTCATATTATGCTCATGAAGACTGGTGTCGCTGGCGGGCACCATTCTGGCACGGCAGCAGGGTGATGGATCCCAAGAGCCATCGCAATTATCACCTGGGTTTTCGATGTTGCGACGATGTCGAGAACGATTCGCTTCGGTAAGATCACCAATGCATCAATTTCCTGATGCGTGGAATTAATCCTTCATAGCTTAAAACGGGCGCCAGTTTCGGATCAACAAGTACGTCGTAGATCGAAAGAATCTGACCATCGACACATACTTTTTCGTAAACCAGCCTGATACCATGACTGTAGTCAGCATAGCGAGCCCCATGAACAGTGCTTAGTTTCTGAATGGGTTTACCATCCCTCTTATGCCAGCCATAAATCGCTATTCGTTCGGGTCCGAGGAGACGATTCGTCAGAACGACATCTTTCTTATGTCCGGCAACCAATTCCCCAAGGGGTCTGCCGCGATGCTGTTCTTCGATCAACTCATTATGTCGAATATAGTACTCGCTGGATCGCATCATTTTGCCCGGCGATAAAGGCTGAGGCTTGAATCTGAATTCTGCCTGACTTGTTATGGCGTCGACTATTTTACGAGTCGGCAATATAAAACCGAAATCTTCCGCGATTTCAACTGCGCTGGGACGCGTAAGCGGTATTCTTAAAAAGTCTTCATCGGAGCCGATTGAAAGATAATCCGGCATTACCCATACTATAGCCCGGATCACCTGTCCGTTGCGCGTTTCATACTTTAAGCGGACAGGTTTAAGCTGACGAAGAAAATCAGGGATATTTCCACGTCGAAGTTCCGACAAGGCAGCTTCCTGGCGCTTTTTGCCTGCCCACCCTTTCGTCATTTCGGCAAATTGTGTACCTGTCATAGCATCCGGTGGGCAGTCAGGAATCCATGATGCCGGGAACGTTCCTACAGCAGATTCCCCGCAGGGTGGCACAGGTGTTGTCACAATAAAATCCTTTACAGTGACGGATTGCTCATCGATAGGTTGTTCATTGGATTCCGAATCATATAATAATAAAACAAGTGCTATCAATATGGTCGGTAACACTAGAAATCGAAAACATTTTCTCAATAGCATATGGTCTTTGAAGCCAAGTCCGATTAACGTTTCTCCGATAGAGAAACCAGCGTCTTATTCTTGACAATCTCGAATTTAAGTTTTCCTTCCCGTGCCAGCCATCCCAGCGCCATGTAGCTGATGGTATCCTTTTCTTTGATTATTTTCGGCACCTGGCTGATAGCAAGTTCGCCCCTTTTATTAAACTCTTTCCATAGCTTCCCGGCAATTTCTCCGATTTTTTGTTCCATCATAAATTCCCCCAATATTTCTTAATATGACATTTACAATATAAAGATTATAAAATATAAAAATCAAAAATATTCAGCAATATTCATAAATCTACTATCTCGTTCATGACACATCAATGATATTATAACTCCAATTTCTCCGCAGTCTTATATCTGGCAGCCGACCATCGATTATCGTTTGAATGCAGGGGCATACATGCGGCTGCTCCCAATGTATCAAGCTGGCCCAAATCCTTAACCGTTGCAACCTGCAGGATTAAATGACAAATCGCAATATTCAATAAGGAAATAAAGTCCCTCCATTTTGATAGCAACATTTAAGTCGTTGTTAATTAAGCCATTATCTTGACTCAAGCTGCTGAATTTTCAATGATCCAGTTGCGGAAGTCGTCTCGTAGACCCCGCTTTGATGTAAGCCCCAGTAAAACAACCGTTTACAATTGATTTCTTGTTGATATTGATCATCTTGTAAACCATCATGCTATGAAAAAGTATTTTATAATGTTAGGTTGCACTCAAATAGAATGAATTTTGTATCGTGGAGGAAAAGGCAATGGATCTGTTTCCAAACCTGAAATTTGGATTATTCAACGGATGGATATTGATTGTCCTTTTCTTTGTTGCTTATGGGATCATGTTGATTTTCTTCCCGAGGGTTGGAGTTGCGAGGCTATATAATCGATCAGGGCAGAGAAAGCATCAGGTAATTCGCCGCTTATTTGGGGGGGGCTTCGCATTATTATGGTTCATTTTGGTGAGTTTGACCCCTCTGAAAATAGGTGATGTGGTGTTTATGATAGGAATCTCGATATATTCCCTTGGGTTGATTGGATTTATAATTGCCCTTGAAAATTTTACAAACACTCCTGTTGATCAGCCAGTTACATGTGGGCTTTATAGGATCTCTCGGCACCCTCAGCAATTCACCGTCTCTGTATCATTTCTGGGGATAAGCATCGCTATAGGATCTTGGCTAGCATTCGCATTAATGATCCTTGGTGTGATTGGAGCTCATAATAAAATCCTCGCGGAAGAGGAAGCTTGCCTAGAACAATATGGTGAGTCGTATAAGGACTATATGGAACGTATTCCTCGTTATTTCTTGTTCTTCTGAGATGATTTCAAGACGATTATTGAATGAAGATGATCTGCATCAGAATTTCGGTCAAGAATGAGAGTTCATATATTGGGGCCGCTTATTTATGCCTAATTTATTGTGGGACAATGTGTTTCTATTGTCATCCCATTTGGGTTCTAAATAATCATTCAATTAATACCATTCTGAAAGCATCCCACTATTCCCGCATTGGATTTTGAAAGCCTCCGCATATACGCTGTTTTTTTCGTTGTGACTATGTAGGTCTCTAATTATATTCACTAGAGCGGGTGGGGCTTGAACGAAGACAATCGGAAATCCACGGCAAGCGGATGGGCCACACAGCGAATCTATGATTAAAGGCTCCGGAATAATCATTTAGATAATATGATCTGGGATAAATAGGCTAAATGTAAACGGCGGGGTGAAAGTGTACCGGATGGCGGTTTAAAAATGTACCACCCAGAAGTTAAAATTAGCCCTTACAGACGAGGGCGTCAAGTATCATTGACCAAATTTTCCCTGATTTTTTGTCATTAATTTTTCCTTCTTTTTCATCTATTTCTTCTGTTTCTTCTTTTTTATCTCTTTCTTATCTTCCTTCGGTTCTCGTTGGCTGGGATATTTTTCTTCCCAGGCGGCGGGCGCTTTCTTTAAATCGGTAGCTTTCGCCGTTCATTTCCAGGATATGGACGCGGTGAGTGAGGCGATCGAGCAGGGCGCCGGTGAGTCGTTCACTGCCCAGAACCTCGGTCCACCGGTCAAAGGGCAGATTAATCGTCACCATGACGCTGCCACGCTCATACCGCTCGGCGAAGAACTCAAAGAGCAACTCGGCGCCGGTCTTGGAGAAGGGGACATAGCCGAAATCATCGACAATGACCAGGTCTTTGCGGTAAAGCTGCGTTTGGAAGCGAAGTAAGGCTTTATCATCACGGGCTTCGCTCAAAGCCGTGACCAGGCCGGCGGCCGTAAAAAATCTTACCCGGTGGCTCTCATGGCAGGCCGCCAGTCCCAGAGCTGTGGCAATATGAGTCTTGCCGGTGCCGCTATTGCCGACAGCCAGAACATTCTCCCGTTTCCGGAGATACTCACATCGAGCCAGCTCCACAACCAGCCGCTTGTTGAGGCCAGGGATCGCCGAGAAGTCGAAACCATCAAGCGTCTTAAGCACCGGAAAGCCGGCTTCCCGAACCCGGCGTTCGGCGCCTTTCTTCTCCTGCTCAATCAACTCCAGCTCTGATAACTGCAGCAGAAAGCGGGACGAATCAAGTTTTTCTCTGGCGCACTGGGCGGCCGCCTTCGGGTATTCGCGGAGGAAGACCGGCAGCCGAAGCGCCTTGAGGTGATGAGACAACAGAACCGAAACATCGCCCCCGCTCATATGTCACCTCCTGTCAGAAGAACCTGATAGCATGAGATATTGTTATCCTCAAGATGAATCCTGGGAAGCCTGGCGAGTCTCTCCAGGGAAAGCCGAATAGTCTCGTATGATCGCTCCCGGGAAGATAAGATCAGCATCTTGATCGATTCGAAGGTGACACAACGATACTGGAAGGCCTTTTCAATTGCCGATGCCACATCAGAAACATCGTAATCTCGCAGCAACTGCAAAATTTGGACATACTCATACTTCCCGGCGCTGCCGGTGCGGGCCTCGAGATAGCGGCGGAGCCTTTCAAAACAGTCCGGCAACGCCCAGGAGACAAACGGCAGGGCTCCATCAAGGGCTCCCGGTTTGCGCTCCAGCAAAGGAAGATAATGGACCGGGTCAGAGATATACTCATTTTTGTCATAACATCGTTTATGAATGACGATGATGGCATCTTTGTGACAGATCTCGACATGATCGACATAAGCTTTGACGATCACCTCCCGGTAGGCATATTCGGTCGGCACCGAGTAACTGCTGTTCTTGAAGCGGACCAGCGAGAGACTGGTGACTCTTCGCTCTTCACGCCAACATTGTCTCTCTTTTTATGATGTAATAACAGGCCTTTTTATTGATCGAGAAATGAATTGTCGATGCAGAATATGTAAACCGAGTAGATGATTCATCAAAGCATCTTTCCGAACAAGCGAAACGGGATCAGAATCATTCTTATAATCATCGATAAATTTCATCAGTCGTTTCTTGTCAAACAATCCAACATCATTGATTTTATCCGAGTTCATGTACTCATTAATAAGATTATTCAAAGCTCTTTTTTTCCTCTCCCCCGTATGTCCGGGCGGAGCCATAAATGCGAACTTCTCTCTCTTATATAATGTTTTTGGAAGAATCTCTTTCATCGCTTCCCGTAAAATCCATTTTTCTATATTACCTTTGATTCTATAGTGCGGCGGGATTACACTGGCCAGTTCGGCAACATGATGATCCAGAAACGCCGGTCGTGATTCCATCGCATTAGCCATATCGACCCGATCACCACCCCAGTTGAGAATCTGGCATTCAAGCATCGTTTTTATCCAAGTGTATTGGGCAATATCAAGCGGATGACGGTTTTCGATCTGTTTTTTATCGAATGAATCGGCGATAGCGGCAATCGGATCATAATCTCTGATTTCGTGCGATATATCGTCATGCAGAAGCGGTCTGGCAATTGCCAGGGTTTGCATCCAGGGTTGAATCCATGATGGTGTAAAGCCGCATAATTCGTCAAAAGCCGGGTGCGACATTTCGGTCTCGGCCAGGATAGCGCCTTTGAAGATTTCATTATTCTTTTCAAGCGCCTTTTGATATGCTTGTTTGCCTGATCCATCCTTTAATCCGTGTTTAAACATATCTCGCTTGAACATTGGATAGCCGCCGAATAATTCATCCGAGCCTTCACCGGTAACGACGACCTTATGACCGCATTCATGGACTCTCCGGCTCATACAGTATTTGGCCACACCCAAAGTGTTATAAAAGGTCCGCTCTGAATGCCATAAAGTATTCACATAATTGTCGCCGTATAAATCATCGGCTTTCAAATAAAGGATTTCCTGATCGGCCCCGGTCCGTTCAGCCATTTCAATGGCTATGTCAGCTTCGTCATAATCTTTATGGTCAAAACTGATCGTAAAGGCCTTAACCGGTGATTGCTGAAAGGCTGATGCCAGGCCGAGCATGGAGCAGCTATCTACTCCCCCTGATAAATAGCATCCGACCGGGACATCAGCCTCCAGCCGGTGTCTGACCGCTTCAAGTAATTTTTCCTGAATGGACTCGATGAGATAATCTTTGGATAGTATGTCGTAGTTGTCATTCTTGTATGGAAAATTCATATCCCAATACCTGTGCTCTTTTATATCGAAGGAATCGCCCTCCGTTGTGATAATTAACATGTACCCCGGTTTAAGCGAGTAAATATCCTTGTAGGCTGTCGTTCCGGGAACCATAGTATGCATCAACTGATGTAAAATGCCCTTATGCGAAAATTCTTTCGGGACATCCGGTTGAGTGAATAATGCTTTTATCTCCGAACCGAAAAACAACTTATCATTCCGAATATGATAATAGAGCGGTTTGATACCGAATCGATCACGAATTAAAATCAGGCGTTTTTCTTTTTTATCAAAAAGAGCAGTGGCAAATTCGCCCCTTAATCCATGGACAAAATCAAGTCCGAAGCGTCTGTAGAGATGAAGCGCTATTTCGCTGTCTGTTTTGGTTTTAAATCTCGCTCCCTTGCATGTCAGTGCGGCACGAATTCGTTTATAATCGTAGAACTCGCCGTTCGTCACTAACACGCTGTCATTGTCAGGCCCATATAGCGGCTGGTCACCGGTTTCAAGATCGATAATCGACAACCGTGTATGACCCATGGCGATTCCATTGTCAGCATCTATATGATAGCCGGTACCATCGGGCCCCCGGTGACGTAACATCGAAACCATATTTTTTAATCGGTCGCCGGCATCAACATCTAATTTACCGGCATAAAAAAATCCTGCGATTCCGCACATAAAATACTCCGTAAGCTAATGTCATTTCGGTCTAAACAACCGGGATGTTCTTGGGCAACTGAAAGAATCTATCCAATATTGAAATTAACAGCGCCTGTCTGATAAACACCGCCCCGTGCGCCTGAGTGAAATAAAGATTATGATCCGTATTATCAAGCGTCGTACTTAACTCATCCAATCTCGCCAGAGGGTGCAAAACGACGGCGTCCTGTTTTAATTTACTATATTTATGAAGTTTAAATCGCGTATCCAACGTCTTATAACCATCGCCCAAATAAGCGATCGAATTCATGTAAACGACGTCCAGATCAGATATAACATCGTTAATATCATTGGTTATGACCGGCTCGAAGTGTTCATCCTTGAGCCTCTCTGTAAGTATGGCTCCAAGGGGATCAGCCATCTCGGAGATTATCGATATTTGTCGGATATTTTCTTTAAATAACAAAGACATTTCCAAAAATGATCTAACCGCCCGCATACTTCCCGGAGTTCCCAATATACCAAGATTGATTTTATCCTCGGCGTTGACTATCCCCTTTAATTTGGGATTCCATTTCAAAATTGCGTACCAATCGGCCAAAGCCTGAGTCGGATGTTCGCCGGTACCATTACCGGCATTTATAAGAGGTATCCGTAATTTTTGCAGGATTTGTTCGACCGAATCTGTTTCCGTGTGCCGCATAACCACCAGGTCACCATAGGCGTTAAGCATCTCGCCGATATCAGCCAATGATTCACCCTTCGCGGAACCGGTAGTTCTGCCGTCGGGAATACTGATGACTCTGGCGTCTAATCTTAAGGCGGCGCCTTCAAATGAAAGACGCGTTCTCGTGCTGGCTTCAAAAAAGGCGGTAATAATAATTTTCCCGTCCAGAGGATGACTCGAAGCTATTTCGGTCGCCTCCAATAAAGCCGCGAATTTGCATAATTCCAAAACCAATTCTTTATCGAACTGAGCGACCGAAACGCACGATTTGCCGGTCAGGCGTCGCAAAATAACCGAATTAATGGTGTCATCGGACAGCAGCTTTTCAGGATCGGGATATAATCCCGGTGATTCAATCGGATTTTCGGCAGCGATAATTTTATCCGTGTCATGTATGTTTTTTTCTACCACACCTTGTCTCCTTTAAAATCACGAATAAAAAGAATAATTAACGTGATTGATGCTACGCCCACGAAACACAGGGCGCATGTTATTAAAATTATTAAAAATATTTTTGGAAATAATATCATAATAAATCCCCCTATCAGGCCTCGTTCAGCCTTCTCCAATCAAATTGCTTTTTCGAAAAGGCGGTGAAAAATATGGTTATAATCATTGATACCGCCGCACCAATAAGCGACGCGGTGTACCAGCCAAGTTTAAAGTAGGCGATCAATCCAATTACAATACCGGTTACCATTGCGACCAAGGCACCTGAAGCGCTCGCTTTTTTCCAGAATAACCCGGAAGCGATCGGCCAAATAGTACTACCGACCATCGGACCGGCAAAGAACAGCACCGTCGCCAATGTTCCGATATGGGGCATGCAAACTGCCCATGTTAAAACACCCAGACCAACGATTATTCCGGCCGATACGCGGCGAAGTTTTTTCTCGCTTGCTTTGGGATTCATAAGCTTTCGGTATATATCTTCCGTAATCAGATCCGAAGTCGCGGCCAGTAGCGAATCGATGCTTGAAGCCAGCGAACAGAAGAACACGGCAAAAACGACAATAGAACCGACTTTACCCAAAACATTGGCCGCCACCAATGGTCCAACCATATCGGGGCTGGTGACATTGATACCCAGGGCACCGCTTGCCAAAGCAATAAATCCGGCGGCAATCGGAACCGGAATCCAGAAGAATCCGGCCAGCGTATATGCTTTCTTACCGACATTGTCGCGCATGGCAAAAGCACGACTCCACCAGACATTGCTATGAAATATTTCACCAATACCGAAAAGCAGATTATTAAAAATAGCCATAATGGCGGCCGGTAATAAAATATTTATAAGCATCGGCTTTTCCTGAAACAGATCGGTATGTATCTGGGAGAAATCGGCGTAGGACAAAACACCAATCCCAACTATCACAATACCTATTAGTATTATTATACTCTGAATATAGTCGGTACCAATTACCGCGTATAGCCCACCGAACAAAGTATAAACGACACAGACAAACAGGATAGCTGTCATGCCGATTTCATAGGGTATTCCGGCCAGGGCATACATCAAAATACCGCCCGCCATACCCATACTAATAAGCCATGTAAAACCATAAAAAATCGATATAACCAAAAAAACTATCCAGGCCGGTTTGCCGTAACGGAGGCGAATAAAATCACCGCTCGTGTAACCTTTCGGCATCAATCTCCTGATCCTTTTTGCCAACGGTGCAAAAAGCAGTAATCCGAATGACGCGGTCGAATAGGCAATCATCCCCCATATACCGAGTTCCAGCGCAAATTGCGGAGCCAGCATGGTCGTATTCGAGGTAATCCAGGTTGCCATGGCGGTGGCGGTTCCCAACGCCAGCCCGACATTTCGTCCGGCCAGCATATAACCTTCCATACTTTTGGCCTTTTTCCCCCAGTAAAAACCAAGGTAAATCCACAATATTCCCAGTCCGCCCAGGAGTATCCATCCTATAGTGGACTCTAAAATCGCTGATTGATGCTCCAAATCGTTAACCTCCCTGTTTAAAATTTCCCGGCAACGGATCCGATGATTGTCCGCGAACCCCTTTAACAACGACAAAGACAGTGGCGATAAAAACAATCGCACCTAATCCGAACAATATAAAGGCCAGTTGTAGTGAATGATGTTCGACCGTCACAACAATTACTTCGGACCACGGGCTTGTCTTTCCATCCCGGACTGAGCGAACCCGATAGTTGTAAGTGCCGTTCTTAAGTCCGGAAATATATGTCGCCAGGTCCGGACCGGAATAACGGATTTTTACGCTGTCAAAATCCGGGGATAGCGATTGCTGCAGTACATATGTATAATTGTTTTCAGCGGCAATGCTTTCAGGAAGTTTCCATGATATTTTTATACTGCCGGAATTGGTAAAATTCGAATCAGGCGACTCGAACTCCGGAGCGGCAATTGCTGATACAGCGACATCCCCTTCTTGAGCCGATACCATAACAGACAAAAACAGCAAAAATATAATAAGTCCCGGGATTTTTAAATACACAGCATTATCTCCCCTTGTGTTTATTAATATTAATGTCGTGTCGAATCCACCTTCCTCCGACAGCACTAATTCCAGGAATTATTCCCGCGGTAACGCCTAATCATTATAAATCGATTGGGTGATTCCAAAGAAATAATATCAACTATTTTAGCAATTCATTTAATTTATTCACGGCATTTTCTGTTAGATTGTCCCAATTAATTTTGAGGCTTTCTTTCAATTCATTTAGTTTATTTTCGAGTTTCTCAATAAGGTCGTTTTTTTCGCCTTGCGCATCGGCTATTGCCCTGACCAACTCCTTTTCAATTTCTTTCCTTTTTTCTTCAAGGCGGTATTTAAGTTCTTTCGTTCTGTTAACCATTTATAATTCTCCTTTTATTAATCCAGTTATTAATCCAGGCCATAGTTAATAATTTCTTGATTAGGCTACCTTAAATGACGCCCTCACCCATGAATCCGATTGCATATTCGAAGGTGGCTTGCGAGGCGGTTTAGGGGGAACGTCTGTGGGGTCTTTTGGTGGCTTCTTGGGCGGATCGGTTGGCGGCTTGGGAGGATCCTTGGGAGGTTTTCGAGGAGGATCATCCAGGCGGTACCGTTTGCTTTTATATTTTTTATTATGTTTGACCATTACGTACCTATTAAACTTTATAATGTTGGTGTCGGTTATTCTCATGGAAGACGCGAAGGGAATATCCACTTTCGTGCTTCTTCGGTTTGGCTGTTTGGAAATACTCTAAACTCCGCCTCCGTAAACTTATTGAACAAATTTGTCATTACAGACTCAAATTTGCTGTCTGAAACCACGGCTACTTTTTTAAGATGATTTTTAAATTTCTTGTAAAAATCATACTCATCAATAATCAGCTTGGCCGGAGCGCTCTTCAATCCACCGGCATCCAAAAGGACATTAATCTTTGGATTGGCAGCACATAGAGATTCCAGTTGATGAATAACTTGTTTGAACTCTTCTTCTGTTAAATTATCCCATATTATTATTTCAATACTATTTCTTTCCTGCCATACAACTTCTTGCATGATTAAACTCCTTCAATATTTTTATTTGCCATACCCGGCAAAATCATCCATAAACCTATCCATGCGTATATTAATATCCGGGATAATTCTCCTTTTTTATCATATTTTCACTGATATTGGCAGTTTTTAGCAAATTCTCCAAATGCTCCACCAGACCGGGCGGACCAACCAGATAAAATCGTGAACCTTTCGGATTACTGACATATTTGTCTATCATCGAAGTGTCAATTGTGCCGGTTTCTCCACTCCACTCAACACCGGATTTTTCGGCTTTGGTCATGGTGCCTATATATTTCAGGTTATCCATTTCTTTATCGATATCAAATAATTCACCAAGAAAAGGTGCTTCTTCCGGAGTTCTGTTAGAATCAATAATGACCAAAGTATGTTTTTTATCGAGAAATTTTACATCTTTCAGAATACTTATAACGGTTGTCATTCCAATACCACCGGTTAGAAATATTGCCGGAATGCTCATATCTTCATGTAATGTAAAATTTCCGCCGGGAGCCGATATCTCTAATATATCACCAATCGATACTTTATCCAGCGCTTGCTTATATTCTGATTCGCGTATTCGTGTAGCGAATAGCAATTCTTTTTCATGAGGCGCGCTGGCGATTGAAAAAGTGTGCACGGCAACCTCGCCCGATAGCGTGGAAGCTTTATGCAAACTTACATCGAAGAATTGGCCGGATTTATATTCGTAATCGTTTGGTTTCTCCAAGTAAAAGGCCTTTGTATTTTTCGCAATACTTTGAATCTTTGCTATTTTTACTTCATATTTTTCTTTAGCCATTTCGTGCACTCCATATTTCGTATTTTTGGACAAGCACAATCTAATCGACAATTCCCTTATCAGTGAATAAGTAGTCTTTCAACTCCTTTTCAAAATCTTTGTCGTTACGGCGAATCCATTCAAGAATCATAGATGCGTGCTCCTTTTCTTCATTATTGTTATGTTGAAGGATTTTTTTCAGCGCTTCGTCGTCGCAAGCATTAATCCGTTGCGTATACCAATCGATAGCCTCGAGTTCTTCAATCAGTGAACTTATAGCCCTGTGCATATTGGTTGTTTCTGCTGACAAATCCTCTCTTTTTTCATGTATAGCTGCTTGAGTCATTAATATATTTCCTTCAATTTCTGTTTATTTGGAAAATACCATCGTTCGAATTCTGACGTTACCAGTATTTCGGCCTTCCGTAATAATCGTATAGCTGAATTTCATACTCGCGGTTAATCGGTGCATCCGGATTAAATTCAGGACTGTTTTCTGTTTGCTGCCGGCTTAAATCAACCTTGACCTTATGTTCTACCCAACTGATGTTATCAACCCAATTCGGTGATATCAGAACCTTTTTTCCGCCCGGCAGCCAATTGCGGGTATCAACAATGATATATCTTATAATCCAGTTATTAAGGTCAGCAATAAAGTCTTCTACATGGCCGATACTGCCGTCCGTTGCATGGATATCATATCCAGTGATTTCCCGGGTACTTCTTAGATGGGGATCACCTTCAACCTTGTTTTTTGGAGTCCCCTCCTCTTGTTGCCGAACCAAATTGTCAACAGCAACAGGATTGGTCGGTCGCGGTTGAACAACAGGTAAAACACCTTCCCTGGCGCTTAACATTTCTACCAATTTCTGTCTGGAGACCGGCATATCCTCGGTAATCTCGGGAGCACTTTCAATCCATTCTTTGCTAAGGTTAATAGGAAATCTTTGGGTACTCCAATCGGGTATTCCTAGTACCTGCGGGGGGATAAGCACCTGACTTTCTTTCAGCCAACTGCCCGTATTTACGACCAAATATTGTATGGTCCAGTCGTTGTCGTTAAATAAAAACATGTTAGCCCTGGCAAATTCTCCATCGCTTGCCAGAATTTTATATCCTTCTAATTCATTGGCACTTCTAAGCATAATGACCTCCTTTTATTGCGGTCTGCTTTTTTCGACATTATCGCGCCGTAATAGCCGCGTCATTTTAATTCAATGAACTGTACGGAGGATCTTACTTACTTCCGAGCCCATTTTTGAAGGTTCACAATTTATCGGATAAACCCGCGTCCGATTGAGTAGCCGGCGATCATAGTCTTCCTTGGAATTCTGCCCGAAAATAAGAACAGGTAACTTTTCATCTATTTCGCGCAGGTTGAGGATTAATTCAAGGGGATCCAGAGATGATTGCTCCTGATCAACCAATACAGCAGCATAATTATTATGCCTGGCTTCATTCAGGATTTTTGACAGCGAATCCATAGACACCGGTAAATAGCCGCTGTTCAACATTTCCTTGATAATTTGATCTTTGTTTTTGCCGGCAAGGACGATAAGATTGACGCTATTTATATTTTCTTCCGCCATTCGAATCTTTTTTGTCATTTTTTATCACAACCTTTTTCTTTTAATAGTAACAACTACCTTGCCAACTAATCGGAGGTCCGGCTTATAACCTATAAGATGCCGCCCATAAGTAACTTAGGGCGATCAATATTCCTGTTGTTACTGAGATTGAAAATAAGTGAACATTATAAATGTAAAGAATATTTACATATTGGATTACGGCTAATGAATATGTGAAGTTTTCGTCTAAAATGGACAGGCGACTATTATTTTACACCGAACTTTTTTAGTTTATTATATAATGCGCGTCGGCTAATACCCAATAACTCGGCTGCTTTTTTACGATTATTTCCGGATTTATCAAGAGCACTAACCACCATCATTTTTTCCACATCCGATAAAGGTGTTCCGATTTTTATATTCAACGATAATTCTTTGTTTTGTTTTTTATATTTATTCTCCGAGATAGGATGCTTGGTAAAACGCTTCGGCAAGTGCTTGGCCGTAATTTCCGTCCCCCGACAAATCAACACCGCGCGTTGAATAATATTTTTTAATTCGCGGACATTACCGGGCCAATTAAAAGCGCTCAATATTTGCATGCAGTCATTGGAAATTCTCGTGATTCTTTTATTTTGCAGCCGATTATAGCGATCGATAAAATCATTTATCAGCAATGGTAAATCCTGTATTCTGTCCCTAAGGGGCGGAAGATTAATACGAAAAACATCCAGTCGATAAAAAAGATCCTTTCGAAAATTACCCTGTTGTGTCAATTCTTCAAGTTTCGTATTGGAGGCGGCGATAATCCGGGCTCGATTACGCATCGCTCGGCGTCCACCAAGGCGATTGAATTTTTTATCCTCTAATAGCCGTAATAGGGATACCTGGACTTTATTGTCAACCGAATCAATTTCATCCAAAAAGGCAGTCCCCTCGCCGGCTTGCTCGAAAACTCCCTTGCGGGTATCGACGGCCCCGGTAAATGCTCCTTTAACATGGCCGAAAAGCTCGCTGGCTACCAATTCAATCGGTAATGCGCCCAGATTCGCGGCGATGTATGGCTTCGTATTTCTCGGACTAAGCCGGTGGATTGCCTGCGCCACTAAATCCTTCCCGGTTCCGGTTTCCCCCAATAGAAGAACGGGCACATCCGATTGAGTTGCCTGATCGATAGAATTATATACTTCCTGCATACTTGGGGAGGAACCGATGATTTCGCCAAAACGAACCCTTCTATCGGCTTCGGTACGTAATTGCGTTTGAACCGACTGAGCCTTTTGCTCCAGGGCGACTTCTATCAGCAGAGCCAACTCTTCATCCGAAGTAGGAATTCGCGCGTAATGAAAGGACCCTGCCTTCAAAGCGGTACCCGCGATTCGAATTTCTTTCGGTTTTATCAATAAGAGTACTTGAACGGAAGGATATCGAATTGAAATTTTTTTAATATTTTCAATAATGGGCTTTTTGGCGCTTGAATAGCGGGAAATATCCAAAAGCAAAACGTCCGGATTGTTTTTGCCGAAATTATCCAATAATCGATCTATCCTTTTCCGCCAGATGATTTGAATATTTTTACCTTTGAAGATTTTAGTTAATCTTAACTTGAGTTCTTCATCGGGAGAAACCACCAGGACTTTTAGGAGTTTCGTATCGGCTTTGAGACTTTTGCCTGACATAAAGCCAGAATAACTGATTAGTAATCGAAAAGCAACCTTGTTTAGTTTTTCATTCTGGCGTGCTTAATCGACCGTCTTTATTAATTCTCGTCTATATTAAACTTGCGCGAAAGTTCTCTATCGAATTTCTCTTTGCTATGAGATTTATCAGTTTCCCCATATTTGGTTGCGACCAGCACTTTTCCATCCTGATTGATACTAATTTCCTGGGCGTAATCATTAAGTGCCTTTTCAACGGCCAATTTAACGTTACCTGCTGTACCGGATTCAATTACCGAACCTCTTCCGTGGTAAGAGTAGACAATTGCCCATAAACCCTGTTTCTCTTGAAGCGGCGACTCCAAATCAAAGGAAACATTTATCCAGCAACGATTGATAGCCGTTTCCATTTCAACAATTCACCTCCTGAAATAATTTCTTCTCTTTCTCCCCCTTGTTCAATATCAGGAATAATACAAGAATTATGCCAGAAACTGAATGGAATAGATAATCCGTAATCGGACAGGGGCTTGTGTCTCCTTCAACAAATTATAATAAAACAAATGGACAGACAGATTAATTTCTATGAATCGTTGTGTAAAGAAGTATCACACATTTTAAAAAGCAATCCTGTTTTACCTGCCTTAAAAAAACCTCTGCAGGGTTTTTCGTCAAATAAATGCATCTCTTCGGCAAAAAATATTTACACACCCGGGGGACCATTTAGTAAAGGCATTTAATACCAAAAAATAATAAAAATTCTCATCAAATCCTTCATATATTAAAAAGTTGCGAAATTCGCATAGCTGCCCGCCATATGGACTTATCAAATTGCGGCATTTTCAACTATCCAGTTGCGGAAGTCGTCTCGTAAGCCCCGCATACATT
>CAYXTW010000056.1:0-21136 GCA_964467955.1 uncultured Ignavibacteriaceae bacterium | reverse complement strand
ATCGAAGCCATAGAATCTGAACGGAGTGGACCAGCCTACACGAATGCTATCACCTTGAATAAAAGAAGCATAGAACTCAATAGTGAATGGTTCGTTGACATAAATTTCGGTGGCTGTTCCGCCGCCGACTTTTGTTACATCAAAGGACAAACCATAAGATAATCCAAAAGAAAGAATCAAAAATAACAGCGATAATCCAAAGCGCTTCATTTTATATTCTCCTTTCCCTATCGTTATATTATTAAATCATTTACCATTGTTAATACCCTTATCCCATCATTTGATTTGTTATCCGTTGCGCATCTTTTAAGATTACAATCCTTTCATGGAAAGGACGGATGACTTGTAAAAACGTTTTCGAAAATAATACTTATTTCCCCCCAAACGTCCGAAATAGACACGATCTATAAATTCCCTCGCCGATGAAAACACGTTACCGACCACTACCGGTTATTTAAAAATATCTGCCGTTTATTTTCAGCAAGCAGTAAATAATCCTTGCATTAACTTATATCAACAATCCGATTCGAACCCCTCGGATGTGCTCCATCGGATTAATACTAATATTATAGCCCTTTTTTATCAAAAGTCAAGCCAAAAGCCTTATTTTAAGCCACCTTACGTCAAAATTGGCCAAAGACAGACAGCCGGATATGGCTGAAATATTTCATAAAAATCCTGACGAATAAAGCCGATATGATTATTTCACGTCTGCATAACTCGTTGAAATATAATTTGTAACATTGCCGACATTAGGCGCTCTAATCAATTTCAACTCATTTGGAATCCCGATTAATAAAAGCACCCCGGCGCCGGCCCCCCCATATAAAGATAAAATATTAGATAGGTTATATCAAATATATTGATTTCATTCGAAATATTGACATCGCCGGCCTCATATGGCTGCGGATCGGGGCCATCCGTGTAGACAAATGATATGAGGTAAGTAACATCAAAGAGACTGACGCTGCCATCACCGTTGACATCACCCGGTGTATAAGGGCAGCCGACAGAATCTCCTGATACTATCACCGGCGAATTGGACAGGGGCGAATAATTCCCGGCCTGATCGTATGCCCGGATACAAAAATAGTAGGCGATACCGTAGCCCAGCCCACCGATTTCCATGGAGTCGATATAGCCGGCTGGAGAGGGTAACGGTTCCCCGTACACATTCTGTGCCGTAAGCCATTCATCTTCAGTATCAATCGGACCCCTTGAAACGGGCTGATAGCGAATGTCATAACCGGCCGCCTGACCGGAATAGCCATCATCCCCTGATGCCGTCCATTTTAAAACAACCGAACCGGGATTAAAGTCATTCTGACCAAAAACCGATAGATACGCAAAAAGAATCAAAAATACAAGAAATCGCCGGTTGAAATTTCTCGCAATCGGATTAAAACGCAAGTGTCTGACCCTTTGCTGTCTTTTCGGTTCAAAACCCGCTATTGGTGGGTAAATATTGTTGGCGGGTATTTAAACTATCCGGCAGGCAAGCATCCTCATAATATCCTGAGTGCCAAAATATATATCTTGCTTTGCCAGACTCTCTATATAATAATAGCATTCCAATTTACAGATATATACGAAAAAAGTCAAGAAATAAGCGGGCATATATGGGTTTTTTGGAATTCCAATAACAATTTCATGTCCAATCTATAATGATAAAATAATCGGTCTTCTCAAAGAATGGCAATATGTAAAGGCGGGTGGCCAAAGCCACCCGCCTTTGAGTTCAACATTTTACCGGTTCAGTATTTTTGCTAAACGCCCAGTTTCAAACGGAGAGCGTAGTTATAGCTTCCTTCGCCCCCGGGAGAATCCGACTTTTCGATTCCGTAAATAGCACCATCGAGAATAAATACACCTCCAATGCTTAAACCCAGCCCCAATGAGGGATATCCCTGTCCGAATCCACCCCGCAGGAAGAGAACATCGCCGAATGAGTATTCAGCGCCCATATTCAACTTATTGAAAATATTCTCGCCGCGGTGAAAAAAGAAATCATTATAATCGGCCGCAAAAAGCAAGTCCTGGGTGAACTGCCATGAGGCGCCGACATTAAAAATAGTCGCCGGTTTCTCATCACCGATTTTCGCGATGACGTCGTTTATCTTAAGACCAAAAGTAACCTTTTCGGGAATAAAATCATACATTAAACCCAAATCTAATCCGAAACCTGTTTCCTTTTTGTCGATAAGCGTATCATAAACATCGCCGAAATCGACTTCCGAAGCACTCAGCCTCAGTTCATCGATATAATACCGAGTCACATATTTGAAGGCAACCCCGCCATAAAAATTATTATCAAAGAAACCCAGTCGCGTAACCTCCGGCATCTCAAAGGCATAACCGGCGGTAAAGACATAATCGCCGATACCATGTAGAAAGGCGCGCGGCTCAAAAATACCCTTATCGGTTTTTACATCGACATCGGCAGAGGCGTAAAACCCGACGCCAATATTTCGAGCTGATAAACCAACAGTCGGATATCCACCGAAGCCAATCCATTTATCATCGAATGGAGCCAGATCGTCAAGAAGCTTGTTCTGTTCGGAAAGGGATGCATCGGTAAAGTTATCGAAAACATCTTCATTATTCTTATAAAAATCAAATAAATCGACAACATCTTTGCCGACTCGCGCCTGAATATTAATTATATCCAAATGGAAATCACAATGCGCCAATTGAGCCGGATTATACATCAAAGCACTGAAATCATCCATAGTCGTGATACCCGGGCCACCCATCCCCAGCGCCCGAACCGAGACATAATTAACATTAGGCGATCCGGCCGAGGCGACGCCTGCCAGCAAAAGCAGGCAAACCGAAATTATAAGTCGTTTATATAACATAAATAAGTTCCTTTGCCTATATTTTATTAAATGATCAGGTCCGGATCCCAGGTACCGTCGCTATCCTCGTCGATCAGACCATCTCCGTCATTATCCAATCCATCAACTACTTCTTCGTCAATTGATCCATCGCCATCATTATCAACGCCAATTTCTACTTTATACATATGGGCAACCTGAATAATCTCATCGAGAACATCATTTACTAACATAGGATTAACGCCGTAATTTCCTACTGCAATGTCCATAATTATATCTATTGCATTATTGATTATTTCTTCGATGTTATCGACAAAAATGTTAAACAAGACAATTAGAGTATCCGGTATCGGCTGAACGACCGCTAATTCGGTCGGAGTAAGTTTCGGTATTACGCTATTGTAGTATCCATAGTATTCAAGCAGATTGGCAATCGAAAAGCCAGTCGTGTCACCATGAACATATTCGATATTAAGACGAACATCATCCGCGGTAATGGCACCATCGTTGTCAGTATCTTGGAAACCCAAGATTCCCAAAAACCCACTGGCTAGGCCCAGATCAATATCAACATCTTTGGGGCCGAAGCCACCGGTGGTCTGGCCGTTATAAATCGGGGTCAAATCATTTGAAACCGTTTGCATGACCTGAAACAGCTTATTGGCATCACCTGCCGTCCAATCGATAAAAGGCATCGGATCGCCATCCGCGAATTCACTATCCGAAATAATATCGGCCAGATTGAGGGCGTTATATCCGGAAGCATGAACGGTCGCTTTAGCGTGATAATAGCGGGCGTCGGAGTTGTTGGGGTCTTCAGCCATGGCCTCGGCGAACTTGGCCGCGGCACCGCTATAATCGGCGTCCCGCATCATCGCTTTACCCTCCTCGATCAGCGAATCGGCACTTTTGCCCGATGTCCAACCGAAGATATTGCAGCCGCTGACAATTAATGCCGGCAGCAGCAATAAAACGATAAAGAACATTAGCCTAAGTTTCATAAGTATCCTCCTTTATATTTTTTTGGATTTTAATTTTTTCCTGCCGTCGATTAACGGTTAATCATAGAGTTGTCACCTTTTTTGTGCTCAAAATCGAATATTGTAATGCATTCAACTCTGCAGGGAAGTATAATTAATTGAGCTTTTTTGTCAAGAATTTATTACATTTGACGACATATTAATAGCTGCAAATTTGCCACAATTGTCAATTCTAATTCTTGACGATTTGTTATTTTATTTTTACTTTGTTTTACGTTATAAAACCATAAATGGTTTGTGTATATCGTTAAGCGGAGGTGTGTATCTTTTATGAATGATACGCCCAAATATAAAAAACGTCTGGCCATCACCGGCGGAGCCGGATTTATCGGCTCCAACCTTCTGCATTTTCTGGTTAACAAATATCCTGATTATCTTTTTGTAAATATCGATTGCCTGACTTACGCCGGAAATTTAACAAGTCTGGCCGGAATCGAAGATAAAGCCAACTATCGATTTGAAAAAATAGATATAACCAGTTTTGAAAAACTAAAAGCCTGTTTCGAAAAGTACGAATTCGACGGCCTTATTCATCTCGCCGCCGAATCGCACGTCGATCGCTCTATCACAGGCCCCGCCGAATTCGTCAACACCAATATTCTGGGGACATTTAATTTGCTGGAGCTGGCCCGAAAAACAGCGGCGGATAAAAAGTCGTTTCGTTTTCATCATGTTTCCACCGATGAGGTCTTCGGCTCGCTGGGTGACAGCGGTTACTTCACCGAATTGACACCCTATAGACCCAATTCGCCGTACTCGGCAACCAAAGCGGGCAGCGATTTTTTGGTTCGGGCGTACCATAAGACGTACAATCTTGATGTCGTCACGACCAACTGCTCCAACAATTACGGCCCCTATCAATTCCCGGAAAAGTTGATTCCTTTGATGATAAGAAACGCCCGTGCCGATATCCCGCTGCCGGTGTATGGCGACGGCAAAAATATTCGTGATTGGTTGTATGTTGAAGATCACTGCCGTGCCATTGATCTTGTTTTCCACAAAGGCAAATCGGGTGAAACATACAATATCGGCGGGCACAATGAGATTGAAAATATCAAATTGGTTAAAATGATCTGCCGTATAATTGATGAAATTACCGATAACAAAGGCGAACCGAAGGAAAAACTGATAACATTCGTAAAGGATCGACCCGGGCACGATCGACGGTACGCTATTGATGCTTCGTTTATTGAATCGCAACTGGGCTGGAAACCGAAACATACCTTCAAAGAAGGCATACGCAAAACGGTGCAATGGTACATCGATAACGAGGATTGGCTTGAAAATTGTATCAGCGGTCGATATTTAAAATATTATGATGATATGTACTCCAAACGATAAGGTATGAAAATGAACGGTGACGTAAAAAAGGGCATAATTTTGGCCGGCGGCAGTGGAACCCGGCTGTATCCGGTGACACAGGTGGCGTGTAAACAGCTCTTGCCGGTTCACGACAAGCCGATGATTTATTACCCGCTTTCGACCCTGATGCTCTTCGGCATTACCGATATTCTTGTTATCTCCACGCCGGAAGATACACCCCGTTTTCAGGACCTGCTCGGTGATGGCCATAAATTGGGGCTTGACATCGGCTACAAAATTCAGGAGAAACCGGCCGGAATCGCCCAGGCATTTATAATCGGCGAGGAATTTATTGGAAATGACAATGTTGCCTTAATTTTGGGTGATAACATCTTTTACGGTGTTTATGATTTTCTTCGCCTGGCCCGGGCTTTTCACGACGGTGCGATCGTATTCGGATACTACGTAAAAGATCCGGAGCGGTACGGCGTGGTGAAATTCGGCGGTACCGGCAAGGTCGTTTCGATTGAGGAAAAGCCAAAAAAACCAAAATCGAATTATGCCGTTACCGGATTATATATTTATGATTCCGACGTGGTCAATATCGCCAAAAATTTAAAACCGTCAGGCCGCGGTGAACTGGAAATAACCGACGTCAATAAAGCTTATCTGGAAAAAGGCAAATTAAAAGTCGTCACCCTTGGTCGAGGAATCGCCTGGCTGGACACCGGGACGCATGAAAGTCTTCTCGACGCCGGCAATTTTATCGCCACCATCGAAAAACGGCAGGGCCTGAAAATCGCCTGTATCGAAGAGATCGCCTACCGAATGAGGTTTATAAATCGTCGGCAGATGCAGGAAATTCTCGACAATATGGCGGATAACGATTATAAAAGATATCTGTTCGACGTCGTTCGCGAGGTGGATAGTGAAGAAAAAAGTTCTGGTGAGCGGCAGTAAAGGTCAACTCGGCCGTGATCTGATAGGGATACTTTCCGCGAAATTCGATATCTCCGGTTTTGATATTGATAAAATCGATATCAGGAATCTCGAAGATGTGAAAAAATTTTTCAGGCAAAAAAAACCTGATATTGTTTTGCATGCCGCCGCCTATACCGATGTTGACAGATGCGAATCGGAAACCGAGACAGCTATGGCGGTCAATGCCGAAGGAACCGAAAATGTCGCTCTGGCCTGTAAGGATATCAATGCCAAAATGATTTATTATTCAACCGATTATGTTTTCGACGGCGAAAAAAGCAGTCCATATATTGAAACCGATAATCCCAATCCTCAAACAATTTACGGCAGGAGTAAACTGGAAGGTGAGAAAAAGATTGCCGGGATCCTGGATGAATATGCCATCCTCCGGATTGCATGGTTGTACGGTGCCCACGGGAAAAATTTCGTTCGCACGATGATAAAACTGGGAAACAAACAATTACGACAGGCGAAAGACGGACAGGTAGTAGAGCCATTGATTGTTGTAAATGATCAATTCGGAAATCCGACCTGGACAATCGAGGTGGCCCGCCAGACCGAGGTTGTGATTGATAACAAGCTTGCAGGTATTTTTCATTGTACATCGGAGGGTGCAACTACTTGGTACGATTTCGCCAGGGCCATTTTTACGGAACTGCTTATGAATGTCTATTTGAAATCATGCACAACAGATGAGTTCCGCCGCCCGGCGCGACGGCCGAAATATTCGGTTTTAGATAATAAAAATCTGAAAGATCTTAATCTGAATGTCATGTCGGATTATAAGACAGCCTTAATAGAATTTTTTAATAAATATGGAGCGACGTTGAAATCATGAAATGTAATATTGATGGTGTTATCATCAAAGAGCTAAGCCCGTTTACCGATAAACGGGGATGGTTGATCGAACTTTTTCGCCATGATGAAGTCCCGGAAGAAAATTATCCGGCGATGGCCTATGTCTCGATGACCAAAAAAGGTGTCGCGCGCGGGCCGCATGAGCATAAAGATCAAACCGATTGCTTCTGTTTTATCGGGCCGTCGACTTTTCGGTTGTATCTCTGGGACGAACGAAAAGATTCGCCGAGTTATAGGCAGTCCTTCAGAATCGATTTGGGTGAAAATAAGAAGGCGATGGTGATTGTTCCGCCGGGAGTCATTCATGCCTATAAAAATATCGGCGATGTCGAAGGTATAGTTTATAATGCGCCCAATCGTCTCTATGCCGGCGAGGGCAAAAAAGAGCCGGTCGACGAAATCCGCCATGAAGATGATCCCGATTCGAAATTTAGGTTGGATTAGCTTTTTATTATTTAATCGTCTTTAGGTCATCTAACAGCATTTTCTTTTCATCATCTTTCGGGACAGCTTCCGCCTGCTTATGAGCTTCTTCAAGATACTTTTTCATCTTCGTCTGATCGCCAGCTACCATTTCGGCCCGAGCCAACGCCTCATAAGCAAAGCCGAGATAAAAGGGCACGTCATCTTTGGAATATTGAAAACAGAGCTGGCCGTACTTGCGGGCGTTTTCAGCTTCACCGGCCAAGGCATAAATCCGAGCAGCCTGCCAATAACCAATGGACATATTTCGGTCGGTTTTATCCGCCCGCTGTGACCAATGCCAGAGCGAGGCCTGACCTAACTGAATCATCTGCTCATTATCTTCAGCGGTGCGGTCTTTTTTCTCAATCAAGCCCCAGGCACCGTTGAAACAATGCGCTGCGAAATATTTATGCGCGGCGGCGACATCAAACGACGGTTCATTCGGCATGCTTAACTCCTCCAAAATTTATTAAGATTTACTTTTATACTATATGAGAACAATAAATAACAGAAACTGATCATGTCAACAGTATAGCAGATGAATTTATCGTGGTTTTAGTTATTTCATTCCGATTCCGAACAGGACTTCTCTCTTAAAGCCAATGCCATTCGATTCTTTATATTTTTGAAGCATTTTGAAGGTATCTTGTTTAAACTTCGTACGTGTTCCGACACCTATATCTTCTATTCTTTTAAGGCAACTTTGCCACCCGGAATTACTGATTATTTCCCACCATTCTTCCTCGTCTTTATAAGCAAAGCGCTGTACTTCGGATATAATTTTAACTTCTTGAAAACCGGCGTCTTTAATCAATTTCCCAAATTTATCTTCCGATTCCTTATGATAGACTCGCGGGTGGCCAGTTTCCTCGGACACATCAACGTCCTCATAATCCGTGTATATTTCTTTGGGAAATGTACTATAGATAAGTTCACCCATCCATTCGCTATCTTCCTCCAGCGCCCATGAACTCAGGACGACTTTTCCGCCTGTTTTGAGCAAAGGGTACGCATCTTTCAGGGAAAAGAAAACATAAGCAAAACCACTCAATAAAAAATCAAAAGAGTTTTCTTTAAATCCCATTGATCCGGCATCCATGTTTATAATCGCGGTATTATGGAACTTGCGTTTTTTTATAACTTCCGACATACCTTTCACGTGCGGCACCCAATTGTCGATACCGACGACAAATCCATCTTTTCCGACTTTCAAGGAGGCCGGAATAAGCGATGTCCCTCGCCCGAAACCGATATCCAGAACATTCGCACCTTCATTAATATGGGCGTGTTCGACCAATCCTTTTCCGAAATACACCCAATAAGCAGCCGCTTTCTTTTTCCAGACAGAGGACATATTTGTATCTTACGTAAATTTTATACAATTGTTAAATTTAAAAAGGATTAGTAGGTCAATTCTCCCCGAGAATTGACATGTCAAGCCTCGGCAAGGCTTGACCTACTTGATTTTTCGCAAATCTTCCAACAGCTATTCTTCAATCTCATCAACATAATGATAAGGAATAGTGGGGCGCTATGCCCCTTGGGTTTCTGACATGATAAAAAAGTGGAAATCCCTGCGGGGATTTCAGCCTGCATGAAAATTTATTCCTCTTTTATCTCATCGACATTCTGATAAGTGCCGCGATAACCCTTTTTGATTTTGAAACCTTTGAACGGAAAACCGGATTCAAAACCGGTCCCCATCAAAGTGTCGCCATCCTGATAGATGGTAACGAATTTATCGGTCGTGACCCGGTCATTGGATCCGTTCCAGAAAAGTTGCTCGGTTTCCAGACGTGTCCCGTACTCATCGACAACAACGACATTGCCGTTGGCAACCATCCATTTGATCGATTCCCGAATCAATCCACTGTCGGCCACCAAGTGCGATGTTTTTTTACCCTCAGAATTATAGAAATGAACATCTAAACCCCACGCCAGAGTTGAATCCTGTTTCGTATATTTATCGATATGATCCGCTTTTATATCGGTTGTCCGGACCGAACCATTGAACAGCTCGATATGAGCATCGTTTATTTGCTGATCCGGCCGCACCACAGATACAGCCGTGCTGTCGTCCTGCCCGATCCCCGGGGCTTTAATCTCATTGCGTTCCGAACATCCGGCTAAGATAAAACCGCCCAGGGCAAATGCGATTATTATCACTTTAACTGCTTTCATCGCGGCCCTAATATATATTCTACTCCGGTTTTGTCAACCATCGATTGTGAATCCATATCCACTGATCTTTGTATCTATCAATAATCTCTTCCAACGCCTCGGTGCATTTCTTTGTAATATTATACACATCGTGGTCGAAATCGTCGGTACGCTCGATTTTTATTTCCGGCCTGACGATTATTTTATACCGTTTGCCGTTTCTGACGCAGGCCATCGGCACAAAACCGGCGCCGGTTTTCATGCCCAGAATAGTCTGCCCGACCGGCGTATATGATAATCGTCCGAAGGCCGGGATAAATTCACTGCGCACACGCATCGAATCGGTATCTATCAATACACCCAGAGCATAACCATCTTTCAGAGCTTTCAACACTCGTCGCGGCGAATCCTGGGTGTCGATATTGACGACATTAAGCGATTCGCGATTGTCGACCAAAAATTTATCAAGCCTTTTATCATACATTTTTCGCCCGATTACCGCCGCGTTATACCCCTGGTTGGCAAAATATGCCGCCAGCAACTCAAAATTGCCGATATGTCCGGTAACGGCAATAATACCTTTTCCCCTGTTATATACTTCGTCAAAATGTTTGCGACCTTCAATATCAATAAGCGGTTGAATCTGACTAAAGTAATATTTTCTGAACCTGACCACCTCGGCGATATTTTTTCCGAAATTGATAAATAGTCTTTTGACAATTATCCTTCTTTCGGAAAGTGCTAGTTTCTTACCATAGACCAATTCCAGATGACGCCCGGCTTTTAACCTGTCCTTTTTAAAGAGAAGATATGCCGTATAACCGAAAATCGCTCCCATGAATATCGCCGCTTTACGCGGAACGACATTAAAAAATCCCACTATAAAAACGACAAAATAATAAACAAAATTATTTCTTATCTTCTGAAATTTCTTCACGAGAAATTAAACCAATTTTGATTTAAGAATATCGTGGAGGTGAATAATCCCGACCGGCTGATTTTTTTTATTCACCACCGGAAGCGCCGTTATGGAATGTTTTTCCATCTTCGCCAGAGCTTCATCGAGAATGGCATCAGGATGAATCGTCTTCGGATTTTTAATCATCACCTCAGCGGTCGTCCGGATAAAGAAATTATCATCCTTCTGCGCCAGCCGCCTTAAGTCACCGTCGGTAAAAATCCCGACAAGAATATTATTATCATCAACGACCAGTGCTGTTCCCAGACGTTTGCCGGAAATTTCCAGCATCGTATCGCGAATAACCGTCTCCGGTTTAACAATCGGTATTTCGGAATTGACATGCATCAAATCTTCGACATGCATCAAGAGTCGGCGCCCGAGCAATCCGCCGGGATGCAGATAAGCATAATCCTCCGGCGAGAAGTCACGCTCTTTTAATAGTGCAATCGCCAGGGCATCCCCCATGACCAGAGCCGCTGTCGACGATGACGTCGGCACCAGGTTGTTGGGGCAGGCTTCGGATTTAACGGAGCAGTCCAGAACTATATCACATTTGGTCGTCAAGGGTGATTCAAGCTGCCCTGTCAAAAGAATTATTTTCACGCCCAGTCTTTTTATGGTTGGCAATATTTGATATAACTCGTCGGTCGCTCCCGATTTCGAAATGACAATTAAAATATCTTCGGAGCGAACCAATCCCAGGTCGCCATGCACGCCCTCCGTCGGATGCAGGAAAAAAGAGGAAATACCGGTCGATGACAGCGTCGCGGCCACTTTCTTGCCGACCAGCCCGGATTTGCCGATACCGGTGACAATGACTCGTCCCTCGCATTCGAGTATCAATTCGACCGCCTTCGTGAAATTTTCATCAAGGCGCGTAGCCAAGTCAGCGATGGCCTCGGCTTCCTTTTCAATTACTTCACGACCGTTATCTAAAATCATTTTTATACCTATGCCAGAAGTGTCGACGGGTCAACATCGACACCTTTAAAGTACGCTTTGATAATTTCCCGCACCGCACCCTCACCGCCTTTTGCGTCAGTAACGTAATCCACTGCCCTTTTCAACTCCGGAGCCGAATCTTTAACCGCCATCGACAATCCCACCTCACTTGCCAGGCCGATATCAAGAATCTCATTACCCAGAAAGGCGACCTGTTCTGAAGATAATCCCAGCTTATCAAGGAGCGGCCTAATCTGCTTGCGTTTATCCAGCATATCCTGGAGAATATATTTGACGCCCAAGTCTTTCATCCGCGTAACTGTAGCCGCTGAGGGCCGACCGGAAACGACGGCTATTTCCAGACCGGCCCGCATCGCCAGAACAATAAAAAGTCCATCGGAAATATTGAACTTTTTCATCTCGAAACCATCGGAACCGAAATAAATATGATCATCCGTCAAAACGCCGTCAACATCGAGCGCCAGGAGTTTTATATCCTTAAATCTTTTCGCCAACTGCTCGAAATTGATTCTCCTTTTTCGTATACTATCATTCATATTATACCCGCTAATTCCGTTCTCTGATTTTCAATACTTCGATGATTAATGTCTCAAATCTATCAAGCGGCAGCATGGCGGCCGCATCGGATAGCGCCCGAGCCGGTTCCGGATGTGTCTCGACGAATAAGCCGTTGACACCTATGGCCACCGCCGCTTTGGCAAAAGGAATTATAAACTCCGGCTGACCTGATGAAATATCGCCCCCTCCGCTCGGTAGTTGCAGCGAATGGGTGGCGTCGAAAACGACCGGATATCCAAAGCGCTTCATTATCATCAGAGAACGAAAATCGACGACAAGATTATGGTATCCGAATGACGAACCGCGTTCGGTCAGAAGTACTTTTCCGGATTTGGCCTTGGCCGCAATTTTATCCATATCTTCCGGAGATAAAAACTGCCCCTTTTTTATATTAATCCACTTACCGGTGGCGCCGGCGGTCCGAACCAATTCCGTCTGCCGACAAAGAAAAGCCGGAATCTGCAGAATATCAACGACTTCGGCGGCCATTCTGGTTTCAGCCGTCTCGTGGACATCGGTCAGCAACGGCAAATCGAAATTTTGTTTGACCTTGGCCAAAATTTCCAACCCGGTGTCCATGCCGAGACCGGAAAACGATTCCCCCGATAATCGATTAGCCTTGGCGTATGACGATTTGAATATTACCGGGATATTATACTTTTCAGATAATTTCTTCAATTCTTCGGCGACCCGGAAACAGATTTCCTCCGACTCGACGACACACGGCCCGGCCAGAAAAAATAGACCCGAACCGTCCAGAACGTGATCGATATTAATCATTTTTCCCTCCGCTATTATTCTCTAAAATTTCCGGTAATGCCATTTAATTATATCAGAATCGTCGGTGATGTATTTATCTGATGCCACCTGCCCCATCGAGTCGTTAACCGAATACAGCCAACCGTAATCGGTACCGATTTCGACCGAATCAATCGCTTGGACAAACATACCGACGGCGCTCTCAATATATTCGACTTCGTGCTGCTCCTTGGTGATTTCAAATACCGATTTACCGTCAACACCATTCATAGTTAATACCAGGCTATCAATCGGTCCGGATTTATCAGCTTTCGCGTTGGCCGTCTCAGCCTCTTTTCCCGATTCCCCGCAACCGGCAAGTAACAATAATCCGAAAACCAAAGCGGCAACCAGTACTTTCATCATCATATATATTGCTCCCTTAATATCTTTCAAGCATCAAAATCCCAACTAAAATATGCTATTGAAATGACAATGTCAAAGGATTGATTTGACTCGGAATAAATAGCGAGCCGTAAAGGCGCATGATATTTTGTTTTTAGGCAACTTTTACTTGTAAATGCTGTAAATATATATAGATAGAAAGTAAGGCTAATCTGTTATCGAAACAAAAAGGATATATATCCGTAAACTGATTTATAAACATAACTTGCCAAAATTGAGAGAGTGACCTGATGATTAAAAAAATCTTTTTTATTTTCCTGACCGTAGTCATAATCGGGGCCGTCCTGTTTTTCGCCATAAGCGGTAATGCCAAAAAAGAGAACGGTTTAAAAATTATCAACGTTGAAAAAGGGACGATTGTCGATAAGGCTTTGGCTGTGGGCAAGATCGAACCGAAAAAGGAAAATTCGGTCAAATCCCGAATTTCGGGAATCGTCAAGAGAATTCATGCTGAAGTCGGCGATGTGGTTAAGGTCGGTGATCCGCTTATCGATGTCGCGCCCGATCCGACGCCGATTGAATTCGCCGAGGCCAAACGAGAGGTCGAGATCTATCAGGTAGCATATGATAATGCACAGCGCGAACTCGACCGTTCCAAAACTTTGCTCGATAAAAATCTGGTGTCGGACCAAGATTACGATTCAAAACAGTCGACCTGCGAGCAGGCCCGTTTAAGGCTGAAACTGGCCCAGGAAAAACTCCAATTGATAGAATCGGGTCGAACCGAGATTGCCGATTTAAAAGTTGACAATACCATCAGATCCACGATCGACGGCATGGTGCTGTCGCGGTTGGTCGAGGAAGGCGATCCGGTCGTTCCCTTGACCTCATATCAGGCCGGGACCGACCTGATGACCCTGGCCTTTATGGATGATTTAATATTCAAGGGGACGGTCGATGAAATCGATGTCGGTCGTATACACGCCGGGCAGGAAGCGGAAATAAAAGTCGGGGCGCTCCCTAAAGACACCGTCAGGGGCGTCGTCAAACGAATCTCTCCCAAAGCACATCAGGAAGAAGGTTCGACCGTTTTTGATGTCGAAATTGAATTGACCGATATCGGAAACAGCTTGCTGCGCGCAGGTTATTCGGCCAATGCCGATATTATTATCACAAAAAAAGAAGATATTCTCTTAATCCCGGAACGATTGATTCAATTCAGAGAAGATACCGCTTTTGTTGAACGCCAGGATAGCCTGGGCGTAATCGATACGGCAATAATCGAAGTCGGTCTGTCCGACGGGATAAATATTGAAGTCACCGACGGCCTCACCGAAGGCGAAAGAGTGATCGAGAGGCCGCCCCGGGAGATACAATAACTCATGATGCCCCTTCTTTCCATTAAGCAGTTCTTCCGGGATATGCGCAATCAAAAGATGCGCACTCTCATGACCATGTTCGGAATACTCTGGGGAACGGTATCTATTGTTTTACTGATGGGTTTCGGAACCGGCCTGCAAAGGCACAATAATAAAGAAATGAAGGGGCTCGGTGAAAACATCTCCATCGTATGGGGCGGGATGACGTCAAAACCATGGCAGGGTCTTCCGCGCGGCAGAAGAATCTGGTTTACCGAAGAGGACGTGGCGCGGATGAAATCCAGCCTTAATTCTATTAAGCATATCTCACCCGAATTTACTCGTTATAGTGTCCCGCTTAAAAATAAGCGGACCAACAAACTTACGCGTATTTCCGGGATCTGGCCAGAATTTTGCGAAATGAGGAGTATCATTCCTCAGATGGGTGGAAGATTTATCAATGCCCTTGATATGGTGGAAAAACGTCGGGTGATATTTCTTGGAAATCAGAGGGCCGAGGATCTTTTCGGCCAGGATGATCCGATAGGAAAAATTGTTTTTGTTAACAATGTCCCTTTTACCGTTATCGGCGTCATGAAAGAAAAAAGCCAGAACAGTTCCTACGGCGGACGGGATAGTAATCAGGGCTGGATACCTTCGACCACATTCAAAACGATGTGGTCACAGCGCTACCCTAATAATATTATCGTCCAGTCGCCCGATCCGTATTCTATGTCAAAAGTCAAGGACGACATATTCGGTTACATGGCCAGCAAGTATAATTTTGATCCGGATGATACTGAAGCTCTTTTCATTTGGGACACGACCGAAGGTTTAAAATTCCTGACAACATTTTTCCTGGCGTTCAAATTTTTTCTTGTCGGCATCGGCTGCCTGACCTTGATAACCGGCGGTATCGGGGTGACAAATATTATGAACGTTGTTCTGGAAGAGCGTACCAAGGAAATCGGCATCAAGATGGCGGTCGGAGCCAAGAAGACGACCATTATGGGACAATTTTTATTCGAGACGATTATCTTAACGGGCCTGGGCGGGCTACTCGGATTTATAATCGCGGCTCTATTGATTACTTTTTTCCCCGGAAACTTTGAAGAATATATAGGCGTGCCGACTCTGGACATTACCGGAGCTATTCTCGCGGTGGCCGTACTTGGTATCGTCGCCTTAGTATCCGGTTATTTCCCGGCCAGGCGAGCCTCCAATCTGGAACCGGTTAAAGCCCTGAAATTGTTTTAGGTGGATATGCGACCCTCAATAATATACAACGTCTTCATGAGAGATTTCCGAAAGCAGCGCAAACGCATGCTGCTTACACTTATGGCCATATTCTGGGGAACGCTTTCAATAATGCTGCTTCTGGCTTTCGGCGAGGGTCTAAAAAATCAATTTTATGCGAGCACGGCCGGAATGGGTGAGGGTATCGTCATCGTCTGGGGCGGGCAGACTTCGATCCCATATAAAGGATTTGGCAAGGGTCGACGAATCCATCTCTTTGAAGATGACATCGCCTATTTAAGAAAAACAGTTCCCGCGATAAAACAAATCGCCGGTGAATATATCCGTTGGGGTGCGGAAATAAATTACAAAGATAAATTTCTTTCTGAAAGAATTAACGGCGTCTTTCCGGAATATCGGGAAATGCGTAACATGATCCCTCAGATGGGTGGCCGCATGATTAATTATCTCGATATCGATCGGAAACGACGCGTCGCCTTTTTGGGTGATAAAGTAAAAGAACGTCTTTTCGGCCAGGAAGAGGCCATTGGAAAAATTATTTATATTCGGTCAATACCGTTTAAGGTAATCGGTATCATGAAACATAAGACTCAGGGAAGCAGCTATCAGGGTCGCGACGAGGATGTCATTGTCATTCCGGCCAGTACTTTCGTGGCTATTTTCGGCGATCCCTACCTCGATAATATAGTCTATCAGCCGGAATCGCCCGAAATGGCTAAAACCGTCGAGAATAGAGTCCTGGCGATGATGGGCACACGATACAAATTCCGCGCTGATGATAAAAGCGCTCTGGGTTTCTGGGATGTTATCGAGTCACAGCGAATTACACGTAATGTCCTCACCGGCATCGAGGTTTTCCTCGGTATTATCGGCGCCCTGACTTTGCTGATAGCCTGTGTTGGCGTGGCGAATATTATGTATGTATCGATTAAGGAAAGAACACGCGAGATCGGAGTCAAAATGGCAATTGGGGCGCGGAAGTCGTATATTGTATTTCAGTTTTTATTGGAAGCGCTCGGCATTACATTTTTAGGCGGTTTTTTCGGGATGTCGACCACTTACATCTTGACAGAAAGCTTTAGAAAATTACCGATTGAATCGGACATTTTTAGCATAATGGGCAAACCGATAGTCTCCATGGATATCGGCCTGATAGTCGTTCTGATCCTTGGAGTCATGGGCCTTCTATCGGGATTTTTCCCGGCCATGAAGGCCGCCTCGGTAAATCCGGTGGACGCCCTGAGATACGAATAGCATGTAGGAGATGAATATATATTATGATTAAGATGACCGGAATCAAAAAAGTATATAATACCGGCAAGGTGGCTTTCGAGGCTTTGCGCGGTTTGGATATCGAAGTAAAAAGCAACGAGTATATTGCTATCGTCGGCCCGTCGGGATCGGGCAAGTCGACGCTGATGAATCTCATGGGCTGTCTGGATACGCCGTCCAGTGGCGAATACTTGCTGGACGATAAACGGGTCGATACTCTGACTTCAAATCAGCTAGCAGAAATCCGAAACCAGCAGGTCGGTTTTGTTTTTCAGGCTTTTAATCTCCTTCCCTACGCCACCGCTTACGAAAATGTCGAATTGCCGTTACTTTTTGCCGCCATGCGCGCCAAAGAACGCAAACGACGAGTCGTGGAGCTCTTAAATCGGGTCGGTCTGGGTGACAAATTATCCAATAAACCGACTGAAATGTCCGGTGGAGAGATGCAGCGGACGGCCATCGCCCGCGCTCTGGCCAACAATCCGAAATTGATTCTGGCCGACGAACCGACCGGCAATCTGGATACAAAATCGGGCGGCGAAATTATTAAAATTTTCGATGAACTTCATGCCAACGGTCATACGGTTATTGTCATTACACACGACAAAAATATCGCCGAGCACTGCCAGCGCATTGTAAAATTAAAAGACGGCATGATTGAAAACGGCAACGGCTTTCCTCTATCGCGATAGGTTTTATGGATTACGGATCATTATTACGACGTTCCTTTGATATCGCCTGGAAGTATAAGACTCTCTGGGTATTGGGATTTTTTGCGGCCGCTTACGGCTCTTTCGGAGAAGTGTTTGAACACCTCCCGGTGAAGCGTAGCGGCTGGCTGGAAAGCTCACATCCCCAAATTGCCGATGTTGTTAGAGATTGGGTAATAAGTGCGCCTGGTATAATTACTATTGTCTTTTTGATTGGCGGCCTTTTTTTGCTGGCGCTTATCTTTTTTGTCATGCATCTGATATCGATCGGCGGATTAATCGGTGGCGTTTATCAAATCGAGGGGGATAAAGGTTATACTTTAAAAGGATTATTTAAACTTGGCGGACAGTACTTCTGGAGATTTTTGGGACTGTTTTTTATCTTCTTTTGTATTTTAGGCCTGTTCGTTATTTTGTTAATATCGTCTCTGGTACTGGGGATAATTATCTTCAAGGCATTGGCGCTGGTACTCCTCCTTCCATTGATACCGATTCTGTTTGCCGGAATCTTCTTTTTCGGAACTATCTACTCGCTCGCTCAGCGTGAAATCATCGCCAACGAAACGCCGATTTTCGATGCCGTCAGCGAAGGATACAACTTGCTCATAAGACATCTCTCAGCCAATATAATAATCTTTTTGGTGAAGATGGGATTGGAAATAGCCATTTTGGTTGCCGGAACAATTATTATCGCTATGTGCGCCATTCCGTTCGTCCTTATCGGGGTAAGTTCGATATACGTCCTAATAGTTTTATTATTACTTGTCCTCCCGATTTTCCTGCTGATAATGGTCGTAGTTGAGGGATTTCTCGGGACATTTTTTAACTCGCTCATGACCCTTTTCTACCTCGAACTTCGTAAATTGACACCTTATAAACCGAAAACTCGCATGAATATAAATCCGGCAGAAAGCAGCAGTTAGACTTATTTACATTATCCTTGCTTTTTAATTCAATTCATTGCAGATTTACACCCATGAAATATTTATTGATTTTATTATTGCTCCCGGTGATATCAGCCGCCATCGTCTTCGCGCAAATAGATGTCCCCGAACAGCAGGCTGAAGACACATCCTTTATGATGCCGTCTCCCTTGCCTTACCAGGAAAATCTGCCGGTTGTCGATTTTGAAACCGATAATGCCTTTCTTATGCGCGCCTTTTATCCCGAGTATTACGCTGACGAAAATAAAATCAGATCAGATATTCGTTTTGTATCGAGAAATGATTCCGACTTTGTCGCTGTCTGGGACAGCCTCGGGACATTTATTCTGGCGACGCTGCAGGATTTATCCGGAATCGAGTGGAAAGAGACTGAAATAGAAATTCATGTGATGAAATACTTCCGGACCAGCGGCACGTATGATCCATTGATTGTACCTTTGGAAGGCATAAAATTGAAAAACTACATCGAGGCGGCGCCATCGGGAATGCATCGTCTTTTTAACTTGATACAACTACTGGCGGGAAGAAATATCCTGCAGGCACGAATCCCGGGGCATGAGGACGAATTCATCTCCGATCATCCGCTGCTTGACCAAAGCGCCTATCGCTTTGATATTGTTGCGCTTTCGCTGGCTCTGGCCTGCGCCGGACAATTGATGCCGGCCGATAGTATCGACTATATTTTGCATTCGGAACCATGGCAGCGGCATAATCCGGGCTGGGAAATTTTTGAGAACCATTTCCGATACCACTGGGCCCTTTCTCCCGAACAGCCGCTGGTCTATTATTTATCGCAGGAAGGTTACGACTCGCCGCTGATCGGTTTGACCAGACCGCCAAGAATCGAAAAAACGGTAACCAAGAAGACAACTACCAAAGAACCGATAAAATTATCCGCCAAAGGCGGGCGACTTGGCTTTTCGGTTGCCAAAGATGCCCGCGGGTATCTTCAGGTGGTTGATGTCGACACGCTTGGATTGGCTTACGCCTGCGGTCTGGCAATCGATGATCGGATTAAAAGAGTTAATGGTGAAGTTGTTCGGGATGCCCGGTCATTGATGGGCAAAATTCTTGACAAACTCGGCACCGAAGGTGTCTATATGCTGATCTTAAGGCAGAATCAGGAAATCGGAATTCTGCTGCTTCCCCCGGAAGAAGAAAATCAATAAGTCAATTCTCGCTGAGAATTGACGTCAAGCCTCGGCGAGGCTTGACCTTGGTTTAAGCAACCGTAAGGCAGAAGCCCCCGACTCCTGCCTTTTTTAACTTGGCAGGTCTCGGGGAGACCTGCCCTACTCAATAATTATTCATTACTACCCGCAATCGGCATCGGTAAGGGTGAGCGGAGGTGCAAATCTCTCTGCGGGAAAGGAATCTCGATATTGCGTTCGTGGAACTTACGAACGATAGCGCAATTGATGGCCGACCGAACACGATAATACCCCTCTGGCGACGCCAACCAGAAACGGAGCTGCATATTCCATGATGAATCCCCGAAACTCATCAAAAGCACCTGCGGCCTGGGATATTTCAACACGTCGGAATTTTCCTCGGCCACTTCGGTTAATGCCTTCAACACCGTGTCAAGGTCAGAGCCGTACGACACGCCGACATCGATATCCACTCTTATTTTGGGATCCCCGTACGACCAGTTGGTTACCCGCGCCGAAATAAAATCCGAATTGGGCACGATTATCGAAATATTCCTTAGCGAATTCACCGTCGTTGCCCGCATGTTAATCGCCGAGACGATTCCTTCGACGTCACCGACCGTCACCCGGTCGCCGACCTTAATGGGACGTTCGAAAAGCAGTATCAGCCCTGAAATAAAATTTGAGGCTATATTCTGCAGGCCGAAGCCGATTCCAACCGATAGTAATCCGAATATTACCGTCAGTGATGATAAATCCAATCCGACAAATTGAAAAGCAAACAAAGTCCCGATAGTCATCACGATATAATGACCGAGGCGAATCATATTGTAACGAATCGAGCGCTCGATATCGAATCTTATCAAAATACGTCGAAGTACAATCCTGTTGATTAGCTTGGAAATAATATAAACACCCAGCAGGAAGACAATAAACAGGAGAACCGATGAAATCGTGACGGGTTGTTGATTTATAGTGAACAGCCGGTACTGGAGGACATCTCTAATAATTTCCAAAATAGATGCGTATGATTGTTCCATAATATTGCTCCCTCATATTTTATTTTTCCAAAAATTACGGGAGTTTTGCTCCCGTTTCAATATTAAAACAATACGGTACAAAACGAAAAACTCCTGCCATAATTGACAGGCGCAGCCGTAGGGCAGGAGCCCCGCG
>CAYXTW010000055.1:0-21426 GCA_964467955.1 uncultured Ignavibacteriaceae bacterium | reverse complement strand
AAAAAGGCCAGACAGCAAAATCTTAAAATCGATTTCGTTCGGCAGGAATTACCGTCGTTCAATATCTATGAAAAGGGTGGCCGCACGATTAAGACTTTCGATTTAATCTCCTGCTATTTTGATGCTTTAAATTATCTTCTGACCGAGAATGAACTCCAGCGCTGTTTTGAGTCGGTCTACAACCATCTTAATCCGGGCGGGCTGTTTATTTTCGATATGAATACCAACTGTATGTTGAGAAAATTCTGGCCTAAAAACCGTAGCAGCGGTTGCACCGATAATTATGCCTATATTTGGCCGGTCCGGTATGATGAAAAAACCAAAACGGCGCATCTTGACGCCTTCTTTTTTGTCAAGGATGGTAAAATCTGGCGGCGCTATCAGGAGCATCATGCCGAACGCGCCTATCCCAATCATGTTATCAAAAAACTTCTCAAACGTTCCGGTCTGATTACCAAATATCTTTATCACTGCCTGAAATTCAGACGCCCGACACCGAAAACAAGACGTATCGCTGTCGTCGCGCAAAGGTGACGGTATGGCATAATGCCACACTACATCTACGCTATCAGCACCTGCTCCGATTCGGTCTTGAAAAGAACCCAGAGCGCATAAACACCCAGCGCCATTCCGAGGGGAAAACTCGAAAGATTAATCACCGCCATCACGATCACCAGCATCCGCGACCAGCGCCGGTGACTCAATAATCCCCGGCCGCCGACAATTTCCAGGATCCCGGTTCCGGCGCAGAAGGATGATACTATTATTCCCATCGGAAACAATATGACCGCCACTCTATAAGGCACATTCAAAGCGCCGCCGGTGAAAAGAATCAATATCCCGATGCCGAAAAGAATCGAGATTATCCCCCAGATGATAAACAAAACACCCAGATTATTTATATGTTTTTCCATATTTTTATCTCCTGATTCATATACCGTTTATTTCCAGCCATATTCGATTTTTGAATAATTTTTGTTGCCCGGGAATTTAACAACATATAGATTTTAATCCGGATTGTGGCGTCTATGTAAAAACATCGCTAACAACAAGCACATGGAGGTGTGTTATGAACGTCCAGCGTTATTTAATCGGAAGTATCGTCGTTTTTATCTTCATTTTTCTGGCCGAGTGGATATTCCACGGGCTGATTATGAACAGCTTTTATGACCAGGCCAAGCAGTTGATGCGCCCCGAAACCGGATCCGCTGCCTGTATAATCTGGATGATTATCGGCTTTCTTCTGATGGCCTTCGGCTTTTGTTTCATATTTACCAAAGGTTATGAAAACAAGGGTATCGGCGAGGGTATTCGATTCGGCCTGTATGTCGCTATAACGTTTTCGGTTTCGGCCAGCCTGATAGGATATTCGGTTTATCCGTATCCGGTTTCATGGGTTATCGGCTGGATTATCGGCGAGCCGATTATCGCGATTATCAGCGGCATTTTGATTGCCGCCATCTATAAGCCGAAAGCGGCTCAGGCGTAGCTGAGTAGCTGAGCAAAGGCAGGTCTATCCGAGGCCTGCCGCATATATCAGCTGGCAGGTCTGAAGCAAACCTGCTCTACTCTTCCATCCTGTAAAGTTGTGTCAGTTCCTGCTCCCGATTTATCGGGCGTGTGAACTGACGCCCAAAAAGCGTTCTTTCAAACCATTTGACTTTTCCGCTCCGGAATAATATTTTTCAGGCCTTGAATTGTATGAATTCTTAAGGAAAGATCGATATATGAAAGGCACAATGCTGGCGGTGAAAAAATTCGAACCGGCCGGCGGTGCAGAAATGGTGGAAGTCGTTGTCCCGACACCCAAAGCCAATGAAATTCTTGTCAAAATCAAAGCCGCCTCCATGTGCGGAACCGACAGGCGTATCTTCAATTGTGAATGGCCTTTCCAAATCATTTGACATTTAAAAGGCAAAATGATATAATAAAAATCGCAAAAAGGAGAAAATTTAAAAAAGGAATCGGGATAACCGTTAGGCAATAATAAAAACAAAACTATGCCGACACCTGTGGTCGGATATCTGATTAAGAATATAAAGGTGGTAAAATGAAAAAAATCTTGGTAACAGGCGCTGTTGGACAGATTGGGTCGGAATTGACGATGGAATTGCGTAAAAGATATGGAAATGACAATGTTGTAGCTGGGGGACGCAAGACAAAGCCAAGCGAAAAACTGCGTGATTCGGGACCTTTTGAAATCGCTGATTGCACAGATATAAACATGATAAGGAATGTCGTTGAAAAATATAGTATTGACACGATCTTTCATCTGGCCGCAATACTTTCTGCGGTAGCCGAAGCCAAACCGAATCTCGCCTGGGATGTTAATATCAACGGATTGTACAATGTTCTGGAGGTGGCGCGCGAAAATAAATGTGCCGTTTTTGTTCCGAGTTCGATCGGCGCCTTCGGTCCATCCACTCCGCTGGATAATACTCCTCAGGATACGATTCAGCGACCGAATACGATGTATGGAGTAACCAAAGTTGCCGGAGAGTTGCTTTGCGATTATTATCATAAGAGATTCGACGTCGATACTCGCGGCGTTCGTTATCCCGGAATCATTTCTAACGAGACCTTGCCGGGAGGTGGAACCACCGATTATGCGGTAGAAATATATTACGAAGCGATTAAAAATAGGAAGTATACATGCAATCTTAAGGCCGGCACATTCCTGGATATGATGTATATGCCGGATGCGATCAAGGCCGCGATCGATATAATGAACGTAGATTCAGGCAAATTAAAGCACAGAAACGCTTTTAATGTTACAGCCATGAGTTTTGACCCGGAGATTATTGCCGCTGAAATAAAAAAGCATATTCCGGAATTTACTATGGACTATAACATTGATCCGGTGAAACAGGCAATTGCCGATAGTTGGCCCAACAATATGGATGATAGGGCGGCACGTGAAGAATGGGGATGGAAACCCGAATATAAACTTCCTGAAATGACAAAAGATATGATTGAGGTCCTTTCGAAAAAGCTTAAATAAGAAATAGATAATCAAAAAATAGGTATAGAATTTAGTGGCAGATTAAATTCCCAGGAGGAATAATGGCAGTAGAAAAATTGAATAAGACCTTAAATCATGACCTGAAAGCCCTTAAAGAAAAAGGTACGGCAAAAGGCAAGGAATTGGTTATCACCGGTGTAAAACCCGCAGAAGGCAAGTATGGACCTCGTTACTATATCGAGGGTAAAGGAAATCAGGAATTTATCAAGATGAATTCTAATTCCTATCTCGGAATGTCCCTTCGTAAAGACGTAATTGCGGCAGAAGAAGAGGCCGCGAAAGAGTTTGGTGTCGGACCCGGTGCGGTCAGATTTATCAGTGGAACCTATAAGGCACACACCGACCTGGAAGAAAAATTGGCCAAATTCCTCAATCGGGAAGCGGCTATGCTCTTCAGTTCGGCTTACACGACGAGTCTGGGTGTTATTGTACCGTTGACGACAAAAGACACGGTTTTTGTCAGTGATGAGTTGAACCATAACTGCATAATCCAGGCAATGAGACTCTCCCGCCCGGCCGATAAATTTATCTACGAACACAATAACATGGAAGACTTCGAGGCGAAGCTCAAGGAAAGTATTGGCAAAGGGAAAAGGGCATTGGTTGTCTCAGACGGTATTTTCAGCATGAGGGGTGATCATTCCCCGCTGAATAAGCTGGTAGAGATTTGCGAAAAATATAATGATGATTTTGAAGAAGGGGTAATATCAATAGTAGATGATTCTCACGGTATTGGCGCTTTTGGAAAGACGGGGGGAGGTACCGAGGAATACTTGAATACAAAAGTCGATATTCTTATAGGTACACTGGGCAAAGCTTTCGGCGTCAATGGCGGATTCGTTGTGGCTTCGGCAATTATAATTGAATATCTGCGTGAGACGGCCCCGATGTACATCTATTCGAATCCGATAACTGTCTCGGAAGCACGCGCGGCTATGAAAGCCATTGATATTCTTAATGGCCCGGAAGGTCCCGAAATACTCAAACACCTCGGCAGGATGACACAAAAGTTTGAAAACGGCTTAAAGGAATTAGGCTATGAAACTATTGAAGGCCCCCATCCGGTCGTGCCCTTAATGGTAAGAGATACTCAGAAAACATCCGATCTTGTACGTCACCTGACTGAAAATGGCGTGCTTGCTACCGGGTTAAACTATCCGGTCGTTCCCAAAGGTGCTGAAGAGATTAGATTTCAGGTCTGTGCCAGTCATACGGAAGATGATATAAATTACGTTCTTGATGTATTGAAGAAATACAAACAGAAATAGCAGCCGTAGATCAGACGCCGCGCGCTCAACGGGTCGTCGACCCCTGATAATCGCGCGAAGCGCGAAAAAAAACAAGGGTGCCCCACAGCTTGCCGTGGGATCATTGGAAAAAGCAGCGCGGAGCATGCTTCATGCAAAGCGTGAATCTATTCCGTAATAAATAATCGTAGGGGCGACCCTTGCGGTCGCCCTTGTTTGATGTACTGCCGCGACATGATTAACAAGGGCGGGGGCAAGCCCCGCCCCTACTAATCCCTTATACATGCGAGACCGGCGAGGTAGGGCAGGAGTCCCCGACTCCTGCCATTAATGAAGAGGGCAAGTCTCGGGGAGACTTGCCCTACTTTTATTCATATAAAGCGCGAATAGAACCGCTTCTTAAAACCTGTACCCCGCCGTGACTATCAAAGTCGGGACAACCGCTGACGCCTCGCCTGGAGCCGAGAAAGTGAGAATAACAGGGACTTCCAGACGCATATCGAAACCGCCCTTGAATGCATGACCAACGCCCAAATTGAAAACGGTTCCGGCCGAGGATCCATCTACCGATTGCATACTGCCCCCTCCCGGCAATAATGGCCCCAGGCTTACATCGGTGTCGCTTCGCTCCTCCCATTCCACACTGATACTTGCCAGCCCCATACCAACCACAAAGAATGTTCCCGTCATATCCGGTTGATAACCTATCAGGTAATTGGCCATGGCACCAAAGACAAAGATGTCGGTCTTTTCCTTGTACGTATGGATACCCTCATCGGAGGTTTCCTCGAAACTTCCGCCAAAAAGAAGCACCCCTAATTCCAGGGAGTTTTGGGGAAAAGTAAGCAGGTAGTTGCCGCCGGCTCCATACGCCAGTCCCAGATCGATATCAGTCCCGACTCCGGCCCTTAAGCCTATTCTGGGGCCTGTCTGGGCCGTTGCTGTAGATACGCCGATTAACAGAATTCCGAACAGTATTAGACATACAGTAATCTTCATGATCCCTATCCTTTCCGGGTGTATATTTCTAAATTGTTGGTTTGAATTTATCCATTTATTGGAATAATGTAAATGTAGAGCGATTTAGTCAACAAAAAAATTAAGTAAATCAACATCTCATGATTTCGACATTTTTTTCTTGCTGTAATCCCTATCCCCACGCGCGGCTGCGGTTGTCGAATTGCAACGGTATCTGATGTAATAATCTTTCCGTGTAATTGTGGTAGATGTTGTCGTGGCATTTAGCCAGATCGGCCTTAAGAAAAATCCTTCCGACAATATCGACACAGGTCGGATCCCCCCGATAGTCTTCTCCGAAAAGCTCCCCGAAAACTTCCATGTTGAATACACGCCGCTCATTCATCGATTTCCAGCAATGCTCCAGTATAAACCATTTAAGGTTGAAAGAGAGATCACCAATATTTACCTCAAAACCGTCATGATTCAACGCCGTTATAACGACCGGCTGAATCCCCCTGATACCCAGATATGTTCCGGGTGTAATTCTCCCCTCTATTTTTTCATGCGCTTCTTTCCATGTCAGCACCGTAACCCCCAAGACTCGATAGTGGCCGGAGCCCGTCTTTGATGTACGTTCCGACCTTTAATTTTAACTTAATGTTCGGCCGTTTATCCTCCGAAAAAATCACGGAAATCAAAAGTAGTCAGGCGAGAAGCCGGACAATTATTTTAATAATAATATTGTTAAACGAGACGATTTTGTCAACCCATTTTTCTGGATTTTTTCATCTCGGCAAATTAGTCATTAAATCCCCATATCGACAGCTGGCGTACGTTCTCGCGCACCGACATTCAATATCAAACGGTAATTTCCTGTTGACATTCGCCCTATTAAAAACGTATTTCAAACTCATATTATGGAAGTCAATAATCCGCCATCCCTGCCGATACCGCGAAAATACTTCATCGTCCTCATGTATATATTCGTCTCGGCTTTGATCCTGCTCGCCTTTACCGCCTATCCCGGTTTTAATTGGTATAATAAAGTCATGTTTGCCGATATGGTTTACGGCCATGCGTACAAGCCGTTTGTCTATCGAACCCTGGTGCCGTCAACCGTGCGGTTTATTACCGAGCTTACGCCGCAATTTCTGATAAACCGGATCGAGTCATTCGCCAAAGGCAAATCATTGGTGCAGGAGATGATCCATATTTCCGCTATGGATGAGGAGTACATCTATGAATATCTGGTTGCCCTATTCATTATGCTTGTTTGCTTCATCGGATTTGCATACAGCATCAGGCAATTAATAAAGGTGCATTATGATTTCCCCGATTTTATCGCCGACCTCGCGCCGGTCGGAGCCTTACTCTTGATTCCCGCCTTCTTCCGGTACTATAACCAGCTGTACGATCCGGCGACGCTTCTTCTTTTCGCATCCGGTTTATTAACGATTTCGACGCGTAAACGTTTATGGTTTTACCTCATATTTATTCTGGCCGCATTCAATAAGGAAACCGCGCCACTTTTATCGATTCCGTTTATATTTATGGAATGGAAAAATATCTCCGGACAGAAGATTATCGGGCATCTAATTCTTCAGTTTATTATCTGGCTGGGAGCAAAGGCCATCGTGACATACATCTTTATGGACAATCCCGGACCGTTTATCACCATTAATTTCATCCACCATACTTTGACGATGCCGACACGACCGTTTCCGTTTTTGTATATGCTCTTTTGCATTATTACCGGCGCTATTCTGATAAGAAATTACTGGCGCGACAAACCGCTTTTTCTTCGGCGTTCGTTCTTATTTAGTTTTATTGTCCTGGCGGTTGCCGGGATGCTCTTCGGTGTTATCGATGAGATGCGTATTTTCTATGAAATCTATGCGCTGGGCTTTTTGTTGATTATACCGTCAATCGCCGTTTTATTTGGCGTTGTACCCGATGTGAACATAAAAAATCCGGGCGGCACTCAATGAACTCCATTAAACGTAAAAACCTGATTCTGCCGCCTCGACTGATTCGACTGCTGCTGTATCTGTTTACCTCAGGTTTGATATTAATGATATTCATCGTGCATCCGGGCATTAATGGCTACAGTGCCGCCATGTTTAATGACATGATTTACGGCCATGCCCATCGGCCGTTCGTATATCGGACACTTGTGCCCTCTGTCGTGAGACTTATCGCCGATATAACTCCGGAATCGGTCGAAACCGCATTCGTGAACCATAAAAATAGCAGCTTTACGCTCACTCGCTTCGCCGAGCTCTCCGGAATTGATGACGAATATGTTTATGAGTTTTATATCACGATCGCATTATTACTGATTTTATTTTATGGTCTTGCTTTGGTTACGCGGCGCTTGATTAAAGAGCACTATGATTTTCCGAATTATGTTTCCGATTTTGCCCCCATCGCCGCCCTGTTGATTCTTCCGCTCTTTTTCCGCTATTGCAATTATATTTATGATCCGGCCACCCTATTTTTGGCATCTCTCGCCCTGCTGTTTATTTCGACAAGGAATCGATTTCTATTTTATATTGTCTTTATTCTTGCGGCGATAAATAAAGAAACGGCGATCCTGTTCTCGTGTCTGTTTTTTGTAAAAGAATATCGCACCTTAACACGAAAAACACTCATAGGTCATTTGATAGTACAACTCTTGATCTGGGGGGCAATAAAGAGCATGATAAATATCGCCTTTCAGAATAATCCCGGCTCCATTGCGGAATTTCATCTGGTTAATTACAATCTCCAGATGATATTCCGGCCGTTCGGTATTTTATACTTTGCCGCGGTTGTATTTATTTTCTTTAGGCTAATTAAATATCGGTGGCAGGAAAAGTCGATGTTTCTCAGACGGGGATTTTTCGTCGTTTTCATCCCCATGGCTGTTCTGGCATTATTTCTCGGATATATCGATGAATTCCGTCAGTACTACGAAGTATATCCAATCGCCTTTTTGCTGATTCTTCCGTCCGTTCTGGATATCTTCGGGATTAATACTTACTACCGGCAGCAAAATGCAGAAAACTATCGACCGTATTCCAGGTAATACCGCAGATAATCCCGGCCTTTCTTTGTCAATTCATAGTATGTATGATTGCGATGCTTGGTCCACTTGTTTTTGACAATATTTTTCCGATACTGAATCATCAGCGGCCTGACTCTTTTCAGAAGCTTCATCTCGCGTAACTTATTATGGCTTTCGAATACTGCCTGTTTATCGATTCGAAGCGCCGCCGCGACTTTCAATGAATAATCAACGCCCAAAACCTGATGATGTCTGAGTACTGCGAAATCGATTTTATCGAGATTCTTAAAATCATCATCAGGCGCGAAATCGTCTGCGGCAAGTATATCGGTCCATGCCAGCGCCATCAATCGTTCGGCATCAGCTTTATTCAAATTCGAACAACCCGTTTTATGCACTTTGATTAAATTATCGTGGCTGTAATATCCTGTTATACGGTCGCTTATGTTCGGCCGGCAGCACCGCGCCAGAATATATTTATCTTTCAGTTTCATGCCGAATTTTCCGTGTTTATTTAATATACATAAATCATCGGCAGAATATAAGCCCGATTTTTTTGTTTGAATCGGGCATTTATTGCACTGCCGTCCGGCGAAAATGGCAATATCCGCCCATGATTCCGCTAACTACCACGGACGGCGATGCGGTCATCGCCGATTTTCATAATCAATGGCTGCTTCCGCCAAGCACACTGGTCGCGCTAACAGGTTATGCTATAATCAATTACCGCTCTGTCGCCGCCCCGCGGGGGCGTCATACGGTCTTTTGGAAAATATCATTGTTTGTATCGCTATTTTAATATTAAATCGCGTGGGGCCCATCTTTATTATCCTTAGGGCCGCTTAAAATATCGCCTTACCATCCGATACATATATAAAGATACATTAATACCTGACCCGTTGCAGGTCGTAAGAACGGAGTTGATTATGCTTGAAAAATGTAAGTGCAAAACTGCGGGATTCACGTTAATCGAACTGGTCGTTATTATAGTTGTCCTGGGTATTCTGGCCTCGGTTGCCATTCCCAAGCTATTCAATGTTACGCGCGAGGCGGAAGAGGCCACCGTGGCGAATATGATCTCCAGCCTGGAATCGACGTTATCCATGTATACAGCCAAACAGTTATTAAGCGATCAACCGATTGTTGTTCACAATCCTTTCGATGATCTATCGAATATTCCCGGCAATTATAATGGCGATAATGATCCGGTTGACCCGACTAATACGCCCGATGGATCCTGGTCATGGCAACCGACCGGTAGTTGGATTATTTATAATCCCAAGGGAACCATAAGCGGGGGATGGATTAACGGCGGCGAGCGGTTTATCGCATATCAGGTGCAGGTCGTTGTTGATGGTGCCGACACCGTCGGCCTGAGGCTGGATACGACAGCGCCATTCGCTTATTCCTGGTAACCCGGATATCGGTGGCCCGAAAGCCGGGCGAAAAATAAAATAGATATTTATAAATAATCGCATCTTTGAAAAGACTTTAGCTTATTATGGCCAGAAAAAAAATCGGCGATATTCTGATCGCGAAGGATTTAATATCAGCATCACAATTGAAGCAGGCCCTTGACGAGCAGAAAAAGACCGGCCGCAAAGTCGGGCAGATTCTCATCGAAAGAGGGATGGTAACCGAGGAGCAGCTGGTTGATGCCATCTCCGAAAATCTGGATATTCCCCGGATGTCGCTGGAATCGATGGTCATAGATCCGAATGTCATTGCCCTGGTTCCGGTTGAGATTGCACGACGATACTGCCTGATACCGGTCATAAAAATCCGTGATAAAATCCTGACCGTTGCCATGGCCGATCCGCTGAATATTATCGCTATCGAGGAATTGCGCTACCTGACCAAAATGGAAATAAAGCGGGTTGTGGCGCATCAGTCCGAAATCAACAATGCTATCGATCAATATTATTCGGTGGCCGATTCCTTGGGCGGTTTTATCGCCAGGCATCCCGAGACTCAAGTCGATCCCGATTCCGCCAAACGTACCGACAGCATATCGATCGCCGATGATGACGCCCCGGTCGTTAAGCTGGTCAATCTGATTATCACCCAGGCGGTTAAAGACAAGGCCTCCGATATACACATTGAACCGGATGAAAATCAACTGCGCGTGCGATATCGAATTAACAACGTCATGAAGGAGGAAGCCTCGCCGCCCAAGCATTTGCAGAGTGAAATTATCTCGAGAATAAAAGTGGCGGCCAACATGGATGTCTCGGAAAAGAGGCTGCCCCAGGACGGACGCCTGATTATGCGAGTCGATAATGCCGATATCGACCTGCGCATTTCGACCCTGCCGACCATTCACGGCGAAAAAGTCGTGATAAGAATACTGGATCGGCGAATATTGAACATAGGCCTGGGCGAGCTGGGATTCTCCGAAAGGTTGCTGGTCGGATGGAATGAACTGATACAGAAAAAAGAAGGGTTGATCGTCATTACCGGTCCGACCTCGAGCGGAAAAACGACGACTCTGTACTCAACGCTGCGGGAAATCAATTCCATCGAGAAAAATATTATTACCGTCGAGGATCCGGTCGAATATTCGTTACCGCTGATTAATCAGGTACAAACCAATGAAAAAGCGGGTCTGACATTTGCGTCATCGCTAAGGTACATTCTGAGGCAAAATCCGGATATAATTATGATTGGGGAAATTCGTGACGCCGAGACGGCGGCCATGGCCGTTCGCTCCGCCCTGACCGGACACCTTGTCCTGTCAACTCTGCATACCAACGATGCCCCGAGCAGTATTACCCGTTTGATTGATATGGGGCTGGAAAAATATCTGGTCTCCTCGGCTCTGAAGGGCGTTTTGGCCCAAAGGCTCCTGCGAACCAATTGCCCCGATTGCATGGAATATTATCGGCCTTCCGAGATACAGCTAAAATTGGCCGGCCTTACCGAATCGGCGGATATGATTGAATTTAAAAGAGGCATCGGGTGCAATAAATGCCGTATGACCGGATTTAAAGGATTAATCGGCATTTTCGAGATGATTATCATTGACGATACCATCCGCGAAATGGTAATCAGCGGGGCGTCGGATACGCAGATAAAAAATTATGCCCTCGGTCACGGCTATCTTCCATTGTTTGACGAAGGACTTGATAAACTGAGAAAAGGCATTGTCTGCCTCGAAGAACTACTCCGCGGCGTTTCCATTATCGAAAAATCCGGTGTCCCCGCGCAGGCTGAAAGAATCTCGTTAAATGTCTAAGACTTTTTCATATACGGCGCGAACTCTCGACGGCAAAAAGCGAACCGGGATAATTCAGGCCGAGGATACGGAACGCGTGGCCGCCATCCTGTCCGAACAGCAGTTGATTCCGACTGAAATAAAGCCCCGGAAACCATTGGAAAAACGGGGCATTTTTGGTCTTATGATCAGCCGGACCTTCGAAGAGCTGATAATTTTTACCCGCAATCTGGCCACGCTCTATCGCTCCGGTATTCCAATATTGAGAGCATTGTCCATAATCAAAATCGGTGACGGAAACAGTTATTTCAATCAGGCCGTCAAGAAGATACGTGACGGCGTTCAGTCGGGTCGTGCCCTGTCCGATTCGATGGCCGATTTCCCGAAGTTGTTCCCGCATATATATACCGCCTCGATCGCTGCCGGAGAATTTTCGGGTAAGCTTGATTTGGTTCTTGATTCTCTCGGTGTTATGCTTGAAAAAGATCTGGAACTGAACCGGCAAATAAAGGCCTCCCTGAGATACCCGATTATGGTTGTCTCGGCCATCGCCGCCGCTTTTATTGTCCTTCTGGTTTTCGTGATTCCGCGTTTCATGCATTTTTATTCGATGATGGGCGCCGACCTGCCGCTGCCGACTCGATTTTTAATATGGATGAATCATTATGTTACCGGCTATGCAATTTTTATTGTCGCTGGTATTGTCGCCCTGATATTTCTATTGCGCAAAATATATTCGACGCGAGCCGGTCGTGCCTTTTTCGATATAAGATTCCTGCGCATGCCTATCTTCGGCGATTTGATAATAAAAGGCAGCATCGCTCGGTTATCATACATGTTTCAAATCCTGATTAAAAGCGGTCTGCCTATTGTCAGGTCGCTGGAGATGCTGGCTGATGTTATTAAGAATTCTGTCCTGTCCAACGAGATAAGATACTTAAGTGAAATCTTTCGGGAGGGCAAAGAATCAAATATTCTTTCGAGCAAACTGGTTTTTTTTCCGGAGATGGCGCTGCAGATGATAATGGTCGGCCTGGAAAGCGGTGCCCTGGAAAGTATGCTTACTGAGATTGCAAACCATTACAGCCGGGAAGTTGATTACAAATCGCGGCAGTTGGCCTCACTTCTCGAACCGCTTTTGACCGTTGCTCTGGGCGCTTTTGTCCTCATTATCGCCCTTGCTATCTTTATGCCAATGTGGAACTTAATTCAAGTATTCCGCGGATGATGCTTTAAAGAATAACTCTCTTTTTCCGATAATATACAAGAATAGAGTAAAACTTTTAATCTAAGGAAAGGAGTCGGCATGCGCCTGACCAGATTATCCAATCGAGGGGGATTTACGTTGATTGAGTTGGTTATAATCATTGTTGTCCTGGGGATTCTTGCCGCCGTGGCTATTCCGAAATACTCGGACATTACCGGTGAAGCCAAAGAAGCCTCGGCGAGAGCCGCTCTGGGGGCCTTGAGATCCGGAATCTCCATTTATTATGGCAATATGGCCGTAACAACCGGTACTGCCACTTGGCCAGAGCTTGATTCACTCAGAACATCCGGCGTTGTCATGGAGCATAGCATTCCCAAAAATCCGTACCAGAGCGACAGCAATGCGCCCGATAGTATTGTCACCGGTGTTACCAAAGGTACAGTAGTCGGGACGCGGGGCGGATGGGCCTATGATGCCACGACCGGCGAGATTTGGTTAAATACCAATTTCGGCGGCGAAAACAACTGGTAAAATGTATTCTTTTGGGCTCGGCTATTACGATAAATTCGCCGAGCGGCATCATGGCTTTACTCTGGTTGAGCTGGTCATTGTCATCGTTACCCTGGGGATCCTGGCGGCGGTGGCGATTCCCCGGATGGGATTGTTGACGGAAAGCTCCAAAATCAATGCGACCAGAGATGAGATGAGAAGGATAAAAACGGCCATTGTCGGTGATGCCCGGGTCGTTGCCGGCGGCGAATTTATAAATCGAGGATTTGAAGGTGATGTCGGTTTTGCTCCCTCCAATCTTGTTGATCTGGTGGTGAAACCTGACTCCATTCCGGTTTATGATAAATTTACGCGCTTGGGTTGGAATGGGCCGTATCTTGACAGCACCGGACAGAATTTCCTCTACGATGCCTGGGATATTGTGTACAGCTATGATGCGGCGGCCAGGACAATTACCTCCACCGGGGCCGATCCGGATATTGTAATCAGCTTTTAATTCGGGTGATGTCCCGGCCTGTCTTCGATATAGTATATACTGTCGAGGGTCAGAAGGGTGTTCTTGATAAAAGGGCAGTTTAAAAATTTGAAGCCGGAGCGAAATGCAAAAAAAACAGATTAAAAAATGGATTTTTGATTTTCCGGCATGGTTCCGCGATACATTGAAAACCGGAAAGAAATTTCGTTTCGGTCGTACTATCGCCATCTCTTTCAATGAAAACTCCATTCAACTGGCAACGGCTTGGAATATCTGGCATCGAACCAGGCTGCTGAATGCCACCAAAATCTATATCCCCCGGTCACACGTTTCCAAAGAAAAACGTCGAAATTTTGTTGTTACGGAAATCGGCAGGTATGTCGAGCAGTACGGGACGCGTCTGACCCGATATGTCCTCGGTATCGGCAGTTCGGATTCCGCTTTCAGAGTCATTTCGCTCCCGCCCATGCCGCGACGGGAACTGGCCAGAGCCGTTCGCTGGGAGGCCGACAAGCGTATACCCTTCGGTTTGGACAACGCCTATTTTGGTTATCACTTGACCAGGACCGCGGCCACCGCAGTAGGCGAATCGACATTGGTCTCGCTTATCGCTGTATCCAAAACCGAAATCGACGATAAATTGCAATTGTTACAATCCGTTTGTCCGAAGATAAAAGCGGTATTTTATGAACTGGAAGCGCTCGGACATATGTTGCCGTACATAAAAGACTATGATGAACGCAAGACCTATGCTCTGATAAATATTAGAAAAGATGGTTCCGAGATTAGTTATTATCGCGGCAGGCGCCTGGAGTTTATGAATATCAGTTCCATTGGTTTTTCGGCCCTGTCCGAAAGCCCCGGCGAAAATAAATATGAGGCCTTTACCGAATCGCTCGTCAACGAAATCCAGACTTCCCTCGATTATTATGTCGGTCAGTTTTCGAAGACATCGACCGATGTAGTCTTCGTTTACGGCGATCTGTCATATTCGGATGATCTGATTAATAATCTATCGCGTCATTTCGGAATCGAGTTTAGGCGTTTTCCGGTCGATTGTCTGGCAGAATCAAAAATCTGCCGCGACGATTTTTGCGAGCAGATACCGGTATCATTAAGTGCCGTTGCCCTGTCGATGATTGATTATGATTTGATCGACTTCCTGCCGCCGCGTGTCAGGGAAAAGCTGGCCACCGTAAGATATGTCCGATTGGTCGTTCCGGCATTTGCCTTATTTGTCGCCATGTTATTGCTCACATGGACATTGATGAAATATCGTGATGAGGTCAAATCGGCCTGGCTGGACTCATCTATGGCTCAAATCGCGAGGTTTGAAAATTCACAACCGGTCATAATGTACAATCAAATTAAACGTCAAATGGTTATCGACAAGGATATTCTTAAGACGCTGGATAAGGAGCCGACTCACCTGTATCTGAATCTCAAGGAATTATCACGCGTCACGCCCCGGCAAATAAAGCTCAATATGTACGATCTGGGGGAAGAGGGACGTGCAAAGAACCTGATACTTGCGGGCCGCGCCGCGTCGACCGACCCGCCGCCGGAAGTCATTCTCGCGGAATTTATTGTCAGGCTGGAAAGTTCACCGTTTTTCGAAAATGTCGCCCTCGATAATCATTCGAAGTCGAACAAGGGCAACTTGTTTACCATTGATTTTCAAATCAGTATGGACGCGATATTATGAAAAAACGGTACCTGATTACCATATTCGCTTTTGTGATCATTATCGCACTGTATGTTTTTTTCGTGATCCTGCCGGAGATGAAAAGGGACAATGTAACCAAAGCCCGATTGGCGGAGGCGGAGGTCAAAATCGACAGTTATATGAAAACCATGCTTGAGTTTCCCGGCTTTTTTAAGAGTCAGCAGGAATTACTCCGGAAGAAAAAATCCCTTATCTCCAAACTTTATTCAAAGGACGATTTAATAAAACTTTTCGACCGGATTGAAAAAATATCTCACGGATATAATTTGACTCTGGTCGAGATTTCGCCCTCGGTCGATGAACTTCTGAAACTGAACCGCCGACTGCTCGATAGCGATAAACCGCAGCCGCTGGCCATTGTCGTGAGATTTCGAGGCGACCTTCAAAACAGCGGACGGTACATCGAGGAAATCGAGGACGAGAATTTCTTCAATGGCGTCAATTTTTGCCGAATCAATAACCACATCGATAATCAGAAGGATTCCGAGATCAGTTTCGGTTTTAAAGCGATTCTCGGGACGATTAAGGACAGCTGATGGAAACGAAAAAACGACAAAAAATTGTTTATGCGGTTGCCGTTCTGACAGCTGTATGGGGGCTTTATAATTTTTTGGGAGACGCCAATAAAAAAACCATTCCAAATCCGGAGCAATTGAAAACGGTCGCAAAAAAAACGGCAACCTATAAGCCTGCCGATTCTGTCGATATTGACGAATACAACAAACTCGCATGGGGCCGTGATCCCTTTTATAGAAGTGTCGATGAAAATAAAAAGCCGACCGGGGAACCGGTACAAACTCCCGGATGGATACTGAGCGGTATCCTGTGGGATGAGACAAATCCTTCGGCGGTTATAAACAAAAAAATCGTACGCCACGGTGATATTGTCAACGGCGCCAAAGTCGTTAGAATTCATAAAAATCTGGTTACGCTCGAAAAAGATAATCTCGAATTTACATTGAATATAAAAAAGGATAAATCATGATACGTCGAACATTTTTGATATTATTTCCCCTGATGCTGATATTCCATAATGTTATTGCCGGGCCGCTCGACTCGCAGGAAAAAATTTCGCTGCAGTTTGAAGATATAGAGCTGTCGACCGTCCTTAACATGCTGGCCGAGCAGTACGGTCTTAATATCGTGCAATCGGGGCAGATCGAGGGCAAAGTCAGCTTGCATTTGGACGATGTCATATTGCGCGATGCTTTCGAGGCGATTCTGGCTTCGAACGGGTACAACTATTATCTATCCGGCGATATCGTGGTTGTCAAGCCGCTGGAAATGACTCCGTTCGGTGAGACCGTCGCAAAAACCGTCACGCTTGACTACATCTCGCCGTCGGCGGCGGTCAACGCGGTCAGCGATCTGTTATCACCCAAGGGCAAAATACAGATTGTCGAGGGGAAGGGTGGAGCATCGGCAGGCTCAGAGCCATTACCGACTCAAATCGTCATAATCGATCTGCCCGAGAACGTCGATTTGATCGTACAATTCATAAAAGAAATCGACAAACATCAGCCGCAGGTGGCCATCCAGGTCAGGCTTATCGAAACCAATGTCGATAATGACAACCGCCTCGGCTTCGAATGGCCGACCAGGATAACCGGTAGATATCATGGTCTTGAGAGCACGACTTCGAGTTCATCAGCTTCAAATGATGTCGCTGAAGATATCCTTCAGAAAGATTTTAATGTCGGGGCCTGGACATGGGGTAAAATGTCGGTCGAAGAATTGAAAATGGCGCTGGATTTTCTCGACCAGAGAGGCAGGTCAAAATTAATATCCGATCCGCGCATTACGACCCTAAATGACCATGAGGCGGAAATCAAGGTGACGACCGTCATTCCGATTCAAACCATCAATCGCTTCAGTGAAGGCGGCGCCGTGCAGGATATCGTCAGCTTTCAGGATGAAGAAGTCGGTATCACCCTGCTGGTGACGCCTCATATCACCGAGGACGGGCAGATTATTCTCAACGTCAATCCGACCGTAGCCGAAATCATCGGCTATTCCGGTCCGGTCGACAATCAGAAACCGATTACCTCCGAGCGTGCGATACGCACCAGGATTACGGTCAACGATAATGAGACGGCCGTACTGGGCGGGCTGTTGAAGGAAAACAAAATCGAAAAAGAGCAGCGTCTTTTCTTTTTAGGATCGATTCCGATACTCGGCAATCTTTTCAAACATAAATCGACTCAGACCACGACTACGGATCTGATGATTATGATCACCCCGACCATTATCAGAGATTGATTATTCCATTTTAGTGATGACGTCAAAATTCAAGAGTAGGTCAGGAGCCCTGCGCTCCTGACATTCGCGCTAAGCATGTTTCATGCGAAGCGCGAAAGCCTTAAAAGGTTGCGTCGGGTCTTGCTCATGGTTTACCATGAGTGTGACCTGACGCGTATTATTTCAATAATACCATCTTCCTTGATTCCGTCAATCCATTTCCGCTTATTCTATAAAAATAAATACCAGACGGCAGCGGCGAACCATCTTGTTTGGTGCCGTCCCAATAAACGGTATGCGTCCCGGCCGGAAACATTCTGCCCGAAAACAACGTTTCCACCTTTTGCCCGAGAATATTATAAATATCCAATGTTAGTACATCCTTGCGGGGCAATTCAAATTCAATCGTTGTAGATGGATTAAATGGATTGGGGTAATTTTGATTGAGTATAAAATCTCGCGGCAATTGGGTATTTGAAATATCATCGTCTACCGATGTAATATCATCTCCCCAGGAATAAATAAAAACATCCCCCGGATATCCGAACGCAAAATTGCCGCATTTAAATAATATGTCGTCATATCCATCGCCATTAAAATCACCGGCTGATGTAATCCTTCGACCGATACGTTCTAAAAACAAGGGCGGTAAATCTGACCGGGCAATTTCATCATCTCTAATCGTATCGAATTGGGGGCCGCCCAAATATAGAATGATTTTCCCATAAGAGTCATCAGAACCACCAATTACACAATCATTATATCCATCCTTATTAATATCTCCGGCTTTGGCCATTTTATAACACATACCATCAAGGCGATAATCGTATAGGGTATCACCGAATGGGCCACCGGAATAGACCAATGAAACGAATTCATGGGGATCGTTAAACAAGATACCGAGATCTTCATAATTATCGCCATCTATATCACCGAGATTAAAAGCCTCAGAGGCAAATAAGTCATGATCTAACGAATCGAATTCAGTGGGATAACCAATGATTAAATCAGGTGATTCGGCAAAGGAAGGTCCGAAATAAATGTAAACATAACCCAATGTGTCTAAACGAGCTTGTAAGGCTACGTAAATATCAGATACCGAATCCCCGTTAAAATCTATAAAGCCCAACGAATTGATAATGTGGGAATAATTCTGAATTGGTAATTGCCAATCTAAGGTGGTATCGTCTGCAAAAGGATTATAATACAATGCAGCCATTTGACCTTCGTAAGGATCATATACTCTTAAAAGCAAATCGGCAATCGAATCGCCATTAATATCCTGGGCGTCCATAAGGGCAGTCTGGTAATAGCCGATGGGGGCATGTAGGGAATCTATGGGATCCGGATTGATTGAATCATTTATAATATGGTACAGATAAATCGCGGAATCATTAGCTGCGATAAAATCAAATTTTTTATCGCCATCATAATCTATATAAGGTCCGAGTTGATAAACACTATCGATGAAGAAGTCAGGATTGCTATCCGGCGGATTGCCTCCCAGAAAAAAATAGATGCCATAGGGAATTAACGATGTAAACGCAATATCATCAAAACCGTCGCCGTTTATATCGCCTAATCCCTTTAAATTCTCACCAATATATGATTCAGCCGTAGTGCCGTGAAAATGAAAGATCTGATGCCCATCACCAAGCATCTGAGCAATACCGGAATTCAATAAGGAGAAAAATATGAACATCGCCAATAATGAAAACCGATTAAATTTACTTTTAATAGCCTGATGCATATTCAAAACCAGGAAAATATCAATCTTAAGACATCATCCAATCCTCTCTCCATATTCATTATAATAGATATATTGTTTTTTCCAATCGGAATTTAAGCAGCATAATTGTCAGGATCGCCCGTCGCTTCGCTCGGGCCCCTTGATATTTCGCTGGCGCTCAATATCTCGGGCAGGGATCCTGACCTACGATTGATCATGCGCTCATTTTAATAACATCATCTTTCGCGATTGGCTGAAATCATTTCCGGTTATTCGGTAAAAATAAATCCCCGATGGGGCTGGAGAGCCGTCCTGTCTGGTGCCGTCCCAATAAACGGTATGCGTCCCGGCCGGAAACATTCTGCCCGAAAACAACGTTTCCACCTTTTGCCCGAGAATATTATAAATATCCAATGTCAGTACATCCTTGCGGCGTAATTCGAATTCGATTGCGGTGGATGGATTAAATGGGTTAGGGTAATTTTGTTTTAATTCAAACGCCCCCGGTATGGTCGGCTCATATTGATATTCGACATCAACTGTAATATCTCCACCGCCTGAGAAGACAAAAACGTCTCCGGGATGGCCGTGCGCGAAATTACGACAGGTGAATAGGATATCATCAATACCATCACCATTAAAATCACCGCCCGGTGAAAGTGACATCCCGATGTATTCCAGGAATAATGGCGGTAGGTCGCTACGGTCTATCTGCTCGTCTCTAATTCCATCGAATTTAGGACCGCCCAGATAAATAATAGCTCTTCCGTCAAAAGAATCTGAACCGCCAAGAATCAGGTCGTTAAAGCCATCGCCATTGACATCACCGGCAGGCCTCATGACATAACACATGCCGTCAAGTTGAAAATCATATAGCGTATCATACATGGGTCCGCCTAAATATACCAGGGTCGTTGACCAATTCATTAAACCTAAATCTTCCCAACCATCACCGTTGACGTCTCCGATGTTAAAGACACCCCGGGCAAAATATTTGGGCAGAGTATCGACCCCCTCTGCAGGACCAATTATTATATCCGGTTCTGAACCATAATCGGGACCCAAAAATATATAGGCATAACCTATTGAATCAAATCGTGGCCACATTGACATGTAGATATCGGTAAGGCTGTCGCCATTGAAATCTATTAAGCCTGCATGATTAATGCTATAAATTAAATCTGGAAGGGCGTATATCCAATCCGGCTCTTTGTCGGAAGCAAAGGGATTAAGATATAGCAATTCAAGATATCCTGCTGTTGGGTCTTCGGCATGAACAATGATGTCACCAATAAAATTATCATCTATTAAACCTGAAGATTCGCCTCGGAAATGTTGTAAACCCTCCGGAGGCAGAATGGAATCGAAGGGAAGTGTATCAATATAGTCACCATGTCCGTTAAAGAGATATATTTTATAGTCAGAAGACATTACGAAATCGGGATTGCCGTCGCCGGTATAATCCCTAAAATCAAGAATAGGGCCAAAGTAATTTAAAAAGTAATCGGGAAAACTATCAATAGGATATCCTCCAAGGAATAAGTATGTACCTCGCGGAGACTGTGAACTTATCGCAAAATCATCAAAACCGTCGTTGTTCATGTCTCCCAATGACTTGATAAAATAACCCAGCCAAGAACTTGTGTCCTCACCATGAAAATGGAATATCTGATGAGTCGAATCGTAACCGGGTGAACAGGCTGACAGAGAAGGGAATACCAGGAATATGGCAATCGCCGCAAGAAATATATTCCATTTAATGCTATAATGGGCGAAATTCGGGACGTTTTTTAATGGCTGATCCATCATCCAATCCTCTCTCCATATTCATTATAATATATATTTTTAATTAGCCAATCGAAATCTGACACTTCGAATCTCTCCGTGACTCTGAGTTATAATAGTGCCTGATTTCGCCATGAATGTTTCGGCCGAACTAAGTATATTTCACGTATGCTGATTTTTCCGATATAAATCCCGCTCTTGCTGACAATCCGATAAACCGGACGCAGATGTCTATAAATAATACATATTCTTTCCGAAAAGTACTTA
>CAYXTW010000054.1:18835-22934 GCA_964467955.1 uncultured Ignavibacteriaceae bacterium | reverse complement strand
GCGATCACCTTTCCCCGCAGGGCCGAAAGTTTGTACGATTTCGACATAAGCCCCTTATTTTAACTAAAATCTACAAAAAAGCAACCGCTTTTCTTTGATTTTTGCAGGTTTTTTAATAACGAGGATGGCATCCGAAAAGACCGCCAAAGTAGCCATTCTTGATCCCAGACTACATAAGGGATCAATTTTTGGTCTCCTGAATAGTCCTGTTTTTTATTAAAACGTGTCAAAAATCATAATTTTTATCGATTTTCGGTATGAAATGCTCAAAAACGCCCTTTATTCCGGATTTTTTACTTGACAGATTACCGGCATGGGCGTTATTATGTAAAATAGTAATGGGCTTTTGGATAAGTGAGGTTCATCCGTCGTGATTTTTTCTTCAACAAGCCCGATATAAATAATAGAAGATTATTTAAAAGGCGGCCCTCTTTAAGAATGGGGAGGAAAAATCGGCCCTCACATTTTAATAGATTCAAAAAGGAAATAATAAACCCGCTTTAGTGAGGTGGAATCATGAAAAATCTGGTTAGTATAATATTCATGGTATTGCTTTTGTTTTTATTTGTGGGCCAGCCGGCCATCTCCGGCCCACCACCACCCGGATGGAATAGGATGATCCCCGACCCGCTACATGAACATCCGTGGGATGAGCTCGCCAGCAGTTCCCAGGATCGTGGCCTCGGCGAGCAATCAATAGTCTCTACGACTTGTGTAGAAAATGTCAATATTGGCAGTCATGAATATTTGTCTGATTACCGAGTTATAGTCGCAGTCATTTCGGTTAAATTAATTTATTTGGATTTTATTTCATTGGATGATGAATATTTCAAGAGAAAAATACCTGGAGTCGGCGAAGGATTATCTAAAAAATAAAGATCCTCAAAAGGCCCTTATAGAACTAAAGAAAATAGATACTACATTTTTGGGTCCGGGGGAAATTGCTGAATATTATCTTTTATTTTCCGAAGTTAATCTGTGGATGGGCGATTCCAATATAAAGGAGCCCATAAATTATATAATAAATTATTTTAGAACCAGCGATAATCATTTCCTGTACGCGAAATCGAAATACCTTTATGGCTGGTATCTTATAACGATTGGTGATTACATTAGCGCCAAAGAGGCTTTATTAGAATCTTACCTGACATTCAAGCGGTATGATTATAAGCCTGAAATGGCGAGAGTCTTAAATAGACTTGCATTTGTGCATTTTCAGACGGCATCGTACGATGATTCCATTTCCAATTTGGATGAGTGTGCCAAAATAAATGCGGAATTAGGAAATCTCTCTCAAGTCTCCCTGATATCTCTAAATCGCGCACGCGTACTTATTATGGCGGGTTTGATTATAAGGGCGATAGAACAACTGCAAAACACTGAGGCCGAATCAAAATTGTTAAAAGAAATTCATAAATATAATTACTTTTTAACTTACGGTATAGCTCTCGCTTTGGGTGGCAATACAAAAAAGGCTGAAAAACAGTTGGCCCGGACTGCAATGTTCGGTGAAGATTATATTCGTGAAAAGGCCATACGATACGAATACCTCGGCTGGATATATAATCTGGACGGAAAATTCAAAGAAGCCGAGAAGACGCTTAAAACGGGCATTGAATTATCGATGAAAATCGCGCCGGAATCGGCGCTTATCTCCCAGACCAAACGACTCCTAGCGGATGCTTATATCGGCCTTGAGAAATTCGACAAAGCTCAGAAAACAGCTGAAGACGCATTAATAGTTGCTGAAAAAATCAACGAGCGGGTCGAAATCGCCGGATGCTATCGCGTCTTCGCCCGTGTCGCGACACATAATCGCGAACAGGAAAACGCACGCGAGTGGTATCGCAAGGCATGCGAAATATTCGCTTTGATCCAATCCCGATATGAGTTAGCCGTGACTCGTTACCTGATGGCAATCTCCGGTCTGCACGACACCGGCGAGCGCTCGGCGCTTTTGTACATGGCGCGCGAATATTTTATCTCCGAAGATGTCAAACCGTATACCAAAAAAGTGAACCAGGCAATCAGTAAGGGTGCCCCACAGCTTGCTGTGCGATCGACCGAAGAGCGAGATAAGTACCCTTTTATCGCCGTCCATCCCAAAACGAAAAAGATTGTCGAGCTGGCCGAAAATATCGCCCGGGCCGATATGTCTGTTTTATTAACCGGTCCGACCGGATGCGGCAAGGATCAATTGGCCCGATATATCCACGCCTGCTCCGGGAGAGTGGGCAGGTTCGTCACCATTAACTCGGCGGCTATTCCGGAAAGTATGATTGAATCGGAGCTGTTTGGCTATAAAAAAGGCGCCTTCACCGGTGCTGATCGGGATAAGACCGGACTTTTCGAACTCGCCGACAATGGCACATTTTATCTCAATGAAATCGCCGATAGTACACTTGCTTTCCAGGTCAAACTGTTGGAGTTTATCGAAACCAAAATAGTCCGGCGCCTGGGTGACGGAAATAGTCGGAAAATCAATGTCCGAATTATTGCGGCGACCAACCATGATCTGGAAAAGCAAATTCGCGAGAGAAAATTCCGTCTGGATCTGTATCATCGTCTCAACGAAATCCCGATAGCGATCCCGCCGCTGTCGGAGCGAAAAGAAGATATTCCCGAATTGACGAGACATTTTTTAAAGCTGTTGGGTTATAAAATTGATGGCGGCAAATACAAAAAAGAATTAAAAGCGCTCAGTAATATTTTAGTTAAACGGAACTGGCCAGGAAATGTGCGCCAGTTGAGGGGCATATTATTGCATCTGGGCTTTATTGCCAAAGGCAATCTGGAAAAATTGACCGAGTTAATAAAGAATGATAGTTTCGAGAACGGCACGAAGCGGGAAGAATTGTTAAAGGCGCTTAGCGAGACCGACTGGAATCAGCGCGAGACGGCGCGACTGCTCAATATTTCCGAGGGTACGATCAGGTATCGCATAAAAAAGTATAATCTTAAAAAAGAAGACCATATTGATACACGTGCGTAAATTTACGCACTAAACCGACTTTACTGCGTAGTTCTACGCAGTTCGATTTTTTACAGTCCCAAATAAAATTTCAGCAATAACGACACATCTCGTTGATTCATAACAACTTGATGATTTTTGTAGACGGCTGTTCAATTTTGGTACAGCGGTTGCAATACACTTTTTCGAACATTACGCGAAAACAGAGAGTTCCCGACTTATCTCTCGTTTGGGTGCATGCGGGTGAGCCGCCGGGTGCAGGTGATACTTTATATACAAGGTGAGGGATATCACAAAGCCCAATCCCCCACCCGGCGGAGAAAAATTGGAAGGAGGTGCGGTAATGAATTTAAGGATGTTAATGACCTATATTGGGGAGGGATATATATGAATAAAAAATCGCGAAATATCAGCTTGACAAAAATTGGATAAATAATTAAATATCGGAGGATATCATGAGACTCAACATGATTTATATTTTAACAACCGTATTTCTTGTTTTCTTATGCGCGGGCTGTAACATTTCGACCACTCCGGCTCCTAATAGTAGTATGGTCGGACCCAATAATCAGGAAAAGATATTACCGCCGCCGCCTGATGAATTTTCGTACGAACAAGTTATAAGTATATCAGGTGAAACCATTTATCTTAAAGATCATTACCGCGAGTCACCTGATCGAAAAGTGGCGAATATAACTTATAAAATAAATGATGAATATTATGATCGTCAGTTCGTAATGGAAAAAACCGCCTCGCCGGATGGATTTACCAACTATTCGATACTGCTTCTGGATAACGATAATAATCTGATGTGGGAAATTACCGCCATGATAGACACTCTCGACCTTTATCATTTCGGATTACGCGAAAGGACCGCCCAGGATCAATTAGATATTATGGTTTCATATAGAAATGGTATCATCGCCCAAGATTACGATCTCAATGGTAAACGGTTTTATGTTGAATATACTGAAGAGCAAATGGACAAATTTTTGCATAAAACCAATTCAAGGGGGTCACAGGCAAAGTCGGTGCCGACGGACGACCTTTCCAATCTTTCCGTCAAATATGAGGAATTTATTGAATTCTATCCGGAAAATATGTCGCTGAATGATAACACCGATGGCA
>CAYXTW010000054.1:0-18735 GCA_964467955.1 uncultured Ignavibacteriaceae bacterium | reverse complement strand
GAATTTATTGAATTCTATCCGGAAAATATGTCGCTGAATGATAACACCGATGGCATAATCGCCATAGAATTGCTTCAGAGCGATGAATTCTCCGGCTGGATGATGGAAGATTCGGAATTGCCGGAATTTAATTTGGATATTGAAGAGCTTTGTGATTGGGCAAAAGCAGTTGCTCCTATAAAATGCATATATGGCGGCGGTTGGGCGAATCCAATTTGCCACGTTGCCGCAGGTATTGCAATTGCATGTTTAATTGTAGATTTAATTGATTAGTAATATTATAGTGTTGTATAAAGGAGCAAAAAGATGGTCTATGTCAAAGTCATTATGCTCATCCTGACCGTCTTGGGTGTGTTTTTGTCCCTATATGCGCTTAGATATCGGACGCCAAAACACCCGCCGATCCCATCCTGGTCACCCAAAGACTGGAAACCTATCTGGCGAATGAAGGAGTGTTTTACGCCCAGAGGTTTCAAGATTCACATGATGGGGTGGGCTCTGTTTTTTTTGGGGATGATCGGCAATTTGATCTTATCAAAGTGGCTGTAGTTCGCAAATTCAGGCCGGATATTGACTTTCCGGCCTGATCATCCGAATGATAGCGCCGCGTATTTATAAGCGTGATTTTTTAATGAATATTAGGAATGATGTCTCGGTATATTGATTAGAGGTTTTGTAGAAATATTGGTCGTTAAAGGAGTTTAATTCATGGTCATGGAAGTCTTTTATCTCATAGTCGCGTTGATTTGTCTTGTAGGAGGCGTTATTTTACAAATTGCCTCTTTTACTCATCTGAAGGATGATAAATTGCCCTCAACACAATTATACTGGAAGATAAAAAGCAATTATAAAAATTCAAAAGGCTACAGATACCTAACTGTCGGGCAGTACATGTTTACCTCCGGTCTGGTTCTCGGTTTAATAAAAAGTCTCATTTGGTGACGATTGAATCGTAGGACCTAGTTTATCGAATCTTTAGTCTGAAACCACTTTTGTGAAATTTTATCGTATTCGCCTGATTCTTTGATAATAGTAAGCGACGAATCGATTCTTTTCAATAATCTCCCATCCTGCCTGCGCACCGCGATTCCATAGTACTCCTTCGACAATAACTCCCCGACTATTTTGGCCCGGCCTTTTAATCTGATATATTCCTCCGATGTTGGCAGGTCGTTGAGGACAGCATCGATATGGCCGTTTTCCATATCGATAAAAGCCGCTCCGATATTATCGAATGAAAAGACCTCGACACCGGGCAGGGTTTTGGCCAGTCTTTCGCCGGTCGTGCCCAACTGCACGCCGACCTTCCGGCCGGACAAATTTTCCACTGATTTTATAACCGTATCCTCGACCGGAACGGCAACAACCTGGCCGGCCAGATAATAAGGCTGGGAAAAAGAGACAATCGCCTGCCGCTGCGGTGTTATGGTCATGGCCGAGATAATACAATCATACTTTTTGCTTTTTAAACCGGAGATCATGCCGTCGAAAGGGGTCACGATATATTCGGGCCGCCAGTTATTTATGCGGCAGACGGCGTTCATGATATCAATATCGAAGCCCTCCGGTTGGCCGGAGCGGGTATCGACCATCTCGAACGGCGGATAGGTGGCGTCAGTGCCGACCCGCAGTACGCCTGTCTGCATCCATTGATCCTGCTCTTCGTCGCTTCCGCATCCAATCAGAAGCGCTGGAAAAATAATGCATAATACGATATATTTTAAGAAGCCGCCGGAATGATTCAATCTATCTCCATGTCACAATATTGGTATGAAATTTTGATCATGAATGAAAAAGGGGCAGTTCGCAAATCTGCCCCTGATCGAGTCTTACTTAAACCTCGTGTTTCTTTATAATATCCAAATTATTTCAATAATATCATCTTCTTCGATGATTTGAACTTACCGGCATCGATCCTGTAAAGATAAACTCCGCTCGCAACGGGCTGGCCGGAATTATCGGTGCCTTCCCATCTGGTCGTATAATCGCCGGCCGGCAGCTCCTTATCAATCAGTGTAATTACCCTCTGGCCGAGAAGATTATAAACCTCCAATCGCACCGATGCCGGTTCCGGAAGCGCGAATTTTATAGTCGTTATCGGATTGAAAGGATTGGGATAATTCTGCTCCAGTGCAAAGACCTTCGGCACAACGACCGACCCGTTATTCCGCAGATAACCTTCGTCACCTATCAATAGCCGTGCCGATTCGACTTTGTCGGGCAGGTTGACAACACTGCCCTCTTCGAGTTTCATCTTTGAGCCGTCATCGAGTATCAGCCACGCATCCATATTATAAGGTATTTGTTTGATGCCGCTAACAGTTAATACCCTGCCCGAAAGTTTCGTGAAAGTCAAATACCATTCGGCGCCGTCATCGAATGGCGGACGGAAATCACATCTTTTTAAATATGTGTCGGTCTCGGTCGATTTAAGCGCCAGGGATGGGCCACCCGGAGGCGGTGGTGGTTCACCGTTATCGTAATCATCAAGCCCTTCCAATGCGTCGCTGCGAACGCCGATAAAGTTACCGTCATCGATACAACCATTGGCTTTCAGTTGAAAATCCACCTGCCAGTCGCCGGGCCCTGTCTCTCCGGGATAGGAACTCGCAAGAGGAAGAATCTTCTTGGTCGCGCCGTCTTCATGATACGGGAACAGCGCTTTGACACCATGTCTCTTTATATTCACGAAGAAACCGTCCCACTCCGGAATCGATGTCCGATCCACATATTCGGTTCCCGAGTACCAGTATGCGTGCGGATCGACGATTGCCGTCGGCCACCCGCTGACGACGACACCACCGGTATCTATCAGGATTTCCAGCGTCGAGACATTAAACGGAAATGGATTAGCCAGCAAATTCCACCCGGAATCGAGGGGCACTTCGTAGAAATACATTGAATTATATATCCGATTCGGCTGGACCGCCCGGCCGACCGCACCATATTTTGTCGCTGCTTTGGTAATCAGCCAGTAGCCCTGCCCCGGTTTCACCTTTGCCGCCCCGGGAAATTCCTTATATGAATGGGTACTGCCGTCATAACTGGCCAGACGCCAGCCCGATTTGTAATTGCCGCCCAGATCATCGGAGAAAACCGCGCTGCAGGAACTGTCGCCGCTTAAACTGATCGGCACACCGATAATCTTGAATCGACCGGCCGTTGTTTCCATCGGCCTTTGCGCCTGAATATTCGTCAGCAGCGGTGTATAAATCATTGGTTTTACAGTGCCGCCGACGTGTTCGGTATACCCGGCGCGCGTTATCTCAAGATAATATTCCAGCGCCCGTGCGGCGGGAAGTGTATCGCTGGGGGTAAAAGGAAAAAAGAGGGAATTACCGGTACCGGTTATCAGGGCGCCGGAAGTATACAAAACCTCACCCCCCTGACGATAATAAACCAGACCGGTTACCGCGCCCGACCCACCGCTGTAAGCCACTTTCATCGTATCATAGTTACCCGAAGCGGCCCCGACGGCGATATCGGTATGGTCGGCGCTGAAGATTTCAATCTTGGCCAGGAAGGCGTCGCCGGAATTATAAGTATTATCGTAAGCGTTTATAACCGGTAAATTCGAGGAATAAGTTTGACTGGTGAAATAGACATTGTTATGGTTGTCAAGCGCCATCCATTGCGGATATTCATCGCTACTTCCGCCGAAATAGGTGCTGTAAATAAGGCCGTTTCCCGTGCCTAATCCGGGCACGAATTTGGCGACAAAACCTTCGTAACCGCCGCTGTTGCTGCCATAGGTGCTGTTAACCATTGGTAGATTTGTAGAGTACGTAAAACCGACACTATAAATATTCTCATTCTCATCGACACCTATGCCATATCCATAATCATCGCTCGAACCGCCATAAAATGTGCTATAAATAAGTGAACCGGCCCCCCCTATTGAAGGAGCCAATTTCGTGATAAAGACGTCATAAGATCCATTTGCTGCTTTATCATATCCATCGGGGGTGGTCGGGAAGTTGCCGCTGTAGGTCATTCCCGTAACATAGATATATCGATTATCGTTAATCCCCGGTCTGAACTTATTTATTCCATATCCGTAGTCATATGATGTACCACCTAAATACGTTCCGTATCGCAACGAATCACCGGCCGGGGTAAACTGGGCTACAAAGGCGTCGCCATTCGCGTCACCCGTATTATCATAGGCGTTCATTGTGGGAATGTTAGTGGAGTATGTATACCCGACCACACTGACAAAGCCGAGATCGTCAATGGCTATATCCCAGCTCTCTTCATATCCACTTCCCCCATAATAAGTGCTGAATATTATCGAATCGCCGGCCGGAGTAAATTTCGCAACAAATGCATCGCTGCCTCCGTTCGGGCTTTCGTCAAAGGCATTTGCAATCGGGAAGTCGTTACTGTAAGTATATCCGGTTAATACCGCATGGCCGTCTCCGGTAGCCGCGATACCATAGCCGGATTCAGAACTCGAGCCGCCATAATAAGTTCCGTAAATAAGGCTGTCGCCGGCCGATGAGAGTCTGACAACAAAAATATCTTGATTGGCATTATATATATTATCTATAGCGCCGGGCGTCGTTGGAAAGTCACTGGAATAGGTGTATCCTGTGACAAAAGCCGAACCGCTGCTGTCTATGTCCATATCGTCCGGCCATTCGTAGCCAGATCCGCCAAGTAATGTGCTGTATATAAGAGAATTGCCTGCCGATGAAAATTTAGTAATGAAAATATTTCCGTTGGAGACATCTGATGTTGTGTCATATGCGCCTGGCGTCAACGGAAAATCAGTCGAATAACTTGTCCCGCAAACATAGGCGCTGCCGGCCCCGTCTACAGCGACACCATTTCCATAATCGCTTGATGTTCCCCCCAGATATGTGCTGAAGGCTACCTGCGGATCGATCATCAGGGCCAGTTGCGGATTATATTCGCCGCTCAGTTTAAATCCAAAACTGCTCTCGCCCAGAATAACATACTCACCCAAAATAGAACACCGTTCGGAACCTCTCGTCTGATAAACGACCGGTTTTAATTCGGTCACGCTGCCCCATTCGGTCTCGATAACAAGCTGACCGTCTTCGTCGACCGAGAGCGATTTAGCGCCTTCATAATGGATACAAATCTGCGACGGGTCCGCCCCCGGAGATACGACAAAATCGTACTCCATCCGCTGCGTATTACCGTAATATTGCAAATCGATTCCGGGGTAAATCTCTTTATATGTTATGACGTCGTAATTGGGGACATCTGTCCGCCATTTTTGCGGGTCGTTTCCCAGAAAATAATTGCATTTATATTCCATTAAATCTTTGCCGGAAACGGCAGGAGTTGGATTGCCGTTGACAAAATCGGCTTTTAAAGTCATGGTCTCAAAAGCGTCCCCGGCTCCGCCTTGCTCGGCAAACCGCGGGGCATACGGAATCGGCTCGGGAGGAATTCGACGGGTGAATTGATAGGTCACTCCCTCTTTAGTAAACCAGACGGTGGCGTTGCCGGCGTCGGAACGATACAGGACTTTACTATCCCATTGCCCCTGATTTTCGGTGAAGGTAAGCGGCATTGACGTGATGTTGTTCATCACCGTTATTTTTGCTGCCTCTTGCTGCTCATAAAAAGATAACTCCGCCGGATTCGATGGCGATACCTTCGAAAAAGCAAACGAACCGGCGGCGATTAAAAATACGGCCGCGAACACGTTAGAAAATTTTCTCATATCTCTGCCTCCGTTCAGATACAAAAAACTGATTTCCTCTTATTATCGGAATCTAAATAAAGGACTTTTTTTTAAATTGTCAATAAACCATTTAGGGGCTATTTAAAAAAAGGAAGGGATTAGGGCGCGAAGGAAGTTCGATAAAATTCACTCAAACTCAATTGACAGGTGCCGCAATTCTTCGGGAATATCCAGCCTTAGTTTCACGGCCGCGCTATCATAGGCCTTCGTATAGTAGTTTACACCGTTTTTTATAAATCCGATGGCCGAAAGATATGACTCATATTTGTCGCCTGAAACTTCAATGCCGCACTTCTCGGGAGCCTTCAGACGGAAATCGGAATCGGCGCCGTCGATCAGAACGGCAACATTCGGGTATTTGTCGCCGATTCTAAGGTCCATATCACCCGCCTCGTTTTGAATGGTCAAATCCTGAAGAGGTATCGTCTGAAGATTGAGAGTGATATCGGAGCCGTCACCGATACACTTCAGGCTCAATGGGACCTGGTCGGAAAAGGAGACTTTCCAGTCACGGCCGTAACGTCGCCCGGAAATGATAACCGCGCCGCCAAAACCGCCTTTACGCCTGGTTATGTCCAATTCGGCGACGCCGTCGGATTTTGAAAAATCAATGTCCGGCTTTCGCGAAAATCTGTCGAAACGGGCCGAGATTAGATCGGTAGTGGTTCGAGTTACATATAGGTTTATATTTCCATGTTTAATAACGGCATCGATATGATCCACCGACGCATCATAATCTTCGTTCCATCGCGTCGACGAAAAAAAGTTCCCGACATTTCTCTCCGGGCCGATGTCGACAGCAACGAATATCATGGCGGCGACAAGAATCAACGGTGATAAGTATGATATAAATTCGAGCCTGGTTTTCAGAAAGATTTTTTCGATACCGATGGCAATCAGTAAAAGCGGCCACCATGACAGGATTTCATACCAGTAATCCCAGTCGAGATGGCCGGTGTTGCATAGCAGAAGCAAGATGCCGACGACAATAAATAAAAGTCCCCACCTGAGTTTGCTCGGGGTCATTCGACTTTCTCTCCTTCGCCGGTTAACTGCCTTCGGCGCTTCGACGTCTCGAATTCCTTGAGTAAGATATACAGCCCTGTGAATACGAGAGCCAGCGGCCAGATGACGCCGAAGTCAATATCAATCAAATCGACGTTGTCCAGGATCAGCAGAATTCCGAGCACGACCAGAATTAATCCGAAAAGTACCTGACCGGTGGTCACTTTATTTCCTCGACACCGTTGACCGTGTTACTTTCGATTTCTCTTTTACCCCCGGCGCTGAATATGACAAACAGCCCGGCGATAATCAGGAGCATCGGCCAGAAAATATCGCCGAAGTCAAACCACCAGCAGTAATTCTTAACCAGCAGCAACAATCCGACAACGATAAGGATCACCCCCGGCAAGTATCGATTCCAGTCGGATTCGCCGGTTTCAGTCGGAGTACCGACCAGATTAAGAGGTTTTTTGGGCATAATAATCCAGGCGATTATATAGGCCAAAATACCAACGCCGTCGGCGAAGATCAGAAGGATGGCGATAATCCTGATAAAGGTTGGATCGACATTGAAATATTCACCCAATCCGCCGCAAACACCCCCCAATTTGCTGTTTTCAACCGACCGATATAGCCTTTTGCTCATAGCATTTCTCCGGTTCATTCATCTTCGTTTACATGAACTACTACGGATTTTCGTCGAGAAAGTTTTTATTTTGATTTTGATTCGAGTTTATTTATAAACTCGTCGATTTCCTTCACGCTGGATGAATCCGCTACCTCGGCGAGTCGTTGGAGCTTTAGAATCATCGCCTCGCGCTCATCATCGAATGGGGTCACGGTAGCAAGCATATAGAAAGCATTGGCCATTTCGGAATACGGCGGTGGCGGCAGACTTTTGGATTGCTGTGAACCTTCCGCCGGTGCAAGACGGCTTTTGGAGACTATTTCATCGCTATGAACCGAGAGAATATAGCCGTATCGGGCCTCAATGCTATCCACCTTCTCTCGCCATTTAGAGTATTCTTCTTTTTTCGTTGAATCTTCTTCACCCATTCCCTTTTCCGGCATCTGCATTTTGCTTTTTTTTGCCGTCATCGATAAGGCGTAATCGTTAATGGGGGCCCCTTCCTCTGAAACGGCGACAGAGCCGCCAGGCTTGGGAACAGCTGTCACTTGATCATAACGTGTTTCCTCCTGGGCTTTATCTTTATCAATGGCAGGCTTCGCCTTTTCCGCGCTCCCTCTGGTGGATAATTCGACTGCATTTTTTTTGACGCTAATTTCCGGATATTCTTTAACGGCAGGTTTCGATTCGGGCGCGGGTAGCGAGGCTGCCTCAGGCCGAACCGGTTCGACATCCTTCTCTATGGTCAACTTCCCCTCCGGTACAGCCGGTTCAGGAATTGCCATGGCCTTAGCTTCTTCTTTTTCGACAGCCTGACCCTTAACCTGCGATTTGCCCTGAATGGTAACTTTTTCTTTTTGGCCGACCTCAGTTTTCCCGGTAAGATTATCGTTTTTTAGTTCGGGCTGGCCGGGAGCGGACAATGTCTTCATCGCCGGTGCTGATTCTTTCCTGAAGGGCAATTTTTCGGGTTCATTGTATTTGAGTTCAAATATTGACAAAATAGCCACCAGTGTAATCGTGGCGGCGACGGCCAAGACACGGTATGTCATAATCCGTGACTTTTTCGCCCGGATCGGCGTTACACCGCTTGCCTCGGCTTGCTCGATTTTTTCTAAAATCGTATCCTTCTGCCTCATCCAGTATTCCTGATCGCCGCCCGGTTCGAATTCATCGGCCATCTCCTGAATCTTCTGTAGTTGATTATAATAAGCTGAGCAATCGGCGCAGCTTTTCAGGTGTTCCTCGACCTTAATCTTGTCGGCATCATCCAGTTGCTCATCGAGATACAAAGAAAGCAGAGGTTTTATTTCTTTGCAGTTCATAATATCAATCTACAATAAATCTTTCAACATTTGCACCAATTTTTCCCGGGCGCGGTAGAGCCGCGAATCGACTGTTCCCGCCGCTATATTTAGCTGTTTCGCAATTTCCTCATAACTCAGTTTTTCAAAAGTTCTTAAAACAAACACCATCCGGTACTGCTCAGGAAGTGCCGCCACCGCCAGCGCCAGTCTTCTTTCATTTTCCCTGTTAATTATACGTTCCAGCGGATTGGCTGTCTTATCCGGGACAGCGTCGATTAAATCGTCATATTCCGAGGCCGGTTTTTCCTTGTCGGTTTTTTTGATTTTATTCAGAGCCAGATTGCGGGCAATTGTCGCCAGCCAGGGATAGAACGGCTTTTCAACGTCGAAGCTGTTTAAAGCCAGGTAGCCGCTCACGAATGCCTCCTGAACAATATCTTCGGTGGCGTCCTTGCTGCCCAGCATCATAAATATAAACCTGAACAATCTCTTCTGATACTTCAATACCAGCTCTCCATAAGCATCTTTGTTTCCGTCCTGTGCCGATAAAATGGTTTCCCTGTCGGCTTTTATACGGCCGTCAGTCATCTGGCTGCCAGCCGATCTGTTCGTCCTATCTACAGTCAAAGTCGCCTTTTCTTCCCCGCTTTTATTTGATATCCGCCTTTTTCTTGCCGGTCGAACAGATATTAAATATCAGCCTTTCCAGAATCAACTTTTCCGGCTTGATATTATTTCTCAGGTCGAAACTGGCCTCGGCAATAAATTTTATTATTTTCTCAAGTTGATCATTGTCAAATAGGCTAATTTGAGGTCTATATTTCCAGCTCATATCTTTTTTGCCCCGGCCAATCGGTTTTCCGTTTGCGGTCAAATACAGATTAATAAAGTGCTCCCCGAGCCAAAAGAGAAGGCCTGACGGTTTCTCGCCCTTTTTTATGAGAAAGTCTATGATATTTAACGCCTTGTCTATTTGACCTACCGCCGCCTGATCGGCCAGTTCGAAAACGTTGAAGGCCTGAAAATCGGAGGTTACAACCGCTATATCTTCGGCCTTAACTTCTTTCCCTTCACCCACATAATCGATAAGTTTGTCGACCTCACCGATTATACCGCCCATATCACCGTCACCAAGTTCGGCGAGCATCCGCAGAGCCTCCGGTTCGATTTCTATTCCCTTTTCTTTTAAAAGTGTTTTTATTTTCCCTCGCGATGACTGCGGCGGCAGGCGGGAAAACTCGACAGCGGTCGTTTTGGAAGCAAGAAATTTGAAGAAGGCGGTCGTTTTCCGTGGTGTTTTCGATGATGGACTGGTGAAAACGACAATCCTGTTCGCATCCGGCGGCGTCAATATGCTGAGAATTTTTTCCATCTGCGACTGATTGAGTGATTGAATATCATCGATGACGAAAATCTGTCTCTCGCCAAGCATCGGGATCATGGACAGCTCAATGAGAATATCTTCCAATTTGCATTTTAACGCGGACAGGATGACAAAATTGGTCGAATGTATTCGCCGGGGAAGAAAAAATCCGGCAAGTTTTTTTGCGGCTTCTTTGATCCGGTAATCTTCGGAGCCGTAAAAATAATAAACCGGCCGGAATCGTCCGGCATCGATTTCTCTGGCTAATTCGGCTGGTGACACAACCGCAAAATAAATCGGATTATCCGATGATGTCAATCAAAAAGGGAATTGGTCGAGGGATTGTTTTCGCCGGGAATCCAGCCCAGTTTGTAGTTATACTTTTTCTTATACTCCAGAGCTTTTCTTAACAACTCGCTGAATTCGTACTGACAGACAGCCTTTTCATTCACCTGATTAATCATGTCCGTATTGGTACCGTATATCTTTAATTCCTTGCCGGTAAATATATTTTGATTCAATTCTATAAATTCCAGCAAAGTCAAAAGCGAGGCATACTCGGTATGAAGCTCCTCACCGGCAAAAGGCGCTTTGAATGCGATCCCGACTTCGGGAATCGAGAAACAAACCAGCATCTCGCCCGATTCGGGTTTGTCTTCCGGTTTGAATGAACCAAAGTAAAGTTCCATAGCTGATTATGTATTCAGCAAACAACATGCATTTACCCGCTTCGATTTTTGAACATATTTATTATATTGGTATTCAAGAGGATAGTAATTTCGCGGCATACTGATTATGCGACAATTATGAATCGAAATTCATAAGGATGATAAAACGAGAATAATTAATGGCAAAAGCCCGGGATCCCATTCTAAATATAATGTGGATGATTTAAAATAAAAAACGGGCAAATCACTTACGATTTGCCCGCTTAGGGAATCTTTGTTCCGTCCTGATTAATTGACGTTCACTCTTTCCTGCTCGGATTTTTTGGCGTACGACTGATCGGTTACACCCGTGAACGCCGGACCGGACGAAAGTACCGCAAATGAAACGAGATTCAGGATAGGTATCAACATGAAGACGCCCCAAAAGGTCGGTTTGTTACGCGCTTTGGCGACTTCAACCCAGGCCATTGGCCAGGCGATGATGTTAACAATCGGAATAAAGAATAGCAGGAACCACCACCATTGCTTGGACGCCATTTGAACTACTTGGAATGCACCCAGGAACGGTATGAAGGCCCACCAGGGGCTGCTGTGTCCGACTTTCTTAGCCATATAATATTGGCAGAAGCTGACGTATAGATAATATACGACAACCATCAGCAGGAAAGGAACTCCCGCATAAAACGAACCGCCACCATCATATTCGTACATAGCTACCTCCATTAAGGATTACAGGTTTAGCGTCGTTTTACTACTTTCACGCATCATTGAAATATTTATCTTTATATCGCCATTTGACCGGAAGTAAATTACTTTTCACCGGGCCCGGAAAATTTTCGGTTGTAAATAGGTCTAATTTTGAACAGCCGAAATGCATATATATTCCGTATGGATTCGGTGTCTGCTTTAAGTTAAACCTATTTGATTGTGCAACAAAAACTTAAATGACGCGTATAATCTATCTAAAAGATAGAGCTTTTACATAAATGGTTGATATAAATGCTGATAAAAGTTGTCGCGGTTCAGTCAAAACTCGGAAATGTCCTTTCTCTTGAGGAAAAGCTCTTTATTTTCAAGCAAAAGCCGGATTTTGTTTGTCTTCCCGAATACTGTTTTATTGATGAAAAAATGCCCGATTTCGGGCGCGCGGCGCTGACGGCCAAAGATCATCTAAAATATCTTCAGGCTTTATCCGAAGCGCTTGCGACCACGCTAATCGGCGGTTCGATTGTCGAGGCCGAGAGAGATTCGCTGTTTAATTCCGCTTATATTTTCAGGCGCGGTCAAAAAATCGGCAAGTACCGCAAGCTCAGTCCCGTGGAAGGCGAGTTGGAAAGGGGGATTCTGCCCGGCGACAGGCTATTTACGACCACTGTCAATGGTATTAAAATTGCGCTTTTGATTTGTGCCGACGCATTGAATATTAACTTGTTCGAAGCTTTAAGATCGGAAGAGGTTGATATCATTTTTATCCCGACCACGTCCCCGATGCGCCCCGATGAAAAAAAAATTGAGAAATACAAGCGAGATAATGATATCTATCTCCATGCGGCGCAGGTCGCCGGCAGCTTTATCTTAAAGACCTGCGGCGTCGGGTCTTTATTCGGTAAGCCACTGCAGGGCCGAACATTGATTGTTTCACCGTGGGGTTTCCTGAAACGGGTCGATCCGTTTTCCGAAGATTCGAAATGCATCCTGACAGCGGTACTTGATATTGACGAACTCCATGACTTCCGACGTAAACAGCAAATAGACGTGCTGATTAAAGAAGAATCTTCCGTGGCCAGGTTCGATCAGTAGAATTCAGCCTATGTTTTGTGTATCAAACCTCGAAGGAATTTGGTCGGTCAATCCTCGGCACTACTCGACTCCTTCCGTCGTTTATATATTTCAACCGGCCGAAAATGAATTCTTCGGAACAGTTGAGCGGTTAATCTGTTAAATAAACATAAAAGATTATTTCAGTCCACGATAGAAGATGGGTGGCGTTGAAATAATTGAACGGATAATTTAAAGAAGGAGTAATAAAATGGCTTACGAATGGAAATTTAACCCTCGTCCGTATTCCGACGACGAGGCCAAGAAGCTTTTGAAAAGCGTCATCTCGCCGGAAACAACCGACTGGCACTATAATACTCACCATAAGGGGTATGTCGTAGCGCTCAATAAGATCGAAAACGACCTGACAAAGGCCGACCCGGATAAGGCTAACGGCAACTACTCGGAATTCGGCGAGCTCAAACGCCGCTTTACGTGGAACCATGCCGGGGCGCTGATGCATGATGTTTACTGGGAAGTAATGGGCGGTGACGGCGATCCCTCGAACGGCCCTGATGTGAAGAAGGCCGTCGAGGATAGTTTCGGGAGTTTTGAAAACTGGAAGAAAGATTTTAAGGCGACCGCATTCTCGGCCAAACTTTCGGGCTGGGGGGTGCTTGTTTTCGATCAGCTTTACAGCGGTCGGTTGATCAATGTATTGGTCGATGAACATCATTACGGAGCAATCTGGGGCGGTATTCCGCTGATTTCGCTGGATGTTTTCGAGCACGCCTATTACCATAAGGACGGCCCGGCGCGCGCCAAGTATATCGATAACTTCCTGGCCAATCTTAACTGGGAACGAATCAACAAGCGGTTTAAGCAGTTTGCCGGCCGGGCGTACCAAACCAAAGCTACGGCCAAGTAATAATATTATAGCGGATATGTGATTTCCCGGGCGGGAGCCCCGCGCTCCTGCCTATTTATGTACGCTGATATGTTCGCGCCGTCGAATTGCCATCAAAATTAAAACGGGATTCGTAAAATACGAATCCCGTTGAGAATTATCCCGGGTATATCGCTTAATAAGTGTGGTAAAATTTGCTGACATTGTTTTCGATATTGGCGCTCTCAACTATATGATTGAACCAGCGATTGAAGACATCCTGATTTTTTTTCTGCAATACCGCCACCTCAAGTGAATCTTTGACCTGATTAAACTGATCCAGATTCGGAGATATTCTATCCAGAAGCGTAAGAATTATCGTCCCGCGATCATACCTGACAGGCTTTGAAATGCTGTTCGGCGATTTAAGCGCAAATGCCGTCCCCAGGACTTCGGGGGCGCCGCCGACGCCCGGTATAGTCGACCTTCGAGTGATATTGTCGGCGAAATTGTACTCAAAGCCGTATTTTTCACCCGCCTTCTTAAATGTCATCCCCGCGATTATGGCGTCACGAATAACGCTTGCCGTGTCATAGGCCAATTGCTCACCGGATTCCTTTTGCAGTATCCTCGCGACGGTCGCTTTGGCATCTTCGTATTTCGTATAGCTCACCGGTATCCGCGATTCCACCATATAAGCGCAGTAGGCGTCGCGGGCATCGGCCACATCGCCGACCTTGCCGGAATCATTACTGAAAACAAAATCCGAAACCTCTTTATTGGTCCCGATCAGAGGCTGAATGTAACTGTCCTTCATAAATGGCGATGACGTGACAACCTCGTAATTATATTCTTTCGCGGCGGCATAGAAACCCATTTCTTTCGCGGATTCGACAAAATCCTGCGCGTTTTTTAACAATTGCTCAAGCGTTTCCTGTGATGGCTCGACTTTCAGCAGGATATGAGCGGCGTTTATTTTTTCCACGATCTCCGGCTTATTACTGCCTTTCGGTGTTTCTTTTTCGGTTTTGCGACCGAGAAGTTTGATAATATGCCAGCCGAATCTGGTCTTGACCGGCTTGCTGATTTCGTCGATTTTTAGACTCCAGGCGACGCTGTCAAACTCGGGAACCATCCGTCCTCTGGCAAACCAGCCCAGATCGCCGCCGGATGCAGCCGAATTATCTTCTGAATACGTTTTTGCCAGCTCGGCAAAATCAGCGCCCGCGACAGCAGTATCATAGATATCATTTATCAAATATTCGACCCGCGCCCAGTCATTATCCGACGGCTTTTTTTCAAAGCCGACAATATCAATGGTCGCTCTCGCCTTGACCTTAAAATCTTCCCGATGCTCATCATAATACGCATGCATCTCTTCTTCAGTCGGTTTCGGAGCGAAAGGTTCAACCGCACCGTTGGAAACATTGATGTACCCGATTTTGACTTTTTCATTATCCGCCATAAAGGCGTCCATCACTTCCGCCGGTGTCGTTCGAACCGTATTGAGAATAATTTCCTGAAGTTTGTATTTCTTCAAATCGGGAAGGACATAAGCTTCTATTTGAGCCCAAAAAGGAGCGTTTTCGGGGCTGACCATCGCAGCCGTGTATTTCTGATAGTCAAATTTACCGTCGGTCATAAACTGAGGAAACGACTGTATCTCCTTCGGTGGATACATGCGCAGAAATGCGAAAATTTCCTCATCGGTGACAACGACATGATACTTTTCGATTTCCTTATTCATCAGATAATCGGAAACCAATTGCGACCAGGCCTGCTCTCTCAATTCTTCGATTTTTTTGTCAGGAATGTCATAATCGGTGTTTTCCTGCTCCTGTCGCAACAGCCTTTTGTAATATTCATCGTAGTCCGCAACCGCGATTTTCTTTCCGTCTATTTTCCCGATAGTGTCGTCAGTTCTCTTGGAACGAGTGATGTCGGCGCCCCATTGGAGAATAATCATGGCCACAAAGAAAAACAAAACGACAATAATAATGGGGAAGATCAGTTTTCTTAAGAACTCAAACATCTAAAAAAACTCCTTAGTTAGTATACAAATTAACGAATCAATATATAGCAATCTTCGAATTATGCAAGCCGCTTTATGACCTTATTCGATTTCTCATAAATTATTTTGACTTTGAACAGCGCCTCGCGTAATTTGTTAATACTTATATTATGAACACATTATCGGCCATAGCCAAGCCATTGTTAATCCTGCTGATTCTCAGCCGTATGTCGGCTTTGGGCGGCGATCGAAGCTGGCCGGTCAGGGGCCCGGTAAGCCTGTCGAGCAGCTTTTGTGATTTCCGACCGGGCCATTTTCATGGGGGTATAGATATCCGTACCGGCGGTAAAGAGGGTCGCAAGGTATATTCGCCGGTAGACGGTTATATCTGGAGGATTCGATATTCGTATATAGGTTACGGCAAAGGGCTTTATGTCAAAGATTCTCAGGGATTTATCTATGTTTTCGGGCACTTGTCACGGCTATCGAAAAAACTCGAAAACATTGTAAAATCTTATCAGTACGAAAATAAGAAATATTATTGCGACCTCTTTTTCGAGCCTGACTCCATTCCGGTCAAAAGTGGCGAATTAATCGCATTCTCCGGGCAAACCGGTTACGGTGCGCCGCATATTCATTTCGAAATCAGGAATCCGGATAATATGCCGTTGAATCCTCTGACAAATAATTTCTTTCTGGATGACAAACTGCCGCCGGAGTTTGAGGCGGTCGGATTTGTCTATCAGGATACCGTCTCATTATTTCCCAATGGAACCAGACGAATTATCCGCGAGGCGGAATACAGCAAGAAAGAGCAGAAATATATTCTCGACGCGCCGGTCATTTTAAACGGCGCGTTCGGAGTCGAGATTAAAGTCTCCGATCGAATTCGTGAGAGAACGATGAAACTGAATATTTATCGGGCGAAATTGTTTATCGACAATTACCTGTACTACGATATTAATTTCGAAAAATATGATTATGCGCGTACGGCAATGGTTGACCTTATCTATGATTATGAATTAACCGTATCCGAACGAGAATACTGGCATCTGTTGTTCGAGCCGCCTGGAAAAAGATTCGGGGGAAGTTCATCGCCCTATAAAGATGGCGGCGTTTATATGGCACGCTCCGATCTTGCCTGCGGGAACCATGAAGGACGGGTGGAAATCTATGATGCAGCCGGGAATATGTCGGAGTTGGTTTTTCGTTTTGTGATGCTACCCTCCGGTGATCTATTCAAGGCCGAATGGATGAATGACTCCGTCATTTATTTTATCGGGCAACCCGATAACAAGTATTTGGATATTAATAGTGTCGATATCTATGGTACAACCGGCGCCAAAGGGTGGCGACCCTACAACCCGGATAAAGTCAAACTGGGCGGCAGCAACGACTATTATATAACCCTGCCTCATGATAGAACCAGACCCGAAGCGCTGAAAATCGAGATATCAGGGGAAACGGGGTGGGAATTTGATCAGTATATCGGGCTCGCCATATCGAATAAGCAGAAGTATCTTCTGAGTTATAAAGTCATTGATGGCGGGATTTTATTCGACATTTTATCGCAAATAAGATATGCGCCCCCGCCGACCATAAAAATTATATATGAAGACGGATATGTCGAAACGCTTGCGTCATCGGTTATTAAACCGGACCGATTCGTATCATTTTATAAAAACGACCGGATAAAATCAAAAATCATTCGTCTTGAAGTGTACGATCCCGCGACCGATTTGCTTTCGGACAGCAAAGATGTCGAAATTTTCCTGGGCGGAGTGCAACCGGATGATGTTCTCTACTCCAATGATGACGGGCTTGGCCTGAGATTCGATCCGGGCGATTTTTATGCGCCGACGCTCATCGAACCGTACATGCTGAAATCACCGCCGCCTGACGCATCGAGTATTGTCGGACATGCTTATGTAATCAGGCCGATAACGACGCCTTTAAAGGGATCGATGGATGTTTCCTTCAACGTCGATGCAAAAACGGACAAATCAAAAATCGGCCTTTATCGATTAAATGATAAAAATGTCTGGAAATGGGTCGATTCGAAAATTGAAGGCAACATAATTTCCGGCGCATCGGAAATGACGGGAACGTTTGCGGTTCTGACCGATACCGAATCACCGAGAATAAAAAATATCCATCCAAATAAAGGGAAAAAAGTCACCGCCGCTTATCCGCAAATCGCGTGTATAATAACCGAGGATCTTTCCGGAATCGAAGACGATGGTAATATCACCGTTATGCTGGATGGTCATTGGTTGATTCCGGAGTACGATCCCGAGACGGAACGTTTGAAAACGTATCCGGATCGGGCGCTGGCCGAAGGCCGGCATGAGTTGATGATTACAGCCACCGATCGCGTCGGGAACAGTCGGACGGTCTATTCGTATTTCTATGTTGAGGGTGGATGAGGGATAGAGGCAGGTCAGGAGCTCCGGACCGGGCGCGATGCACGTCTCAGGCGCGTACGAAAAAAATTTTAGGGCCTAAAAAACCATGTTCTTTCCCATTAAAAACGAAAATCCGACCGTCAACAAGCCGGTCGCAACGATCGGTTTGATTGTCGTAAACAGCCTTATATTTCTGTACTCGTTTTTGAAACCGGCGCATGCTTTCCAGGTCTTTATTTATCAATATGGATTGATACCGTATGAAATCGTGCATCTGACCGAATTGACGCCCGATTTCCATGCGCCGATATTGTTGACTCCTTTCTCGAGTATGTTTCTTCACGGCGGATTTTTGCATCTGGGGGGAAACATGCTTTTCTTATGGATATTCGGGACCAATATCGAGGATTCTATCGGCCCGACTAAATTCATCCTGTTTTATCTCGCCTCCGGCCTGGCGGCGGCAGCGCTATTCGTGATTTTCAGCCCCAACTCGAATGTCCCGATGGTGGGGGCATCGGGCGCCATTGCCGGTGTTCTCGGGGCGTATCTGGTCGCCTTTCCGCGGACGCGAATATTGACCCTGGTGTGGCTCTTTTTCTTTATTCGAATTATAAGGTTACCCGCCTCCTTCATGCTCGGTTTCTGGTTTATCTATCAGCTTTTCATGTCGGTCTCGGGTGGCGGCGGTGGTGTCGCCTGGCTGGCGCATGTCGGCGGTTTCGGATTCGGTTATGTCTGGTTCCGCTTCGTTATAAAAAAAAGACGCCGAATGATTGTACTATAACAGTGCAAATGGCTTCGTTTCCGATTTTAATAAAAAATTTGCCACTTGCACCGATTTTGTCATTCCCGCGAAGGCGGGAATCCATGAAAATTGAATTGTGCGTCATAAATTTCCTTCTATGGTTCCCCGCCTGCGCGGGGATGCCGTATATTAGGGAGCGACTTCTTGAATTCAAAATGGCTTCGTTTGTGATTTTTG
>CAYXTW010000053.1:0-23237 GCA_964467955.1 uncultured Ignavibacteriaceae bacterium | reverse complement strand
ATTATGACTCGGCCACGGGCGGCTATCTGGTTACCGGTGATCTGAATGCCATTTATGACGCCACCGACAACCTGCATATCCTTTATTGCGGCCGCGGACCAACGATCCCGGTCGAAGGTGATATCGGCTCCTGGGGATCACCCTGGGCTGAAGTCGGAGTTAAGAACTTCTCCGGTGGCCGTTTGTTCCATTGGGATCAGCTCTCCAATGAAAAAAGCGTTGTAAAAGATTTCCGGTGGAATTGGGAACAGGATACTATGCCGTGCAGTGGTGGTGCTTGGAACGACCAGTGGGTCGTCAAACCGATGCTGTCTGAGTGTGAAGGCAAGCTTTATGCTTTCTTCGTTCAATTTCAGGATATGCCCAATGGTGTGTATGATGACTGCTCTGAAGCCTATTGGGAAGATGAAGTCTGGCCGTCGAATGACGCTGGTTGGATAGGTGACGGTCTCGCCAACGGTGAATTATATGTTTCCGTTTCGGATAATAACGGTCAGAACTGGGATGTTGCCCGAAATCTGACAAACACTTACACCGCGCACTGTGTTACCTACGAGGGCGAATTGGGTGATGACAAGCCGGTGTGCGAATCAGACCATTACGTATCCGTTTCGCGTTACGGTATGACGACCACGCATCCGACCGGCTATGAGGCGGTCCCCGTGGTTGATCCGTCCGACGGCGCCTATGGCGGCAATAATTACATCGACTTGACATACATCAACGATAAGTTCCCGGGCAGTTGTATGCAGGATCACGGTTGGTGGACATCAAACCCGTACAAGTGGTTCCGGGTACCCTGTGTTGACCCGGTTCCCAATCCGGTTCTGGTGTATTCACCGCTTGAGGTTGGCCCGCCGACCTGGACGCATCCGGGTGTTCAGCTGGATACGACCGTTTATATGGAAAACGTCGGTAATACACCGCTTGTCATAGACAGTATCACGACTCCGGAGCTTAATGGTCCTCCGGGATGGCTCGGTGTCAGCAATTCCGGTCCGATTACCATTTCTCAAACCGGCAGCAGCATCGATTCGGTTTACGCCCGGATGAACGACGGTGGTATTATCACTTTCGTTCCCCTTGTCGTTACCGGTTATGTTGTTCTCTGGTCGAACTCTTTGGGTGGCAGTGTCGACTCGATTCCGATCGTTCTGACTGTAGCTGACACCCTGATGCGACCTGAAGTCACCGATATTCGCACCACCTGCCTGAGACTGGCGATTTCCAATGCCGGCAGTATGGGTGACGGTGCCGCCAGCAGTCATGGCGGCAACGGCGGTTATAACATGGACTATTTCGATGACTGCGACGATACGCTGAACACCTCCGGCCAGGATGATCAGGCCCGCGTTTATCTGTATGACGCCAGCCCGTTTGTTGCCTATATCAATGAAGCCGGCGACACCGTCCTGAACTACGGTATGTATGATGCGACCTGGCTGTCCAACGACGGTTTCCGTCCGCAGGTCAGCCCCTATACCGACACGACCGGTTCGGCGGTTTATCAATACGCCAACTCGGGTGTCTTCCTCTCCAACGATTCGACCATTGCTCTTGAATGTGAATACTATGCTCCCAAGGATGCCGAGTTCTGCGATTTCGTTGTCGTCGTTCAGAAGATATATGGTCACGGCACCGGTAAAGGGACGATTCCGACCTTTGTCGGTGATTTCTTTGACTTTGATATTCCGTCCGACTCCGGCTCCGAGAATGAATCAGGTTTCGACGCCAACAGGAAGATGATCTACCTGTGGGGCGAAGAATACGGGACCGACAGCATTGCCGAGAATGACTGTGTTCTTGCCAATCAGCGTTACGGCGGGACTGCCTACTATGGCGGTTATCGTCTGCCTTACAGCGGTTCCAACGACAGCTTCCCGGACCCGCGGGCGATGTGGACGCGTACCAACGCCGACTGGGTTTATCCCAATAACGGTTTTGTTCCCGGCCAGATGTATTCGATGATATCCAATACTTTCGGTTATTCGGCCTGGTCGCCGACCTTCCCGGATCCCGATTCGGTCGCCGTTGACCTGCATGCTGTGGCCGTTTTCGGTCAGTATGACCTTGGTTGCAGTTCTCAGGATACGCTGTTCTTCTGTAAGATCATCATGTCCGAATATGATGGTGGTGAAGACAGTTTGAAAGCGACCCGGGATCGTGCCGTTGCCTGGATAGCGGCCAATAATATCTTCTCCTATCCGGGTGCACCTCAGATTGGACGCTGCTGTTACGGCGCCCTGGCCTCACCGACTTGCGAAGATGTCACCTATGAGGAATGCCGCGCCAAGACCGGCTTTATCTCATGGGATGATGACCTGAATTGTACGGCTAATCCTTGTCCACTTCCCCCGAATATTTTCCCCGAGGATAGCTTGTACATCCATAACCCATTCGGCCTTAAACCCATAGATCCCGATTCTGAAATTGTTCCTTCGTCCTGGTATCAACTAAAGCCAAACTGTTGTACCGAAATGACACTTACAGACTGGATTGACAATGGGGACGACATTATCAGTGCCTGTGACACATTTTACTTTGCCAATTATGATTCCGCCTTCCATGTTGAATGGGTAGGGCCGACAATAGTCGTAACATCTCTCGACGAGGCGGACACCATTTATCTCGATCTTATCGAGTTGAATGACGGCAGTGTTGATCCGCTTGTCGAACCGATCAGTCAGGATCTGGTTGAAGGTTCCTGGTGGGATGAAATCTATCCACAATATTGCCAGAGGTGGCGTATTATGGATATGCAGGGGAACTTCAGCGGTTATCTTGATTCCTGCGACTATCTGGTTATTCGCAGCGCCGACACGGATGATACAATGACAGTCCACGTTATTGCCGTCGGTACGGACGTGATTCTCAGTGGCATTCTTGGCGGTCCTTGTGACTGCGAGCCGGGTAATGCCAATGGTGATGCGACGATTAACATCTTCGATATTACCTATATTATCGGCTACCTGTATCTCGGTGGTCCGGCTCCGACTCCCTATGCCCTCTGCAACGGTGACCCGAACTGCGATTGTACCTGTAACATCTTTGATATTACCTATGTCATCGGCTACCTGTATCTCGGTGGTCCGGCACCTTGCGACTGCGAGGCCTGGCTGGCTGCCTGCGGTCCGCCGCTGAGGAAGTAGTTGATTCTACACTGTAGATAAATCTACGCTTAAGGGCCGGTTTTCAAACCGGCCCTTTCATTTTCAATAAAACCAGGCCGATAATTAAGCAGCGCACCGATGATTAAATTTCTTGAAGCAGAATTCCAAAAAATCGTTCTCTTGCGTGTCGCTCCATCCAGGGATAATGACCACACTTCGGCAGAATATAAAAGCGAATATCTTTCAGACAATCCTCGAGGAACGGTCGAATACCCTCAATTGGATGCGGATCGTATTCGCCATGAATAACCACCGTCGGCTTATCGATCTTTGAAAATTGGCCTTTCAATAATCCGGGACGATCCCTGAGTGCGATAAAGTCGGACCAAACTTTCGTATGTAAATCGTATTGAACCTCGATTGTCTCCGTATCTTTTGTAATGGGATCGTACATATCGGTTTCATCAAGAAGATTACCCCACTTTTTCATAAGTGCATTGCGTTTTTTAGGCGGCGCAGTTTCCAATGCAAGCATAATAGCTTCATATTGAGGCCGATTATCTTCGGATAATCGCGACAATCTTCGCGGAGTAATTTTGGCCGAACTTTGCGCATCGAAAACGCCGCATCCTACGAGAATAAGTTTCTCTGCCATGTCCATATGTTTTGCCGCCAAAAAGAGAGCCAATAATGCCCCCCAGGAAGAACCAATCAACGTTACCGGTAGTTCGGCGTGATCCGTCAGTTGTTTTTTCAACTCCGCAACTTGTCCATCAAGAGAATCTTTTGTTTGCAGAGGCTCAAACACTCCCAGGGTTTTACTTAATTCTCTTGCAACCGGGGCCATATATCCCGGTGCTCCGGGTCCGCCATGAAGAACCGCGACTTTATAAGGCGGCTGGCCGTATTTTCTGCTACTTATATTCATTTCAAATATCTGCTGACCAGAGTTAGACTCGACTGACGCACCCGTACACGAAAAATCGATTCGTTACTTTTATTTGACCTTTCCAGCCCAATCTTTTGAGTTTCGTTTCAAACTCTGCCGGTTCATAAAACACCTTTGCAATATCGAATTCACGTCCGTCATTAAGTTTTCGTCTGGCGCGGCCGCTTCTTTCAATGGGTTGATGATCCTGGGCAGTCGAATCCTGTGTAAATCGACTATCCACAAAAAAAACTCTGCCATTCGCTTTTAATGCATCGTCTATCATATACCAAAAGCCATCAAAAAAAGAGGAAGGAATGTGCGAAAGCCAGAAGCCGAAAAAGATATAATCGAAAGATTCGGTCGGTTTCCACGAAAACAGGTCGGCCTCGATATATATGACTCGATTATCCGCTACTCTGTGATGATTAATTTCCAGCATCTCGAATGAAACGTCAACCGCTACCACTTTTTTCGCATCCGCCACCAGGTGTTTTGTCCATATCCCGGTTCCGCAGGCCAGTTCAAGTATATCGTCGCCCGGATTTGAGGCTGCAAGCGCCCGCTGCACTTCGTCCAGTTCGGCAAACCATTGCTTCCGATGCTCCTCGCCACGATCATAGCGCCCCTTGCGGAATACCCATTCATCGTACTCCGCCGCCCGCGCCCGATAATATTCGATTTGCCGCTTTATCAGCGACTCGTCGTCTGATTTTTGTTCGTCCACCATTTTGCATCCACTGGATTTAAAGAAAAAGTAAGTTCAAAATCACATTTGTCCAAGGAAAACCGAGATATAATATGCATAATCCCAATAATGCGGTCTTTATGCAGCCGATTATCAAGCCATGACCGATTAATAATATAGCCGCCAGTGTATCCTCCTGCCGGACAGTGGATTGCGATATTGTGGCCAACATGTAAATTCCCGGCCGAAAATTTGCGTGATTGAAAATTGAATAATACTCCCCGAGCGGAAGGAGGCTATTTTGACTCGTTTATGCATCACTGGAATTTTGCTCCTGGTCACTTTTGCTTTTTTTGCGGTGTCCGGCTGCGATAAAGAAAAAATTACCGAATCGACCGAGTATATTCATGACATAGAATATGTCGAGCTGCCGCCCGATACGGTCCTGATAACCGATACCGTATTTGTCGGCGGCAGTGATACTGTTAATTTCACCGATACTCTTTATATATATGACACGACTTTTACTCATGATACAATCGTGACGGTCATCACCGATACGGTTTTGACGTCGCAATGCGCACCCAACGAATATCTTGCCCTTTCCGCCCTACAGTACTACTCCGATCCGCTTGTTTTAGATTTAATCTATCAGGAATTCGGCATTACCGGCGGCTGGGTATTTTACCTGTCGGCCTTTCAGCTTAACGTGACCCAGCAGTCGTCCGGCGTCTATGACCTCTATGGATACATCGACTACTGGACGGACGACTGGTCGGCGTTTTATGCTCTTGAATTTTACTGGCGCCTGACTTATACAGGCGGGGAACCGGCTGATCCCGACAACTGGCAGATGACCGATCCGCCCGGGGCGGCACCGGGCCTGAAGCCCGGCATTAATATCATCGAAGAATCGCCGCAAACGCAGCCGAATGGGCGTTAATAAACCAATACTTTCCTGCCAATCCTTGATAAAAGCAACAATACAGGGGCACAAGCCCCTGTATTGTTTTATTGGCATTAATATCGTGAAACATTCGCCATTTTTTTTGATATATATAGATAAAACTGTCATTTCTTAGGTCGTTAATATGATCGAAAAATCAAAAGTCAATAAAGCGCGTGTAAAAGATAAGCCCTATCTCGGCGACAATGACTTCTGGCGAATACGCAATATGATTATCGAAACAAAACCAATAACACCGGTCGGTTTTAACTGGGAAGTCCGCCGCTGGGACGGCTGGCGTTTTTATAATAGTAGTCCGGATTGGGATTCAAGAAGAAATAAAACCGTTAGATTGTGGGAAACTGACAAGGGTAAGCTTGTCGGAGCCGTGCATCCGGAAGGTTCCGGCAATGCCCATATCCAAATACATCCTGATTATCGCTACATCGAAGATAAAATAATTATCTGGGCCGAACAAAATCTTGCCATGTCTGTCAAAAATAGCCGGCCACAGCTTCGTTTCTTTATCCACGAGAATGACTCCTACCGTAGAAATCTGTTGAAAAGAAGAGGTTATATAAAAACCGGCGGCGGCGAAGTTACTCGGCGATTGTGCTTTAAAAATAATCCTGTTCCACAGCCGGAAATGGCGAACGGTTATTCGATGCGTTCGACCCGCCCCGACGATATCGATGATTGCCAGCAAATCGCCGATCTTCTCAATGCCGCCTTTAATCGAAATTTCCATGTTGCGGAAGAGTTTCATTTTTTCGCCAAATATGCACCCTGTTATCAAAATGATCTGAATCTGGTGGCGGTGGCGCCCGACGGAACATTTGCCGCTTATGTCGGGGCGCCGTACGATGAAATCAACAAATGCGGCATATTCGAGCCGGTTTGTACCCATCCCGCTCATCAAAGAAAGGGATTGGCACGTTCACTCATGCTTGAGGCTCTGCACCGTCTAAAAAATATTGGAGCGTCCGAGGTTCTGGTCGGTACCGGCGAGGGCATGGCCGCTAATAGGCTGTACGAATCAATTGGTTTTGCCCAAGTATATAAGTCCTCGCAATGGAAGAGGATTATCTATGTACCATCGGCAGATGAAATATTCCATTTAGCGTAGCTGGGGTTTATTTAACAGCATTCTTTTTTATATCTTCAATTGTACCGGAAAAGGCAAAAGCTTCCTCCGGTATATCGTCAACCGCCCCGTCCAGAATCGCTTTACAGCCGTCAATTGTATCCTTTAGAGAAACCGAAATCCCGGGGATTTCCGAATACGATTCGGCAGTATAAAAGGGCTGTGTAAAAAATAGCTCCAGTTTGTGCAATCGTGCAATTTTAATTTTTTCTTCCGGTGATACCTGTTTGTCATTTTTCCCCGTTGTTTCATGATACCATTGCCTGGCCTGCGTGTGGGCACCCATTGCCACGTATTCAAGAAACTGTGGGGCATGGATTATCGGGCGCGATTTTCTTAAAAACTCACGCACTCTTTTGGTCGTTTCCAGGTGCTCCTCGCTTACAATATTTTTTTGTAGTAACTGAGAAGATGAATATAAACCGTCAACAGCCGGATACAAATCGCGACATGACATCAATGGGCTGAAGAATAAAGACGAATCAAGAATATCGTTTGAACCGGCATAATTTGGATCGGTAGCTTTCGATGTTACCAACCAGAATGTCTCTAATTTTTCGTCTTTATCGGGCGGGAAATTCGGCTCACGTTCTATCATTATCCGTAGATTAATGGCCTCTTCTTTTGAAACAAAATAAATGACATTTAATTTGTTATTAGTATTCTTAAGCCGATGATACAATTCCATTACCGATACTGCCCGACCCACACCCTGGATTCCGAACAATCCTATTGAACCATTAGCCGGCAGAGGAGCCATCAGATCGATAATTTTAATGCCAGTTTCATACAATCGGAGCTTCCCGGCTTTTTTGGGGGAAATTGTCGATATAGCCTTCTTTAGTAGTTCATCTGAGACTATTGGCGACGGTTCTTTTTCTAGTGCCGATATTTTGATGCCGACCTTAATATGTTTCTCGTCGCCGAGATTAATCAACCGCAGCTTTCCGCTGACTTCCCGCTGGATTATCGTCAATTGAGGCCCGGATTTTTCTGCGTCGTCAGCCAAAGCCCAGCTATCGAAAAGCCTTGATGCATTTTTGGAGCCGATCTGTACTTCAACGATTGGCCCCTGAACACGAATAATTTTCCCGATATTATCGACAAAATCGTCGGGCAGTCTTTTGCTTTTGATTGTGTCTTTTACCATATCGAATAGCCTCCTCTTAAGAATTTTTCTAGCCGAAAAAAGCCGATTATTGACTGTGCTTGTGCGAAGACCTAAATATTCGGCGACCTCCTCCTGCGTATGCTCCTTGATATAGAATAAATATACAACCTCGCGAAGTTTTTCGGGCAACCCGTCGAGAGCGATATTTACCTTTTGATATCTCTCTTTTTCCTCAAAGAGCTCATCGGGCGATTTTTCCGATAGCGCCAGTCGTGAAGGAGTCTTGTTGACGTTGTTCATTGAATTTTGTTTGCGAAATATACTATAACAGGAAAATTTCACTATAGTATTCAACCAGGCCGGGAAAGTTTCGATCTTTTTTAGCTTGTGCAGCTGATAATAGACGGTCAGAAATGATTCCTGAACCGCATCCTGAGCGAGATTTTCATCTTTCAGTAACGAACAGGCCGTTGCATAGGCAAAATGTCGATACGAATTGACCAATTCGGTAAACGCTTTTTCGTCCCCTGTTAACGTTGCTTGGATAAGACGAACCAATTCTGTATGTTTTCTTGACTTCTTCATTCGCACCGATATTATAGTGCAGGATTACGACCGATAGCTTTAGAATATTTTTAAATTCTTTAAGAGATCGATCGAAAGTCGATTAATAATTGACGCCATGGACCTTAAAATCGAATACATCATTTCGGGAATAATGACCGGCGACATCAAAAAGCCATTTTTGCGCCGGGATTTCGTCCAAATCCAGATCGGCATACAGAATTTCCTGTCTTTCCAATAATGGTCCGGCGATAATTTCGCCTTTAGGATTGACGATGCAGCTATTGCCACGATTGAGCCATTCGCGGTCGGTGGGATAAAACGATTTGAATTCATATTCATCGGGAATATCTGTTATTTTCACCGCTTGACAGCAGCCGATAACGAACATTCCTCCCTCGCGGGCAATATGCCTCATGGCGATTAGCCACGCCTCCGACGAATCCCAGGTCGGCGCGACATAGATTTGAACACCGGCGGAGTACATGGCAAATCTGGCCAAAGGCATATAATTCTCCCAGCACAATAAACCGCCCAATGTACCGATTTCGGTTTTAAAATTCGCCAGAGTGCTGCCGTCGCCCGGCGCCCACATCAGCCGTTCACCGCCGGTCGGGATCAGTTTGCGATGTTTGCCCATAATCTCGCCTGATTTGGAAATATACAGAATAGTGTTATAAATGGAAGAATCACTCGCTTCGCTGTTGCGTTCATTGACACCAATAGCGACGTTCACTCCTGCTTTTTTAGCAGCATCACACAGCCGGACGGTAGTGTCATCGGGTATTCGTACCGAATTATCCAGAAGCTTCGTATACAGTTCATTTATAATGATCTTTTTTGCAGCCGGAACAGTCCAGACCCAATCGGGATAAACCGGAATAAATGCCTCCGGAAAAACCACCAACTTGGCGTCATTTCTGGAGGCATCAGCGATGTATCTGCAGGCCTGCTCCGTCGAAGCATCTTTGTTCAAAAAAACCGACGGCATCTGTACTGCGGCGATCTTCATTCTTTTTAATGCCATATTTACCTCAATAAAAAATTCTTGTTTTCCAGATCTTTAACAGGTCTAATATCTCTCAATAATATTACGAAACATCGCGCGATAAAGCACCAAAATGTTCAGGCGAACCAGGCATAAGAGCGATTATACGGAATAGAGTATAATAAAAATTTCGATCACTTCCTTAAAACATAAATCACCCACGGGGCGATTCTGGTTTCGTTCACCCAATGAAATGGCTCCGACTCTTTAGCCAGCGGTTTATGGGTTCTTATTAATTTCAAGCCGGCCTGTCGATAAATATCCAGATAAGATTCGTGTGTCCAGACAATATCCTCAACCGGGCGTCGATCATCGACGTCGGTCATGATAATTTTGACTTTATCCCCGCTCTTGGCATGCCTGTTTTCGGGAAAATCTTTGGTCGTAAACGAAGCCCACTCATGGATATAAATATCAGGCGATGAAACCAGATTAATCATAATACCACCCGGTTTTAAAATCCTTTTGATTTCATTCAGATTCCGTAATTTCTTTTCCGCCGTCGGGATGTTGTCAAAGGTAAATGCTGATAGTACAAAATCATTGCTATCGCTTTTAATCGGACTCAGGTCGCCATCAACAACGCGAAAATATTCTCCGCCTCTATCCTGCGCCCGCGCCCGTTTCAACATATCATCGGAGATATCCACCCCGATCGTTTCGAAACCGAGTTTATTCAAATATCGTGTCGAACGCCCGGCGCCACACCCGAAATCAACCGCCTGTTTGCCGGTAACGAATTCGGAAATAATTTCAGGCAAATCGCGATAGGCCAGGTAATACGTGCCGGGAAATTCCAGCCTGGCATAAGCTTCGGCGCGTCTGGCATCCTCGTAGACATTGTCAAAATCCACACCGGCTCCACAGTTCGAGATCATTAATGCCATATGAAAATATCACCGAGCTGTCTCTAAATCAAGAAGAACCAATATCGTCAGGATTTATTTAAAGGTTATTTCGGTCGCGTCGGAAACAGCCGTGCCGACCAGACTATCCGGGGCCGGAACCGGAGCAACGTATGACGGCATGACCGAGACTTTTTCATTAGATTGTAAATTAGCGGCCCCATAACCGATTGCAATACCGAAGATAATAAGCGCTGCGGCCCGAATTATCGAATACAATATAATTCTCCCGGATTTCCTAACCGGCAAATCCAAACTCGCCCGATGAGGTTTTATGCTTCCGATAACATCCATATCAGAATATAATTCCCGCAGCAAAGCCCGGCATTCGGAACAGGCCGATAAGTGGGATTCTATATCACCCTGCTCTTTTTTGTCTTCGACCAATTCCAGCGCATATTTCAGAAGTAAATCTTCATCTAAATGCTTCATTATAAAACTCCTTTTTCCGTTAACATATCTCGGCACGATTTAACCGCATAAAAAATACGCGATTTCACCGTCCCCAAAGGTATATCCAATAAGACAGCAATTTCATCATAACTAAGTCCCGCATAAAACCGCAGGAGTAATATATCGCGATGCGCATTATCGAGATTATTTATCGCCGACGCCACCATCCGATCCCGTTCATTATTTAGAATATTTTCCAGAGGATTGTCTCCCGATTCATGCCGATCAAGTTCACTGATTTCCACATATCTTTGATTTCTTTTCGACTCCTTTACCGCCAGACGATAGGCAATCGTGCCCAGATACCCCTGCACCGTTCCGTCACTGTTTTTAATTTTGGCGGCCATTGCCTTCAGGAACGTATCCTGCACAATATCATCGACAGCCGTCGACGACCCGGTAATAAGCAATGCCAGCGCCGACAGACGTGTCTGATATTTCTCTATCAGGAGGCGCCAGGATTTTTCATCACCCTTTTGCGCCTTGATGAAACAATGCCAGTCTGAATTCACTCTTTATCGGATTCCCCGCATTTTACACCCTGATCCTTACACCATGAATCTATTTCCTTAATATCCTGGGCATAGCAACTCCAGGCATATGCCATCCTGTATTTGTTTTCTTCCGAAAGGAGATTTTCTATATTATTTTTATACCAGTGAAATAGCCCGACGCGCAATTCGGGGGCATATTTTTTCAGCGATTCCAGGTTGGAAGCAATACCAAAGGCATAATTGGGAATTATAAAATTCCCCGCATCCGACTCCGGCGCATATTGCCATCGCCAGCCGGTCATGGCTCCGGTACGGAATTTATTTAGCCACACATCATATAACCTGCGAAGTTGATCGCCGAGATCTGATTTCGATTCGGTGACCAGAACGGCCAATCCCAGATCGCGGCCGTTTTCATAAAGTTCTTTAAGTTGTTTACCTATATACATCGTTTTCGCCAGATATACCGGCCGTCCGGCGATTTTGGCCGATGCGATTATCTTTTTGATAAGTGTATCGCCATACAGCCCTCCGGGCGAGGCCGAATCGAATTTTCCCTTTTTAATAATCTCATCCCGCAAATTTTCCAGTTCATTTTTTTCGATAAAACGAGGTAATCCCTTCTCAATCATATAGATCGGATACCATCGGGTATTGAGAAGGCTTCGGTTAACGATGGTTACATCCGGCCGAATTTTTAAAATCCTTTTCAGAATCCAGACCGGATACGTATCATTATCACCATTGGTGAAAATAATCGCATTTTCCTCAAGGCCGATCAGGACATTGTAATTGTAATCCATGATTTCTTCGGCAATATCGCCGCTTTCAAGAAGATTCTTCAGGGCAATATCGAGTTTCTCATCTTCGCGAGACTCCATATAGTAGGTGACCAATGCGAACCAGGGATCGCTGTATGAGGGATCCAGTTTTACGGCTTCCTCCAAATAATCTAAACCTTCCGCTTCCTGGGCCATATTACAATATTCAAGCCCCTTGAGATAAAGAATTGTCGGATTGGCGGGATATTTCTTGACACCTTCATCCAAAAGCTTGGAATAATTTTTATCTCCGGCATAACGGGCGGCATACATCCAGTTGGCGTAGGCGTATTCGGAGGGATATTCATTGTAATAATCCTTCCACTGGTGAGCCAGCTTCTTATAACTTTCATCATCATATATGACCTGGCGTTTGCTCTTAATCTCTTCTGGACGAACGATATCTCTGGACAGGACCGACCGGCTCACGACAATACAAAAGATTAACGCCAAAACTGTAACGGCGACAAGCATGCTCTTTGATTGCATAAGAATTTCTCCTTTTTAATGGATAATCCCGATCCGGCCGAGAGGTTCAAAAGAAACTTCGTGTTTTGTTGATATATCGGAATCGTTATCAGCATTTCCATCCTTAGAATATTTATGGACTATTTTACTCCACTATATTTTAACGGTTATTTCCTTTTCTGCGTATTATTACTATTAGTAATATTAGTCGTGCGTATGAAATTTCAAGCGCCCGGCTTACCATAACCAAAAAATAGGGAAGGTAGAAATGAATACTGTAAAAATCGCAAAAACGGATAATGGCAAAATAGCCATTGACGCGCAAAGCCTGGATCGCCTGGCGGCCGCCTTTCGCGGTGAATTGCTAACGGAAGGGGACAATGGCTATGACGAGGCGCGAACGATTTGGAATGCCATGATTGACCGCAAACCGGCTGTCATCGCCCGGTGCGTGGGTGTGGCTGACGTTATTGCGGCTGTAAATTTTGCCCGGGAGCACAGGCTGTTAACGGCTGTTCGAAGTATCGGCCATAATATCGCCGGTAATGCCGTCTGCGAGGGCGGTCTGATGATTGACCTGACGCCGATGCGAGCGGTTCGGATCGATCCCGAGGCCGGTCTGGCCCATGTCGAGCCGGGCGCCACTCTGGGCGATTTCGACCATGAAGCCCAGGCGCACGGACTGGTGACGCCGCTCGGGATTAACTCCACTACCGGTGTAGCGGGACTCACTCTCGGTGGTGGATTCGGCTGGCTCTCGCGCAAATATGGCATGACGGTGGATAATCTGGTCGCGGCCGACGTCGTAACCGCCGACGGTCGGTATCTTCGGGCCAGCGAAACTGAAAATCCGGATTTATTCTGGGCGATTCGGGGCGGCGGCGGTAATTTTGGAATCGTCACGCGTTTTGAGTTTAAACTTTATCCGATGGAAACAGCGAAATTGTGTGGTTTGATTGTATTTTCGCTGGATGAAGCCGCTTCGCTCATGAAAAAATACCGTGAATTTGTCTCCGGTCTGGGCGATGATACCAGTGTTTGGGTAATACTAAGAGAAGCGCCGCCATTGCCGTTTCTTCCGGATAACGTACATGGTACCAAAATCATCGTTTTTGCTCTTTTTCACGCCGGTGATCCTGACAAAGGTAAAAAGATAATCGACCCCATACGCGGTTTCGGCACCGTTCTGGGTGAACATGTTGATGTCATGCCCTACACCGAATGGCAATCGGCTTTTGATCCGCTTCTTACCCCCCGCGCGCGAAACTATTGGAAATCCCATAACCTTATGGCCCTTGACGACGAAACAATTGATCTAGCCGTGGAGTACTCTGCCGAATCGCCTTCGCCCCAGTGCGAAATATTTTTTGGCCAGTTGGGCGGGGCGGTGAATCGTGTCGCGCGCGATGCTACCGCCTATCCGCACCGCGATGTCAGCTTTATCTTAAATGTCCACGGACGATGGGAAAAAGCGTTGGATGATAAAAAATGCATCGGCTGGGCGCGCGAGTTTTTCCAGAAGACATTGCCGTTTGCTACCGGTGGCGTTTATATTAACTTCATGACCGGAGATGAGGCTGATCGTATCAGTTCGGCGTATGGCATATGCTATGATCGGTTGTTAATGGCTAAAAAGAAATACGATCCGGAAAATATGTTCCGCCTTAACCAGAACATAGACCCTGATAAATGATGGGCAAAAGACTTAAAAGTCCGGTCGGTAATTGTATCCCGTTCGCCAGTAAAAGTGCCCGATTTCTCCGCCGAAATTGGTAAGGATTTCTTTTTTTATCTCGGTCACGTCGGAAAACCGTCGATTCACCCAATCCTGCTCGAGCTTATCCCTGGTAAAGCTGACAAGTAATCCAAGGCGTCCTGCGGCAGCATGAGGCGGCATCCAGGAATTCCACATCAAGCTGTTGCCCCCGACAAGGCTTTCCCCGGCCACTTCCGGGAGATCATCGCCATCGGCTGAATCATAAAAACTTGCTTCGCTTGACAACCAATATTTGTCCAGGCCAATGGTCAGCGGTTCTTTACCGGTTTCTGATTTAAGGCGGGTTTCAATTTCCTCAATCCTTTTACCATAAGCCTTCCAGGCAATCGGAAACGTCATACCGCTGCCTTTAGTCAAACCGGGCATCCCGGCAACTAAGTACCCAAACCCTCCGGCGTAAAAAATCAAAAGGGCCGGTGCGGTTATCGCCCAGCGCCTCGTCAACGACTGCATTCTGTTTTGAATATCACCGATACTTATCCTCGAAATCCTCGCCGCTATCAGCGGCAGAATCGCCAGCCATACCTGACCGGTCCAGTTCAATTTCGGTTGACCCTGAATACTGTGGATTACGAATGCGGTCAGGGGGATCAGGGTAAGCGTTACAAGAAACAGGTTTTTACGATATTGAAGCGGAACTGCTTTACGGGTTTTCACCTTATTTTTCCAAAGTTCCTGAAAAACCCTTATTACTTCGTATACGCCGAGCGGAGTTATCAGTACAAAAATGCTCGCAATCAGAATGTGAAGATTAAAATCTATCCCGCCTGACCATCGACGAGTCCCCTGGAAGGCAAACGATACCCAATCGTGCCGGGCGTTCCAATACACGACCGGCATGAACAGTGCCAGACCAATCAACAAAGCAATGTATGGATGAGGTTTTTTGAGCCACTGACGAGAATCCCTGTCAATGATCAGATATACCAGCGCGGCAGGCATGATTAAACCCATTGTGTATTTAGAGAGCAATCCCAGACCCAGACAGATTCCGGCTCCATACCACGCAAGCAGGTGTCTGCCGAAAATCGCCCTTTCCAGAAAATACAAGCAACCTGCCCAGAAAACATAAAGTGGTGCGTCCGGCGTCATCAGGAACCCGATCGACATGTATATCGGCAGCGCAACAAGGAGTAAAAGCACAGGTTTGCCGATCCCCTTGCCGAAAACATTTTCCGCAAAGCGGTACATGAAAAAAGCAAAAGCGAACCATCCGAGAAACGCCGGTAATCTCACCGCAAATTCACTTTTACCAAGAATTGATTCGGATATATAGTTGAGCCACGCTACCATCGGAGGGTGGTCGAGGTATCCGATATCAAGATGCCGGGCATAATTCCAGTAGTATGCTTCCTCCGGCAGTAAATCCATAAGGCCCAAAAAGACAAGCCTGACTGCCACTCCTAAGCCGATAATCAGCCACAGTTTATCGAGCTTAAAACCATCCGGTAAGCTGCCTGTTGCACCGTATTTCCTGAGTTCTTTGTTCATTGCAAATAATACGCTAATGAGAGCTTAAGGCTTTGTCAAAGCCGGTCCTTTCAGGAGGAAAGACAGTACGCCGTTTTCCTGTACCGGATCAAATACCCTTAAATCACACTTGCAGCCAAATTAAATACGATAAATGTCATCTCCATTAATATATAAATCCGGGCAAATAAAGGCAATGAAATTAAATCGTTGCGGACAGGGGTAATAAGCACCTATTTGATATTTATTTAAGCCGGCCGCACTGGACCTATCAAGCAGGAATATTACTGGCCTTAAAAGGCAAAAATCCGTATAATGACCCGTTACTGACTTCTCGCTCCGGTTTGGTAATCTTGAGACGAGACGATGTACTATGGACGGAAACAGAATTGGACAATACCTGGGAATCAATCGCGGCGTTCTGGCGCTGTCGGTGGCGCGATTGGCGGACGCTCTGGGGAACAGCATCCTTTTTATTGTCATTCCGCTTTACGTGGCACAACTGCCCCATCCGATTTTCAACCTCCCGATTCCGGTTCTGGTAGGGATTCTGATCTCCATTTACGGATTGGTCAATTCGAGTTTGCAACCCCTCACCGGTGCCCTTTGCGACCGTTTCGGGAGACGCAAGCGACTTATTCAAATCGGTCTGGGTCTGGTCGGTATGGCGACTCTATGTTATGTTTTTGCGAACCGCTATCTTGATCTTCTGGTTTTGAGAACAGCCCAGGGGGTGGGACTGGCGCTCACCATCCCCGCGTCAATGGCATTGATGTCTACTCTTTCGAAGCGAGAGACACGTGGAAGCTCGATGGGCGTCTACTCGACACTGCGAATGATCGGATTCGCGATCGGCCCATTAATCGGGGGCTTTTTCCAGGTTCATCTCGGCTTTAATGCCGCGTTTTACGCTGGGGCAACCTTTGTATTTCTGGCAGTCCTGCTGGTGCAGCTCTGGATTAAAGATACTCCGATCGAGACGAGGAAGAATAGCGATCCTCCGTTCAGGATAATCGATCGATCATTGCTGAATCCGGGAATCCTGAGCGCCGGCATCGCAACTTTTCTGGCAGCCAATGCCTTTTCGATGGTTACCACATTGGAGAATGAATTTAACGCGCGCCTGAATATGAATGCCTTCAGTTTTAGTATCGCGTTTAGTGGTTTAATGATCGGCAGGCTGTTATCCCAGGTGCCGCTGGGTCGGCTTTCCGACAGCATCGGGCGAAGACCTCTGGTTATATCCGGACTGCTGCTGATGGCTCCGGCGACCATTCTACTGGGTGAGGCAACATCGATGCTGCAGTTGACCGCTCTACGAATTTTTCAGGGTTTGGCTTCGGCGGCGATTGTTGCACCGGCCTTTGCGGTAGTCGCTGATTTGTCCAGCGCCGACAGCGCTGGCCGGCAGATGAGCGTGGTGACGATGGGCTTCGGTCTGGGAATCGCCCTCGGGCCGTTAATCGCCGGTCTGCTGGTCGTGGCTTTCTTTGATTTGCCTTTTCTGGTTGCCGGCGGTATGTCCATCATCGGAGCATGGATTGTCTATCGCAAAATGCCCGAAACTGCAAAAGGCAAAACCGGACCGATAAATCTGCGTCGGTAGCAGGTTCGACCGTATACTCTCGCTCTTTTCCCTGTGTCAAAACTGACGATCGCTCAATCGAAATTCCCGGCGCGCAAAATTCCATTATAGTCTCTGGCAGGCTTCAACGCTCAGCCAAAATAGCTTTTCGGCTATCGGCATTCTCGGTTCTTCGGGACGTCGATCCCATTCCTCGCCGGATACGTCGTCGCCGCCAAAGAGAATGTACCCTAATTGTACGTCACGAAATTGCGCTACAGCAAAAAGCGCCGCCGCTTCCATTTCGACGACAATACATCCTTCTGATTTACGGAGTTTGACTTTTGAATCTGTTTCACGGAAAATCGCATCCGTTGTCCAGGTCTTTCCAACGCGATATGTTTCTTTATGCTCATCAAGCATAGACGTGATTGCCCTGACAGCCTGCACATTTGCTTCAATCTGTCGCCCGGGCGGAAGATAATGATATGAGACGCCTTCGTCTCTAATTGCCGCGGTCGGTATAGTAATATCGCCGACGGAAATGCCTCGATCGAGGACGCCGGCTCCACCGCAGGCAACGAACTTTTTACATCCCAGGGCGATGGCTATTTCAAGGAACGCTGCGGCGAATGAGGCTCCTACAAGGGGATGAAAAAAGGCCACCCGTTTCCCATTATGTTCGAATTCGTATATGTTGCTCGATCCATAGACGCCCCTTTCAGTAAAAACGACCCGCGTCTGATGAGTCTTCGCGACATGCTCAACGACATCCCGAAAAAAACATATAACACAATGTTCGGATATATCAATCGACTCATACACATCCGATGGATTTATAATTGCTCGCTTCTCCGGATCGAATTCCAGAATCGGATATTCATCTGCATCTATCATAAAGATAATATGCCGTAATGTCGGGCCGATTACCACACTTTTCTGCCGGTTGTTCTGTCGAGCGCATACAGGCTCATCGTGTAGTCGTAAAATGCCCGAAGGCGGATCAATTTAGCCTGTGACAGTGTCGTCTCTGCATCGAGCAGGTCAAGATTGGTGATTACCCCTGCGGTATACCGGACACGGGCCATGGATACCGCTTTTTCGGCTTGACGCACCTGCGTTTCGGTACTCGAGATTTTTTCCAGACTTGAATTGACACTCGCTATCGCTTGAAGGACCTCGGAACGAATTTGTCGTTTCATATCGGCCGTGTGGGCCCGGGCGGAATTAAGGTCGGCATCGGCTTCCGCCTTCTGATGCCTCGTTCGGTGACCATTGAAGACGGGGATTTTCAATTCGAGCCCGGCCGCGTAATTCCCTCGTAAGGTATTCAGATCAGGCACGTACCCGTTCTTGAATCCGGTGGCGAGGTTCAGAGCCAGGAACGGTTTATCGCCCAGAGCCGCCAGATGCGACCGTGCGGCGGCACTGGTTTCGGCGTCACGGGCGAGTATCAATTCCGGCCGCCGTTCTTCGGCAACCGTCATCAGTGAGTCTGGTTCGAGAGTCACTTTTTTAAAAGCAAAGGCCCCGCGCAGGTTAATCGGCGTGTCCGAAGAGAGCCCGGTCAACTGCCGAAACATTATATTCTGTGTCTCCAGCGCATGCATGGCATCGATGTGGTCGCTCTGTACGACCGCGATTCTTACCCGGATAGTCAGAGTATCGAAATCAGTTGCAGTCCCGGCCTCCAATTTCTTGACACTAATCTCCAAATGTTGATTAAGCGTCTGAAGCTGTTCATCGAGAACGGCAATTCGCTGATGCAATATAAGAATACTGTTAAAAACATCGATTGTCCGGTATGCGAGGTTGAATTTGACCAAATCGATATTGTCGGCAGCCGCCTGGTGGGACGTTTCCGCCATTTTGACGGCTTTATCCGTTCGGCCGAAATCGTACAACGTCTGACGCAGACCGAGATGAAAATCGTAATTATCGTGAGGGGCCAGTTCGAGAGGACCCTGACCGGGAAGGTCGAATGTCGGTACCGGCCCGATCCGAACATATTGCCCTCCGAGTGATATGTCCGGATAAAGAGCAGTGCGATTGACATCAATCCGCGCCGCCGAGGCAATCATTCCGTATTCCGCCTGCCGGATAGCTGCGTGATTCTTAAGTGTCAATCCGACCGCCTGCTCGACGGTGATGGAGTCGGAAAGCCCTGTCTGTGCCGCTGCCGTACCGGCGCACCAACCTGCCATAATCGTTATCAAAATAACTGAAACTGTTTTCATATTCGCTATCCTATTCGGCCCGCGCGGTTACTGGTTTATTCCCGGGAGGACGGCGCGTAACGGCTCGGCGCGTTCGTATCACGAGGAGAGGTATAATGCCAATAAGAAGAATCACGCCCGCAAGAAGAAACACGTCATCAATCGCCCTGATAAAGGCCTGGGTGCTGACAAACATTCCGATCAGCGCCTTGGCTTTTGTCAATGCCTCTCCGGGCGTGCTTCCGGTAGCACCCACCACCCATGATTGCAGTTTCATGAGTGTCTGTCGAAACGTGTCGGAGTAGGCATTGACCTGTTCGCCGTACATTGCCGCGTGGTAGATGGTGCGACGAGCCAGGATTGTGCCGAATACTGCCACGCCGAAACTCCCGCCTATCTGTCTAACAACGTTTAATAGACCGGAGGCCTGGGCCATCTTCTGATGTGATATTTCCGAAATGGCCATGGTCATGAGCGGTGCAAATAGTGCTCCTATGGCGATTCCGCGAAGGATGAGCGGAAAGGTTATATCATGCCGGCCGGAATATAAGGATAAAGTAGAGAATTGGTAGAAGGTGAAAGCCATCAGAAGAAGACCGAGAATTGATGGAATTTTCGGAGTAAATCGATCACTAAACAATCCGGCCAGAGGAGCTACTATTCCCTGCAGAACGCCCACCGGAAGAAAGACGAGACCCGCCTGCAATGGTGTATAACCCAGTGAGTCCTGCAAATAAATGGGCACTAGGAAAGTGCTGCCGAACATCCCTACTCCGACCAGAAACAGCACGATGTTACAGAACCCGAAATTGAAGTTTTTGAAGAGCCTGAGTTCTATGAGCGGATGCGCGATAGTAAATTCCGTAATCAGGAAGATTACCAGTGACACAACTGATATGGCAAAGCAGGTCAGAATGTAATTGGATGTCCAGCCGCCGGTATTCCATGCGGAATTGCCGCTGGCCAGGGCCAGCAGAAGAGATGTAAGGAAGGCGGCAAGCGAGATGAATCCTACAAGATCAAAAGTCCGGACATCGGCGGCCTTGCGCTCGCGAAGGATGATCACAGCCACAATCATCCCGAAAATACCGACCGGGACGTTGACATCGAAAATTGTGTGCCAGGAATAGCGATCGATTAGATATCCACCTATAGTCGGACCCAGCGAGACCGAAGCTGACGCGGCCATTGACCAGAACGCCAGGGCGATTCCACGCTTTTCGAGTGGAAACTCACGAGTAATGATGGCCATCCCGACCGGCATCAGTATACCCGAACCGGTTCCCTGAAGCACTCTGAAGAATATCAGCACATTGAAATCCCAGGCCAGGCTGCACAGAAATGAACTGGTAGTGAATAACAGCAATCCGACCGTGAAGATCAGCTTATACCCGAAGTGGTCCGCGAGCCAGCCGGAGGTCGGCAGCATTACGCCGAAAACCAGCAGGTAGGCGGTCAGAACCCATTCCACGCGATCGACCGATACGCCGAACGAGGACATAAGTTTCGGTAGAGCAACGTTAACGATTGTGGCATCCAGCACCGCCATGAAGGTTGCAATCATGACTCCGGCGAGAACCAGCCAACGATACGACGGGTGCTCGGGCCGAAGCAGTGGGTAGTCTCGAATCAATTTTAAGCGAAAATCATGCCACCGGGAAGCTGCCGTCATTTATTTCTCCGTAATCCGTATTTTCACTTCCACCGACATACCCGGCAGCAGGACCGGCCGTTTGCCGGGGTCAGAGTTATCAAGGTTTGTAAATACAATCTTGACCGGAACTCGCTGGGTAACCTTCGTGAAGTTGCCGGAGGCGTTGTTGGGTGGTATGAGAGAGAATTGTGACCCTGCCGCGGCACCTATCAATTCGACTGTGCCCATAAGGTTCCGGCCGGGAAATGCATCGACCGATATCTCGACGGAATCTCCCGGGTGGATAGACGCCAGTTTAGTTTCCTCGAAATTCGCCGTTATCCAGACATCATTCAGATCAAATAGGGTGAAGATCGGCTGGCCCGGCTGGACAATATCGCCGGGGACGACCCATTTCCGGGCCACGACACCCGAGGTAGAGGCGATAATTCTGGTGTTTTTAAGTTGCGTTTGGATTACCGCCAACTGCGCCTGTGAGGCTTTGACGTGGCTGAATGCGACAGCCTGCTGTGCCCGCGCCATTTCCAGAGCTTTGCCGGCATGATCGAACTGCTGACGAGTGATCACGTTATTCTCGAATTGAACTGAGTCACGATAGAAGTCGTCCCTGGCCTGGTCCAAAGCTATTTTCGCAACCTGTACATTCTGCTGTACATAGTCAAGAGCGGCCTGAGCCTGCGCCTCCTGAGCTTTCAGATCCGAGTCATCCATTTGCACCAGTAAATCCCCCGCCGTCACCGAGTCACCTTCGTCCGCTCTCAAAGTCGTGAGGCGACCAAGGATTTTCGAACTGATTGTCACGGCGTCGCTGTCAATCACGGCATCATCGGTGGCAACATAACCACGAAGGAATTCATACCAGTAGAAAACTACCACGATGGCAATTACCAGTAACAGCAACACCGGAATAAAAAATCTCTTCCTGCGATGGTTCGGGGTGTCCGGTGTCGGCTTTTGCTCCTCATCCATATGCTCTTCTGCCATTTTTCCTGTCATCTTTCGCTTATATTGTCGTTATATTCTTCTATTAAGGCGGCGTTCGCCTTTTATTTTCATCATGTCTAAGAGTAGTCTTAGCCCTTTCAGAATATCATTCAATTGCCCGGCCGAAAGTTTATCGATAGTATGGATTAAAAGTCCCATTCCGGCCAGCGGCGTTCTCCCGATAACACGCCTGCCCCGGGCGGTTACTTTCAGATGTACTATCCGATGATCCTCATCGCTGCGCTTTCGCGTGACATATCCCCTTTTTTCCAGACGGCCAACGATTCCCGAAGTGCTGCTGATGTGCAGATACATCCGTTCACTGAGTTTACCGGGAGAAATACCCGGCGACATGCCTATGATGCGCAGTGCACCCAATTGCTGGCCGGTAATTCGATACTTTCGAATGAACTCGCGCGACTGCCTTTGAGCCGTTCCCTGCAATAAGCGCATGGAATTAACGATCTCGCTGATATCACGGCGATGCCGTTCGATCTTTGCTGATTCGTTCTTCATACAATACTATTTCGCGTCCAAATATTATGTACACAAAGCATTATACGTAGAAAAATAATGAAAAACCACTAATTTTTCGGCTACCCCCATTGGCGATTTGTTATTCGGAATAATTTCTACCTGCCATATACATATTTTAAAAAGGCAGGCCGGTTCATGGAATAAAGCGTGACTCGCGGGTAAAGATATAAATATCAACGAATTCGGAAGGACCCCGGCCAAATAAAATTAAATTGCGAAGGCATATTTTCATTGGCAAGCATATTTATAGGTATAGTAAATAGGATAGCCAAGTAATATAGAATTAAACGAATATAGACAAAACGTTTATTCCGCAGAGAGAACATTTAATATCTCTATTGTTAATGATGAGGTT